>JASBSJ010000039.1 GCA_030148985.1 Sphingopyxis sp.
CGCTTCGCGTGACTTTGCCAAGACGCTCGCATTCCCTCCCCCTTGATGGGGGAGGCAGCGAAACTTGCCAGCTTGCTGGCTAGTTGCAGCGGTGGGGGTGAGCTCTCGGCCTGAAGCGACGGCGCAAATGCTCACCGTCACCCTCATCCAACTCCGCCTAGTCGCTTCGCGCCAAGGCTCCGTATCCTTCTCCCATCAAGGGAGAAGGAGGTCCGTCAGCGGCAGTAACCGTTGCCGCTCATGTCGAAATGGAAATGATTATAATGCGCCGCATTGTAATCGGGGCCCAGCACCGTCCCAAAACGGCGGCAGCCCGATTTGTGAAGCGTTCGCAGGAAATCGCGCGACGCGGCATCGCCCGTCCACCCGCCATCGAGCAGGATGCGCCGCCCGTCGGCCAAGACAAAGCCCGACACGTCGATCGCGTTCGAATAAGCGTGCTGCGACAACCGCCCCGAGCGGCCGCCATAGATGTTGCGGCAGCTGTAGGTGCCGAAGGTCTCGATCTTCACGACCTCGGTCCCGAAATATTTCCGCGCCGCGGGCTTCACCGCATATTGCGCCCACGCCGCGAAATTGCGCGCGAGCGGACAGGTCATCGCGCCGAGCCCCGATACCGGAACGCCGACGTCGAGCAGCTTCACCGAATCGATCGAGGTGCAGCCGCCGCCATGATCCTGGTTGGGGAGCGGGGTGAAGCGCACGCCGGCCTGTTTGAGGTCGAACGCGCATTGCTGCGCCTCGGCGCTGGTGAAGGATGGCGTGCCGACGGGCTGCGGACGGGTCGGCTTGGTTGCCGTAGCGCGGTTATCACTGCCGCGCTTCATCACGTCGGGCGAGCCGAAACAGGCGGATAGCGCCAGCGCGGCGGTGGCGGCGATCAGGGCGCGAGGCTTCAAGAACGGCGCAAGGACCATGGCGTCAAAATACCGATAAAATAGTTAACAAGCTGTATACCTTTGGCTCGGCTCGTCGAAAATTTGGCGCGGCCGGTGCAATTAATTTGACAGTCTCCGCCCGCGCCTTAAACGCGGCGCCGGGCCACGCGGTCCCAACGCCGCGCGAGCTCTCTGCAAGGAGAGACTATGATGAGTGAAGTGACGACGCCACAGGTGCGCCCGACGCGCCCCTATTTCTCTTCCGGACCCTGCGCCAAACCGCCGGTCTGGTCCCCCGACAAACTCGCCACCGAATCGCTGGGCCGCTCGCACCGTGCCAAGATCGGCAAGACGCGCCTCGCTTACTGCATCGACCTGATGCGCGAGATGCTCCAGCTTCCTGACACGCACCGCATCGGCATCGTTCCGGGCAGCGACACCGGCGCCTTCGAAATGGCGATGTGGACGATGCTGGGCGCGCGGCCGGTGACGACGCTGGCGTGGGAAAGCTTTGGCGAAGGCTGGGTCACCGATGCCGCGAAGCAGCTGAAGCTCGACCCGACGATCATCCGCGCCGATTATGGCGCGCTCCCCGACCTCACACAAGTCGACTGGTCGAACGACGTGCTGTTCACCTGGAACGGCACCACCAGCGGTGTGCGCGTGCCCGATGGCGACTGGATCGCCGACGACCGCGAAGGCCTCTCCTTCGCCGACGCGACCAGCGCAGTGTTCGCTTACGACCTGCCGTGGGACAAGATCGACGTTGCGACCTTCAGCTGGCAGAAAGTGCTCGGCGGCGAAGGCGGCCACGGCGTGCTGATCCTCGGCCCGCGCGCAGTCGAACGCCTCGCAACCTACACCCCCGCCTGGCCGCTGCCCAAGGTGTTCCGCCTTGTCAGCAAGGGCGCGCTCGCGGAGGGCGTGTTCAAGGGCGAAACGATCAACACCCCGTCGATGCTCGCGGTCGAAGACGCAATCTTCGCACTCGAATGGGCGAAGTCCTTGGGCGGTCTCGATGGCCTCAAAGCGCGCAGCGATGCGAACGCCGCGGCGCTCGACAAAATTGTTTCGGAACGCGACTGGCTCAGCCACCTCGCCGCCGATCCCGCCAGCCGCTCGAAAACCTCGGTCTGCCTGTCGGTCGCGGGCGCCGACGCGGATTTCATCAAGACATTCGCCGGCCTGCTCGAAAAGGAAGGCGCAGCATACGACATCGCGGGTTACCGCGACGCGCCGCCGGGGCTGCGCATCTGGTGCGGCGCGACCGTCGACACCGCCGACATCGAAGCGCTCGGCCCGTGGCTCGACTGGGCCTACGAAACTCTCACCGCCTAAATTTTTGTCGTCATCCCCGCGAAAGCGGGGACCCAGAGTATGCGTGGGCTGATCCCACACTGGGTTCCCGCTTTCGCGGGAATGACGAGGTTAAAGGATCATCGACATGACCGCACCCAAAGTTCTGATTTCCGACAAGATGGACCCCAAAGCCGCCGCAATCTTCAAGGAACGCGGCATTCACGTCGACGAAATCACCGGCAAGACCAAGGATGAGCTGATCGCGATGATCGGCGACTATGACGGCCTTGCCATCCGCTCGGCCACCAAGGTCACCGCCGACGTCCTCGCCGCCGCAACCAATTTGAAGGTCGTCGGCCGCGCCGGGATCGGTGTCGACAATGTCGACATCCCCGAGGCGTCGAAAAAGGGCGTCATCGTGATGAACACGCCGTTCGGCAACAGCATCACCACCGCCGAACATGCGATCGCGATGATGTTTGCACTCGCCCGCCAGATCCCCGAAGCCAACGCGGGAACGCAGGCGGGCAAATGGCCGAAGAACGACTTCATGGGGGTCGAGCTGACCTCGAAGACGCTCGGCCTGATCGGTTGCGGCAATATCGGCAGCATCGTCGCCGAGCGCGCGCTGGGGCTGCGCATGAAGGTCGTCGCCTTCGACCCCTTCCTGACCCCCGAGCGCGCGATCGAGCTGGGCGTCGAAAAGGCCGATCTCGACACGCTGCTGGCACGCGCCGACTTCATCACGCTGCACACGCCGCTGACCGACCAGACGCGCAACGTCCTGTCGAAGGAAAATCTCGCCAAGACCAAGAGGGGCGTGCGGATCATCAACTGCGCGCGCGGCGGGCTGATCGACGAAGCGGCGCTGAAGGACGCGCTCGACAGCGGCCATGTCGCGGGCGCGGCGCTCGACGTGTTCGCGGTCGAGCCGCCGCCCGCCGATCATCCGCTGTTCGGCACGCCGAACTTCATCTGCACGCCGCACCTCGGCGCCTCGACCGACGAGGCGCAGGTCAATGTCGCGATCCAGGTCGCCGAGCAGATCAGCGATTATCTGCTGACCGGCGGCATCACCAACGCGCTCAACGTGCCCAGCCTGTCGGCCGAGGAAGCGCCGAAGCTGCGTCCCTATATGAGCCTCGCCGAAAAGCTCGGCAGCCTCGTCGGCCAGCTCGCGCACGACAATCTCACCCACATCTCGGTCGAGGTCGAAGGTGCGGCGGCCGAGCTGAACCTGAAACCGATCACCGCCGCGGTGCTCACCGGGCTGATGCGCCGCTATTCGGACAGCGTGAACATGGTCAACGCGCCGCATCTCGCGCGCGAACGCGGGCTTGACGTGCGCGAAGTGCGCCATGATCGTGAGGGCGATTATCACACGCTCGTCCGCGTCACCGTGGCGACCGAGGCGGGCGACCGCTCGGTCGCGGGCACGCTGTTCGGCAACAACGAACCGCGCCTCGTCGAAATGTTCGGGATCAAGGTCGAGGCCGACCTCGACGGTGACATGCTCTATATCGTCAACGAGGATGCGCCGGGCTTCATCGGTCGCATCGGCGGCGCGCTGGGCGACGCGGGCCTCAACATCGGCACCTTCCACCTCGGCCGCCGCGCCGCGGGCGGCGAAGCGGTGCTGCTGCTCAGCCTCGATTCGCCGATGCCCGAACCCTTGTTGTGGCAGCTGTGCCAGCTGCCCGGCGTGAAGATGGTGAAGGGTCTGAAGTTCTAAACTCACACTTCAATTTCCGTTCGTGTCGAGCGAAGTCGAGACACCCATCGTTGGTGAACGCCCTCACGGCATCTCGACTTCGCTCGATGCGAACGGAATTCGGGATTGTTGACTCTCTTGGACCATCCTAAGGCCACCCCATGACCAAGGCCCCTGCCCTGCTGCCCGAAGGCCTCCGCGACCGCCTGCCCCAACAGGCCGAGGCCGCGTCGCGCGTCACTCGCGCGCTCGTCGATGCGATGCGCGCGCACGGCTATGGCCGCGTGTCGCCGCCGCTCGCCGAGTTTCGCGAAACGCTGGGCAGCGACGACGACCGCTCGGGCCGTGACCTCCTGCGCTTCACCGATCCGGTGTCGCAACGCACGCTCGCGCTACGCCCCGACATCACGCGGCAGGTCGGGCGGATCGCGACCTCGCTGCTCGCCGCATCGCCGCGGCCGCTGCGCCTTTGCTACGCCGGGCAAGTGGTCAAGCTGCGCGCCAGCCAGCTCCGCCCCGCGCGCGAGATGCTGCAGGTCGGCGCCGAGCTGATCGGTAGCGACAGCGTCGCGGCGGCGCGCGAAATCGTCACCGTCGCGATCGACGCGCTCGAAGCCGCGGGCATCGGCCCCGTCACCATCGATTTCACTTTGCCCGATGTCGTCGATCTGCTCGCGCGCGGTCCGCTGCCGGTCGCGGTCGACCTCCAGCAATTGCGCGACGAACTTGATGCCAAGGACGCGGGCGCACTCGCGCAGCTTGGCGCCGACGCCTATCTGCCGCTGCTCCGCGCGACCGGCCCGTTCGACCGCGCGATCGCCGACCTTCGCGCTTTCGATACGACCGGCGCGCTAACCGCGCGCATCGACGCATTGGAAGCCATCGCCGCGCCGATCCGCGACCGCGTGACGCTGACGCTCGATCCGACCGAGCGCCACGGCTTCGCCTATCAAAGCTGGTTCGGCTTCCAGATCTTCGTCCCCGGCCAGGGGGACGCGGTCGGCCGCGGCGGCGCCTATGCGATCCCCGTGGGCGAGGCGGAGGAGGCCGCGGTCGGCTTTTCGCTCTATCCCGACCCGCTGATCGACGCCGGGCTGGGCGCCGAAGACATGGGCGAGCGCCGTATCTTCCTGCCGCTCGGCCACGACGCCGCAGTCGCGGCGAGCCTGCGCGCCGACGGCTGGCGCACCGTGGCGGCGCTGACCGATGCCGACGATGCAAAGCGGCTCGGATGCGGCTGGCAGCTTGGACCCGACGGCCCGGTCGAAGCCTAAAAGTCCGTCACGCCGAAACGCGCCATTCCCTGATTCGCCCCCGGCGGGTCGAGCACGCTGATGTCGAGATCGATCGGCGTACCGATCCAATGCGCCAGGCTGGTATGATCGGCAAGATCGTCGTCGGTCAGCGGGTGGACAAGCGCCCGCAGCCCCGTCGCCTCGATCGCCGCCACGACCGCATCGCGCGAGCGCGCGAGAAAATGCACCTCATATTGCGCGATCGGATGCGGCCCGACGGGGCGGTCGATCATCGGTCCGACATGGAGGATTGCCGGGTCGCCGGTAAAAGCCTCGCGCAGCGCGGCGGCCGCAGGCCGCTCGGCGGGATCGTAATAGACATGCGCATGATAGGGCGCGTCGGGGCTAGTCATAATCGAATCGCTTTCCGGTTCAGGGAGCGCCCGCCGATAGGCCAACGCCGCACCCCGCTCCAGATCAGAAATCGACCTGCGTCCGCAGCCCGAAGGTGTCGGCGCTATAATCGCGATCCCCCGTCGCCGTCGCCACGCGCGCATCGTCGATCCACAATTTGCCATAGTTGGCCGTGATGCGGATATAGTCGATCGGCGCCCAGACAAGGCCGATCAGCGCCGCCTGCTGGCGCCCGCCGACAATCCCGCCGTCGTTGAGGTCGAGATGATCGTAGCGGGCATTCACTTCGAATGCGCCGATGCCGCCCGCGGTGATCGGCTTCGACGGCTTCAGCCGGTCGAAACCGCCGTCCTTGTACCCGCGACGGTCGCCCGGCGTCAGCACCATCCCGACCTCGGCATAGCCGCCGAAGAAGGTCGGGTCGGCCGACCCGGTGCGGTTGACGCGGTGCCAATAGCCCTCGCCCGCCGCATGGAACGGCCCGGCGATCACCGCGCCTTCGACCCCGATGCCGCGTTCGCTGGCAACATCGAGCAGCCCAGTGTCGACGAGGCGGACGTCGGTCGTGTGGGCAAAGGGACGCGCGCGATAGCGGCCGAGCGCCGCGGGATCATTGGGGTCGCGCCAATGGCCCGATGCGGCGAGGTGGAGCTGCGTGTCGCCGAGCTTCGGCATCCACACGACGCGCCCGTCGAGGCTGACGGCATTGTTGCTGTCGTCGAGCAGGTCGTTCGCATTGTCGCCGAACACCCCCGCCTGAATCAGCAGGTCGCCGCCCTTATACTGCGCCGACAGGCCGACGCGGCGCTCGAAGCCGAACGCCTGCGCAAAGGCCGCGCGCTCCATGAAGCTGGTGAACAGGTCGCTCGTCATCTCGTCGAGCGACCAGAAAGGCTTGATCTGCCCCGCGGTGACCGACAGCGGCCCGGTGCCATAAGTCAGGTAGACGTCGGTCAGCTCGACCGAATTGTTCGCAAGGTCCGCCTCGACGCGATAGGCGAAGCCGCCGGGAATCTTGCCATCGACGCCCAGATAGACGCGGCGAAATTCGGTTTTCAGGCCGCCGCGCGTGCCCGTCGCCCCGGCGGGCGTATCGACCGCGGCCAGATCGACCTGCATCCGCCCGCGCGGCTTGAAGCTCCAGCCGTCGGCGGTCTTGATCTCGGGCGCACCCTTCCAGCTGATCTCGCTCGCAGGCTTGGCGGTGACCGATGGAGGGGTCGGCTCGGGTGCGGGTACCGGCGCCGGCTGCGCGGTCGCGGCGTCGAGACGCGATTCGAGCGTCTGGACCTGTGCCTTCAACGCCGCAAGCTCGGCGCGGAGCGCGGCGGCTTCCTCGGCCGTCATGCCCTGTGCGTGGGCCACGCCCGGCAGGCAGAGGATCGAGGTCGCCAGCAGGGCGGCGGTCAGCGAGTGGCGCATGAAGGGGAAGCTCCGTGACGAAAGAGTTACAAACTGGCGGCGCTGTTATGACGCATAAGTGACCATTGCGCGTCAATTACGTTACATTTTTGTTGCATTGCCCATTTTTCCTGCCCCCTTGCCAGCGGGGCGCGAGCAGCTAAGGACGTTCCAGTTTTTTCGGGCAACCTTTCATGCAAAGGGCCCTTTGCGGGAGACCATCATGACGATCAAATTTGACGGCCGCGTTGCCATTGTTACCGGCGCGGGCGGCGGGCTTGGCCGCGCCTATGCGCTCGAACTCGCGCGGCGCGGCGCAAAGGTCGTGGTCAACGACCTGGGCGGCGCGCGCGACGGCACCGGCCATTCGGACGCGGCGCTCGAAGTCGTCGAGGAAATCCGCGCCGCGGGCGGCACCGCCATGTCGAACGGCGGCAGCGTCACCGAATATGAGCAGATGGTCGAAATGGTCGCCAAGGCGAAGGAGGAATGGGGCGGCGTCCACATCCTCATCAACAACGCCGGCATCCTGCGCGACAAGAGTTTTGCCAAGATGGAGCCCGCCGATTTCGATCTGGTGGTGAAGGTTCACCTGCTCGGCAGCGCCTATGTCACCAAGGCGTGCTGGGACATGATGCGCGACCAGGCCTATGGCCGCATCCTGATGACCGCCTCGTCGACCGGCCTTTACGGCAATTTCGGGCAGGCCAATTATGGCGCGGCGAAGCTGGGCCTCGCCGGGCTCACCAAGACGCTCCATCTCGAAGGCGCGAAATATAACATCCGCTGCAACACGATCGCGCCGGTCGCGGGGACGCGGATGACCGAGGACATCTTCCCCGCCGAGCTGTTCGAAAAATTCACCCCCGAAAATGTCGTGCCCGCCGCGCTCTACCTCGTCAGCGAGGATGCGCCGACGAACATGATCGTCGGCGCGGGTGCGGGCGCCTATCACGCCGCCTATGTCACCATGACCTCCGGCGTTGCGCTGCCCGAGGGCGAGCGCACCCCCGAAGGCGTCGCCGCGGCGTGGGACAAGATCATCGACCGCACCGGCGACACCGTCCCGCAATCGGGCAGCGAGCAGTCGATGAACGTGATGAAGGCGTTGATGGCGCTGGGGTGAGGCATTTCGATCCTCCCTGTGCCGCAGGCATGGGGAGGTGGCAGCGGCGGAGCCGCTGACGGAGGGGCAATGGCGCAAACGTCGCTTGCCCCTCCACCACTCGCTTCGCGAGCGGTCCCCCTCCCCATCGCTGCGCGACAGGGAGGATCGGCTGGGCGCCACACTGTATTGACACAACAACACGCCTCTGCCATAACGCGGACGGGGCAAGGGGATCGGTCTAAGAAGGACGACCCCGATGTATAGTGAAAGCGACCTGCAAGCCGCGGTCGATGCGAAGGTTCTGACGCCGGAGGCCGCTGCGGCCTTTCGGGGCCATATTGCATCGGTGCGCGCCGCCCCCGGAGCGGATGAAGAATCCTTCCGCCTCATCACCGGCTTCAACGATATTTTCGTCAGCATCGCGGCGGTGATCCTGCTCGTCGCGGTGGCGTGGATCGGCGAATCGATCCACACCGCGCTCGCGGGCGCCTTCGTCGCGGCATCGGCGTGGTTCCTCGCCGAATATTTCACCCGGCGCCGCCGCATGGCGCTGCCAAGCATCATCCTCGTGCTCGCCTTCGCTGGCGGCGTCTTTGCGACGATGGCGGGTTTCCTTGTCGAACATGGCGAGAGCATTTTCGGGCGCAGCCCCGGCGACACCGTCGGCGCGCTGCTCGTCGGTTCGATCGCCGCGGTGACCGCGGGCGCGACCTGGCTGCACTGGCGGCGCTTCATGGTGCCGATCACCGTCGCGGCGGGCACCGCGGCGATCGCCGCGACCGCGGTCGCGCTGATCCTGTCGCTGACCGGCGTTCCCGATCATAATCCGACGCTGGTGATGATCCTGGTCCTCGTCGCCGGGCTCGGCGTCTTCACGCTCGCCATGTGGTGGGACAAGAGCGACCGCGCGCGCCAGACGCGGCGCAGCGACGTTGCCTTCTGGCTCCACCTGCTCGCCGCACCGATGATCGCGCATCCGATCTTTCACCTGCTCGGCGTGACCGAGGGCGACAATATCGGCAGCGGCGCCGCGGTGATGGTCGTCGCCATATATGTGCTTTTCGGGCTGATCGCGCTCGCGATCGACCGCCGCGCGCTGCTCGTCTCCGCGCTCGCCTATGTGCTGTTCGCGCTGACGCAGCTGTTCAACCAGTTCGGCGCGGTCGAACTCAACGTCGCGCTCACCGCCTTCGTGATCGGCTCGGCGCTGCTGCTGCTGTCGGCCTTCTGGCAGAATGCGCGCGCGGCCGTGGTGGCGATGCTGCCCGACAATCTGGCAAACCAGCTGCCGGCGACGACGCGGACCGTCAGTCCCCTACCAGCTTCATAAGCTTGCGTTCGACGGGGGCGAGCACATTGGACAGCTCGTCCCCGCGTTTCAAAATCGCCCCGGCTTCGGAGACCAAGGCCCACATGCCTTGCCTGCTCCGCAAGGCGGGGCGTTTTTCGATGCGATATTCGGGACGCTCGGCGGCGCGGCGAAAGGCCGAGAAGATCGCGGCATCGCGGTGGAAATCCATCGCATAGTCGCGCCAGTGCCCGGCGGCGACCATGCGGCCGTAAAGGTCGAGGATGCGCAGGAGTTCGGGGCGTTCGAAACCGGTCTGGAGCGGCACCGTCCGCCCGTTGAACGGCAGGGGCGTGACCGTTCCCATCAGGCGCTTTTACGCCCTCCCTTGCGCCGCGGCGCTTCACTCTCCGCCGCCGCGTCGCGTTCGGCGATCAGCGCCGCGAGTTGCTTCTGCATGAGCTCCAGCTGGCATTGCAGCAATTCGACCTTTTGCGTCGCGGGATCGAAGGTTTCGTTGCAGGTGCCGTAAGGCACAAACTCGCGCGCATATTCGGCGGCATCGACCAAGGTGGAGCGCGCCGGAATGCCGACCATCACCGCCCCTTCGGGCACGTCCTTCGTCACCACGGCATTGGCGCCGACGCGCGCGCGCGCGTTGACCGTGATCGGCCCCAAAATCTGCGCACCCGACCCGACGATGACATCATCGGCCAGCGTCGGGTGGCGCTTGCCCGCAATACCGTTGGCGGGGTCGGTACCGCCCAGCGTCACGCATTGATAGATGGTGACATTGTCGCCGATCTCGGCGGTTTCACCGATGACGGTAAAGCCATGGTCGATGAACAGGTGGCGGCCGATCTTCGCGCCGGGATGGATGTCGATCGCGGTCATACAGCGCGACAGGTGATTGACGAAGCGCGCGAGGAAGAACAATCGCGCCTCGAACAGCCAGTGCGCGATGCGGTGCATACCCACCGCGACAAGCCCGGGATAAAGAAGGATCTCCCAACGCGACCGTGGCGCAGGGTCACGCGCCTTGATCGAATCGAGATAGGCGATCAGCCCGTTGAACATAAACGTCCCCTGCGACCCTATTTCTGTACCGGGCAAGATAGATGTTCGCCGACGGCTTTTCCACCCCCGGCGGCATTTATTCGATCAGCGACCAAACAGCCCGATACGAAGCAGCAGCAATCCCTCGCTTCTGAGGTGCCGTTCGCCATCGCGCGCGGCAATCGCCGCCGCCCAGCGATCGAGCATCAGCAGCGCGCGGTTTCCGGTGAAATCGCCGCGCGCCAGCGCGTCGCCGTTTTTGGCATCGCCCAGCAGGCAGCGCGCCGCATCCTCCGCCTCGACCACACCAGCGCCCCAAAGCAGGCCCCAGCGTTTCCCGGCCGCGGCTCCGCCGTCCGACAGCGCAAAGAGCTGCGCGCCAAAGCTTTCAGCCGCGGCCCGCCGCTCGGCATCACCCTCGGCCAGCAGCATCGCTTCGGCCGCATCGACCAGCGCGTCGAGCCCGCCCTGCCCCGCCCAGCTTGCGGCGAGGTCGGCGAGCAGCGGCTCGCCCTTGGGCAAGGCGGCGGGATTGCTCGCAAGCAGCGCCATCATGTCGCGCCACCACGCAAGCTTGATCTGCCCGATCAGCGGCTCGCGCGCATCGAGCAGCAATTTGGTCAACCGCGCGGCGAGCCCCCACAACGCCGCCATCGCCGCGCGCCGCGCCCGCGGCACCGCGACCATGACACGCGGATCGCGCATGTCGGGGTAGGCGCTGGGTTCAGCCGTCGCCCCCGCGAAGGCGGGGGCCGATGTCGGTTTACTCGGCATGGAAGGGCAAGGCCGATGACGGCCCCCGCCTTCGCGGGGGCGACGGATTAACGATGGAGAACCGCCTTCACCGCCTTCGCCACCCGCGGGGTGTCGATCAGCGCGGCCTTTTCGAGATTGTTCGCGTAGGGCAGCGGCACATCCTCGTTGCACACGCGCATGACGGGCGCGTCGAGATCGTCAAAACCCTGTTCCATCGCGACCATCGCGAGTTCGCTGGCGATCGAGCAAACCGGCCAGCCTTCCTCGACAATGACGAGGCGGTTCGTCTTTTTAAGGCTGGCGAGCACCGTCGCGGTATCGAGCGGGCGCAAGGTGCGCAGGTCGATCACCTCGGCGTCGATGCCCTCACCCGCAAGGCTGTCGGCGGCTTCGAGCGCGAGCCCGACGCCGATCGAATAGCTGACGATCGTGACGTCGCTGCCTTCACGCATGGTGCGCGCCTTGCCGATCGGCAGGACGAAATCCTCGACATCGGGAACCTCAAAGCTGCGGCCATAGAGCAGTTCGTTTTCGAGGAAAACGACCGGGTCTTCGGTACGGATCGCCGCCTTCAGCAACCCCTTGGCATCGGCGGCGTCATAGGGCGCGATGACGATCAGGCCGGGGACGCTCGCGTACCAGGGTGCATAATTCTGGCTGTGCTGCGCGCCGACGCGCGCCGCGGCGCCGTTGGGCCCGCGGAACACGATCGGGCAGCGCATCTGCCCGCCCGACATATAGTTGGTCTTTGCCGCCGAATTGATGATGTGGTCGATCGCCTGCATCGCGAAG
Organism: Sphingopyxis sp.; assembly: GCA_030148985.1. Lineage (GTDB taxonomy): Bacteria > Pseudomonadota > Alphaproteobacteria > Sphingomonadales > Sphingomonadaceae > Sphingopyxis. The sequence goes on from JASBSJ010000039.1 coordinate 11,939, forward strand.
TTGAATGTCATGAACTCGATGATCGGACGAAGGCCGCCCATCGCCGCGCCCGCACCGAGTCCGGCAAAACCATATTCGGTGATCGGCGTGTCGATGACGCGGCGCGCGCCAAATTCATCGAGCAGGCCCTGGGTCACCTTGTAGGCGCCCTGATATTCGGCGACTTCCTCGCCCATCACGAAGACGCGGTCGTCGGCGCGCATCTCCTCCGCCATCGCGTCGCGCAGCGCTTCGCGGACGGTGAGCTTGACCATCGCGGTGCCCTCGGGGATCGCGGGGTCGGAGGCGCGTTCGGCCTTCTCCGTCGCCCCCGCGGAGGCGGGGGCCGCTGGAACCGACTCACTAACGCTAGCGGCCCCCGCCTTCGCGGGGGCGGCGTCCTTTTCTTCAGCGGCAGCAGGCGCGGGCGCCGGAGTCGACGCCTCCTCCCCCTCACCCGCGATCGTCGCGATCACGGTGCCGACCTTCACATTATCGGTGCCTTCGGGAACGAGGATCTGGCCGATCGTTCCCTCATCGATCGCTTCGAATTCCATCGTCGCCTTGTCGGTTTCGATCTCGGCAAGGATGTCGCCCGACTTCACCGTGTCGCCTTCCTTGACGAGCCACTTGGCGAGCGTGCCTTCTTCCATCGTCGGCGACAGCGCCGGCATCTTCAGTTCGATGGCCATCTCAATATTGCTCCACCAGCACGTCGGTATAAAGTTCGGACAAATCGGGTTCGGGCGCGCTTTCGGCAAAGTCGGCCGAGTCCGCAACGATCGCGCGGATTTCCTTGTCGATTTCCTTGAACTTGTCCTCGGCGATGCCCGCATCGGTCATCAGCTTCTTGAGGTGCTCGATCGCGTCCGACTTGTCGCGCACCGCCTGCACTTCCTCGCGGCTGCGATATTTGGCGGGGTCGGACATCGAATGGCCGCGATAGCGATAGGTCTTGAGCTCCATCAGCACCGGCCCCTTGCCCGCGCGCACCCATTCGAGCGCCGCCTCGGCCGCGCCGCGCACCGCGAGCACGTCCATGCCGTCGACCTGCATACCGGGGATGCGGAAGCTTTCGCCGCGGCGATAGAGCTGATCTTCGGCCGACGAGCGATTGACCGACGTGCCCATCGCATATTGGTTATTCTCGATCACGAAAATGATCGGCAGCTTCCAGAGCTCCGCCATGTTGAAGCTCTCGTACACCTGGCCCTGGTTCGCGGCGCCGTCGCCGAAATAGGCCATCGCCACGCCGCCGTCGCCGCGATATTTGTGCGCAAAGGCCAGCCCGGTGCCGAGCGACACCTGCGCGCCGACGATGCCGTGCCCGCCATAGAATTTATGCTCGACGCTGAACATGTGCATCGAGCCGCCCTTGCCCTTCGAGATGCCGGCCTGGCGCCCCGTCAGCTCGGCCATGATGACCTTGGGGTCGATGCCGTAAGCGAGCATATGACCATGGTCGCGGTAGCCGGTAATGACGCTGTCCTTGTTGCCGTCGAGCGCCGATTGCAGGCCGACCGCCACCGCTTCCTGACCGATATAAAGGTGGCAGAAACCGCCGATCAGCCCCAGCCCGTAAAGCTGCCCGGCCTTCTCCTCGAACCGGCGGATGAGCAGCATCTCGCGATAGAATTTTTCGAGCTCTTCCGGCGTCGCGTCATAGGGGACGGGATCGCGCGGTTGCTCGCGATTGGACGAGGGAGCAGGGGTCGAAGCGACTTTTTTTGGCGCGGCAGTCTTACGCGCGGGTGCTTTGGCCAAGGGAGGTTTCCTTTGCGGTTAGCCGTTACGGCAAGGCTCCCTATAGGAGCGGCGCGGCGGGTTTGGCAACGCCCGCTTGGCAACGCTCCTGCTTCCGTTACGTATGCAGAAGAAGCTAAGCCCCTCCCCTTCAGGGGAGGGGTTGGGGTGGGGTCCATCGGCCTTGCGCAAGGCCGATGAACCCCACCCGATGCGACTAGCGAACAAGTTCGCAAGTCTCGCTGCCCTCCCCTGAAGGGGAGGGATTTCAGTCGGTCGTTACTTCGCCTCGGGCTCCATCGGGATAATCACCTCGTCGGGGTGATAGGCGCCGAGCTTCGAGCGCACATATTCCTCGGCCAGATCGGGATCGACGCGGCGCTGGTCGAGCAGGTTGACGCGGTTCTGAAGCTCGCGCTCCTTCTTCACGAGCTCGCTCAGCACGACGCGCTTCTTTTCGACCGACTGGCCATATTCGCCCCAGGCATAAAGCCCGGTCGGCCCGAAAACGGCATAGCCCAGCATCGCCAGCACCGCGATCACCGCGAGCGCCGGCCCGGTCGCGCGGCGCATCGATTTGCGGAATTTGTGGCGCTGCGTCATCGCCGCCCTTGAATCACAGGCGATTCCTGGCGTCAAGGCGCCAGCGCGCACTTGTCCCCCGCTTTGCGATCAGCCGAAAATCGCCATCCCCGGATAGCGCGCCATGTCGCCCAGTTCTTCCTCGATGCGGATCAGCTGGTTGTACTTCGCCAGCCGGTCCGAACGCGCGAGGCTGCCGGTCTTGATCTGGCCGCAGTTGGTCGCGACCGCAAGGTCGGCGATCGTCGAATCCTCGGTCTCGCCCGAACGGTGCGACATCACCGCGGTGTAGCGCGCGCGGTGCGCCATATCGACGGCGTCGAGCGTTTCACTGAGCGTGCCGATCTGGTTGACCTTGACGAGCAGCGAGTTGGCGAGGCCGTCCTTGATCCCCTGTTCGAGCCGCAGCGGGTTGGTCACGAACAAATCGTCACCGACGAGTTGGCACTTGTCGCCGACGAGGTCGGTCAGCGCCTTCCAGCCGGTGAAGTCGTCTTCGCTCATCCCGTCCTCGATCGACAGAATCGGGTAATCTTTCACCAGCGCGGCGAGATATTCCGCCATCTGTTCGGGGCTGAGCGACAAGCCTTCGCCACTGATCTCATATTTGCCGTTCTTGAAAAATTCGGTCGCGGCGCAATCGAGCGCGAGGACGACGTCGGTGCCGAGCTTGAAGCCCGCCTGATCAACCGACGCCGCGATGAAGTCGAGCGCGGCCCGCGTCGAAGCGAGGTTCGGCGCGAAGCCGCCTTCGTCGCCGACCGCGGTCGCAAGGCCCTTCGCCGACAGGCCTTTCTTCAGCGTGTGGAAAATCTCGCTGCCCCAGCGCACCGCCTCAGCGATGCTGCCCGCGCCGACGGGCATGATCATGAATTCCTGCACGTCGATCGGATTGTCGGCATGTTCGCCGCCGTTGATGATGTTCATCATCGGCACCGGCAAGGTGCGCGCCGACACGCCGCCGACATAACGATAGAGCGGGAGGCCGCGCGCGTCGGCGGCGGCCTTCGCGGCGGCAAGGCTGACGCCCAAAATCGCATTGGCGCCAAGGCGGCTCTTGTTCGGCGTGCCGTCGAGGTCGATCATCGCCATGTCGATCTCGCGCTGGTCCTCGGCATCGAGGCCGACGAGCGCCTCAGCGATGTCGCCGTTGACCGCCGCGACCGCCTTGGTCACGCCCTTGCCCAGATAACGCGCCTTGTCGCCGTCGCGCAGTTCGACCGCTTCGTGTGCGCCGGTCGACGCGCCCGAGGGCACCGCGGCGCGGCCGAAGCTGCCATCTTCGAGCAGCACATCGACTTCGACCGTGGGGTTGCCCCGGCTGTCGAGGATTTCGCGGCCGTGGATGTCGATGATGGCGGTCATGGATGTCGTCCCTGATGACGGCCGGAGGCGGCCGGGTGGATAAGGCGCCCGCCTGTTATCGGCGCCTTTCCGCTAGTGCAACTGCTGCATAGGAATTTTGCGCGGCTATGGAACCAATGGGCGCCGCTTGCTATATATTGGTACAGGACCAAAAAGGATGCCCGCCCGCGCGGCGCCCGAACGATAGAAGAGGACAGATTGATGGCAAAAGCCGCTACTCCCGCGACGAAGAAGGCCGCAGCACCCCGTCCCAAGGCCCCCGCGAAGCCCGCCGCGACCAAGGCCGCGCCCGCGCGCAAGCCTGCGTCGGTAAAGGCCGCCAAGGAGCACCCGATCCGCGACCAGCTTGCCGCGACGCGCGACACGATCAAGTCCGAAGCGTCGATTAAGGCGGCCTCGCTTAAGGAAGAAGCTGCGGCGCTGAAAAAGCAGGCATCGACCTCGGCACGCGACGCTGCGACGAAGGGCAAGGGCAAGGCGGCCGAGGCCGTCGGCAGCCTCGCCAAGATGCTCGAGGACAGCGCAGGCACGGTCGATACCAAGTTCGGCAAGCAGTACGGCGATTATGCCCGCTCGGCTGCCGCGACCGTCGCCGGTCTCGCGACGACGCTCGACAAGAAGGATCTCGACGAGCTTGCCGCGTCGACGCGCGACATGGTCAAGAAGAACCCCGCGATCGCGGTTGGCGCCGCGACGGTGATCGGCTTCGTGCTCGCCCGGATGCTCAAGGGCGGCTCGAACGATTGATCGGTCCTTGGCATCCTCCGATCCCGAAACCCCCGCGCCCGCCGGGCGCAGCTTTGACGGCATAAGCCACGGCTATGCGCCCGATGGCCGCCCGGCGACCAGCGAGCCGGTGCCGCTCGACAAGATCGTCGGCGATGTCGTCGAAAATCTGTCGGCGACGGCGAAGGCCGAACTGGCGCTGATCGAGGCGCGCGGCGAACTCGCCCTGCACGGCGCGACATGGAGCGCCGCGTGGGGCGCCGTCGCCGCCTGCGCTCTCGGCGTCGCGATGCTCGCGCTTGCGTTCGGCGCGATCCTCGCGCTGGCACCGCATGTCGGGCCTTTGCTTGCGACGATTATCGTCGTGGCGGTGCTGCTGTTGATCGCGGCGCTCGCGGGCTGGCGTGCGCGCCGAGCCTATGAGGATATTCGCACCGCGCTGCGACGCGACCTGGTGAACGAAGGGGTCGACGACTGATGCCGCGCACGCGCAATCGCCTGATTAATGCCGCGCGCCGCTCGATGCTCCAGCGCGCCGAGCTTTATCGGCGGCTCGACGTCGCCAAGGCGGCGCTGCGGCCTGCGGCACTGCTCGATCGCGGCAAATATCGCGTGCGGACCAAGGTCGACGATGCCGCGCACGCGGTGCGGCAGGAGTTTCGCGACAATCGCTGGCCGATCGCGATTGCCGCCGCGGCGGGGATCGCCTGGCTGCTGCGCGAACCGATCAAGGAACATGCGCCCAGACTGGCGCGCAAGGTGCAGGATATGGCGGCGGGTGTCGCCGATCATTTTCGTACGGACACGACGGACGAAGATGACACCGGACAAGTGGAGGAAGACGATGAAGCCGTTCAGTGAAACCGCGCGCGAAACGCGTGCAAAAGCGAGTGAACTTGCTGAGAAAACCGCCGAAAATGCCCGTCTGACCGCAGAGGCGGCAAAGGCGCGCATCCAGGATGGCTATGGCCGCGCGCGCGCCGCAACCGAAGACCTCGCCGCGCGCGCCAGCGAACAGGCCAGCGTCGCGCGCGAAGCCGCGGGCGACGCCTATGCCAAGGGCAAGGTGCAGGCGAAGCGCGCGAACAGCAAGCTCAAGGACGTCGCCGAAAAGCAGCCGCTGGCGCTCGTTGCTGGTGCGGTCGCCATCGGCGCGCTGCTGGGGTCGCTGTTGCCAAAGGGTCGTTCGGACGAGGAATGAGCCCGCTTGCCCCGAACGAAAACCGCTGTTAGGGGCCGCCGCTTCTTCCCATCAGCGGTACGCCGCAAGGAAAGCAGCCATGAGCAAATTGCACCTCGTGTTCGGCGGACGGGTCAGCGATCCGCAGGGCCTCGACTTCGTCGATCTTGCCAATCTCGACGTCGTCGGCCTCTATCCCGACTATAAATCGGCCGAAAAGGCGTGGCGCAGCGCCGCGCAGCGCACCGTCGACGATGCCGAAATGAAATATGTCGTCGTCCACCTGCACAAGCTGTTGCAGCCCGACGCGGAATAATCGCCGACAAGGGCGAATAATTCGCGTCGCCCCCGCGAAGGCGGGGGCCGCCGGAACCCTTGTCCTGCATTGCTGCGTAAACCGGCAGCGGCCCCCGCCTTCGCGGGGGCGACGACTATGACCTACCGGAAATTATCGGCGTAGGCCTGGATCTTCAGCTTGCGCACGGGCGCCGGCATCACCTCGACCTCGATGCCGTTCTTTTGGGCATAGGCCACCGCCTCCTCGCGGCTCGCAAAGCCCAGCCGCAGCTGGCGCTGCGTGTCGCCGCTGCCCGCCCAGCCCATCAGCGGGTCGGGCTTGCGCGCTTCGGCGGGCGCAAATTCCAGCATCCAGCGCTCGGTGCCCGCACGCCCCGACTGCATCGCATTCTTGGGCTTCTGGAAGATACGCGCTTTCATCCGGGGTCGTCCTGTCACTGATGCCTGTGCCGCCGCCTTAGCGCCAAGCACGAGCCACGAAAAGGGGCCTATTGCGCATCGCGCCGCGCCTGCGCCGCCTTGGTCATCAAGGTCGGGCGCGCATTCGCAGGATCATCGGGCCAGCTGTGCTTGGGATAGCGGCCGCGCATCTCGCGCGCCACATCGTGCCAGCTGCCCGTCCAAAAGGACGCCAGGTCGCGCGTCGTCTGGATCGGCCGGTGCGCGGGTGAGGTCAGCGCGAGGATCAGCGGCACCGGCGGATCGCCGATGACGGGATGGCGCGACTGCCCGAACATCTCCTGCACGCGGACGCTGACCGTCGGGCCGCCGTCGGCGCCATAGTCGATCGGATGGCGACTGCCCGCCGGGGTCACATAGTCGGCGGGCGCATGTTTTTCGAGCAGCTGCCGCGCCGGCCAGTCGAGCATCGCCATCAGCGCATCGGCAAGCCTGCGGTCGCCGATGTCGCGCAGCCCGCGGCAACCGGCAAGCAAGGGTTCGAGCCAGATTTCGAGACTGTCGCCGAGCGCGTTGGTCGACAGGGCGTCGATCCCCGCGAAGGAGGCACGCTGCCGCAGCGCCTGCGCCGCCGGACCCCAGCCGATCAGGCTCAGCCCCTTCTCGCGCACCGCCGCCATGCGCACCGCGATGTCACTCTCCGCATGGTTGCCGCGCGGCGCCTGTCCGCTCGTCAGCGCAATCGCGCCCAGTCGCCGCTCGCGCCGATGATCGACGCGGTCGGCCGCGCTGTCATAGCGGCTCGCCGAATGGGACAGGATTCGGTCCGCGAACAATGTTTCGACCTCGGCCGCTTCGATCGGCGCCGCGGCGAGGATGCGCACGCCCGCGGCATGACCCTGCGCGTCGGCAATCGCCAGCCATTCATGGTTGCTCAGCGGATCGACCGGATCGATGCGGTAGGCGCGCCCGCCGACGCTCAGATAATCGCCGCGCTGCCCGGCGCGCCGACGCGCGACGCGATCGGGCCAGGCGGTCGCGATCCACCCGCCGATCGAGCGCGGTGCGGTATCGCCCGCATCCGCCGCGAGCCTCTCGGCAATGCCCGACAGCCGCCGGGCAAGGCGAAACGCCCCTTCAGACCGCCCGTCGCGTTGCCCGCGCCAGCGCGCCAGTCGCGCCTCGACATCGACGCCGCGCCCGCCGAGCCCCGGTTCGGTGAGCAGCACCGCAAGACGCCCCGCGAGCTCGCCCTCCTCCGCGCGCGCCGCGTCGAGCAGCATGTGCGCGAGCGGCACGGGAAGCGGGATCGCCGCAAGCGCCTTTCCATGCGCAGTGATACGCCCGTCATCGCCGAGCGCACCGATCGCTTGCAGCCGCGTCTTGGCTTCGGCGACCGCGGCGGGCGACGGCGGGTCGAGCCAGCCCCATTGGCGCGGGTCGATGATGCCCCAGCTCGCGCAGTCGAGCACGACGGGCATCAGGTCGCTCTCGTGGATTTCGGGCGGGTCGAAGGGCGGCATCCCCGCGGTCGCGGCGGCTTCCCACAGGCGATACGCCACCCCCGGCCCCTGCCGCGCCGCGCGCCCCGCACGCTGGGTGGCGGACGCCTGGCTCGCACGTTCGGTGACGAGGCGCGATATGCCCGCCGCCTTGTCGAAGCGCGGGCGGCGCGACAAGCCCGCGTCGATGACGATGCGCACGCCGTCGATCGTCAGGCTGGTTTCGGCAATGCTCGTTGCGAGGATCAGCTTGCGCCGTCCCTCGGGGTCGCGGACGAGCGCCTTGCGCTGGAGCGCGGGGTCGATCTGTCCGTGCAGCCGGTGGACGGCGAGCGGCAGACGCGCCTCCTCAACCGCATTCGCCGCGCGCTCGATGTCGGCAGCGCCGGGCAGGAAGGCGAGCATGTCGCCCTCCGCTTCGTCGGCCATCGCCTGCCGGACCGCCGCGAGCACCGACGCCTCCAGCCGATCCTCGGCGCGGCGGCCGATGTGGCGCAGCTCAAGCGGGAAGATCTTGCCCTCGCTCTTCACCACCGGCGCGTTGCCGAGCAAGGCGCCGAAGCGCGCTCCGTCGAGCGTCGCCGACATGGCGAGCAGGCGCAGATCGTCGCGCAGCCCCTGCTGCGCGTCGATTGCCAATGCCAGTGCAAAATCGCCATCGAGGCTGCGTTCATGCACCTCGTCGAACAGCACCGCCGACACGCCCGACAGTTCGGGATCGGCCAGGATGCGATTGCGGAACAGCCCGGGGGTCATCACCAGCAGCCGCGTCGCCGCCGACTGCTTGCTGTCGAGCCGCGTCGCATAACCGACCGTGCCGCCGACCGCCTCGCCCATCTCTTCCGATATGCGTTCGGCGGCGCCGCGCGCCGCGAGCCGCCGCGGCGAAAGCAGCCACACCGCGCCCTTGCACCAGGGCTGGCCCAGGATCGCCGGCGCGACGCGCGTCGTCTTGCCCGCGCCGGGCGGTGCCACGACGACGGCATTGGGCTTCAGCACCAGCGCCGCCATGATGTCGGGCAGCACCGCGTCGATCGGCAGCGGCACTCTGGTCATCTGCGCGCCGCGGGGTTGCCCACTTCGATGTTGAGCCGATAGGCCGCGGCGGCGAGGCGCGCGACTTCGTCGGCCGTCACCTCGGTACCTTCGGTCATCACCAGATTGCCGAGTTCATATTTGCCGCTCGCCTTGATCCGGGGATCGAGCTCGCGCAGCCTCTTGCCGCGCCAGAAACCCAGCAGCACGCGATGCTCCTCGGCGCGGATCAGGATGCACGGTCCATTCGCCATGAACACCAGATTGGTCCATTTGATCGTTTCGTCAAACGGCGCCGCCCCCGTAATCGCGGCGCGCATCATCGTGCAGCGTTCGAGCTGCCACCCGGACAGCGCAGCGATATAGGCGTCGGGGCTTTCCGCCGTCGGGCCCATCATCGCCATCGCCGCCGCCTCAATAAGCGCGCGCGACCGCGAAGGCGACCGCTTCGGTCAGCGCCGATTTCGCCTGGCTCGCGCGGAACCCGCCGATCGCGTCGACCGCGCGCTGGCCGTAGTGCCGCGCGCGTGCCAGCGTGTCGGCGATGGTGTCATGCTTGCGCAGCAGGCTGGTGGCATAGAGCAGATCCTCGTCCGAAATCTTGTGGCCGGTGATCGCCTGTTTCCAGAATTCGCGCTCCTCGGCCGATCCGCGCGCATAGGCGAGGATGACGGGCAGCGTGACCTTGCCGTCGCGAAAATCGTCACCGACCCCCTTGCCCATGGTTTCGGCGTCGGAGACATAGTCGATGGCGTCGTCGACGAGCTGGAAGGCAATGCCCAGATTTCGGCCATAGGCGTCGAGCGCGGCTTCGGTCGCTTCGTCGCGTTCGGCGACGACTGCGGCGATTTTGCACGCGGCGGCGAACAGTTCGGCGGTCTTCGCGTTGATGATCGCGAGATACTGGTCCTCGCTCGTTTCGATGCGGCGCTGCGCCGACAGCTGGTTGACCTCGCCCTCCGCGATCACCGCCGAGGCGCGGCTCAGGATCTTGAGCACCTTCAGCGATCCGTCCTCGACCATCACCTCGAAGGCGCGGCTGAACAGGAAATCGCCGACGAGCACCGAGGCGCTGTTGCCCCAGATGACGTTCGCGGTCTTGCGGCCGCGGCGGAGGTCCGATTTGTCGACGACATCGTCGTGGAGCAGCGTCGCGGTGTGGATGAACTCCACCGCGGCGGCGAGCTTGCAATGGCGGCGCCCCGGATAGTCGAGCAGACGCCCGCACGCGAGCGTCAGCATCGGCCGCATCCGTTTGCCGCCGCCCGCGATCAGATGGCCGGCGAGTTCGGGGATCAATGGCACTTCGGACTGCATCCGGTCGAGAATGACCGCATTCACCTCGTTCATATCGGCGGCGACAAGCGTCATCATCGGGTCGAGCGAGGGCGGCGCGTCCCCACGAAGCTGATGGATTTCGGCAGTCATATCGCCGCGACCCTTGGCGGCGCGGCCGCGATTTTGCAACGACTTTCGGCTTGCCACCGCCCCCTTGCCGGTGCCAAGCGGGCGGCAAGAGACAGGAGCCCGCGCATGGACGACCAGCTGAGCCACTACCGTCAGAGCATCGACAATATCGACGCGGCGCTCGTCTATATGCTCGCCGAGCGGTTCAAGGTGACCAAGGCGGTCGGCGAGCTCAAGGCGCGCGAAGGCCTGCCCCCCGCCGACCCCGGCCGCGAGGAGCGGCAGATCGAACGGCTGCGCGCGCTCGCGCGCGACGCCGACCTCGACCCCGAGTTCAGCGAAAAATTCCTGCGCTTCATCATCGACGAGGTGATCCGCCACCACCAGCAGGCGAAGCGCGAGCAAAGCGCATGAGCGTGGACCACCCGATCTTCACGCGCTGGCCCGCCCGATACCCCGACCGGCTCCAGCTGTTCTCCGCCCCGACGCCGAACGGGGTCAAAGTCGGGATCATGCTGGAGGAAAGCGGCCTTGCCTATGAGCCGCACCGCATCGACATCATGGCGAACGAAAGCCATGACCCCGCCTTCCTCGCGCTCAACCCCAATGGCAAGATTCCGGCGATCTACGATCCGCAAGGTCCGGGCGAAAAACCGCTCGCGCTGTTCGAATCGGGAGCGATCCTGATCTATCTTGCCGACAAGAGCGGGCGGTTCCTCTCACCCGACCCAGCGGCGCGCTACGAAACGATCCAGTGGGTGATGTGGCAGATGGGCGGCGTCGGGCCGATGTTCGGCCAGCTCGGCTTTTTCCACAAATTTGCCGGGCGCGAATATGCGGACAAGCGGCCGCGTGACCGTTACGCCGCCGAATCGGCGCGGCTGCTCGGCGTGCTCGACGACCGGCTTGCGACGCGGCCGTGGGTGATGGGCGACGATTACAGCATCGCCGACATCTCGCTGCTCGGCTGGGTGCGCAACCTGATCGGCTTTTACGGCGCCGCCGACATCGTCGGTTTCGAGCGTTTCGCGCATGTGCAGCGCTGGCTGGACGCCGGACTGGCGCGGCCGGGTGTGCAGCGCGGGCTGGAGGTTACCGCGGGTTGAGGGCGGGGGCTGCCCGGATGTAAACCTATATTCCATCGTCATCCCGGCGCAGGCCGGGATCTCGCCGGTGCGTCAATTCGATAGGGTGAGATCCCGGCCTTCGCCGGGATGACGGAGTAGGGAGAGCGCATCCCCTTACCTCCATGCCCCACCCCTACCGCGCAAACACCCGCTTCAACCAGTCATCGACAAATGCCGTCGGCGCATAGGCGGGATCGCCGAGGCTGCGGTTGATCTCCGCATGGCCCTTTAACCCTTCGCCCGGAAAGCTGCCGTGCTCGACGCGGCTGCCGCCCTTTTCGAGCGCGGCGCCGAGCCCTTTCGCCTGCCGCACCCCGTCGGCGCGCTGGACATAGAGCAGCAGATATTGCCGAACATTGGGCGCCGCGGCTTGCAGCGTCGGCGACAGCGCCTTCTGCCGTACCGGGTCGGTGCCGAACGCCTGTTCAAAGGTCTTCTGCATGATCGGCGGGCCGTCCGTCATCTGCGCCGCCACATCATAAGCGGCACCGTCGATCGGGATCACACCCGCAATGTCGGCAAAGGACAGCCCCGCGCCGCGCAGATAGCGCGGATCGGTGCCGACGAGCGCGACCAGATGCGCACCCGCGCTATGCCCCATCAGCACGATGCGCCGCCGGTCGATGCCGAGGCTGTCCGCGCGGTCGATCAGTGCCCTGACCGCGCTTGCGACATCGGCGGCCTGCTGCTCGACCGTCGCGGCGGGGACGAGGCGATAGTTGATCGAGGCAAAGGCATAGCCTTGCTCGGGATAATGCACCGCCTTGAAACGCCCGGTCGCATTGTCCTTGTCGCCGCGTTTCCACCCGCCGCCATGGACAAAGACGATCAGCGGCGCCGGCCCCGCCGCGCCTTTCGCGCGCCACACGTCGAGCGCCTGAAGCGGGTCGCGACCATAGGAAATCGTCTCGCTGCCCGGCACCTTGGGCGCATTGTCCGCACCCATCCGCTCGGCCAGCCGCGCGCGCAGCTGTTCGCGGGCACCGGCGAAGGGGCTGACCGACACGCTGGCCACTGCAAACATGGCCACAATGGCCCAACCCGCCAATTTGCGCATATCAGTGCCTTTCATTTCCATCTTCATCATGCCCGTCCTTTGGGCGACGAATGTCGCGGTCCTATGTCGCGAAATCGGCTTTTCGTAACAAATTGTGTCCCTCGCCGCGCTTGTATCCCCGCGCAAATCCGCTAAGGCCGCGCCGGGCCGATGGGCCGCATTCAGCAGGACAGCATCATGGCAAATGTTACCGTCATCGGGTCGCAATGGGGCGACGAGGGCAAGGGCAAGATCGTCGACTGGCTCGCAAGCCGCGCCGATGCCGTGGTTCGCTTTCAGGGCGGTCACAATGCCGGCCATACGCTCGTCGTCGGCGAACAGGTGTACAAGCTGTCGCTGCTCCCCTCCGGCATCGTCACCGGCACGCTGTCGATCATCGGCAATGGCGTCGTGCTCGACCCGTGGGCGCTCAAGGACGAGATCACCAAGCTGCGCGGCCAGGGGGTCGAGATCAACGCCGAGAATTTTGCGATCGCCGACAATTGCGCGCTGATCCTGCCCTTTCACCGCGACCTCGACGCCTTGCGCGAAACCGCGGCGGGCGCGGGCAAGATCGGCACCACCGGGCGCGGCATCGGCCCGGCGTATGAGGACAAGGTCGGCCGCCGCGCGATCCGCGTCTGCGACCTTGCGCACCTCGACCATCTCGAACCGCAGCTCGACCGCCTGACCGCGCACCACGACGCGCTGCGCGCCGGTTTCGGCGAGCCGCCGATCGACCGCGAAAAGCTGGTCGCCGACCTGCGCGGGATCGCCGATTATGTGCTCGAATATGCGCAGCCGGTGTGGAAGCGGCTGAAGAAGGTCCGCAAGGCGGGCGCGCGCATCCTGTTCGAGGGCGCACAGGGCGTGCTGCTCGACATCGACCATGGCACCTATCCCTTTGTCACCAGCTCGAACACGGTGAGCGGCACCGCGGCGTCGGGATCGGGTCTCGGCCCCGGCGCGGTCGGCTTCGTGCTCGGCATTGCCAAGGCCTATACGACGCGCGTCGGCAGCGGCCCCTTCCCCACCGAGCTGGAGGACGAGGTCGGCCAGCGGCTCGGCGAGCGCGGACATGAATTCGGCACCGTCACCGGGCGCAAGCGCCGCTGCGGCTGGTTCGACGCGGTGCTGGTGCGGCAGAGCTGCGCGGTGTCGGGCGTCACCGGCATCGCGCTGACCAAGCTCGACGTGCTCGACGGCTTCGACACGATCCGCATCTGCACCGGATACCGGCTGCGCGGCAAGATCCTCGACTATTTCCCCGCGCACGCCGCCGATCAGGCCGCGGTCGAGCCGATTTACGAGGAAATGGACGGCTGGCACGAATCGACCGCGGGCGCGCGCAGCTATGCCGACCTGCCCGCGCAGGCGATCAAATATATCCAGCGCGTGCAGGAACTCATTGAAACGCCGATCGCGCTGGTGTCGACCAGCCCCGAGCGCGAGGACACGATCCTGATCCGCGATCCGTTCAGCGACTAAATCGATCCTCCCTGTGGCGAAGCCATGGGGAGGGGGACCATCCGAAGGATGGTGGAGGGGCAGCGACGTCGCGCTATTGCCCCTCCGTCAGCGCTTCGCGCTGCCCCCCCCATCGCTGCGCGACAGAGAGGATTATTTGCGTGCCGTCGCGACGTCCTTGATCGCCGCGACGAAGCCCGCGGGGTCATTTTCCTGCACGAAATGGCCGCCCTTCAGCGTGCGGTGCGCCATGCCGCGCGCGCCGGGGACGCGGCTCGTGAACAGCGCGTCGCCGCCGCGCGTGATCGGGTCGCCGTCGGTGAAGCAACAGAGGAAGGGCTTGTCGAACGCCTCAAGCGCCGCCCAGGCGCGCTTCTGGTCGGGCACCGCGATATTGTCGCCCAATGGAACGAACGACGGGAATATCCGCGCCGCAACCTTTGACGCGCGCGTCGGAAAGGGCGCGTCATAGGCGGCGATTTCCGCCGACGTCAGTTGACGCTTCGCCCCGGCGTTGACGATCCGCCCGATCGGAAAGACCGGGCTGTAGCGCGAAAAGGCACGCCAGATGGCAAAGGCGCGCGGCGCTGGCTGGCCTTCGGGAAGCCCGCCGTTCGACAGTGCGACTCCCGCGAAGCGTTCAGGCATTTCGGCGACGAGGCGCAGGCCGATCAGCGAACCCCAGTCCTGGCACGCGAGGATGATGTCCTGAAGATCGAGCGCCTCGATCCATTGCCGTATCCACGCGACCTCGGCGGCGTAGCTGTAGGCCGAACGATCGAGCGGCTTGTCCGAGCGGCCGAAGCCGATGAGATCGGGCACGACGACGCGAAAGCCCGCGTTGGCGACGGGGCCGATCATATGGCGATACAGATAGGCCCAGGTCGGCTCGCCATGCAGCATCAGCACCGGCTGGCCATCCGCCGGTCCCTCGTCGACATAATGGACGCGCAGCCCGTCCGCGATCTCGCGATAGTTCGGCGCATAGGGCCAGTCCGGCAGCCCGGCGAACCGCTCGTCCGGCGTACGATAAACGCGCATAATGTCTCTCCCCCCACGGTCGATTCAGCTTAGGCCGCTTCCGTTCTGACGCAAGCCATGGCAACATCGCGCCATGACCCGCAACATCCTCGTCCTTTATGGCAGCTACCGCCGCGACCGGCAGGGCATCAAGCTGGCGAACTGGCTGGTCGATGCGATCGGCGCGCGCGGCGACCGCGCCGAACTGATCGATGCCAGGGCGGTGGGCCTGCCGATGCTCGACCGCATGTATAAGGAATATCCTAAGGGCGAGGCGCCGCCCGCGATGACCGAGCTCGCGGACAAGATCGTCGCCGCCGACGGCTTCGTCTTCGTCACCGGCGAATATAATTGGGGTCCGCAGCCGGGGCTCAAGAATCTGACCGATCATTTCCTCGAGGAATGGTTCTGGCGGCCCGCCGCCATCGCCTGTTATTCGGCCGGCCCCTTTGCAGGCGTTCGCGCATTGATGGGGTGGCGCGACATATTGGGCGAAATGGGGATGGCGGTGATCTCGTCGATCCTGACGGTCGGGCGAATCGGCCATGCGTTCGATGCCGACGGCAAACCCGCGGGCGAGGACGGTGCGCGGCTGGAGAAGGCGTTTCCGCGCTTTGCCGACGATCTCAATTGGTGGATCGACGCGGCGAAAGCGCAGCGCGCAAAGGTCGATCCGCCCTATTAACCCGACTTCAGCTCGGCCTTCAGCCGCAAGCTGGCGCGCCAGAAGAAGAAGGCGGGGATCAGCCCGAGCCATGCCGCGCCATAGAGGGCGTAGCGCACGCTCTCTTGCCCATAGGCCGGCGCAAGCAAGTCGGACAGCACCCCGAATAAGAGGGGCCCGAAGCCCAGCCCGATCAGATTCTGCCCGAACAGCATGATCGACGCCGCGACGGCGCGCGCTTGCGGCCGCACAAGCCCTTGCACACAGCCATAGGCGGGACCGTAATAGGCCGAATTGAGGATCGTCGGTACGATCAGCAGCGCGACCGCGACCAGCCAATTCTCCATATAATAGCCAAGGAACAGGATCGGCGCCGCCACCGCCATGCCATAAGCGGGAACGGTCAGTATATGCTTCTTGTCGCGCTTGCCGAACACATCGGCCATCTTGCCGCCAAACCAGGTGCCGAACACGCCGGCGAGGCCGAGCACGGCCGCCATCGACACCCCCGCCTCGGTCGTCGACAGGCCGTGGCTGCGGATGAAATAGCTGATCGTCCACAGCGCCTTGCCATAGCCGAGGAAGGCGGTGATCGACGCGGCGATCAGGATGTAGATAAAGGCGCGCGAGGCGAAAATCTCCTTCATCGCCTCGCCGGTCGACATCCGCACCACGGCGGCGGCGGTCGCGGCCGCCTCGGCCGTGCGGCGGTGCCGCGGCTCGCGCATCACCAGCAGCACGATCAGCGCGAGGAGCAGGCCCGGCGCGCCGACGAGCATCAGCGCGATGCGCCAGCCGTACAAATCGTTGACGATGCCGCCAATAATCAGCCCAAGCAGCGATCCGATCGGCACCCCCATGCCGTAAAAGGCGATGGCGGACGAGCGTTTCTCTGCGGGCACGCTGTCGGTGATGAGCGAATGCGCAGCGGGCGTGCAGCCCGCCTCACCCACGCCGACCCCGATGCGCGCGAAGAGCAATTGCACGAAATTCTGCGCGAGGCCGCACACCGCGGTCATTGCCGACCACACAGCGAGCGCGGCGGCGATCAGCCGGACGCGGTTCGTCCCGTCCTTGTCGGCATAGCGCGCGATCGGAATGCCGAGCACGGCATAGAAGAACGCAAAGGCCGGACCCACAAGGAGCCCCAACTGTGTATCGGACAGGCCAAGATCAGCCTTGATCGGCTCGGCAAGGATGTTGACGATCTGCCGGTCGAGGAAATTGAAGATATAGACGATCAGCAACAGCCACAGCATCGTCCGCGTCTGCGCGGCGGCACTGTCGGCGGGGGGCGACCCAAGCCCCGCGGCAAGCGCAGGTTTTTCGTTCATCATTCTCTCCCGACGGCGAAAGGTGCAGGGGGCGCCTGCCCCTGTCAATGCCGCTGCGACGCGATGAAAATGGCGGTTTGCAATTGCCGCTACGGCTGCCAGCCTTCGCTCCATGCAAAAATTTTGTGGCCGTGCTCACCCGCCTCTGCCCCGTCGCGGCGCGGCCGGAAACGGCTGGGTCCGCTTTCGACCGGTAGTTGCCGTAAGGAAAAGCCAGCCCCTCCTCTTCAGGGGAGGGGCAACGAAGACTTGGCGGCTTGCTGCCTAGTCGTAGTGGGGTGGGGTTTATCGGCGTTGCGCGAGGCCGATAGACCCCACCCCAACCCCTCCCCTGAAGGGGAGGGGCTTAGGCGACCGCGATGTCAACTCACCACCCCAAAGCCGCCCATCAAAACCGGATCATGATCCGCCGTGCCAGCGCGGGCGAGATGCTGTGGACGAGCTGGAGCATCTTCACCATCCCGGCGTTGACCTCGCTTTTGCCGGTGCGGATACCGCGGACGATCTCGGCTGCACAGTCGTGCGCGCTCATTTTCTTGCCCGCGCGGCCCGCGGTCATGTTCGTCTCGACGACGGGGGGCAAAGCCTCGATCACGCGGACATTGCTGTCTCTCAGCAAGTGACGGATCGCCTGCGTATAGCTGCGCAGCCCCGCCTTGGTCGCGCAATAGATCGATCCGCCCGCGCGCGGCGCGATCGCAAGGCCCGAGGTGACGTTGACGATCGCCGCCTCTCCCTGTGCGCGCAGCACGGGGAGCAGCCGCGTGCAGAGCGCGATCGGCGCGTCGAGGTTGGTGCGGATGCAGTGCGCGGCGCTGTCCAGCGTTTCGGGAGTGTCGAGATCATAGTCGCTGCTGACGCCGGCATTGTTGACGAGCAACGCGAGCGGCTTGTCCGCGACCCCGGCCACGACCGCGTCGATCCCTGCGGGGGTCGAGAGATCGCCGGCAATCGTCCCGAAACCGAGCGCCGCCATCGCCTGCAATTTTTCCACGGATCGCCCCGTGACGATGACATTGGCGCCCGCGCCCTTCAATTGCAGCGCGATTTCGCGCCCGATGCCGTCGCTGCCGCCGGTAACCAGTGCGAGTTTTCCAAGTAAGTTCATGCGACCCCTCCCATGCGCTTTTACCGCGCACACTATGGCGGCTCGCATCGCCTTCGCCTACATGCAAAATCATGGTTCGCCCCAACGCTCCCGACCGATTCAACGAAGAGAAGGCCACCTATGTCGTCCGCGGCGGCGGCGAGGAGGGCGACAAGCCCGACCTCGAACGCGGGGCCGAGGCGATCCGCAGCGTGGTGCGCAAGCTGCCGACCCGTCCGGGCGTCTACCGGATGCTCGATGCGCGCGGCGACGTGCTCTATGTGGGCACGGCGCGCGCGCTCAGGAACCGCGTCACCAACTATACGCAGGTTGCGCGGCTGCCGCAGCGGTTGCAGCGCATGGTGTCGCAGACGCGCGCGATGGAGATCGTCACCACGAACAGCGAGGCCGAGGCCTTGCTGCTCGAGGCGCAGCTCATCAAGCGCTACCGCCCGCCGTACAACGTCCTGCT
Source organism: Sphingopyxis sp. (assembly GCA_030148985.1). Taxonomy (GTDB): domain Bacteria; phylum Pseudomonadota; class Alphaproteobacteria; order Sphingomonadales; family Sphingomonadaceae; genus Sphingopyxis. The sequence goes on from JASBSJ010000039.1 coordinate 30,361, forward strand.
GCGCGACGACAAAAGCTTTCCCTTCATCCTGCTGCGCACCGACCATGATTTCCCGCGCGTGCAGAAGCATCGCGGCGCGCGGCGCGCCAAGGGACGCTATTATGGGCCGTTCGCGAGCGCGGGGTCGGTCGCGCGCACGCTCAACGCGCTGCAAAAGACCTTCCTCTTGCGCAGCTGCACCGACAGCTTCTTTGCCAACCGCTCGCGCCCGTGCCTGCTCTATCAGATTCGCCGCTGTTCGGCGCCGTGCGTCGATCGCATCTCGAAGGAGGATTATGCCGGGCTGGTGAGCGACGCGCAGGACTTTCTGGAGGGCCGCTCGACCGCCGTGCAGAAACGGCTTGGTGAAGCGATGACCAAGGCGGCCGATGCGATGGATTTCGAGCAGGCGGCGGTGCTGCGCGACCGGCTGAAGGCGCTGACCTTCATTCAGGGCAGCCAGTCGGTCCATGCCGACGGGCTGGGCGATGCCGATGTCTTTGCGCTCGCGGCGAAAGGCGGACAGCTGTGCATTGCGGGCTTCTTCATCCGCGGCGGGCAGAATTGGGGGCATCGCAGCTTTTTTCCCGCGCATGTCGCGGGCGTGCCCGAGGCGGAGGTGATGGCGAGCTTCCTCATGCAATTTTACGAAGGCGTGCCACCGCCGAAGCTAATCCTCGTCGATCGCGAACCCGAAGAGAACGCGCTGCTCGCCGAGGCGCTTGGTGAGACGGCAGGGCGTCGGGTCGAGATCAGCGTGCCGCAGCGCGGCAACCGCAGGCGCCTGCTCGATCAGGCGGTGCGCAACGCGGGCGAGGAACTCGACCGACGGCTCGCCGAGAGCAGCAGCCAGGCGAAGCTGGGGCGCGAGCTGGCCGATCTGTTCGATCTCGAAAATCCGCCGCAGCGGATCGAGATTTACGATAACAGCCATATTCAGGGGACGAATGCCCTGGGCGCGATGGTCGTCGCGGGGCCCGATGGCTGGATCAAGGGCGCGTACCGCAAATTCAACATCAAGCGCGCGGAGACGCAGCCGGGCGACGATTTCGCGATGATGCGCGAGGTGTTCCAGCGCCGTTTTGCGCGCGCGATGGAGGAAGACCCGGAGCGGACGAAGGGCGAATGGCCCGACCTTGTGCTGATCGACGGCGGCAAGGGGCAGGTCTCGGCCGCGGGCGCGGTGCTCGCCGAGCTGGGGATCGACGATCTGACTTATGTGGGCGTGGCCAAGGGGTCGGACCGCAACGCGGGGCGCGAGACTTTTTACCTGCCCGACGGGCGCGAGTTCACGCTGCCGACGAACAATGCGGTGCTCTTCTATATCCAACGATTGCGCGACGAGGCGCACCGTTTCGCGATCGGTGCGCACCGCGCGAAGCGCGCGAAGGCGATGGGATCGTCGCCGCTCGACGAGGTTCCCGGTATCGGCCCGGCGCGCAAAAAGGCGCTGCTGATGCACTTCGGCACCGCGCGCGCGATCAAGGGGGCGAGTCTGGAGGATTTGCAGAAGGCGCCGGGGGTGAGCGCGGCGGTGGCGCAGGCGGTGTATGATTTTTACAATCCGGGGGGATGAAGATTAAGCCCCTCCCCTTCAGGGGAGGGCAGCGAGACTTGCGAACTTGTTCGCTAGTCGCAGCGGGTGGGGTCCATCGCCCTTGCGCAAGGCCGATGGACCCCACCCCAACCCCTCCCCTGAAGGGGAGGGGCTTGAGAAGGAAAGGACGATCTATGGATTTCGCCGCCACCATGCCGCTTGCGGGCACGCTCGGTGTCACAATCGACGAAGGCAGCAAGGATCGCGTCGCGGGGAAACTTCCGGTGCGCCCCGAAATCTGCACCGCGGGCAACATCGTCCATGGCGGCGCGATCATGGCCTTCGCCGATTGTCTTGGCGCGGTCGGCGCCTTCCTGACGCTGCCTGAGGGCGCGAGCGGGACGACGACGATCGAGAGCAAGACCAATTTCCTCGGCGGCGGGCCTGTCGGTTCGGTGCTGGTGGGCGAGGCGACGCCGGTGAAGATCGGCAAGCGCCTGTCGGTGTGGCAGACGCGCATCCGTACCGAAGCGGGCGCCGATGTTGCGCTGGTGACGCAAACGCAGCTGGTGCTTTGGCCAGCCTGAGCGCCGATGCCATCGTCTGCGCGGTGCGCGCGCATGGCGAGCATGGCGCGATCCTGCGCGCGCTGACGCACGAGGCGGGGCTGGTGGCAGGCTATGTCCGCGGCGGGCGGTCGCGGCGGCTGCGGCCCATATTGGTGCCGGGCAATCGCGTCGCGCTGGAGCTGCGTTCGCGCACCGAAGAGCAGCTTGGCGGCGCGACGGTCGAGCTGCTGGAAAGCCGCGCGCCCTTGCTCGCCGAACCGCTGGCGGCGGCGGCAATCGACTGGGTGACCAGCCTGACCGCGGCGACCCTGCCCGAAGCGCAGCCCTATCCGGCGCTTTATGCGGTGCTGTCGGCGGTGCTGGAAGCCATCGGCGTCGCGCCCTCGGCGCGGCAATGGGCGCTCGCGCTTGGTCGTTACGAGCTGTTGCTGCTCGCCGAACTGGGGTTCGGGCTGGACCTGGGCGAATGCGTGGCGACGGGCACGCGCGACGATCTGGCGTTCGTCAGCCCCAAGAGCGGCGGCGCGGTCAGCGCGGCCGCCGCGGCGGGATATGAAAGCCGCTTGCTTCGCCTGCCGCCTTTCATGCTGGGGGACGGGGCCGACATGGCTGCCGCCGATCCTTCGATGGCCGATATACTCGATTTTCTGGCGATCACCGGGCATTTCATCGACCGCGACCTGCTCGACGGGCGCAACCGCGACTTGGCGGGCGTAAGGCAAAGATTGATCGACCGGCTGGGCAGGGCGGTTGCGTGAACCGATGCCGCTGTCTAAGCGGCGGGCGAGACACGAAAGGGTGACGCGTTGAAAATCCTGCTGCTGGCTGGCGATGGTATCGGTCCGGAAATCATGGCGGAGGCCGAGAAGCTGCTCGCCGCGCTCGCGCTGCCGGTGACGCTCGACCGCGCGCTGGTCGGCGGCGCGGCCTATGCGGCGACCGGCCATCCGCTGCCCGCGGAAACGCTGGCCAAAGCGAAGGCGGCCGATGCGATCCTGTTCGGCGCGGTTGGCGATCCGCAGTTCGATACGGTCGAGCGCCATTTGCGGCCCGAACAGGCGATCCTGGGCCTTCGCGCCGAGCTGGGCCTGTTCGCGAACCTGCGCCCTGCAAAGCTGTTCGCCGGACTGGAGGACAGTTCGGCGCTGCGCCCCGAAGTCGCGTCGGCAATCGACCTGCTGATCGTCCGCGAACTCAACGGCGACGTCTATTTCGGCGAAAAGGGCACGCGCACGACGGATAGCGGCGAGCGGCAGGGCTATGACATCATGTCGTACAGCGAAAGCGAAGTGCGGCGCATTGCCCATGTCGCGTTCAAGGCGGCGCAAGGGCGTAACGGACGGCTTTGCTCGGTCGACAAGGCGAATGTGCTCGAAACCTCGCAGTTGTGGCGCGACGTGGTGATCGAGGTGGCCGCCAACTATCCCGACGTGGCGCTGACCCATATGTATGTCGACAATGCCGCGATGCAGCTGGTGCGCAATCCGGGGCAGTTCGATGTCGTCGTCACCGGCAATTTGTTCGGCGACATTCTTTCGGATCAGGCATCGATGTGCGTCGGCTCGATCGGGCTGCTCGCGTCGGCGTCGCTGGGCGAAGGCACGCGGGGGTTGTATGAGCCGATCCACGGCAGCGCGCCCGACATCGCGGGGAAGGGCATCGCTAATCCGCTGGCGATGATCTTGTCGCTCGCGATGCTGCTCCGCCATTCGGGGGGCGACGAGGCGAATGCGGCGCGGATCGAGGCGGCGGTGGCGCGCGTGCTCGCCGACGGCTGCCGCGGCGCCGACCTGGGCGGGACGATGGGCACGGCGGCATTGGGCGATGCGGTTGTGTCGGCTTTGAACGGATAGGGCAGATGAAGAAAACGACGGGTCTGGACCGCAGCAAGACGAAAAACTGGCATCCCGCGACGCAGGCGGTGCGCGGCGGGACGTGGCGCAGCGAGCATGGCGAGACGTCGGAGGCGCTCTTCCTGACATCGGGCTATACCTATGACAGCGCCGAGGAAGTCGCCGCGCGCTTCGCCGGCGAGGCGCAGGGCATGACCTATTCACGGCTCCAGAACCCGACCGTGGCGATGCTGGAGGAGCGCATCGCGCTGATGGAGGGCGCCGAGGCGTGCCGGACGCAGGCGACGGGGATGGCCGCGATGACCACCGCGCTGCTCTGCCAATTGTCGGCGGGCGACCATATTGTCGCGGCGAAGGCGGCATTCGGGTCGTGCCGCTGGCTGATCGACCATCTCTGCCCGCGCTTCGGCATCGAGACCACCGTCATCGACGGCCGCGACAATGATGCGTGGGAACGGGCGATCCGGGCGAACACCAAGGTGTTTTTCTTCGAGACCCCGGCCAATCCGACGATGGATATTGTCGATATGCGGCATGTGTGCGCGCTGGCCAGGGCACATGGCATTACGACCGTGGTCGACAATGCCTTCGCCACCGCGGCGCTCCAGCGGCCGATGGATTTCGGCGCCGACGTCGTCGCCTATTCGGCGACCAAGCTGATGGAGGGGCAAGGGCGCGTGCTCGCGGGGGCGGTGTGCGGGACCGAAAAGTTCATCAACGAGGTGCTGCTGCCCTTTCAGCGCAACACCGGGCCGAACCTGTCGCCCTTCAACGCATGGGTGGTGATGAAGGGTCTGGAGACGCTCGACCTGCGCGCGCGGCGGCAGTCGGAGAATGCGCTGACCGTCGGAAAATTCGTCGAAGGCCGTGTGCCGCGCATCCTTCATCCGGGCCTGGCGAGTCACCCGCAGCATAATCTGGCGAAAAGCCAGATGGACGATTGCGGGCCGATCTTTTCCTTCATCCTCGAAGGGCGCGAACAGGCGATGGGGCTGCTCAACGCGCTCGAACTCGTCGATATTTCCAACAATATCGGCGATTCGCGCAGCCTTTGCTGCCACCCGGCATCGACCACCCATTACAGCGTCAGCGCCGAAGCGCGCGCCGACATGGGCGTGGTCGAGGGAATGCTGCGCATCAATATCGGTCTGGAAGACCCGCGCGACATCATCGCCGATCTGGACCAGGCATTGACCAGGGTCGGGCTTTAGGAGACATCTGGCGCCGCAATGATCGACTCCTTCTTCCCCTTTTCGGCGACAACCGGATCCGTGACCGTGCGCGTGGCGGTAAGCTATCTGCCCGAACAGTCGCACCCGGCGCTCGGCCGCTGGTTCTGGGCTTATCATGTCCGCGTCGAAAACCACGGGGACACCGCGGTACAGCTGCTCTCGCGCCACTGGCAGATCAGCGACGCGCGCGGGCAGGTGAGCGAGGTCGAGGGCGAGGGCGTCGTCGGCGAACAGCCGCTGATCGGCGCAGGCGGCGCCTATGACTATGTCTCGGGTTGCCCGCTGCCGACGCCCGAAGGGTCGATGGTCGGCAGCTATACGATGGAAATGAGCGACGGGTCGCAGATGCTCGTCGCGATCCCGCACTTCCCGCTCGTGGCGCCTGCGACCGCGTCATGAAACGCACGCACCTGCCCCTCAACGCGCTCCGCGTCTTCGACGCCGCTGCCCGGCATTTGAGCTTCACGCGCGCCGCCGACGAGCTGGCGGTGACGCCCGCGGCGGTGGGGCAACAGATCCGCGCGCTGGAGGATATGCTCGGCGTCGTGCTGTTCCGCCGCACTCCCAAGGGGCTGGAACTGACGGGCGAAGCGCAGGCGGGGCTCGACGCGCTGCGGCAGGGATTCTTACAGTTCGAGGAATCGGTGCGCGCGATGCAGGCGGGACAGTCGTCGCAATCGCTGACGATCGCCGCGCCGCGCGACCTGACCGCCAAATGGCTGGCGCCGCGGCTTGCGCGCTACAGCCAGCAGGCGCCCGATGTGCGCTTCACCTTGGTGTCGGCCGATACGGGGATCGATTTCACCGAAGCCAACCTCGACCTTGCGATCTTCTGGACCGACGGAGCGGGCGAGCATGAGGGCGTGGCGCTGTCCGAGCCGCTCATGGTGACCGTCGCGGGGCCGGGGGCGGGCAGCGACACACGCATCGCCTGGCCCGGCTGTCCGGTTGCCGACGGCGAGCCCGCGCTGCGACTGGGCGACGCGGGCCTGGCGATCGACGCTGCCGCTAACGGGCTGGGTCACGCCAATGTCCCCGCTATGCTTGCCGAGAGCGACATCGCCGCGGGCCGCGTGCGGCAAGTGGGTGAAGTGGTGCCGGTCAAGCGCGGCTATTGGCTGGTGGCGCCGACGCCGCAATGGCGGCAGGCGAAGGTCAAGGCGCTGGTTGCGGCGTTGACGGCTTAGCCTTGGCGTCGCCCCCGCGGAGGCGGGGGCCGCTGGCAACCTTGCGCTACATCGATAGCGGCCCCCGCCTCCGCGGGGGCGACGCACTGGATTAGTTCGCCGCCAGCGCGAGCAATCGCGTCACCAGCCCGACCAGCGTCTCGGTGGCGACCGGCGCGTCGGGGTTGTTCCAGCTCGCGGTGACGACGAACCATTTGCCGTCCGATTTGCGTTGTCCCAGCAGGCTCATCGAAATCACCCCGAGTTCGGATCCGCCCTTGTAGCCGAGCCACGACCAGTCCTTGACCGCACCGGGGTTCATGCCGGGATTGATGGCCATCGCCGCCATCGCCGCCATCGCCTCCGGCGACCGCCGCTTGCGCAGGTCGATCATCACTCTTGCGACGTCGTTGGGGCTGGCGAACCATTCGAGGCTGTCGATAAAGCGCGGCGCGCCGGCAAAGCTGACGCCGTCGACATTGGCAAGGGTGAGCCGGTCGCGATTGGCGTCGAGCAGCTGGCGCTGCGCGGCATCGTTGCCCGCGACGAAGGCCGCGCGTTCGGCCGCAAAATTATTGCCCTTGAGTGCGAACGCCTCGACCGTGGTGAGGAAGGGGATGTTGCGCGACGGCGCGCTGTGGCCCGCCGCGCGCATCCGCGCTTCGATCCGGTCGCGGCCGAGCAGGTGAATCAGCGTATCGGTCGCGCTGTTGTCGCTGACCGAGATCATCCAGTTGGCGAGACTTTGCAGCGTCACCGGCGTGTCTTTCGGCCAGTTTGCGGTGCCCGCCGACGAAAAGCTGAGGTGCGACAACGGCACGACGTCCGACCATTGGCGTTTGCCCGCCGCGACCTGTGCCGCCAGTTCGTCGAGGATGTAGAGCTTGAAGGTCGAACCGACGGCGAATTGCCGATCGGCATTTGCCGAGGCGAGCGGCCGGGCGCTGTCCCCGTCGAGTTCGGCGACGAGGAAGCCCGCCATTCCGGGGAGCGCGGCGATTTCCGCGGCGACCATGTCGAGGCTGTCGTTCGCCATTTCAAGGCCCGTCAGCCGCAGGCCGATCACCCGCGCATCGGCGCCCGCGCCAACGTCGAGCAGCACCGCGGCGACGCCCTTTTCGAACCGCAGCGACAGCGACCCCGATCGACCGTCGTTCGACGCAGCCTTTTCGACCGCGATCGGCTGGCCATATTGGGCGATCAGGCCGGCGGTCATCGCTTTGAACTGTGCCTCGGGGATCGCCGCCTGGAAGGTCGGGTCGAAGTAATCAGCAAAGGCGATCTCGCCATTGAGCAGCGCAACAAGCTGTGCCGCGCGCTGTTCGAACGCGGTCGTGGTGGCGGCCTGCATTTCGGGTGACTGTGCAGCGACGGGCGCGGCAGGTGCCGACAGGGACAGCAGCAGCGCGGCGAGAACGGGCTTGCCGATCATGATTTCCCCTCTGGATCGATGAACCGGCACGATATTAAGCGTCGATCGCGGCCTCGTCGAGGCTGGCCGCATTGGCCTGGATGAACTGGAACCGATGTTCGGGATGCTTGCCCATCAGCCGCTCGACCAGATCCTTGACCTGATGGCGCTCCTCATATTCCTGCGGCAGCGTGACGCGCAGTATCGAGCGCGTTGCCGGGTCCATCGTCGTTTCCTTGAGCTGGTTCGGGTTCATCTCGCCCAGCCCCTTGAAACGTCCGACGTCGACCTTCTTGCCCTTGAACAGCGTCGCCTCCAGCTCGGCGCGATGCGCGTCGTCGCGCGCATAGGCCGATGTCGCCCCCGCGGTCAGACGATAGAGCGGCGGTTGCGCCAGATAGACATGCCCGTTCCGCACAATGTCGGGCATTTCCTGAAAGAAGAAGGTCATCAGCAAGGTCGCGATATGTGCACCGTCGACATCGGCGTCCGTCATAATCACGATCTTTTCGTATCTTAGCCGGTCGGAATCGCAATCCTTGCGCATCCCGCAACCCAGCGCGAGCGCGAGGTCGGCGATTTCCTGATTGGCGCGGATTTTATCGTTGCTCGCGCTTGCAACGTTCAAAATCTTGCCGCGGATCGGCAGGATCGCCTGCGTCTTGCGGTCGCGCGCCTGTTTGGCGCTGCCGCCCGCACTGTCGCCTTCGACGATAAACAATTCCGTGCCTTCGGGGCCGTCGTTCGCACAGTCTGTGAGCTTGCCGGGCAGGCGAAGCTTGCGGCCGCTCGTTGCGGTCTTGCGCTTGACCTCACGCTCCGCCTTGCGCTTCAGCCGCTCGTCCATGCGGTCGAGGACGAGGCCAAGCAGCGCGCGGCCGCGATCCATATTGTCCGACAGGAAATGGTCGAAATGGTCGCGCACGGCATTTTCGGTCAGGCGCGCCGCCTCGGGGCTCGACAGGCGGTCCTTGGTCTGGCTCTGAAACTGGGGGTCGCGGATGAAGACCGAGAGCATCATCTCGCCGCCGTTGAACACGTCCTCGGCGGTGATCTGCGCTGCTTTCTTTTGCCCGATCAGCTCGCCGAACGCGCGCAGGCCCTTGGTCAGCGCCGCGCGCAGCCCCGCCTCGTGCGTGCCGCCCGCGGGCGTGGGGATGGTGTTGCAATACCAGCTGTACGACCCGTCGGACCAGAGTGGCCAGGCGATCGCCCATTCGGCGCGGCCCTGATCGCCCGGAAAGTCCTGACGCCCGACAAAAGGTTCGGCGGTGGCGCATTCGCGCGTGCCGATCTGTTCCTTGAGATGATCGGCCAAGCCGCCGGGAAACTGGAACACCGCCTCGGCGGGGGTGTCGTCGCCGATCAGCTCGGGCGCGCATTTCCAGCGGATTTCGACGCCGGCGAACAGATAGGCCTTCGAGCGGGCCATGCGATAGAGGCGCTGCGGCTTGAAGCGGCCATGCTCGCCGAAGATTTCGGGGTCGGGGATGAAGGAAACGCTGGTGCCGCGGCGGTTCGGCGTCGGGCCGAGCTCTTCGAGCGGGCCGAGCGGGGTACCGCGGGAAAAGCGCTGGCGGTAAAGCTGTTTGGCGCGCGCGACCTCGATCTCGGTTTCCATCGACAGCGCGTTGACGACGCTGACGCCGACGCCGTGGAGGCCGCCCGACGTCGCATAGGCCTTGCCCTCGAACTTGCCGCCCGAATGGAGCATCGTCATGATGACTTCCAGCGCCGATTTGCCCGGAAATTTCGGGTGCGGATCGACCGGCATCCCGCGCCCGTTGTCGACGATGGTTAGCCGGTTGCCGACGTCGAGCGTCACTTCGATACGCGTCGCGTGGCCCGCGACGGCTTCGTCCATGCTGTTGTCGATCACTTCGGCGGCGAGATGGTGCAGCGCGCGCTCGTCGGTACCGCCGATATACATGCCGGGACGGCGGCGCACGGGTTCGAGCCCCTCCAGCACCTCGATCTGCGAAGCATTATAGCTGTCGGAAGCGGGGGTCGCGGTGTCGAACAAATCGTGACTCATGGTCTGGCTATACGGGGCGGGGAAGGCGGCTGGCAAGCGCGGTTTTGGCCAGCATCATCTAGCCCGCAGCGGCATCGCTTCACCGCATTTCGGGGCGCGAGAGGAACTTTCCACGCTCGCGCAGGGTTGAGACGGCGACTGTAAAGTCATTAAAAAGTGGAGTAAAACATGAAATTCGCAGCTCTCCTCGCCGTTTCGGCGGCATCCATTCTGGCTGTCCCTGCCTTTGCGCAGGACAATCGCGACCCGTCGCAGGACTTCGACGGCCCCTATATTTCGATCGGCGGCGGCGCAACTTTGCAAGGTAGCGACCGCGGCGAAACGCTGGTGTTCGATACCGACCGCGACGGCACCTATGGCGATACCGTCAATACCGTGGGCGGCACCGATGCCTTCTCGCCGGGCTTCTGTAACGGCGCGGCGACCGGAACCGCCAACATCGGCTGTCGCAACGACAAGGACGGCCCCGAATTTTTCGGACGCCTTGGTTATGACAAGCGCATGGGCAATTTCGTGCTTGGCGCCGTAGTCGAGGGCGGTCGCAGCGTCGCGCGCGACAGCGTCAGCGGCTTTTCGACAACGCCGGCGAGCTACACGATGAGCCGTGAGGCCGATTATCAGGCCAATGCGCGTCTGCGTGCGGGCTACACACCGGGCGGCGGCGCGCTCTTCTATGTCACCGGCGGCGGCGCATATGCGCGGCTCGACAACAAGTTCACGACCACCAATGGCGCGAACAGCTTTGCCGATAATGGCAAGACGAACGGGTGGGGTTACGCCGTCGGCGGCGGTGCCGAGCTGATGGTGACGAACAACATCGGCCTCGGACTCGAATATCTCTACACCGACGTCAAGGACAAGGATTATGTCGTCAACGTCGGTCCGGGAACCGCGCCCGCGACCAATCCCTTCCTGCTCAACGGCGGAGGAACCGACATCCAGCGCAGCAACCCGCATTTCCGCACGCACAGCGTGCGCGGGACGCTGAGCTATCGCTTCTGATCCGAAGGATCGGAATAGCAACGAAAGCGCCGGGCCGAAAGCCCGGCGCTTTTTCGTTGCTTAACGGGCGCTCGGCGCGGAAAAGATCGCGAAATTGCCGTTGGCACTCGCGACAAGGCGGTCGTGCTGGAACAGGCGCGCGTCGATATTCGCGACGCGCTTGCCCTTGTGCAGCACTTCGGCCTCGCACGTCAGCCGGCCTTCGCGCACCCCGACATGGTAATTGAACTTAATTTCCAGCGTCGCGCACCAGAAACCCTCGTCCAGCGTGCTGAACAGCGCGCCGCCCATCGCCGTGTCAGCGAGCGAATAGGCGACGCCGCCGTGTGCGACCCCCTGTGGGTTGAAATGCTGGCGCGCGTTGATGTCGATCGCCATCGTGCAGCGCCCGTCGCCGCGCGTGACCATTTGCAGGCCAAGCGCGCGCGCGAACTCGAAATCCTGGCCGAACGGCCTCACCGGACGCCCTTAACGAACTCGCGGGCCCCCAAAGGGCGGGGGCGGGGGCGGGCGGCGCGTGCCGCGCGGCAGCTGTGCCTGATAGGCGCGGCCGCAATGTTCGACGCAATAGGGGAAGCCCGGGTTCACCGCTTGCCCGCAGAAATGGAAGTCGGGCTCACCGGGGTGCCCCATCGGCCAACGGCAGATGCGGTCGTTGAGGTCGAGCAGGCTCGTCTTGTCGGCGATTTCGGGGCTCGGCTTCGCGGGCACCAGTCGGCGCGGCGGCGCGGGCGGGATCGGCGCCTGCTGGTCGCCGGGGCCTTGCCGAATAAAGCCGCCGGGGCCGATCGACACGATGCGCGGTGCGTCGGCTTTCGGCGCCGGGTCGGTGCCTTCGCCCTGCGCGGCGTCGGCCGCAGGCTTGGGTTCGGGGCGCGATGCAACCGGCGCGGGACGCGGAGCGGCAGGGGCAGCAGGGCGCGGTGCAGCCGCGACGGGCGCGGGTCGCGGTGCAGCGGGAGCTGCGGGCTTGGCGGGCTTCGCGGCCTTTTCGGTCGCCTTGACGGGCGAGGGGCGCGATTTCAGCCCCAGGCGGTGCGCCTTGCCGATCACCGCATTGCGGCTGACCCCGCCAAGCTCATCGGCGATCTGGCTGGCGGTCAGGCCTTTTTCCCACATGCTGCGCAGCTGTTCGATGCGCTCGTCAGTCCATGACATCAAATATTCCTCATCATTTCCCGCAGGCCATAGCGTCCGCCTTGCGATCCTTTTGGGGATCGACGATGCGACGGCCCGGCTTGCGGTAAGATCGGGGAGGCGATAGGCGAGAACGCCATGAACGACCAGCCCCAAATTGCGAACCCCGACTCGGCGAATATCCGCGCGGTTCCGGCCTTCGCCGAACCCGGCGTCCCGCACATCCGCGCGCTCAACGTGCCGGGTATGCAGGCGCTATATGTCAAGGAGGTGCGGCGGTTTTTCAAGGTCCAGCTGCAAACTATCTGGGCCCCGGCGATCACGACGCTCCTTTTTCTCGTCATTTTCACCGTCGCGCTCGGCGGTGCGGGGCGCACGGTTATCGGCGTGCCCTTCGCCGATTTCATCGCGCCGGGCCTGATCATGATGGCGATGCTGCAGAACAGCTTTGCCAATTCCAGCTTCTCGCTGCTCGTCGGCAAGATCCAGGGGACGATCGTCGATTATCTGATGCCGCCGCTCGCGGTGGGCGAGCTGGTCATCGCGCTGGTCGGTGCCGCGGTCACGCGCGCAATTCTTGTCGGCTTCGCGCTCTGGTTTGCGATGCTTTTCTGGCCCGGGGTGAATGTCGGCGCCGATCATCTGTGGGCGGTCGCGCTTTTCGGGGTGCTCGGCGCGATGATGCTCGGCTTCCTTGGCCTCATCACGTCGGTATGGGCCGAAAAATTCGATCATGCCGCGGCGGTGACCAACTTCGTCGTCACCCCGCTCGCGCTGTTGTCGGGCACCTTCTATTCAGTCGATCTGCTCGCGCCCTGGTTTCAGGGCGTTGCCCACGCCAACCCCGTCTATTACGCGATCATGGGCTTTCGCTATGGCTTCATCGGGACGGTCGATGCGACGATCGCCAATCCGGTGCTCACTGCGGCGCTGGTGCTGGTCGGCGTCAATATCGTGCTGGGGTTCATCACATATCGCCTGCTGGTGTCGGGCTGGAAACTCAAAGCCTGACGCCCTCGCCCCGGCGCTCTCTACCTAGTGCCGGTGGATCGCACGCACGCGGTAACGCCCGCGCTCCAGCCCGTCGAACATCGTCTCGACCTGCGGATGATCGATCGGCCCGCCGTCGCCGTCGGCGACCAGATTCTGCTGGCTGACATAGGCGATATACGACGAATCGCCGTTTTCGGCGAGCAGGTGGTAATAGGGCTGCTCTTTGGCCGGGCGGATTTCCTCGGGAATCGCTTCATACCATTCGTCGCTGTTCGCAAAGACGGGATCGATGTCGAACACGACGCCGCGAAAGTCGAACATGCGGTGGCGCACAATGTCGCCCGGCGCAAAGCGGGCGCGGCCGATCAATGGCGCGGTAACCGCCGAATGGCGGGTGGATGAGGACTCGGGCGTCATGCGGTCAATCTATGACGGTTTACGACTGTTTCAAGTGCGTTACATTCACCTTTGCCGCGGTTTGCCGAGTCGATTGTGATCGAGGGTACAGATGCGTTGGTCATCAGGGTTCAATATTCCTGTGGCTTTCGTGTGTCCCGATCGGGTTTCGGGCCGCATCCACAGGGGAGACGCATGATGGCTGACCTACCACCCAATAGTCCGAGTCCCGCCGCGGGTATCGTCCAGCGTGCCAAGGACATATTGCTCAAACCCAAGGAGACGTGGCCGGTCATTGCCGCTGAGCCGGCGACGACGCAGTCGATCTATGTCCCCTATGTCGTTGCGCTTGCAGCGATCGGTCCGGTCGCAAGTCTGATCGGGGGCCAGCTTGTCGGTGTCTCCGTACTGGGCGTGACCTGGCACCCGCCCATCGGCGCCGCGCTGACACAGGCGATCCTGTCCTATGGGCTGACGCTGGCCACCGTTTTCATGCTGGCGCTCGTCATCGACGGGCTGGCGCCGAATTTCGGCGGGCAAAAGGACCAGATCCAGGCGCTGAAGGTCGCGGCCTATTCGGGCACCGCCGCGTGGGTAGGCGGCATTTTCGGGCTGATACCCATGCTCGGCCTGATCGGGCTGCTGTTTGCGCTCTATGGGTTGTATATTCTCTACCTCGGCCTGCCGGTGCTGATGAAGGTGCCGCAGGACAAGGCGCTGGCCTACACCGCGGTCGTCGTCGTCATCGCAATCGTGCTGTTCTTCATCGTCGGCGCAGTAGTCGCCTCGATCACCGCACCGTCGCTGATGGGCGCGCAGATGTGATATGGGCGGCCGTTCCGCCTTCGGGACGGCCGTCAGCCGATAGGTCAGATCAGGGAAAAAATGGAGGAGAGTGAGGGATTCGAACCCTCGGTACCGTTGCCGGCACTTCGCATTTCGAGTGCGACGCTTTCGACCACTCAGCCAACTCTCCTCGCTGAGAGGAGACGCCCCTAGCGGCGGTCCGTCCCCGTTGCAACCCTCTGGTCACAAAAAAGGACGGACCGGATGCGCGATCAGCGCTTGTCGGCTTCCCACCAATAGGCTTCGCGCTTGCGCGTCCCCGTTTCCGCCTCGTTCATCGTCATGGGATCGTAGAGGCGCCCGCCGAGCATCACACGGTGGATTTGCTCGGTATTGCGGATATTTTCGGTCGGGTCGGCGTCAAGGATGAGCAGGTCGGCGAGCTTGCCGGCCTCGAGCGACCCCACATCCTTCGCATAACCCAGCGAGGTGGCGGGCATGATCGTCGCGGCGCGAAGCGCGTCGATATTGCTCCACCCGCCGCGCACGAACGACCAGATTTCCCAGTGCGCTCCAAGGCCCGCCTGCTGGCCGTGGGCGCCGATCGACACCATGCGTCCCGCAGCGGCGATTTTTCCGGCCTGGCGCGCGGCGTCGTCGTCGACATAGTCGCTTTCGGGCGCGATCACGCGGCGCTTGTTGTTCGCGGCGAGCTCGGTCGGCGGGATATGCTTGGTCAGGATCGGATGCTCCCACACATTCGTGTGCGCACGCCAATAGGGGTCGCCCGCGGGGCCGCCGTAGGTGACGACGAGCGTCGGCGTGTAATCGACCCTGGTCTGACCCCACAGCTGCACAAGATCGCTGTAGAAAACATGCAGCGGGATGTTGTGTTCGACGGTCGAATTGCCGTCCTGAATGAGCGAGACGTCCATCGTGTAGAGCGAGCCGCCCTCGGGCACGACGGTCAATCCCTCGGCCTGCGCGGCCTTCACGACCATCTGCCGCTGGTCGCGCCGCGGCTGGTTGTAATTCTTGACACTGTTCGCGCCCTGCGCCTTCAGCCGCCGGACATGCGCGAGCGCGTCGTCATAGCCGTTGATTTCGGCATAGATGCCCGCCGCCTTGGCGCCATAAATGATCTCGCCGGTCGAAAAGATGCGCGGCGCGAGGATCAGCCCCGCGCGCTGCATTTCGGACGAAACAAAAATTTCCGACGCACGCGACGAGGGATTGTGGCTGGTCGTCGTGCCCATCGCCAGATTGGTGATTTCCGACCAATTCTGCTGCGGCACCAGCTCGTCGGCGCCATGCGGCCCGTGCGCATGGGCGTCGACGAAGCCGGGGACGATCGTCTTGCCGGTGGCGTCGACCGTCGTCGTGCCCGCGGGGACGGTGATCGCGCCCGCGGGACCGACCGCCGCGATGCGGTCGTTCTCGATCAGGATCGCGCCATTCTCGATCACGCCGCCGTCCTTGTCGGCCATGGTGACGATCTTTGCGCCGGTGATGAGCACGGTGCCTTTGGGCTTCGCCGCCGCCTGCGTCATCGCCAGCGATACGCCATCGGTGGGCGGCGTGAATTTGGGTGCCTTGTCGTCGGCGGGAGCGTTGGCGAACAGGCTCGCCAGATCGGCGCTGAACAGCGTTGCGCCGCGGCTCCAGTGGAGGCGGCGACCGCCGTCCGACCAGTGTATATAGTCGGCGCCGCTGCCCGACACGCGCGTTACCGGCAGCGCGCCGCTCTTGGTGCCGAGCGACACGTCCTGTCCGCCAGGCATCAGCGGCGTGACATAGGCGTCGTAATTCTGCCGGAAGGCGAGGGTGCGGCCGTCGGGCGATATTTCATAGTCGCTGACGAGTTCGCCGCTGGCATGGACGCGCTTGTCCTGTCCGTTCATGTCGCTGCTGACGAGCTGGCTCTTGCCGTCGGCGGCGGTGACCATGAAGACGCGGTCGTTGGCTGAGCCGAACTGCGGCTTTGCCCCGTCGCGGCTGATCCGTTCGGCACCGCCGCCGGCCGCCGCGATGCGATAGATGCCGGGATCTTCGCCCCAGCGCGCCGAAACCAGCCCGCCGCCGCCGCGCCGTTCGAACACGATCGTCTTGCCGTCGGGCGAGAAGCGCGGTTCGGCATAGTGGCCGGGCGTTGCCGTTAGCTTGCGCGAACTTCCGCCGCTGGCGCCCGTCACATGGATTTCGCCCAGGCCTGCATCGGTCCAGCGCACGAAGACGATCGACTTGCCGTCGCGCGACCAGCTTGGCCAAGCCTCCATCGCGGAGTCTCTCGCGGCGGTCAGCCGCCGTGCCGCGCCGCCGACCGCGGGCTTGACCCACAGCTTGCCGAGCGTTTCGAAGACGATGCTGCGCCCGTCGGGCGACACTTCGGCCCAGCGTGGCATTTTGGTGGTGAAGCTGTCAGGGGCGACCTCGACCGCCGGATGCGCGGCGTCAATGATCACGCGGTCGTCGTTGATGCTGAACGGGATGATGCGCGCCTCGCCGCCGTTCGCGCCGATCCGGCGTAGTTTGCCGCCCGCCCAGAAGAGGATGTCGCGGCTGTCGGGGGTCCACGCCATGTTCGGATAGACGCCGGTCACCGCCCAGGTTTCCTGCACATCCTGGTCGAGTGCATCGTAAAGCTTTGTTTCAGCGCCCGACGCGAGATCCTTTACATAGAGCTTCGACAGCGTGCCTTCGCGCCGCACGAAGGCCAGGCGCTTGCCGTCGGGCGACGGCGTCGGGCGCACCGCGCCGCCGTTGCCCGACGCCGCGGTGCTGACCGTCCCGTCGTCGAGGCTGTAGCGTTCGATGTGGAACAGGTCGCTATTGCTGTCCTGCGCATATTCAAAGATCGGCCCCGGCGTGACGTTGCGCGTGTAATAGACGCTCTTGCCGTCGGGCGCAAAAATGGGTTCGCCGAGTTCCTTCTGATGCCGCTCATTGGGTTTCTTGACCAGCGGCACACCAGCGCCGCCCGACACATGATACATCCACACCTCACCCGTGCCGAGCGAGCGGCCGGTGGTGAAATGCTTTTTGGCGACGAGGAACTGCCCGTCGGGGCTCCAGCTCGGCTGGTTGAGCAGACGGAAATCCTCTTTCGACACTTGCCTTTTGTCGCTGCCGTCGCGGTTCATGATCCAGATATTGTCGCCGCCGCCGCGGTCGGAAACGAACGCAATGCGCGTGCCGTCGGGGGAGAAGCGCGGCTGATGCTCATAGGCGAGCCCCTCGGCGATGCGCGTCGGTGTGCCGCCGTCGATGGGCATCGTATAGATGTCGCCAAGCAGGTCGAAGGTGATGGTGCGGCCGTCGGGGGCGACATCGACGTTCATCCAGCTGCCTTCGTCGACCGCAATCGGGACTTTGCGGGTTGCCATGCCCGGCGGGGCGTTGACGTCCCACTTGTCATCTTTGGTCTCGGCCGCCGGGGCGGGGGCGCTTTGCGCCCAGACCGAGGTTGAACAAGCCAAAGTCGCCGCAAGGGCGAGAGCGAAGCGCGCCATGATATTATCCCCGTTTGAAATTATGTGCTGACCATATGGTCGGCACGCGAACTTGCAAGCGACAGCTTTCGACGAAGACGCTGGCAGGCTCGACGGGCGGCTGCTAGCCGGGTTGGCAGAAACAGAATGGGGAGAGGAAATGGTGTGCCGCTGTCAGGAATAAGGGTGCTCGATTTCGGCCGCTATATCGCCGGCCCCTACTGTGCGGCGCTGCTCGCCGATTATGGCGCCGACGTCATCCGTATCGAGGCGCCGGGCGGCAATGACGACCGCTATACGGTGCCCGTCGCCGATGATGGTTCGGGCGCGATGTTCATGCAGATGAACCGCGCCAAACGCTGCCTGACCTTGAAACCCGGCAGCCCCGAGGGACGCGAGATCGTGCGCCGCCTGGTTGCAACCGCCGATGTCGTCGTCGCCAACCTGCCGCACGACGCGCTGGTTAAGCTGGGGCTCGATCACGAGAGCCTGTCTGCCATCAACCCGCGCATCATCCTCGCGACCGCCTCCGCCTTTGGCAGCGAAGGGCCGCTGGCGAGCCGCGTCGGCTTCGACGCGGTGGGACAGGCGATGTCGGGGACGGTCCACCTCACCGGCACGGCGGATCAGCCCTATCGCGCGCAGGTCAATTATGTCGATTTCGGCACCGCGCTCCACTGTGCCTTTGGCATCCTGCTCGCGCTGCGCGAGCGCGAGGCGACGGGCCGGGGGCAATGCGTGTCCGGGTCGCTGCTCGGAACCGCCCTCGCGCTGTCGAACGCGCTCACCATCGACCATGCGCTGAACGGCATCGACCGCCAGCCGATCGGCAACCGCAGCTTCAGCTCGGCCCCGACCGACCTGTTTCGCACGCGCGACGGCTGGATCGTCACGCAGATCGTCGGCAATGGCATATTTGCGCGCTGGGCGGGGCTTGTCGGGCAACCCGAACTCGTCGATGATCCGCGCTATGCCAGCGACATATTGCGCGGCGACAATGGCGCGGAGTTGAGCGCGATCATGCAACGCTGGTGCATCGAGCGCACGAGCGCCGACGCCATCGCCGAACTGGGCGCGGCGCGCGTGCCGGCGGCGCCGGTGCTGCGTCCGAGCGAAGTGCTGGCGCAGCCGCAGGTCGCAGCGATGCGACTCGTCGAACCCGTCGTCTATCCGGGCGTGCCGGGTGAAGTGCCAGTCATCCGCGCGCCGATCCACCTGTCGGCGAGCGACAAGGTCGCGGCGGCCCGCGCGCCGCAGCTCGGCGAGCATAGCGACGCCATCCTCGCCGAGATCGGATATAATGCCGAGGCGATAGCGGCTTTGCGCGCGGCAAATATTATTTGACCGGGCAAGGGTGGACAGCGCGGGCGTGGCCACTTACGTTACCGGTCGGTATAAAAATCAGCCAAGGAGCCTCCCGATGACCGACACCAGCGAATATGTGCCGCCGAAAATCTGGACGTGGGACAAGGAAAGCGGCGGGCGTTTCGCCAATATCAACCGCCCGGTCGCGGGGCCGACGCACGACAAGGATCTGCCCGTCGGCAAGCATCCGCTCCAGCTCTACTCGCTCGGCACGCCCAATGGCGTGAAGGTGACGGTGATGCTCGAGGAGCTGCTGGCAGCGGGGCACAGCGGCGCCGAATATGACGCCTGGCTGATCAACATCGGCGAGGGCGACCAGTTTTCGAGCGGCTTCGTCGGCGCCAATCCGAACAGCAAGATCCCCGCGCTGATCGACCGCAGCGGGCCGGAGCCGATCCGGGTTTTCGAATCGGGCGCGATCCTGATCCATCTGGCGGAGAAGTTCGGCGCCTTCCTGCCGACCGATACCGCGAAGCGCGCCGAAACCCTGTCGTGGCTGATGTGGCAGATGGGCAGTGCGCCTTTTCTCGGCGGCGGCTTCGGGCATTTCTATGCCTATGCACCGACGAAGCAGGAATATCCGATCAATCGTTATGCAATGGAAGTGAAGCGCCAGCTCGACGTGCTCGACCGGCGCCTTGCTGAGAGCGAATTTATCGCGGGCGGCGACTATACGATCGCCGACATGGCGATCTGGCCCTGGTATGGCGCGCTCGTTAAGGGGCTGGTCTATGATGCGGGCGAGTTTTTGCAGGTGCAGGAGTATAAGAATGTTCTGCGCTGGACCGACCAGCTTGCCGCGCGCCCGGCGGTGAAGCGCGGGCGGATGGTCAACCGCCTGACCGGCGATCCGGCGAGCCAGCTTCGCGAACGCCACGACGCCTCCGATTTCGAGCTGCGCACGCAGGATAAGCTGGAGGCTGCCGGATAGGGTGACTTCGCTGTTGATCAGGCCGGGTTGGGTGATCGGCCCGATCGGGCCAGAGGTCGCGAAGTGGTTCCAAAGTTCAGTAAAGGTCAGCCTTGCGCGTCGTCCTGGTTGGGCCGCTCCGGCGTACAATGCCGCCCAGAGTCTTGCGCGCACCCGTAGGTGTGCCACATCGCTTTTGTCCACATATGGAAAGGACCGTGATCAAGGCTGGCACAGCCGGGCTATGTAGGACAGCGCTTTTTCGTGGCAGATGTCCGACTTGGGGTGGATTCCTGGCCTTCCTTATTCGGCATCCCGGCGAAGGCCGGGATCTCGCCGGTGCGTCAGGACGAGAGGGTGAGATCCCGGCCTTCGCCGGGATGACGACGATAGAAATGGCTGCTTTCGGTCGGAACGCGGCATTCTATAAGATTCGCGCAGAGGCGCAGAGATCGCAGAGAAGAGTGCGCTTCAACTCTGCGATCTCTGCGCCTCTGCGCGAATCCTGTTCCAACCCGGCCCTTCAGGCAAAAGACCGCAATCGGTCATCAACCGCCATTCTCTCCCAAAGAAAAAGCCCGCGCCGAGGCGCGGGTTCTTGCCCCCGGGGCGGGCGGGTTGGTGTCAGAAGGGCACCCAATTCTGTTTTTTGCGGAACTTCATATAGCCGACGTTGGCGCCGAGCCGCGCGCCGACGCCGACGCGGATCGGGATTAGCACCACGTCGCCGCGGCGCAGGTAGCTGGCATTGAAGCCGCCGACGAGATAGGCGGCGCCTTCGCCCGCGGGATAGCGTTTGTAGAGATCTTCGCTGTCGAAGAGGTTATAGACGAGGACGAAGGTGTTGCCCGCGTTGGCGCCTGCGTCGAAGCCGATCGACGGGCCGGTCCAATAAGCGGGAAGCTCGCCCTCGATCTTGTGGTGCAGCGTGCCCGACCCATAACGCACACCCAGCACGAGCGCGCCGCCGGCCTCGCGCCCGACGATATAGGCGTTGGGTTCGCCCTGCTTGCGCAATATATCCTCGATCATCGCGGCAAGGCCCTGCGCACCCTTGCCGAACACGCCTTCAGCCGCACCGATGAGGTCATCCTTCTTATAGGTCGAACCCGCTTCGGCATCGACGCTGGTCGCGGTCATGTCGGTGCTTTGGCCGCCCGACGCGGTGCCATCGGCAGGCACTTCGCTCGTCTGCTGCTCACCGGTGGCGAGGTCGCTGTCATAGGATTCGCTCGGCAGCGGATCGCTCGTCGCCGGTGGTGGCGATGGATTATCCAGATCAGAGTCGACCTGCATACTGCTGGGGTCGATTTCGCGCATCTGCGCCGCCGCCGGAACCGGCGTCAGCGCGAGGCCGATCGACGCCAATGTCGCCAAGGCCAGGCTGGTGAACGTCTTACGCATTTGTGACCCCCAAGGATTATATGTCGCCACGACGGCGAAACCCGCATTAATCATGACTCGCTTTGGCGGGCGGGCAATGAACGGGCGATGACCCGAGTCGATTTTGCGCCAGACCGAATCGATTTGCCGACGAAATGCCGGAGAGCGCGCGAAAAAAGGACCATCTTTGGCGTTGCGGGGTACGAAGCGCATGGCTATAGCGACCCGCCTAAGCCAAACCTGCCGTTAGCGCGGCAGACCATGCGGAGACGTGGGTGAGTGGCTGAAACCAACGGTTTGCTAAACCGTCGTACTGGTAAATCCGGTACCGAGGGTTCGAATCCCTCCGTCTCCGCCACCTTCTTCAAGTGTAAATGACGCGCTAGCCGCGCGGCTCCAACCACCAGCGCTGGCGCCAGCCGTAAGGACTGGCGATGGGCTCGCCCGCGGCATTGGTCGCGGGTTTGAAGCGGAAGCGCGCCTCGATAAGCTCACAGGTCCGCCGGTCGAGCGCGGCGTTGCCGCTCGATTTCGTGACGCCGCATTCGGTGACGCGGCCATCGGCCTCGATGGTAAAGCGCACCTCGACCTCGCCGCCCGCGCGCTCGCGACTGGCATCGCGCGGATAGTCGCGGTCGCGGATCGTGCCGCTGCGCCACACGGCCTTGGTACCGCCGCCGGTTCCGCTTCCCGCGCCGCCGGCACCCGTGCCGTCGCCGCGGCCGCCCGCCCCCGATCCGGGGCCGGGATCGGGCGTGGCCCCGGCGGAAGGGGCGTTGCCCGCACCCGGTTGCGGCGCCGCAGCGATCGGCGGAGTGAGCGGCGGCAGTTTCGGGGGCGGCGCGGCGACCGCGGCGGCCTTCGCCTGCTTGTTCGCGGCCGAAGCCTTGCCCGCGGCGCGCTCGCTCGGCGCTGGTGCCGGAACCGCCTCGTCGCGCGGAACGGGAGGGGCGGGCAGGGCGACCGCGGTGATCGCCTCGCTCGCGCGGCGAACGACATCGAGGTCGAGCCCGCGCGCGAGGCCGACGCCGATGGCGAGCGCCGCGACCAGCGCCGCGCCGCCCGACAGCAGTTTCTGCGGCCTCGAAACCTGCCCTGAATATGCCATCATGCCGCCTCGTGTCGCGCGCCGGGGCGCGCCGTCGGCGCCGGTTTAAAGGAAATCGTCTAACGTGGACATGAACCGGTCGAACTGGTCGTGGTGGAGCCAGTGGCCGGCATTTTCGAACTCGATCACTTTTGCCGTGTTGAAATGGCTGAGGCGCCCGTCCTTTTCGGGGTTCGAGGCCCAGCTGTCGGCGCCATAGAGCAGGAGGGTGGGGCAGGTGATCGCGCCCCACAGCGAGGCGATATCGTCCTGTTGCATGTCGAAGGCCGGCCAGACGTTGAGATAATTGTCGAACTTCCAGCTCCACGTCCCATCCTCGTTGCGGCTGACGCCATGGATGGTGAGGTGGCGCGCCTGCGCTTCGGTTAGATAGGCGTTTTCCGCCATCATCCGCGCGAGGGCATCCTCGATCGTCGCATAGCGGCGCGGGGTGCGCCCCGCGGCCTGGCGCTTGTCGTCGATCCATTTGCGGAAACGGTCGGCGTAGGGGGTTTCGGCGCGCTCAGCGAGCAGCTTGGGCGAGGGGCCGAGGCCTTCGATGGCGACGAGCTTTTGCACATTGGCGGGATAGAGGCCGGTATAGCGGAGCGCGATATTGCCCCCCATCGAATGCGCGACGATCGAAACCGGGCCCTGATCGAGCTGGTGGACCAGTTGCGCAACGTCATAGACGAACCCGTCGATCGCGTAATTGCCGTCGGGCGACCAGGCGCTGTCGCCATGACCGCGCAGGTCGGGGGCAATGACGTGGAAGCGGTCGCGAAGCCGCTCGGCGACCCAGTCCCAGTTGCGGCAATGATCGCGCCCGCCATGGATGAGCAGCAAGGGGGGCGCGCCGCGATTGCCCCAATCGACATAATGCAGCTTCAGCCGCTGCGAGATAAAGCTGTTCGAGGTGGGGCCGGCACTTGCCATCGGATCATCCTTGTTGTCTGTCTAAGGTCAGGATCCATATATTCCGCGGTCGAGGCGTCGAAATGGCGAAGAGATCGGGTCTGGGTGGGTGCAGCGGGTAGCATCGCTACCCGCAAGGCCGCACAGGTCCGAGATCGAAGCCATTTCGACGTCCCTTCGGGATTTGACCGATTTTGTCCATTGCTTCGTCGGCAAGTCTCGAAATATCGACATATTCCTTCGCCTTGCCTCCTCGCACTGAACAAAATCGCTTCAAACCTCGATCGCGGAATATAAGGATCCTGACCTTTGGTTTCAAAAGGCGACTGGTTTCGATCCGTCAACTCCGGATCGGCGACCGAAGCGAGAGAGAGGATAGGGGTCATGTCGACATTTCGCGATAATCTGTTGGCCGGAAAGACCGCCTTCGTTGCGGGCGGGACGAGCGGTATCAACCTGGGCATCGCCAAGCGCTTCGCCGAACTGGGCGCGAAGGTCGCGGTGGCGGGGCGCGATCCCGACAAGGCGGCGCGCGCGGCGGCCGAGATCGGCGAAGGCGCGCTGGGCCTGTCGGGCGATGTGCGCGACTATGCGGCGATCCGCGGCGTGATGGAGCGCGTCGCGGGCGAGCTGGGGCCGATGGACATCGTCATATCGGGCGCGGCGGGCAATTTTCTGGCGCCCGTGCTCGGCATGTCGGCGAACGCCTTTCGTACGGTGGTCGACATCGACCTCAACGGCACCTTCAACGTCTTTCGCGGCTGCCACGATTTGCTGGTGCGGCCCGGCGCGTCGCTGATCGCGATCACCGCGGGTCAGGCCGTCAACGCCTCGGCCTTGCAGGCGCACGCCTGTGCGGCAAAGGCGGGGATCAACCAGCTGATCCGTGTGCTCGCGCTCGAATGGGGGCCGGAGGTACGCGTGAACGGCATCTCGCCGGGACCGATCGCCGATACCGAAGGCATGAAGCGCCTCGCGCCCGACGCCGAAACGCGGCAGGCGCATTACGACCGCATCGCGATGAAACGCTGGGGCCGGATCGAGGAGGTCGCCGAATCGGCGGTGTTCCTCTGCTCGCCCGCGGCGGGCTATATCACCGGGACGATCCTCGATTGCGATGGTGGCAGCCAGATCGGAGACGCCTCGCGCGGCGACCTGGCGAAAGGGATGGCCTGAATCAAAAACGCCGCCAACCCGGCGGGTCGGCGGCGTTTTGAATGGTGGGCGTGGCAAGGATTGAACTTGCGACCCCTGCGATGTCAACACAGTGCTCTACCACTGAGCTACACGCCCATCCCTTGGGGTGACGCGCCCCCTAAAGGCCTTGGAGCGGCTTGGCAAGCCCTTCGGTGGATCGCTGCGTTTATTGTAGATGCGACTGGTCGGCGCGCCCGAACAGCATGTCGACCTCGCGCACCAGATCCTTGAGATGGAAGGGTTTGGAGAGCAGCTTGGCCTGCGGCACATTTTCCTCGGCGCGCAGCGAAACCGCCGCGAATCCGGTAATGAACATCACCTGCGTTTGCGGCGCTGCCTTCGCTGTGTGCTGGGCGAGCTCGATGCCGTCCATTTCGGGCATCACGATGTCGGAGAGCAGCAGGTCGAAGGTGCCCGAATCGATATAGGGAACCGCCGCCGTGCCGCGATCGACCGCGGTGACGTGATAGCCCGCGCTTGTAAGCGCACGCGCGAGATATTCGCGCATCACGTCGTCGTCTTCGGCCAGCAAGATGCGAATCATCGTAAAAATCGGTTCCCTGGTCCTTGGGCATCGCCGGTTCCGCGCGGCGACGCTCCCTTTGCAATACCGCATAGCGGCAGAGATTTAACAAATTGGCGTGGTCCGCTGGATTCCTCCGGCTTTTTTTGCCACCCATCCCCCATGACGTCGCGCATCATCTCCCCTGCGGCCATCGCCGTCAACCGCCAGGCGATGCCGGGCCCGGTCATTGTTTCGGTGCCGCACGCCGGACGCATCTATCCGGCCGAGATATTGGAGGCTGCGCGCGTCGATCGCGCGGCGCTGGAGCGGCTGGAGGACAGCTGGTGCGACCACATCGCCGCGGGTGCGGGTGACGCGGGCGCGACCATCGTCGCTGCGCTTTGGGCGCGCGCGGTCGCCGACTGCAATCGCGGTGAAGGACAGATGGCGCCCGGCGAGGTCGAACCGACGCTGCGCGCCCAATTCGCAGCGCCGGGGCGCAAGGAGCGGGCGGGGCTTGGGGTCGTGCCTACGCGGCTTGCCGATTGCGGCCCCTTGTGGAAGCAACCGATCAATAGCGCCGCGCTGGAGTGGCGACTGGACCGGCTGCACCGGCCCTATCATGCGGCTTTGGCAGCCGAAATTGCGACGGTGCGCGCGCGGTTCGGCTTCGCGATCCTGATCGACCTCCACTCGATGCCGGCGATTCCGCCCGGACAACCGGGGCATGGCGCGCGAATCGTCATTGGCGATCGGTTCGGCGCGACCGCGAACGAAGCGCTCGTCGAAATGGTGATGGAATCGGCTGCGGCGCTGCGGGAAAAGGTGCTGCGCAACCAACCCTATGCCGGCGGGCATATCGTCCGCACCCATGGGCGGCCCGCCCACGGCGTTCATGCGATCCAGATCGAGATCGACCGCAGTCTCTATCTGACGGCCGAGCGGCTGCCCGATGCAGCGCGTGTCGCTCGCCTTTCGCGCTGGTTTGCCGATTTGGTGCGGGAGGCCGGACAATGGCGCCCCGACGCCGAATCCCTGCCGGAGGCTGCCGAATAAAAAACCACCTCGTACCGAAGTACGAGGTGGCCAGGGTCCAGGGAGGACGCGCCCGCATCGTTTCCGAGGAGGGCACTCACCGCGATGGAAAGGGGGAAAACCATGGCGGCGTAGGATAAATCTAGGGACATGTTCGCCGACTTACAAGAAGCGACGGTGCAAAATCTGAAATATGCAGGAAATTGGTCGGGGAGAGAGGATTCGAACCTCCGGCCCCTGCCTCCCGAAGACAGTGCTCTACCAGGCTGAGCTACTCCCCGACCGATCTGCGCGTCGGCCGTGGCCGCCGCGAAGGCAGGGCGGTCCTCTAGACGCGCAATCTGCGAACTTCAAGCGCCAATCGGCACAGTCAAGTCGATTGCCCAAACTACAGCATTTGGGCAGTTCGAAAGCTGAAATGACCATCGGCGACGAAAATCAGATGATCGGCAAGATCGATACCGATTGTCCTCAGAAAAAGCGCGGCGTCGTGCGTTGCGGCAATGTCGGCATCGCTCGGCCAGGCGATGCCCGAGGGGTGGTTGTGCGCCATGACGACGGTCGCGGTGCTGCTGACCAGCAGCCTGCGCCAGCATCGCGGCGGGATGATACAGCGGCGCGGCGTTTCGCTGTCGATGCTTTCGAAACGGACCAGTCGTTCAAATGCGTCAAAGGCGGCAAGGAGCAGGCTTTCGCGATCATCGTCGAACCGGGGGCGCAGCAATTGCGCCGCGACCGCGCCTTCGGCGTCGCACGGCACGAAGCCCGGACGCATCGCGGCGGCATGGGCTTTGCCGACGGGTTCGAAGATCGTCATCATCGGCGCATGGCGCAGGCGCCCGCCGGACCCAACTGCCGACTGCGCCGCATCGGACGGATCGGCGGGGCGGTTCCGGCGAATCCCTTGTCGCCGCGCGGCGCGAGGCCTAGCAATGATGGGGAAAGAAAGGGAGCGCGCCTTGGCTGATTCCATCCATTATGAATTGCAATATCTTGACCTGATGCGCCGCGTCTGGGTCGAAGGCGACGAGCGCGTCGATCGCACCGGAGTCGGGACGCGGTCGCTGTTCGGCGAAACGATGCGATTCTCGTTGAAGGACGATGCCATTCCGCTGCTGACGACGAAGCGCGTCTATTGGAAGACCGCGCTGCGCGAATTGCTGTGGTTCCTGACCGGCGACACCAATATCCGCTCGCTCGTCGCGCAGGGGGTGAAGATCTGGACCGACTGGCCGCTCGACAAATATCGCCGCGCGACGGGCGACGACATCAGCGCCGCGGATTTCGAGGCGCGCATCGTCGCCGACGCGGGCTTTGCCGCGGCGTGGGGCGACCTTGGCCCCGTCTACGGCCATCAGTGGGTGAACTGGCCGCGCTACGAGCCGGCGGGCGAGGGGCTATTTCGCCGCGCCGAACGCGGGCACAACCAGATTGCGGCGCTGATCGACTCGCTCAGGACCAATCCGGGGTCGCGGCGGCACATTTTCACCGGCTGGAATGTCGCCGATCTGGACCGGATGGCGCTGCCGCCGTGCCACATGACCTATCAATTCCATGTTCGCAGCGATGGCGGGCTGTCGTGCCTGTTGTTCCAGCGGTCGTGCGACCTGGGCCTGGGCTTTGCGTTCAATATTTTCGAGGCGGCGCTGCTGACGCGGATGATCGCCGATCAGTGCGACCTTCATGCGCATGAGGTCGTGTGGACCGGCGGCGACGTGCATCTTTATCTCAATCATGCCGAGCTGGTGGAACAGCAATTGGCGCGGGTGCCGGACGGGAAGCCGCGGCTCAGCATCCTGCGCCGCCCGGACAGCATTTTCGATTATCGGTTCGAGGATTTTGCGGTCGAGGATTATGCCCCGCAAGCGCCGATTTCCGCGCCTATCGCAGTCTGACGGCCGCCGTTGCATTCGTATGGCGACCGTAATAATATGTCGTCAACGTGAAATATAACTAGGCGCCGATTCGCGCCCGAAGGGAAGAAGATATGCCTGAACCGGACAGCCGCCCGGCGAGCAACCTGCCGCCGCTGTCGCTTCATATCCCCGAGCCGCGCTATCGCCCCGGCGACACGCCCGACTTCGGCGACATTGAGGTTCCCGCGGTCGATGCGACCCCGCGTCCCGGCGAAGCGACCAAGCCCGATGCGATGCGCGAGCTATGCTATGGCCTTGTCCGCGTCCTCGACTTCGACGGACAGGCGAAGGGGCCGTGGAATCCCAATCTGGCGCCCGAACGGCTGCGCACCATGCTGCGTTACATGATGCTGACGCGCGCGTTCGACGACCGCATGTTCCGCGCGCAGCGGCAGGGCAAGACCAGCTTTTACATGAAATGCACGGGCGAGGAGGCGACCTCGATCGCCTCGACGATGGCGATCGATCGCGCCGACATGTGCTTCCCCAGCTATCGCCAGCAGGGCATTTTGATCGCGCGCGACTATCCGCTGATCCAGATGATGAACCAGATCTATTCGAACCGCGGTGATCACCTGATGGGCCGCCAGCTGCCGATCATGTATTCGGCGCCCGAACATGGTTTTTTCAGCGTCTCGGGCAATCTCGCGACCCAATATCCGCAGGCGGTGGGCTGGGCGATGGCGTCGGCGTCGAAGGGCGACAGCCGCATCGCGACCGTGTGGTGCGGCGAGGGCTCGTCGGCCGAGGGCGACTTTCACTCGGCGCTGACCTTTGCGACTGTGTACAACGCGCCGGTTATCTTCAACGTCGTCAATAACCAGTGGGCGATTTCGAGCTTTTCGGGCTTTGCCGGGGGCGAGCGCACGACCTTTGCGGCGCGCGCCGTGGGTTACGGCATTGCCGGGCTGCGCATCGACGGCAATGATCCGCTCGCGGTTTATGCCGCGACGCAATGGGCTGCCGATCGCGCGCGGACGAACAACGGCCCGACACTGATCGAGCATTTCACCTATCGCAGCGAAGGCCACAGCACCTCGGACGATCCGAGCGCGTACCGTCCCGCGGGCGAGGCGACCGCCTGGCCGTTCGGTGACCCGATCGCGCGGCTACGCGAGCATCTTGAGCTGCTCGGCGAATGGGATGCCGAGCGCCACGAAGCGCAGGCGAAAGAACTCGACGAGCTGGTCAAGACGACGCAGAAACAGTCGGAAAAGCTCGGCATTCTTGGCCACGGGATGCACCAGCCGTTCGAAACGATGTTCGAGGATGTGTTTGAAGAGATGCCCTGGCACCTCAAGGAACAATGCGCGCAGATGCTCGCCGAACAAGAGGCCAAGTTCGGCCCCGACTGGAAGCCCGAATAATGGCGGAAGACACCAAAACGATGAACATGATCGAGGCGATCAACAGCGCCATGGACGTCATGCTCGAACGCGATCCGGCGACCGTCGTGATGGGCGAGGATGTCGGCTATTTCGGCGGCGTGTTCCGCGCGACCGCGGGCCTCCAGAAAAAGCATGGCAAGACGCGCGTGTTCGACACGCCGATCAACGAATGCGGCATCATCGGTGTCGCGGTCGGCATGGGCGCCTATGGCCTGCGTCCCGTCCCCGAAATTCAGTTCGCGGACTATATCTATCCGGGTCTCGACCAGCTTGTGAGCGAAGCGGCGCGGCTGCGTTACCGTTCGGCGAACGATTTTATCTGTCCGATGACGGTGCGCACGCCATTCGGGGGCGGGATTTTCGGCGGCCAGACGCACAGCCAGTCGCCCGAAAGCATCATGACGCATATTTGCGGCGTCAAGACGGTGATCCCGTCAAACCCCTATGACGCCAAAGGCCTGCTGATCGCGGCGATCGAGGATAACGACCCCGTCGTTTTCCTCGAACCCAAGCGCATCTATAATGGCCCGTTTAGCGGCTATTACGACCGCCCGGTCGAGCCCTGGTCCAAACATGCAGCAAGCGCGGTGCCCGAGGGCTATTACCGCATCGACCTCGGCAAGGCGGCGACGGTGCGCGACGGCGAGGCGCTGACGATCCTTGCCTATGGCACGATGGTGCATGTCACCAAGACGATCGTCGAGGAAATGGGCATCGACGCCGAAATCCTCGACCTGCGCACCTTGTTGCCGCTCGACATCGAGGCGATCGAGGCGTCGGTGAAAAAGACCGGCCGCTGCCTGATCATCCACGAAGCTACGCGCACCTCGGGCTTTGGCGCCGAACTGGCGGCGCTGGTGCAAGAACGCTGCTTCTATCACCTCGAAGCGCCGGTCGAGCGCGTCACCGGTTTCGACACACCTTATCCGCATAGCCTCGAATGGGCCTATTTCCCCGGCCCGGTGCGCATCGCGACCGCGCTCACCAAAATCCTGAAGGACTGACGCCATGGCCCGCTATTCATTCCGCCTGCCCGACATTGGCGAAGGCATCGCCGAAGCCGAGATCGTCGCCTGGCACGTCAAAGTGGGCGAGCGCGTCGAGGAAGATGCGCAGCTTGCCGACATGATGACCGACAAGGCGACCGTCGAAATGGAATCGCCGGTGTCGGGGGTCGTCGTTGAACTGGCGGGCGAGGTTGGCGACCTAATCCCGATCGGATCGACGTTGGCGGTGATCGAGACCGATGCGGATGGGGACGGCACGGTCGATGCGCCGCCTGCCGATACGCCGGTCGAGGAAGAGATCGTCTCGGAGACGCCGGGCGCCGAGGAAGCATCTGTCGCGGAGGTGGCGCCACCCCCCGAACCCGTTCGTGCTGAGCTTGTCGAAGCACCGTCCTTGCCTTCGAAGAACAGCCCTTCGACAAGCTCAGGGCAAACGGCGCATGGGAAGTCGGTTCTGGCATCGCCCGCCGTCCGCGCTCGCGCCAAGGATCTCGGTGTCGATCTCAGCCAGGTGCAATCCGGCGGCGACCGCATCCGCCACGCCGACCTCGATGCCTTCCTGCGTTACAGCGCGGGGCAGGGCTATCACGCCCCCGGTGCGAGCCGCGCGCGCGCCGACGAACCGATCAAGGTCATCGGGATGCGCCGCAAGATTGCCGAGAATATGGCGGCGTCGAAGCGCGCGATTCCGCACTTCACCTATGTCGAGGAAATGGACGTCACCGCGCTGGAAGACATGCGCGCGGACCTTAACGCCAACCGCGGCGGGCGGCCGAAGCTGACGATGATGCCCTTCCTGATCGTCGCGATCTGCCGCAAGATCCCGCAATTTCCGAGGATCAACGCGCGCTATGACGACGAGGGTGGCGTGGTGACGCGTTATGGCGCGGTGCATCTGGGCATGGCGACGCAGACCGACGCCGGGTTAATGGTTCCGGTGATCCGCGACGCGCAGGACATGAATGTCTGGCAGCTCGCAAGCGAGATCACGCGCCTTGCCGAAGCCGCGCGCACCGGGAAGGCGAAGGTCGAGGAGCTGACCGGCGGCACGTTGACCGTCACGTCGCTTGGGCCGCTTGGCGGCATTGCAACGACGCCGGTGATCAACCGGCCCGAGGTGGCGATCATCGGGCCGAACAAGATCGTCGAGCGCCCGGTGTTCGACGGTGACGACATACGGCGGGCGAAGCTGATGAACCTGTCGATCAGCTGCGACCACCGGGTGGTCGATGGCTGGGATGCCGCGAGCTATGTTCAGGCATTGAAGAAGCTGATCGAAACGCCGGTATTGTTGTTCGCGGATTGATTTGAACCCGACGCCCCCGCGAAGGCGGGGGCCGCTGGCCACCTTGCGCAAGGCCGATGGCGGCCCCGCCTTCGCGGGGGCGACGATTTGCTACAGCAGCCCCAGCCCCGCGAAACTCGTCTGGTCGAACTTCAGCTTGAAGGTCACATAAGCGCCCGAGCGCGAAAAACGCGCGTCTTTGAAATCGCGGTCGTAGAAACCCGCGAAATTATAGCCGAAGGTGATGTTGGCGTTCGTCATAGGCGCCAGCGTCAGTGTCGGCCCGCCCGCCCAGCTGACTGTATCGGCAGCGGTGCCGACGCGGACGGTGCCCGACGCGCCGACATCGACATGCTCGCCGAGATTGAAGCGAAAGTCGGCGCCGATCAGGTTCGACCAGCCCTTCACATCGTCGACGCCGAAGCGGTCGAAATTATAGCGCGTGCCCCAAAAGAGCCCGATTTCGGCGCGCTCATACCACGTGCCGCCTTCGCCGCGCGCGCCGAGCGGGGTCCAGTTAACCGAAAGGCTGTTCAGCAGTCGGCGGCTTGTCGCATCGCCGTCGATCGTCAGCGCGCCGCCGATCGGCCCGGCTTGGCCCGCAACCGCGTCGCGCACCCTGTCCGAGCGGAATTCGCTCTTGCCCAGCCACGAAATCCGCGAATCGGCGGGGCGGTGCGCCCAGCTCATCTCGAACTGGATGACCTCGGTCGTCGGCACCCCGGCGCTGCCCCTCGCCTTGGCATAGGTGAAGAGCGCGCCCAAGGCGCGACCTTCGCCAAGCTGGCGCAGGCCGCCGAGCGTCAGGCCGGTGCGGTTGGCGATCTCGCCATCGCGATATTCGGCGCGGCCGGTGAGTGTCCAACGGTCAGCGCGATACGTCGCGCCGGTGCTGACCGCGAAGAAATCTTCGGTCAGCGTGCCGCCCGTGCCGAGGAAGCCACCCGATGCGACCGGCTGTTCGGCGTTCAGCACATCGCCCGCGCGGACGCCGCCGATCGTGCGATTGCCGTCGACCGAAACATCGACCGACAGATGTTCGCCGAGCTTCAGCGACTGCGACAGGCCATAGGCGGCAAAGCTGCGCGGGCCATATTCGCCGATGTCCTGCCGGTTCGCGGTGGCGAGCAGGCGCGCACCGGCCCAAGGCGCCATGTCGAAGCCGAGCCGCGCGGTGCGCGCGCGGATCGTGTCGCCGTCGGCGATTTCATAGCTGCCGACCAAATTGACGTCGCGGCTGATGCCGAAGCGTGCGCCCAGCCGGTGCCGCGTCGGGAAATCGATGCTCGCATCCTGGCCGCCCAGCGCGAATTCGGTCTGCGCGTCGAGTTCGAGGCGCTTGGCGAACAGACGCTGCGTCGCGCCGAGCTGGACGATGGTCGAGCGGTTGCGCGAGCCGTCGGACAGGCGATCGTCGGCGTGCGTCAGCCCGGCGCGCGCGACGCTGCTGCCATTGTCATATTCGACCAGCGCGCGTGCGGCGCGGCGGCGTGCGTTGCTGTCCAGATAATCTTCCTGCCACGCGCTTCCCGTCAGCGACAGCGTGCGCGTCGCGCGCAGGCGCGCGTCGAAGCCGAATTTGCGCGTGCCGTCCTCGCCGCGATTGAGCTGACCCGTACCGAAACCCGCTTCGCGCTCGCGGATATAGGCCAGGAAATCGGCGGTGCTGCCATGATGTTCGGCCTCGATCAGCCACGCTTTCGCCGTTCCTTCAGCGGCGCTGCTGCCATTCGCGGCCTTGGCGTCGCTGACCGCCAGCTCGGCGCGGACTTCGGTGCCCATATTCGGGCGATAACGGGCATCGATCCCGCCGATGTCGGTCTTTGTGTTGCCGTCCTCGTCGTGGATGAAAGTCGCGCCGACGCGCAGCTTTTCGTCGGTCGAGCGATAGCTGACGCGGCCGCCGGCGTTGAGCACGCGCTGGCCGACGCCATCGACTTCATATTCGGCGACGATGAACTGCGGATCGAGGGCGGGCGAGCGGCTGAGCACCGGCGCGCGGAAGCGGATCGTGCCCGACAGATAGTCGATGTCATAATCGACGTGGCGCGAAAGGGTGACGCTGTCGACGATGCGTTCGCTGTGCAGCCGGTCGCGCGTTTCGATGACGATCCGCTCGCTGTTCGGCAGAATATCCTTCGCGCCGAGCTGGTAAGGGCCGGTCAGGCCATTGCCCTGAATCTCGTCGCGGCGGAAGCGGTAGGGGGTGTCGGCGACAAAGGCGGTCGCCGCGAGGTTACGGCCGCGATACTCGGCCTTGCCGCCATTGAGCGCGCGCTGGTAGCGGGCGAGTTCGGGTTCCGAAATCCCCGTCTCGATATCGCCGAACATTGCATAAAATTGCGGGCGTTCGAGGCGCAGGTAGAGCTTGCGCACCGAGGCGGCGTCATAGCGCGTCTCGTTCCGGTCGGCATAGATGGTGTAATAGGCGCGCGGGTCGATCACGCCGCCGAAGCGCGCATCGTCGGCTTCCTTGTCGCTGTCATAGGCCAGCGTCATCAGCCATTTGCCGCGCACACGGCCCTTGGCATAGAGCGCGAGCCGCGCATCGGCATTAAGATCGTCCAGCGTCTCGGCCACCGGCTCCATCCGGTCATCGAGCGTGTTGTACCCGAGCGTGCCCGCGGCAAAGCCGACGACCGTCCACGGGCGGTTGCCGGGATCGAGCCAGGTTTCGATCACCTGTTTGCGCGTTACCCGATCGTCACGAAACAGGAAATCGATCGCGAGCGTGCCCGAGGCGGTCGTCGGTTCGATCTCGATGTAAGCGATGCCGTCGTCGCCATC
Organism: Sphingopyxis sp.; assembly: GCA_030148985.1. GTDB lineage: Bacteria > Pseudomonadota > Alphaproteobacteria > Sphingomonadales > Sphingomonadaceae > Sphingopyxis. Next base: position 64,725 of record JASBSJ010000039.1, read on the forward strand.
GACCTTCCACACCGGCTGCGCGCGTTCGAGGCCCGACAGCTGGCGCGCCTGTTGCGCATCGGCCTCGACGGCGGGGTAATAGGGAGCGGGGACGCTGAAATCGCCGGTCAGCCCGGCGCGGATCGGCTTGCCGTCGCGGTCGGTCAGGCGCACGGCGATCACCGGGCGCGTCACGCCATCGGCGATCAGCACCGATTTTTCGCGGATCAGTGCCGCGCGCATCGGGGTGATCGAATAATGGACGGTGCGTTCGATCGTTTCGATCGTCGCGCCGTTCGCGTCCCTGACCTCCGCGACAAGTCGGTTTTCGCCCTCGCGGATTTCGAGCCCTCGCCACAGGCTGACCGCGACGGCGCCGTCGGCCGATTTGCTGACGCCTTCAAAGGTCAGCGGATCGGCGGGCTGGCCGTTGACGCGCAGCGTGACAATCTGGCCCGGCGCGTGCTTGATCGCGGCGCGGATCGCCTTGGCGCGCGGATTATGGTCGGTGGCGGGGAACAGCCAGCCGATGCCGGGCGCCTGCCCGGCGAGCCAGTCGCGATGGGCGCCCGCGGCTTCGGGATCGGACAGCGGCGTCGGTGCTATGCGCGCCGCCATGTCGGGCGCGGCGCGCGGGGCGCTAGCGGCGGCGCGGAAGTCGGCGCGTTTCAGCGCGCCGCCGCGGCCTTCGACGAAGCGCGAGATGGCGTTGCCCGCGCTTTGCGTGCTGCGCGCACAATCGACGGCTTCGCGGTCGCGCGGCATCGTCGAGGGATCGATCTGCACGACATGCAGGCCGGGGCGGACACCCTCGAAATGATAGCGGCCATCCTCGTCGGTGACGGTGTAGCTGCCGTCCTGCAGCATCACGCGCACGCCCTTGACGCCCGCGGCCTTGGCGGGATCGACGGCGCAGCCGCCGTCGGTGATACGGCCGATGATCGTCATGCGGTCGCCCAGCTGGTCGCGTTTGATCGCGATCGTCGCTTCGGCGATGTTGCTTGTCGTTCCGCGATTGTCGGTCGCGCTGGCGCGGTTGAGGGCGCTGCCGGGCTGCGCCGACACGACGACCTCGGCCAGATAGGTGAGCAGCGCCGACCGCGCGGCGGCGATGCCGGGCAGGGTGACGGTGAAGGCGCGGCCGTTCGCTTCGACTGCGGCATCGATGCGCACCCCATCGACGCGCACCGTGGCGGCGCGCAGGCGCATTCCGGCGGGCAGCACATCGCGCACCGTCACCGCGCCGGTGTTGCGGCGCGCGTCGCGATTGGCGACTTCGATCCGGTACTGCACGACATCGCCGGGGACCGCGACCTGTGTCGATGTGGTCTTGCGCAGGGTCAGCGGCAGGCCGGGTTGGTCGACGGGAATGTCGACGCGTACCGGGGCGGGGCTGTTCAGCGTGAAGGCGCGGCCATAGCTGGCGTCGACGATCGTGAACGGCTGGCCGTCGTCGGGGCGGCGAAAAGCCGCGAGGTCGGCAGGGCTCGACGCCGACGGCGCGGTGAAGGGCGCGGGCGGCTCGACGATCAGGCGATAGCTGCCGGGCGCGAGAAATGGAAAACGGTAGTCGCCCGCCGGGAAGTCATAGACCGTGCCGCCCGAATCGGTGACGCGCTGTCCGGTGATGACGCTGGAGGGATAGGTCGAAACGCCGTCGTCGCCGAACACCTGGGCGGGCTGGCCGGTGGCGGCGTCAACGATCGTGACGCGGCTGCCTGCCACCGGCGCGCCGTCGCCGCTGTCGAACACGACGCCGAACGGGTCGACGAGGAAGTCGATCGTCGCGAGCGCGACAAGGCTGGCGCTCGCCTGGTCGGAAACGCGCAGCGTCAGCGGTGCGCCGGGATCGACCGACAGGCGGCAGTCGCCCTGCGCTACGGCGGGAGGGACACCGACGGTGTTGATAAAACCGACGAACTCGCCGCTGTTTCCAGCGGTTTCGGTGAGGGTAATCGATTCGCGGTCGCCGTTTTCGAGTTGAAGGACGACGGGCAGCGTGTCGCGCGCCTGCGGGTCGAGGTTTGCCGACGCGAGCGTCACGCCGACGACGATCATTTCGCCTGCGCGGAAGCTGTCGCTGCGCTGGAGCGATGCCGGGGCGATGGACATTCCGGCGTAGGCGCCGGAAAGCGGAGCCGCCGCCCCTGTCGCGGCACTGAGCGCCCCGACGCCGCCCGTCCCGGCGCGAACGCAGGGCGTCGGCGCCAGCGGCACCGACCGCTCGCCGCTGCTGCTCGTCAGGCGATAGGTGGCGATGCTCGCCGGTTCGGGTGGACGCGGAACGACGGTCACGTCGACACGGTTGGACAGCGCCGCACCGCGATGACCGTCGTGCATCCATTCGGCCGACGCGGTGTTCGTAATCACCTGCGCGCGCGCCGCCGGGGCCGCAGGCAGCAGTGCTGCCGCAACCAGTGCGGTCCATAGGCCAAAAGATGTAACGCGTGCCATGCCAGCCCCGAAGGGAGCAGCGGCGGCCGGTGGACTCGGCGCGCGCGCTGCTCCCGTCCGTTACAAGGGTCAGTTGACCGTGGCGCGGAAAACGAGGGTGCGCGTCGCGCCCGCGGCGACCGTGGCGATCGTCCCCGACACGTTGGGCGCCGAATAGCTGCCGCCAACGGCGCCATCGGCGTTGCACGTTCCCGCGCTCACCGTACCGTTCAGCCGGATCGTCCCGGCGCTGAAGGTCAGCTGGCCCGGCACGGGATCGTTGATCGCGACCGACGTGGCATCGGCGCTGCCCGAATTGGCGACAGCGATGCAATATTCGACGACCGCGCCGGGAATCAGTTTCGGGTTGGTCGTGTTGTTGAACGGATCGGAGACGACGCGGCTGGTCTTGGTGACGGTCAGCGTCGCCGTCTGCACCGTGTAATCGTCATTGTCGCTGTGCGATCCGTCGCGCGCGGCATCGCCCGTCACACCTGCCGTGTCGGCAAAGACGGTATCCTTGCCGGCGGTGTTCGCGCCGGTGGTTTCGGTGATCGCCGCACCCTGGCTGCCCGATGTGCCGCCTTCGCGTGCGGTCGCGCGGAGCGTCACCCCGGCGACGGCGTTGTTGGCAAGCGCCGCCGGAATGTCGGCGACGACGAACAGCCGGATCGCCGTATCGACGACGAGTTCGTCGATATAGCCCGAAATCAGGGTATCGCCCGCATCCCAGCTGCCGATCGAGCCCGACGATATATTGTCGCGATAGACGCGGACATTGGTCGCGTCGAAGCTGTCGGTGCCGCCATGCGCGGCGGTGCCGCCGGCGATCTGCGACGCGACGAGCGCGAAATCGAGCACTTCGTTCGAGCTGTTGGTCAGCTGAAAGGTCGTGACGGCGTTGGTCTGCCCCGGAACGACATTGGTCGTGACGGTGCCGACTTCTTCGACGAGCAGGTTGATCTTGCGGTCGATGGTGAAATTGTCCGACGCCGATTGCTGGCCCTGTGCGACGCCCCCGACCTGATAGTCGACGGTGGCGGTATTGGTAATCGTGGTTCCCGCGGTCGTGCCGGCAGCAAGTGCCGGCGTGGCGGCGAGACTTGTGATCGCCGCCAGACCGATGAAGCCCACGGTGTTCAGCTTGCTGGTCATAGCTGAAGCTCCCTGGCTTGGTCGATTGCCTATTCCCCACCGCTGGCAATCATGAAGCGGTTATTTTCAGGTCGCTATTTGACGACTCCCCGAAACATGAGCTTGCCCGTGGCGCCTGCCGGAATCGGCTTTTGAAAGGCCCAGCGGATATGCGTGACGTCGGCGGGCTGCGCCGTGCGGCGCGTGCCGTCGGCCGCCTGGACCGACAGATCGGCGAGCAGTCCCCACTGCTTGCCGCCATCGACCGACACCAAAGGCTGCGTGTCGCCGGCATCGGCGAAACGAACCGCGGACGGCATCGGATTGGTAATCACAAATTTGTCGGCCGGCTGCGCGCCGGCGTTACGATAATTGAGCACGAAGACGAGCCGGTCGCCGGGAACGACGACCTTGGGTTCTTCGAGCAGGATGCGCTGCTTGCCCTCGGGGTCGGTCGAAACGCGCTCGACGAAGACATTATTGTCGAGCGCGACCTGATTGGCGGCGACCGCCGGCGCCGGGAGCGCTGCGGCGCAAAGGAAAAGAAGCGCGGGGCGCATGGGCATCTCCATCAGTCGATCATGGTCTGGAAGGTGACAGTGCGGGTCTGGCCGCCGGCGACGGTGCCGAGCGCGACATTGATCCGCGTTCCGTTGTAATCGCCTGCATCGGCGTCGGCTGCGTCGGTAAGGGCGCTGCCGCCGAGCGTGATCGAGCCGGGGACAAAGCTTGTGTCGGCAGGGATATTGTCGGTGATCGCGAGCCCGTTCACCGAGCCGCTACCCGCAACGGTGGCAACGATCGTGTAAGTGATCGTTGCGCCGGGGATGGGATCGGCAGTGCCGAGCGTGTTGGTGATGCTGGCCGATTTGACGAGCGTGACCGTCGCGGCCGAAACGACAAAGGCGCCCGCATCTTCGCCATCCGCCCCGGTCGAGCCGACGACAGCGTCGCCGCCGCCTTCGCCCTGGCCGGCGAAGCTGGTGCCAGGGGCGCCGGTTCCGGTCTTGGCCGCCGCAATCAGACTGACGATGCCACGATTGCCGTCGGCGACCGTTCCGGGTGTCGTCGTCGCGACGAACACGGTGATGCTTTCGTCGGGATCGAGCGTCGGATCGTTCGCTCCCGCTGTATAGAGCGTATCGGTGCCAGCATCGAACAGGCCGTCGCCATTGTCGAGATAGACTTGCGTGACAGCGGGATCATAATCGTCACCGCCCGCGTTCGCCACCGTGCTCAGCGCGAAATCCTCAACGCCGTTGCCCGTGTTGGTGACCGAGAAGGTCAGCACCTGTCCCGTCGCGCCCGGCGTCGTCGGCACGTCGGCGGGATTGCTCGAATCGACCGTGACGTCGAGCAGCTCGTCGACGAGCAGGTCGACGCGGTTGGAGTCGATGGTGGTCGGCCCGCCGCCCGTGTCGAAACTGGCGGTGGCGGTATTGCTGATCGTCGAACCGGCGCGCGTGCCGGCGGCGTTCGCCTGCATCGGCGGCGCAAGCGCGGCCAGCAGGGCGATGAGTGTACAAGAGGGTAGAAGCCGATGCTTCGCGCCCCCCACAGGCGCTATCATCATCAAATTGACTCCGAAAGGTTGGTCCTTGGAGCCGTCATTCGCCGATAAAGGGTAATTTCTGGTTAAAAAGTCGTTTGAAAGCTGTGTTTTGCTTCAAAAAGGGACAGGCTCCGCCCCGCTTTTGCCGCAAATTGGGGCGACTGGCGCGACGCGTGAAGCGCGCGTAAGAAGAGGCGGTTAACAAGGGAGAGCGGGGTGGTGGACGACAGGGGCAGCAGGGATGAGCGGGCGCCGCGCATCAATCCGCTGCACCAGATCGAGATCGACGATTTTCGCCGCGACCGGCTGCTTGCCGCGCTCGCGCTGATCCTCGGCGCCAGCTTCTGCCTGGGCCTGCCCTTTGCCTTGCAGGCGGGCGCCGAATTTTTTCTGCCGCTGACCGCGGCGATCGTCATCGCGATCGCGCTCGTGCCGCTGCTCGAATGGCTTGAGCGACGCGGCGTGCCGTCGGCGCTTGCAGCGTTTCTGTCGCTCGCTACATTCTTGGCGATCATCAACGCGGCGCTGGCGATCATCGTCGTGCCGGCAACGGGATGGTTCGCGCGGCTTCCCGAATCGATCCCGCGGATCCAGAGCAACCTGGCGCCGCTGATCGATTTTTACTCGACGCTCCAGCGCTTCGTCGACCGCACCTTGATGTCGGTCGCGAGCGGGACCGAGGCGACGGCGCAGGCGGTGGCGGCGACCGCGCCGACGTCGGTCGTCGACTATTTCATCTCCTCGGCGCCCGCGGCGGCGATCCAGCTATTTTTTGCGGTGCTGGTGATCTTTTTCTTCCTCGCGGGCTGGACGCGGCTGCGTCGCGGCACGATTCGCCGCCGCGGCAGCTTCGACGGGGCGATGCAGACGGCGCGGGTGATTCAGAATGTCGTCGATGCGACCGCCGACTATCTGGCGACGATCACGATGATCAACGCGATGCTGGGGCTGATCGTCGCGCTGCTGCTCTGGGCATTGGGGATGCCGTCGCCCTTCATGTGGGGCGGGATCGTCAGCATCTGCAATTTCGTGCCCTATCTGGGGCCGATCGTCGCCGCGGTGTTGCTGGGCCTCGGCGGCCTGATGACCTTTGACGCGGTGGGATTCGCGTTGCTGCCCGCGCTGATCTTTATCGGCGTGCATCTGGTCGAGGCGAATCTGATCACGCCGCTGGTGCTCGGCAAGCGGCTGACCATCAATCCTTTGCTGATCCTCGTCTCGTTGAGCTTTTGGGGATGGGTGTGGGGAACACCCGGCGCGCTGCTTGCGGTGCCCTTGCTGCTGATCCTCCAGACCGTGCTGGCGTCGACGGGAACGCCCGATCTGGCCGGTTTCCTGTTCGAACATGGCACGTTGACGACGACCGACGAGGTGCGCGATCGATTAAATCGCACACAGGAGGAACGCGACGGTTGACAGGCCGGAGCGCGCGCAATATTGGCGCTGCTCCCAAGCACACGCGGGTGTAGCTCAGTTGGTTAGAGTGCCGGCCTGTCACGCCGGAGGTCGCGGGTTCGAGCCCCGTCACTCGCGCCATTCCTCGTCTTTCGGGACGGAATGGCCACCGCAGCTTGGGATCATTCCCTCATCGGAATAGTCTGGATTGGCGCCGCTCCTTAGCGGCGCCAAGTCCCCAGTTCCATCCAGCGCAGCAGCGGCTTCAACGGCGCGATCCAGATGATGCCGGCGACGAGGTAGAAGATCGCCTGCACGGGGACCGGCCAGCCGCCCACCCACGGCGACAGGCTGACGATGAGGACCGTCCAGCCCGCGATCAGCGCCAGAATCAGGAACATGCCCGCGGGCTTGCGCCAGCTGGGCTGGGGATTGGTAGGCTGGTCGTTCACAGGCGATCTCCGCAAAGGATCAATTCTTGTTCGGTAAGGATCAATTCTTGTTCGGTGAGGATCGCGTCGAGCGCGATGTCGGTCGATTCGCGCGGGATAGCGTCGATTTCCTGCACCGACCAGCCGATGCCGATCCGCAGAGCCGAGGGATGCGCGGCGAAATAGCGATCATAATGGCCGCCACCCTGGCCGATGCGGCCGCCCTGACGATCGAAACCGACGAGCGGGCAGAAAATGACATGCGGCGCTGCCGAAGGCGCGTCGCCGTCCGGCTGCTGCGTCCCCCATGGTCCTTTCACGAGCGATTGGCCCGGTCGCCAGCGACGAAAATCCATTTCGGCGACGCGGCCGGCGTGATGCGGCAGCGCCAGCGCGCCCGCCGCGGCCAGATCGGCGAACATCGGCAGGACGTCAGGCTCATCGCCGTGCGCGACATAGGCGCCGACGACGGCATGATCGGCCAGACGCTCGACCAGCGATGCGGGCAGCGCCCGAAAGGCGGCGAGCTGCGCCATTCCGTCGAGATTGGCGGCGAAATGCCGCCGCCGGAAGCGCAATCGTTCGCGCAGCTTCTGCTTTTGGTGGGCCAGGTCGGCGGACAAGTCGGTCATCGCCTTCCCCTTGGGATCAGGACTGGCTCAATCGGTTGGCGGGACCGCCGAGGTCGTTTGCTGGAAAGTCCTCTGACGCCAGTAACGTCAGGTGGGAACCATGTGCGTCGGACCAGGGTCCGGGCAGGGACAGCTCCCTAGGATGATGTATCGCCTCAGGGATTTTCGCAAAAGCTCGTGCCGGGCAGTACCCGCCGACCCCTATGTAGGATCGCGCGTGGCTTTGCTCAAGGGAGTTGCTCGACCTTCGTCGCCAGTGTTTCGATCCGGTCGGCGATTTGCATCAGCGCACGATTGTGAGTTGGGTTGACCGTAGCAGGGGCGGTGGGCGCGGCATCGCGGGCGGCCTGAAGCTCCTTAAGTGCTGCCTGTTCGCGCGCGATCGCGGCCTTGAGTTCGTCGCGTGCGGCCGCCTCGCGGCTTTCGGCGAGCGCAACCGCCGCGCGAAGCGAGTCCGACTGCGGCTCGGCCTTTTCGACCTTGCCGCGCGCTTCCTGTGCCTCGTCGGCGAGCATCAGCGCGGCGAACAGCAGCTGGCGAACCTCGGTCCCGCCGGGCATCGTGCGCACCTTTTCATCGACGACCGATGCCAGGTGAATCAGCTGCGATTCCTCGCCGTCGGCGCAATGCACGTCATAGGGGCGGCCCGCGATCGTCAGTTTGACATCAGCCACGATCGGCCTCCGCGATCAGTCGATCGAGTTCGCCGATTACCGCCGCAACCTCGGCCTTCAGCGCCGATTGATCGGCGGCGGGCGCGGCGACGGCGGGTGCGGGGCGGTTTGCGCGATCGCCCAGCGCCTTTTCGATGCGGCTCAATGCGCGCTCGATACGGCCGATAGCGAGGCTGGATTCGTCGAGATCGAGTTCCATGGCAATAGGGTTAGCAGCGCCGGGGGAGGGGTGCAATCGCCTGTCGGCGCCGAAATGCACGCGAATTTGTGCCGCGAGCGGTTGACTCCTGACCCCGTCACCGCAAAGGGCTGTCCCACCGAATCCGGCCACCCTATATCCTTATCCGGGGGACTCATGACAATGCCCGAACGTCAGCTCGCCAACGCGATCCGCGCGCTTGCGATGGACGCCGTACAGGCCGCCAACAGCGGCCACCCGGGGATGCCGATGGGCATGGCCGATGTCGCCACCGTGCTCTATTCGGATTATCTGAAATTCGATCCGAGCGATCCCAAATGGGCCGACCGCGACCGATTCGTGCTGTCGGCAGGCCATGGCTCGATGCTCGCTTATGCGACGCTGCACCTCGCGGGCTATGCGCGCCCGACGATCGACGACATTCGCAATTTTCGCCAGCTGCACAGCCCGTGCGCCGGGCATCCCGAAAATTTCGAGCTCGAGGGCGTCGAAACGACCACCGGCCCGCTGGGACAGGGGCTTGCCACTGCGGTCGGCATGGCGATCGCCGAGCGGCATCTGAACGCGCTCTATGGCGACGACCTCGTCGATCATCGCACCTGGGTGATCGCGGGCGACGGCTGCCTGATGGAAGGCATCAACCACGAAGCGATCGGGCTTGCCGGCCATCTTGGTCTCGGGCGCCTGACCGTGCTCTGGGACGACAACAAGATTACCATCGACGGATCGACCGACCTGTCGACGAGCGAGGACATCGCGGCGCGCTATGCCGCGACCGGCTGGCATGTCGAAAGCTGCGACGGGCACGATCCCGCCGACATTCGCTGCGCGATCGACGCTGCGCTCGCCGATCCGCGCCCGTCGCTGATCGCGTGCCGCACCATCATCGGTTTTGGCGCGCCGAACAAGCAGGGCACATCGGCAACGCACGGCGCCCCGCTCGGCGCCGACGAGATCGCCGCCGCGCGCAAGGAACTGGGCTGGACCGCCGAACCTTTCGATATTCCCGCCGACATCGCGGCGGCGTGGGCGGCCTTTGGCGAAAAGGGCAAGGCGCTTCATGTCGAATGGAATGATCGCCTTGCAAGCAACGAAAAGAAAAAGGAATTTGAAGATCGTCTGAGCGGCAAGGTCGTTCCGGGCGATGCCTTCAAGGCCTATCTCGACGGGCTGGTGGCCGAGCCGCCGAAGGTTGCGACGCGCAAGGCTTCGGAAAACACGCTGAGCGCGCTCACCGCCGATATTGCGTCGCTGCTTGGCGGCAGCGCCGATCTGACAGGTTCGAACAACACCAAAACATCATCGACCAAACCGCTGACGAAGAATGATTATTCGGGGCGCTATATCTATTATGGCATCCGCGAGTTCGGCATGGCGGCGGCGATGAACGGCATGGCGCTGCACGGCGGCGTTGTCCCCTATGGCGGCACCTTTCTTGTGTTCGCCGATTATTGCCGCGCGGCGATCCGCCTGTCGGCGCTGCAGAAGCAGCGCGTCGTCTATGTGATGACGCACGACAGTATCGGGCTGGGCGAAGACGGCCCGACGCACCAACCGATCGAGCATCTGCAATCGCTGCGCGCGATGCCGGGCCTGCTCGTCATGCGTCCCGCCGACGCGGTCGAAACCGCCGAATGCTGGGCGCTCGCGCTCGCACAGACTGACCGGCCGTCGCTGCTTGCACTGACCCGCCAGAACCTGCCGCCGCTGCGCCATGACGTCACGGAAAATCTTTGCGCCAAAGGCGGTTACCGCCTTCGCGGGGCGTCGGCGGCGCGCAAGGTCGTGCTGGTTGCGACGGGTTCCGAAGTGTCGCTCGCGATCGAGGTTGCCGATAAGCTCGAAGCGGCTGGCCACGGCGCCGATGTCGTCTCGATGGTGTCGACCGAATTGTTCGACGAACAGGACGCCGCCTATCAGGCCGATCTGCTTCCCGCCGGCGCATTGATCGTTTCGATCGAGGCGGGAACGACCTTCGGCTGGGAACGCTACACTGGCCGCGACGGCCTGCGCTTCGGCCTCGACAGTTTTGGCGCCTCGGCGCCGATCGAAGACCTATTCAGGCATTTCGGCCTTACGGCCGATGCTATCACCCCCCAGATACTGGCACGGCTGAGCAATTAAGGACCGGCCGACCATTCGCAGAAAGGACAGCTCGACATGGCAGTGAAAGTCGCAATCAATGGTTTCGGACGCATCGGCCGTAATGTGGCGCGCGCCATATTGGAACGCACCGACCATGACCTCGAACTGGTGTCGATCAACGATCTGGCCGACGCCAAGGCAAACGCCCGCCTTTTCCAACGCGATTCGGTCCATGGCCCGTTCAACGGCAATGTCGAAGTCGATGGCAGCGACCTGATCGTCAACGGCAAGCGCATCCAGGTGACCGCCGAGCGCGATCCCGCCAAGCTGCCCCACGCCGCCAACGGCATCGACATCGCGCTGGAATGCACAGGCTTTTTCACCGACCGCAAGGGCGGTCAGGCGCATCTCGACGCCGGCGCCAAGCGCGTCCTGATCTCGGCCCCTGCCAAGGAAGTCGACCTGACCGTCGTCTATGGCGTGAACCACGACAAGATCGGCGCCGAGCATGTGATCGTGTCGAACGCATCGTGCACCACCAACTGCCTTGCGCCGATGGCCAAGGTGCTGCACGAGAAGATCGGTATCGAGCGCGGCCTGATGACGACGATCCACGCTTACACCAACGATCAGAAGATCCTCGACCAGATCCACTCGGACCCGCGCCGCGCCCGCGCCGCCGCAATGTCGATGATCCCGACCTCGACCGGTGCCGCTGTTGCCGTTGGCCTCGTCCTGCCCGAACTCAAGGGCAAGCTCGACGGGTCGTCTATCCGTGTGCCGACCCCGAATGTCTCGGTCGTCGACCTGACCTTCGCGCCGCTGCGCGAAACGACCGTCGAAGAGGTCAACCAGCTGCTCAAGGAAGCCGCCGAGGGCGAACTCAAGGGTGTGCTCGGCTTTACTGATGAGCCGCTGGTCTCGATCGATTTCAATCATGATGCGCACAGTTCGACGATCGACAGCCTCGAAACCGCGGTGATCGACGGTAAGCTGGTGCGCGTGCTCAGCTGGTACGACAATGAATGGGGCTTTTCGAACCGCATGATCGACACCGCAGGTGTGATGGCCAAGTTCCTCTGAATTAAAGGGAAACGTCGATGACCGCGTTCAAGACCCTCGACGATATCGGTGACGTCACCGGCAAGAAAGTGCTGGTCCGCGTCGATCTCAATGTCCCGATGTTCGAAGGCGCGGTCAGCGATGCGACGCGGATCCAGGCGGCGATGCCGACCATCCGCGAACTGTCGGACAAGGGCGCGATCGTCCTGCTGCTCGCGCATTTCGGGCGGCCGAAGGGGGCGAAGAACCCGACCCTGTCATTGAGCCTCGTTATGGGCGGGGTCGAGGATGTGCTCGGCCATTCGGTCATGTTCATCCCCGAAGCCGTCGGCGAGGGCGCGAAGGCCGGCATCGCGGTGCTCGCGCCGGGCGATGTCGCGGTGATGGAGAATACGCGCTTTTATCCCGGCGAGGAAACGAACGATCCGGCCTTTGCCGATGCGCTCGCCGAAATCGGCGATCTGTATGTCAACGACGCTTTTTCGGCTGCGCACCGCGCGCATGGATCGACCGAGGGCATTGCGCATCGCCTTCCGGCCTATGCGGGCCGCGCGATGGAGGCCGAGCTGAAGGCGCTCGACGCCGCGCTCGGCAACCCGGTGCAGCCGGTTGCGGCGGTGGTCGGCGGCGCCAAAGTGTCGAGCAAGATCGACGTGCTCAGAAACCTTGTCGGCAAGGTCGATCACCTGATCATCGGCGGGGGCATGGCGAACACCTTTCTCGCGGCGCGCGGAGTCGATGTCGGCAAGTCGCTGTGCGAGCATGAGCTGGTCGACACGGCGAATGCGATCTTCGACGCCGCCGACGCCGCGGGCTGCACGATCCATCTGCCCTATGACGTCGTGGTGGCAAAAGAGTTCGCGCCGAACCCGCCAACGCGCACGGTCAACGTCCATGAGGTCGCCGCCGACGAGATGATCCTCGACGTCGGCCCCGCCGCGGTGGAGGCGCTGGCCGACGTGCTAAAAAATTGCCGGACCTTGGTGTGGAACGGACCGCTCGGTGCATTCGAGACGCCGCCGTTCGACACCGCGACCGTCGCGCTGGCGAAAACCGCCGCGGCGCTGACCCGCGAAGGCTCGCTGACCTCGGTCGCGGGCGGCGGCGATACCGTCGCGGCGCTCAATCATGCGGGCGTTGCGGGCGATTTCACCTTTGTTTCAACCGCGGGCGGCGCCTTCCTCGAATGGATGGAAGGCAAGCCGCTGCCGGGCGTGGACGCGCTCAAAGCCTAGTTTTCGGGCGCAATTGCATCCCGCGCGGCGGGAGGCTATGCGCGCCGCAACATACGTATGCAAACCATCGGAGACGTTATGACGACCGCCAATGCCGCCATGCTCGACCAGATCAAATCGGGGCAGGGCTTTATCGCCGCGCTCGACCAGAGCGGTGGTTCGACGCCCAAGGCACTCAAGGGCTATGGCATCGGCGAAGATGCCTTCTCGAACGACGAGGAAATGTTCGCGCTGATCCATGCGATGCGGTCGCGGATCGTCACCGCGCCGTGCTTCAACGGCGAGAAGGTGATCGGCGCGATCCTGTTCGAGCGGACGATGGACGGCGAAGCGGACGGCAAGCCGGTGCCAGCGCTTTTGTGGGAACGCGGCGTCGTACCGTTCCTGAAGGTCGACAAGGGCCTCGAAGACGAAGCCGACGGCGTCCAGCTGATGAAGCCCAATCCGGATCTCGACGATCTGTGCGCGCGCGCGGTCACCAAGGGCGTGTTCGGCACCAAGATGCGCAGCGTCGTCAACCTCGCCAATTCTGCGGGGATCAAGGCGATCGTGGGCCAGCAGTTCGCCGAAGCCGCGCGGATCGCCGCGCACGGCCTTGTCCCGATCATCGAGCCCGAAGTGAATATCAAGAGCGCCGAGCGCGACGCGGCCGACCGGCTGTTGCTGCAAGAGCTGCTCGCGGCGCTCGACGGCTGGACCGGTGCGCCGGTGATGCTCAAATTGTCGCTGCCGACCGAGGCGGGCCTGTTCCAGCCGCTCGTCGATCATCCCAAGGTGCTGCGCGTCGTTGCGCTGTCGGGCGGTTTCGCGCGGCCCGAGGCGTGCGCCGAACTGGCGAAGAACCCAGGCATCATCGCGAGCTTCAGCCGCGCGCTGCTGGAGGACCTGCGCCACCAGATGAACGACGAGGAGTTCAACGCCTCGCTCGGCGGCGCCATCGACGAAATTCACGCGGCCTCCGTGGCCTGACCCTGCGATGGCCGCGGCATTGTCGCCTCGGCTGCGCGCTATCGTCGATGCGCTGCCGATCGAGCCTGGTATGCGCGTGATCGAAATTGGCTGCGGGCCCGGAGCCGCGGCGCGCGCCGTTGCAGCGCGTATCGGCAACGGGCATGTGCTGGCGATCGACCGTTCAGCGAGAGCGATTGCCCAGGCCGAAGCACGCTCGGCGGCGGAAATCGCCGCGAGCAAGCTATCGTTTCGCGTGGTCGCGGTCGAGGATTTGCAGCTTTTGCCGGGCGAGCGACGCTATGATCTGGCCTTTGGGGTACGCGTCGGTGCGCTCGACGGGCGCTACCCGGAAGCGGGCCTGTTGGCGCGGGCGCGGCTGCGTGCCGCGCTGAACCCCGGTGGACGGTTGTTTATCGACGGCGGCGATCTGCTGCGCGAAATCGCACTGGGCGGCGAAGGCTGAGCCGCGCGGCAAGCGCAGGCCAGCGACGACCGGATCTCGGCCGGTTTACAGCCCGCCCGCGAAGCGGAACGAGAAACGATAGTCGGCGGACCTAAGCGTCACGTCGGTGCGCCTTTCGGGCCGCACCGATTCGAGCGTGAACTGGCCGTCGGCGAGCGGCGTCGGTTCGCCGAGCGTGACGTCGAACGGCTGTTTCTCGCCATTGCCGCGGTGCCAGAGCATCTTCACCCGTACGCGCCCGGCCCAGACGCAGCGCGCGTTCATGGGGCAGCGGCTGTCCTCGACGATCGCGACCGGCTCGACGATCGGGCCATCGACAAAGGCCTTCTGGCCGAGCGCGACGTCACTGCCGTCGGCAAGCGGCGCGCCGGCGGTCGTCGCGCAGGCGGAAAACAAGAGCACGGAGGGCAGGGCGATTGCCGCAAGGGGAATGATCTTCTGCATTTGCCCGCATCTGGCGGCGTCGCTATGAACGCGCCATGACCACCGCTCCGACCACATCGACCTGCCAGCTCTATCTCATTTCGCCGCTCGACGTCGGCGGCGACTTTCCCGCGCGGCTGGAGGAGGCGCTGGCCGCGGGGCCGGTCGCGGCGTTCCAGTTCCGCGTCAAGGGGCTGGACCAGCATGAGGCGGCGCGGCTCGCCGAGCCGTTGCAGGCGATCTGCGCGGCGCATGATGTCGCGTTCATCGTCAACGACGATGTTGCGCTTGCCAAACGCCTGAAAGCCGATGGCGTGCATCTGGGGCAGGGCGATGGTGATCCGAAGGAAGCGCGCCGCCTGCTGGGCCCCGATGCGCAGATCGGGGTCACATGCCATAACAGCCGTCATCTGGCGATGGATGCGGGCGAGGCGGGGGCCGATTATGTCGCCTTCGGCGCCTTTTTCCCGACGACGACCAAGGCGGTCGAACATCGCGCCGACCCCGAAATCCTGACCTGGTGGCAGGGGTTGTTCGAGCTGCCTTGCGTGGCGATCGGCGGAATCACCGTCGACAATGCGAAAACGCTCGTTGATGCGGGGGCCGATTTCCTTGCGGTGTCGGGGGGCGTCTGGGCCTATCGCGACGGTCCGGGCGCCGCGGTACGCGCCTTTACTGAAATTCTAGAAAATCAGCCCGCGGGGTAATCGCGCCCGGGCTTTCTGGCACCGTCTTTTTCCGGGCGCTGCGCCGCCCTATCCTTGCGCCAGCCGAACAGGCCGGCGCACGGTGCTCCGCGCGGCTGAGGGGCAGCATCGCCGCGCGGCGGCGGTGAGGGTGGGGAAAGGTCTGCGTTCATCATGGCCGCTCCTATGCCAGTGCGTGTCCGCTGCATATTGGATCGATCCGACAAATCGGCTTCGGTTCGTCGCATTCCTCGGTTAACGGCACGCAGCCGGCGCCGCGGTGCCGCGCGCCGACACGGCGGCTTGCCCTTCGGCGCGGGCGCGGCTAAAGGCGCGCTCCTGTGTCCGGCATATACAAGATGCCGGCGGCTCTTTCCATCCTTGTCCAAGTGAGTGTGCGCGATGAAGATCACCGGCGTTGAAATCCGTCCCGGCAATATTATCGAATATGAAGGCGGTATCTGGAAGGTCACCAAGATCCAGCACACCCAGCCGGGCAAGGGCGGCGCCTATATGCAGGTCGAGGCCAAGAACCTGATCGACGGGCGCAAGCTCAACAACCGTTTCCGCAGCGCCGACACGGTCGAAAAGGTCCGCCTCGACACCAAGGATTTCCAGTTCCTCTATGCCGAGGGTGACGATCTGGTCTTCATGGACAAGGATACGTTCGAGCAGATCAACATTTCCAAGGATGTTGTCGGCGAAGCGCACGAATTCCTGCAGGACGGCATGGATGTTGTGCTTGAGCTTTGGGAAGAGCGCCCGATCTCGGTCGAACTCCCCGAAACGATCGAAGCGACGATCGTCGAGGCCGACGCGGTGGTGAAGGGGCAGACCGCTTCCTCGTCGTACAAGCCCGCGATCCTCGACAATGGCGTGCGCGTGATGGTGCCGCCGCACATCACCAGCGGCACCCGCATCGTCGTCCATGTGTACGACCGCGAATATGTCCGCCGCGCGGATTAACTGATTCCCCCTCCCGCCTGCGGGAGGGGCTAGGGGTGGGCGACTGGCCCGCCCACGTTGCTACCCACCCCCGACCCCTCCCGCAAGCGGGAGGGGGGAGAAAAGACTATGGCCGTATCCGGCATCATCACCGTCATGGAACGCGCCGCGCGCAAGGCGGGTACCAAGCTGCGCCGCGACTTCGGCGAGATCGAGCATTTGCAGGTTTCGCAAAAGGGCCCGGCCGACTTCGTGTCGAAGGCCGATCAGGCTGCCGAGCGCACCCTTTATGACGAGCTGACCCATGCGCGTCCGGGCTGGGGCTTCCTGATGGAGGAAGCCGGCGAGATCGAGGGCGAGCCGGGCAAGCCGCGCTTCATCATCGACCCGCTCGACGGCACGTCGAATTTCCTGCACGCGATCCCGCATTTCGCGATCTCGATCGCGGTGCAGGAACCGAAACTCGGCGGCGGCTGGGGCGACGTCACGGCGGCGCTGATCTATCAGCCGGTCACCGACGAAAGCTATTGGGCCGAGCGCGGCCGCGGCGCGTGGCTGCACGACCGGCGTTTGCGCGTCGCGTCGCGCCGCCACCTTAACGAGTGCCTGATCTCGACGGGCATCCCGTACATGGGTCATGGCAATATGGCGCAGTGGAGCCGAATTTTCGGCGCCGTCGCCCCCGAAGTCGCCGGAATCCGCCGCTTCGGCGCCGCCAGCCTCGACCTCGCGTGGGTCGCGGCGGGGCGTTACGACGGTTTCTGGGAAAGCGATTTGCAAGTCTGGGACGTCGCGGCAGGGATGCTGCTGGTGCGCGAGGCCGGCGGCTTCGTCAGCGATTTCCGCGGCGGCGACCGGGCAATCGAGCGCAGCGAATATATCGCGGGCAGCGCCGCGGTGCATTCGAAGCTGCAGAAACTGGTCGCGGGCGCGCTGCGCAACGCGTGATTTACTAGCCCTCCCCCTTGATGGGGGAGGGTTGGGTGGGGGTGAGTTCGCGGGCGTAAGTCCTCGTCCGCGAACTCACCCCCACCGCTGCGACTAAGCGGCAAGCCGCAAAGTCTCGCTGCCTACCCCATCAAGGGGGAGGGCGAACGGATCACTTCTCGAAAACATATTCCCGAAAACTGTCCATCAGCGACGCCCAGGTGTTGAAGGTCTCGCCGACATTTTCGCGCGGGATGCCTGCGAAATCGAGGTCGACGTCCATTTCGAGCACCGGGTCGCCAGCATCGTCCTTATAGGCGCGCGCGAAACGCTTTTCCTTGTTCCACTGGTTCAGCCGTTCGAGCGTGACGTCCTTCGCGTCGCTGAAGCCCATATAATATTGCAGCGTCTTGCACCGCTGCCCCTCCTCACAATTCATGAACAGGACGAGGAACTTCAGGCCGTTGCGGCTGCTTTCGATATAGGGGTCGTCACCAGGTTTGGCGACCATCGTGGCCGGCCACCCCTGCGACTCGACGACCGCCTTGATCGTTTCGGGATTCGCGGCGTTGATGAGTTCGGCTCGCGCCGGCGAGGCCGTGAACAAGGCGGCGGCACTCAGCGCAAGGATGGTGCGGGCGGTGATTGGTCCCATGATAGCTCCCACTGTCGATATGGCGCCGGGAAGGCGCGGCACTGCGACCCCATTTTGTCGGACTATCACAGCGATAGGCCCGTTCGCCAGCGTGCAATGGCGCGTTGGTCACGCAAGATACGAAAATCCTGCCCGCGGTGCTTGCGACACGCGGCGCGCTGGCCTAAAGCGCCCCCGATAACCGGGTGCGCGCCACCCCAAAAATTGCACAACGGAACTGCGAGCTCCCATGGTCGATTTGACTCAGTATCTGCCGATCCTGATATTCCTGGTCATTGCGGTCGGGTTGTCGGCGGCCTTCGTCTTCTTGCCGATGGGCGTCGCGCGGCTGACCGGCGCGCATAAACCCGACCCCGCGAAGCTCAGCGAATATGAATGCGGCTTTCCGGCGTTCGAGGATGCGCGCAGCCAGTTCGACGTGCGATTCTATCTTGTCGCCATCCTCTTCATCATCTTCGACCTCGAAGCGGCCTTCCTCTTTCCCTGGGCCGTGAGCCTGGAGGAGATTGGCTGGGCCGGCTGGGCCACGATGATGGTTTTCCTTGCCGAGCTTGCGATCGGCCTGATTTACGCATGGAAGAAAGGAGCGCTGGATTGGGAATGAGCAATTCGAGCATCCTGATGCCCGGCCAGATGCCGGTGGCGCCGGGGACCAACCCCGACCAGTCGTTTTTCGACGATCTCAATAGCGAGGTTGGCGACAAGGGTTTCCTTGTCACGTCGACCGAGGATCTGTTCAACTGGGCGCGTACCGGCTCGCTGTGGTGGATGACCTTTGGCCTCGCGTGCTGCGCGGTCGAGATGATCCACGTCAACATGCCGCGCTATGACATGGAGCGCTTCGGCGTCGCGCCGCGTGCGTCCCCGCGCCAGTCGGACGTGATGATCGTCGCGGGCACGCTGTGCAACAAGATGGCGCCCGCGCTGCGCCGCGTTTACGACCAGATGTCGAACCCCAAGTACGTCATCTCGATGGGCAGCTGCGCCAATGGCGGCGGCTATTATCACTATAGCTATTCGGTGGTGCGCGGCTGCGACCGCATCGTGCCCGTCGACATCTATGTCCCCGGCTGCCCGCCGACCGCCGAAGCCCTGCTGTATGGCGTGATGCAGTTGCAGCGGAAGATTCGCCGCACCGGGACGATCGAACGCTGATGGCCAGTCCTGCTCCCCTCGTCGCGCCGCGCGCGGGCCTTGCCGCTGCGCTCGAAAAGCTGCTCGGCGACGACATGCTTGCGCATGTCTTCACCGCGGGCGAAGACAGCATCACCGTGCGCCGCGAGGCGATCGCCGGGGTGATGATCGCGCTCCGCGACAATCTCGATTATCAGCAGCTGATGGAAATTGCCGGGGTCGATTATCCCGATCGGCCCGAGCGGTTCGATGTGGTCTATCACCTGCTCAGCGTGACGAAGAACCACCGCCTGCGCGTGCGTGTATCGACCGACGAGGCGACGCCGGTTCCGACGATCGTGCCCGTCTGGCCGGTTGCGGGCTGGCTCGAGCGCGAAGTGTTCGACATGTATGGCGTGCTGTTCGCGGGCAACCCCGACCTGCGCCGCATCCTCACCGACTATGGCTTTCAGGGCCACCCGCAGCGCAAGGACTTTCCGCTGACCGGCTATATCGAGCTGCGCTATTCCGAAGAGGACAAGCGCGTCGTGTACGAGCCGGTGAAGCTGGCGCAGGATTTCCGTAACTTCGATTTCCTGTCGCCTTGGGAAGGCGCCGACTATGTGCTTCCGGGCGATGAGAAGGCCGGCGGGACGGGCGAAGCGCCGGGCAAGGGCGCGCCGACGCCGATGACGTCGAAAGAAGTCAAGGCCGCCGACGACAAGGCCAAGGCGCCGCCGCCGCCGACTCCCAAAACGACCGAAAAGCCCGCCGACACCGGCGCAGGCAACAAGGTAAACAAGGCAGCGGCCAAGCCGAGCAAGGATGGCGCGAAGGCAAAGGCGGACGGCGAGTCCAAGACGCCCGCGACCAAAAAGGCCGAGAAGGCGGCACCCAAGGCAAAGGCTCCGGCCAAGCCGCGCGCGCCTCGCAAGCCGAAAACTGCCAAGAGCGATGGAGGTGACGCATGACCGACGCTCCTCAGGTCAAGCACCATGGCAGCGACATGTTCGAAGGCTATCCGGTCGACACCGCGAACACCGCGGGCGACCAGGCGGTCACGAACTACACGATCAATTTCGGCCCGCAGCACCCCGCGGCGCACGGCGTTTTGCGCATGGTGATTGAGCTCGACGGCGAGATTAACGAGCGCGTCGACCCGCACGTCGGGCTGCTCCACCGCGGCACCGAAAAGCTGATCGAGTATAAGACCTATCTGCAGGCTTTGCCCTATTTCGACCGGCTCGACTATTGTTCGCCGCTCGGCATGGAGCACAGCTATGTGCTGGCCATCGAAAAGCTGCTCGACCTCGAAGTGCCGGCGCGCGCGCAATATCTGCGCACCTTGTTCGCCGAGCTGACGCGCATCTGCAACCATATGCTCAACATCGGGTCGCACGTCATGGACGTCGGCGCGATGACCCCGAACCTGTGGGTGTTCGAACTGCGCGAGGATTGCCTGAACTTCTTTGAGCGCGCTTCGGGCGCGCGGATGCACTCGGCTTATTTCCGTCCGGGCGGTGTCCATCAGGACGTTCCGGAAAAGCTGCTCGTCGACATCGGCGAATGGTGCGAAACGCGCCTGCCCAAGCTGTTCGGCGACGCGATGAGCCTCGTCATCGACAACCGCATCTTCAAGCAGCGCAATGTCGATATTGCGACGGTGTCGAAGGAAGATGCGCTGGCATGGGGCTTCTCCGGCCCGATGATCCGCGGCAGCGGTATCGCATGGGATTTGCGCAAATCGCAGCCCTACGACGCCTATGCGGCGATGGAATTCGACATTCCCGTCGGCACCCGCGGCGACTGCTACGACCGCTTCAGGGTGCGCGTCGAGGACGTCTATCAGTCGGCGAAGATCATCAAACAGTGTCTGCGCGACATGCCCACCGGGCCGATCGCCAGCCTCGACCGCAAGGTCGTGCCGCCGAAACGCGGCGAGATGAAGCAGTCGATGGAATCGCTGATCCATCACTTCAAACTCTATACCGAGGGCTTCCACGTCCCCGCGGGCGAGGTTTATGTGGCGACCGAAAGCCCCAAGGGCGAATTCGGCGTCTATCTGGTCAGCGATGGCACCAACAAGCCGTACCGCTGCAAGATCCGCCCGACGGCGTTCAGCCACCTGCAAGCGATGGACATGATGGCAAAGGGCCACATGCTCGCCGATACGACTGCGATCATCGGCGCCATTGATGTGGTGTTCGGGGAGTGCGACCGGTGAGTGCGCCCGTCGTCGTCAATCTGGGGGAAAAGCTCGCGACCTTTGACGAGCATTGGAAGCCGCATATCGTCGGCCATTATAATGGCAACGAGATCCGCGTCGCCAAGATAGGCGGCGACTTCACTTGGCATTCCCATCCCGAAACCGACGAGATGTTTCTGGTGATCAAGGGCGAGATGGGTATCGAGTTTCGCGACGGCATTCGCCACTTCGGCGCCGGCGAGATGGTGGTCGTGCCCAAAGGCGTCGAGCATCGACCCTTTGCGGCCGAGGAATGCCATATCCTGTTTCTCGATCGCGAAGGCGAACCCAACACCGGCGACACGCCGTCGCATCGTACCCGCGCGAAACTGGAATCGATCTGATGGCTGACGCACCCCAAATCCCCGACGATGCCGAAACCCGCGCACGCTGGGGCGCTTTTGCGTGGACGGCGGAAAATGCCGAGAAGGCGAAGGCGATCGTCGCGCGCTATCCTGCGGGGCGCCAGCGTTCGGCGGTGATGCCCCTGCTCGACCTTGCCCAGCGACAGGTCGGCGCCGAGACGCAGACGCAGGGCTGGCTGCCCGTGCCGGTGATCGAATATGTCGCGGCCCAGCTCGATATGCCGTTCATCCGCGCTTATGAGGTCGCGACCTTCTACACCATGTACAATCTCGTCCCCGTCGGCCGCTATCATGTGCAGGTGTGCGGCACGACGCCGTGTCTGCTGCGCGGGTCGGACGATGTGATGGCGGCGTGCAAGAACCGCGGGATGACCAAGGGCAAGACGACGCCCGACGGGCTGTTCACGCTCACCGAGGTCGAGTGCATGGGCACCTGCACCAACGCGCCGATGGTCCAGATCAACGACGATAATTACGAAGACCTCGATTACGACAGCATGACGCGCATCCTTGAGGAGCTTGCCGCGGGCAAGCAGCCCAAGACGGGCACGCAGAACCCGCAGCGCCACACGAGCGAGCCTGAGGGTGGCCCGACGACGCTGGTGGCGATGGTCGATGCGAACCATGATTATCGGAAGGAGTGGTGATGCAAAAATTGCCTTCCATTTTCGGGTGCGTCGATAGTGCTTTTGAATTCGTCACGCCACAAGGGTTTCAATTTACGCCGTTCGGCAAAATTGGCCCTGCGTACATCGGCACCGCATCACAACTGTCAAAATTTGCCCGAGGTGTGACCGCGTTCTGCTGTGTAGCGACGGTCCTGCTCTTGGTTTTCATAGGCACGGCAATCTGGGCGAGGGTCAGCCACCATCCCATGCGTTTTTCTGCGCTTGGACTTTCCCTTGCGACCTTCATTCCGTGGCTGGCAGCATATGGAGGCTGGGCCTTCATTGCGCCGAAGTCTGCGCATCTGATTAGGGTGGCACGTTGATGGCTCTCCAGGACAAAGACCGCATTTTCACCAATCTCTACGGCTTCCAGCCGTGGAACCTGAAATCCGCGCAGGCGCGCGGCGATTGGGACAACACCAAGGATCTGATGAAGCGCGGCCAGGACGCGATCATCGAGGAGATCAAGGCGTCGGGCCTCCGCGGCCGCGGCGGCGCGGGCTTCCCGACCGGGCTCAAATGGTCGTTCATGCCCAAGGAACCGCGCGCCGACCGCCCGAGCTTCCTCGTCATCAATGCCGACGAATCCGAGCCGGGCAGCTGCAAGGACCGCGAAATCATCCGCCACGATCCGCACAAGCTGATCGAGGGCGCGCTGATCGCGGGCTTCGCAATGCGCGCGCGCGCCGCGTACATCTACATCCGCGGCGAGTTCATCCGCGAGGCCGAGACGCTGTTCGCGGCGGTGCAGGAGGCGTATGACGCCGGGCTGCTCGGCAAGAATGCGGCCAAATCGGGTTATGATTTCGACGTCTTCGTCCACCGCGGCGCCGGCGCGTATATTTGCGGCGAAGAAACCGCGATGATCGAAAGCCTCGAGGGCAAGAAGGGCCAGCCACGCCTCAAGCCCCCATTCCCGGCGGGCGCGGGCCTCTACGGCTGCCCGACGACGGTGAACAATGTCGAAAGCATCGCGGTCGTCCCGACGATCCTGCGCCGCGGCGCGCCCTGGTTCGCGAGCTTCGGGCGCGAGAATAACAAGGGCACCAAACTCTTTCAGATCAGCGGCCATGTGAACAAGCCCTGCGTCGTCGAGGAAGAGATGAGCATCCCGTTCCGCGATCTGATCGACAAGCATTGCGGCGGCATCCGCGGCGGCTGGGACAATCTGCTCGCGGTGATCCCCGGCGGATCGTCGGTGCCGCTGGTCCCGGCAGCCGAAATCATGGATTGCCCGATGGATTTCGACGGATTGAAGGCGGTCGGATCGGGGCTCGGTACCGCGGCCGCGATCGTGATGGACAAGTCGACTGACGTCGTCCAAGCGATCAGCCGCATCAGCTATTTCTACAAGCATGAAAGCTGCGGCCAGTGCACTCCATGCCGCGAAGGCACCGGCTGGATGTGGCGCGTCATGGAGCGGCTGCGCACCGGCGACGCCGACATCAGCGAAATCGATACGCTGTATGACGTGACCAAGCAGGTCGAAGGCCACACCATCTGCGCGCTCGGCGATGCGGCGGCATGGCCGATCCAGGGCCTGATCAAGCATTTCCGCCCCGAGCTGGAACGCCGCATCCGCGAGAATGGCGGCGCACTAGAGGCGGCGGAATGAGGATGACCCTGCTTGCTGCGGCCGCGCTGTTTACGGTAGCGCCGTCCTTGGTTCAGGCGGAAGGTACCGCGCCGCCGGCCGCCACCGATACGAAACCTGCGATCACTCCGCTCGCGGCGCAGGCGATGTATAACTTCACCGGCTGCGTCGTCGAACTGAGCCGTCGCGGTGCCGAAAAGCTGTTGGCGCAGGATTTCCGGTCGGAGGCGTATCGCGAGGCAATGAAGCGATACGTCAAGGGTCACGGCCGCTGCGCGCTGGGCAACCAGCTCGGATCGTCACAGCTGGTCTTTGCTGGCAATCTGGCCGAACATCTGCTCAACGACAAGTTCAGCGAGCCAGCCCTCGCGGCCGATCTCGCGCGCGACCGATCGGCGGCGCCTATCGAGGCGCGTAGCGCGTCCGAGGAAGTGGCGCTGTGTATCGTGATGAAAGCACCTGCCGAAAGCGCGGCGCTGTTCCGCACCGAAGTGATGAGCGAAAACGAAAAGGCCGTGCTGGCCACGATCGCGCCTCAACTGACAGGTTGCGTGAAACAAGGTACTGAATTCAAGACCAACCGCACGGGCCTGCGCGCATTGCTCGCGCTCGCGGCCTATCGCATGGCGGTCACCGACACCAGCGGGGCCGCCGCATGACCGCGAAGAAGACTCAATTGGGGCTGCTGATCCATGCCTAAAGTTACCGTAGATGGCGTAGAAATCGACGTTCCGCAGGGCGCGACCGTTCTGCAGGCGTGCGAGATGGCGGGGAAGGAAATTCCGCGTTTCTGCTACCATGAACGCCTGTCGATCGCCGGCAATTGCCGCATGTGTTTGGTCGAAGTGTCGCCCGGTCCGCCGAAGCCGCAGGCATCGTGCGCGCTGCCGACCGCCGAGGGGCAGGTGATCAAGACCGACAGCCCGATGGTCAAGAAGGCGCGCGAGGGGGTGATGGAGTTCCTGCTCATCAACCACCCGCTCGACTGCCCGATCTGCGACCAGGGCGGCGAGTGCGACCTCCAGGACCAGAGCATCGCCTATGGCCGCGGCGCGACGCGCTATGACGAGAATAAGCGCGCGGTGACCGAAAAATATATGGGGCCGATCGTCAAGACGGTGATGACGCGCTGTATCCAGTGTACGCGCTGCGTCCGCTTTGCGGAGGAAGTCGCGGGCGTGGAGGACATCGGCGCGATATATCGCGGCGAAAATATGCAGATCACCTCCTACCTCGAACATGCGGTCGCGAGCGAGCTGTCGGGCAATATCGTCGATCTCTGCCCGGTCGGCGCGCTGACCAGCAAACCCTATGCGTTCGAAGCGCGTCCGTGGGAGCTCACCAAGACGCTCGGCATCGACATGATGGACGCGGTCGGCACCAACGTCCGCATCGACAGCCGCGGGCGGCAGGTGCTGCGCGTGTTGCCGCGCGTCAATGACGATGTGAACGAGGAATGGGCGAGCGAC
>JASBSJ010000058.1 GCA_030148985.1 Sphingopyxis sp.
AAAGCCCGCGGCAATATCGTCGACCGATTGCAGGAATTGCGCGCGGAGCGTGGTGTTTGACGGATCGGCGGTGAGCTGGTCGGCGGTGGTAAAAAGCTCGGTGAGTCCCGTCTTGATCCCGTTGGTTTCGTCGCTGAGCGCGCCTTCCACCTTGCCGAGCCAGTCGAGATACACCGCGGCGCGTTCGGCATCGCCCGAGGTGATGCGCGAATCGGCGATCAGCCACTGGTCGACCGAGCGGTCGAGGCCGCGAATATCGACGCCGCCGGGATTGGTATTGCCGCGATAGAAGATCGAATTGCCGCCGCCGACGGCTTCCATCATTTCGAGCCGACGCCGCGCATATCCGGGTGTCTGGGCGTTGGCGATATTGTCGCCGATCGTCGAGAGCGCGCGCGAATAGGCCTTGAGCCCGCTATAGCCGATACCAAGAAGATCGCTCATTGCACGCCTCCCCCAAAGCGGCCGGCAAGCCCGCCGGTCTGGCCACGAAACTGGCGCTCGACCATGTCGGCGATGCCGAACTGGCGCATCGCGGCGAGACTGTCGGCGGTACGCGCGTCGGCCATTTCGCGAAAATTGTCGGTCGCGCTCGACCCGAAGATGTCATCGCCGAGCTTCGCCTGCCGCATCGACGCCATCCGCTGGCGCTGGATCACGGCCTCGAACGCCTCGGCCGCCTTGCGCAGCCCGCCGTCGCCGCCGCCGGCGGCGGCGGGGGTCGGCATCGCCGACGCAGAAGAAATGGAGTTCGTCATATGATCACCAGTTCCGCAGTGAGCGCGCCGGCCTGGCTCAGCGCCTCGAGGATGGCGACAAGGTCGCCGGGGGGAACGCCCAGCCGGTTGATCGAATCGACCAACTGGGCGAGCGAGGCATTGGGCTGCATCAGGAAGGCGGGGCGATATTCCTCCTCCACCTCGATGTCGCTCGACGGTTCGATCGCGGTCTGACCGCGGCTGAACGGTGCCGGCTGCACCACCATCGGCGATTCCTTGACCGACACAGTGAGCTTGCCATGACTGACCGCCGCGGTGCCGACGCGGACCGCGCCGTTGATGACGACCGTACCGGTACGCGCGTTGACGATCACTTTCGCAGGCGGTTCGGCGCGCTGGACGCCCAGATTTTCGATCTGCGACATCAGCCGCATCCGGTCGTCGCCATTGCCCGCGGCGCGGATCGCGATGCTGGCGCCGTCGATCATCGAGGCGGTACCCGGGATGGCGGCGTTGATCGCGTCGGTGACGCGCTTGGCATTGGTCGCGTCGAACTGATGGAGGTTGAAGGTCAGCCAGTCGCTCGTCGCAAAGCCGGTGTCGACCGCGCGTTCGACCGTCGCGCCGCCCGCGATGCGGCCGCTCGACGGCACATTGACCGTCAGCTTCGACCCGTCGGCGGCATCGACGCCGAGCCCGCCGATCACCAGATTGCCCTGGACCATCGCGTAAATCTGTCCATCGGCGCCATAGAGCGGCGCGAGCACCAGCGTGCCGCCGCGCAAGGATTTCGCCTTGCCGATCGCCGACACGGTGACGTCAAGACGCTGACCGGGCTTGGCAAAGGGCGGCAGTTCGGCGGTAATCATCACCGCCGCGGCATTTTTGAGCGCGGGGTTGACCCCCGGCGGCAGGGTCAGGCCGAAACGCGACACTGCGCCCTTCATGCCCAGCGTCGAATAGTCGAGGCTGTCGTCGCCCGTGCCCGCAAGGCCGACGACGATGCCGTACCCCGTGAGCTGGTTGGCGCGCAGGCCCTGGAACTGGCCCATATCCTTGATGCGTTCGGCCTGCGCGGGCGCCGCGAAGGCGAGGCCCAGGAGCAGGAGCGCGAAAAGGGTGAACAGGGACGGACGCTGGGTCACTTCAAATTTCCTCGGATTAGAAGGGGCTGATCATCGAGAAGAAGCGTTGCAGCCAGCCCTGGCGGCTTGCGCGGGCGATCTCACCCTTGCCGACGTAACGGATCGTCGCGTCGGCAACGCGCGTCGACAGGACGCGGTTGTCGGGGCTGATGTCGATCGCGCGGACGATCCCCGAAATCTGGACGCGTTCGTCGCCGCGGTTGAGCGTCAGGAACTTCTCGCCCTTCACCAGCATCGTGCCATTGGGATAGACGGCGGCGACGGTCACGCTGACCTCGCCCGACAGCGCGTTCGATTGCGACGCATCGCCCTTGCCCTTGAACTGCTGCCCTCCGCCCATCGCAATGTCGCTGGGGTTGAACAGCGACAGCGGGCCGGTGGACGGCGGGGTCAGGCCGATACTGCCGTCGCGCTGCGTACCCGCGGCATTGCTTTTGGTCGCCGCGGTGCGCTCGACGAGCTGGATGGTGATGATGTCGCCGACCTGTCCGGCGCGGCCGCCCGACGTCAGCGGCACATAGGCGCCCTGAAAAATCGAGCCGTTTGCCGGCGGCGGCGCGGGCGGCAGCGGCATCGTCACCGAAAAGGCGTCGGGCGGCAGCTTGTCCTTCGCGAGCGCCGTCACCGGCGCCAGCGCGAGGGCCAGCATCGTCAGTCTAGAGAGTCTGCGACGCATTTTTCATCATCTCGTCGGTGGCCGAGATCATCTTCGAATTGACCTCATAGGCGCGCTGCGTTTCGATCATGTCGACGAGTTCCTCGACGACATTGACGTTCGATCCTTCGAGCATCCCGCCGCGCAGCGTGCCGCGCCCTTCCTCGCCCGCGCCGCCGACGAGCGGGGCGCCCGAGGCCTGCGTTTCGACGAGCATGTTGCCGCCGATCGCCTGAAGCCCGGCGGGGTTGGAAAAGCGTGCAATCTCGATGCGGCCGAGTTCGAGCGCGGTGCCGTCGGCGGCGGTCGCCGAGACGGTGCCGTCGAGGCCGATCGACACATTGCTGGCGTCTTCGGGAACCTGGATCGCGGGGGTCAGCGGCTTGCCGTCCGACGTCACGATCGTGCCGTCGGGGGCGCGGCCAAAATTGCCCGCGCGGGTATAGCCAATTCGCCCGTCGGGCAGTTCGATCTGAAAATAGCCGGCGCCGTCGATCGCGACGTCGAGCCCGTTGCCCGTCGTCTGGAACGTCCCCTGCGTGTCGATGCGCGCGGTGCCGTTCAAGGCGACGCCGGTGCCGAGGTTCAGTCCCGTCGCATAGCGGTTTTCCGCGGTCGACGGTGCGCCCGCCTGCGTCATCAATTGATAGCTCAATGTCTCAAAGCTGGCGCGGTCGCGCTTGAAGCCCGTGGTGTTGACGTTGGCGAGGTTGTTCGCGATCACCTGCATCCGGAAGCTTTGCGCATCCAGACCGGTACGTGCGACGTGCAAGGCGCCGAGGCTCATCTCATTCTCTCCTGAAGCGTGACGATATGATATTGCCCCGCCGTGACGGAGCCGATTTTGGCCGAGTGCAAGGCGCGAGGAGACGCGCGATGTGGTTCATCGTGCGCGACGAGCAACGCAGCATTCGGCCAAAATCGGCCCGCCCCGCAGGGGTTGTCCCCGGAAGCCCGCCGGACGGCGGCGCGCCTCTGGAACGGGCTACCAGCCCGTCCTGCGAGACGCTTCTTGCCGGCGAACTTCCGGGGACAATCACGGTGGGGCAATATCATATCGTCACGCTCTAACGGGGAAGCTGCATCAGATTGGCGGTCGCGCTGTCCATGTCGCGCACGTCGCCGATCATCTTCAATTGCGTGTCCCAGCTGCGGCTTGCCTCGATCATCTCGACGAGCGCGCTGGTGGCGGTGACGTTCGATCCTTCGATCGAACGGGTGAGCAGCCGCGCTTCGGGATCGTCGGGCAATATGCCGCCGCCCTTCACGCGGAACAGCCCGTCGAGCCCCTTGGCGATGTCCGACCCCGCGGGGGTCGCGAGGCGCAGCCGGTCGACCTCCTGCGGGTTTTCGGGATCGCCGCCCTGCGGCACGATCCACACGCGGCCCTGCTGATCGATCGTGATCGCATCGGCGGGCGGGATCGTCACCGGCCCCTGGCCGCCCTGAACGGGATGGCCGTCGCCGGTGGTGAGGAGCCCGCTTGGCGACACCTGAAGGTCGCCGCGCCGCGTATAGGCCTCCTCGCCATTCTCCGCCTGGACGACGAGCAGCGCGTCGCCCTGCATCGCGATGTCGAGGTCGCGCCCGGTCGAAGTGACGGTGCCCGCCTTCATGTCGGCACCCAGCACTTCTTCGGACGCCATGGCGCGCGCGTCGAGCCCGCTGCCGTCGAGCCACAGCGACTGCGCATTCGCCATGTCGGCGCGGAAGCCCGGCGTCTGCGCGTTCGCCAGATTGTTGGCGATCGCCGTCTGCCGCGCCATGCTGCCCCGCATCGCGGAGAGGCTGGTATAGATAAGGCGGTCCATCTGTTTGCTCCCGGCCGGCGGCGATCAGCGATGCGTCAGCGCATGCCGATGATCGTCTGGGTCAGCTGCGACGCGCCCTCGATCGCCTTGGCATTCGCCTGGAAATTGCGCTGCGCCGCCATCAGCATCACCAGTTCCTCGGTGATGTCGACGTTCGAGCGTTCGAGCGCACCCGATCGGATCGCGCCCATCGGCCCGTTGGTCGCCGCGTCGATCGTCGGCGGGCCGCTTTCGCCCGTCGACTGCCAATGCGCGTCGCCGGTCGGGCGCAGCCCCGACATCGTCGGGAAGGTCGCCATTGCCACCTTGCCGAGCATCTGGTCTTCGCCATTGGCAAAGGTCGCGGTGACGAGGCCGTCGAGGCCGATCGTCACATTCACCAGCGCCGAGGTCGGGTCCGACGGCGCGCCGGTGGGCAGCTGAAAATCGAAGGCCCCGGCAAGCGTGTTGTCGGTGACATTGCCCGCGGCATCGACCGGCAGCAGTTGCAGTGTCGCGCCGGTCGTGTCGATGACTCGGCCGTCGGGGGTCGGTTCGAACGAGCCGTTGCGCGTATAGGTAACCTGTTCGCGCGGCGGCTCGCCCTTGACGATGAACATGCCCTCACCGACGATCGCGAGGTCGAGCGTCTTTTCGCTCGATTCATACGAGCCTTGCGTGAACTGCTGGGTGATACCGTTGAGCCGCGTGCCCTGCCCGGCAATCATCTTCGTCGACTGCGTCGGCGACGAGGCGAAAATGTCGCCGAACTGCGCCTTGCTGCGCTTGAAGCCGACCGAACCCGCGTTGGCGATATTGTTCGAGATGACCGACATATCGGTCTGCGACGCCTTGAGGCCCGAAAGCGAGGTGTAAAATGACATGGGCTTATCCTTATACTGTGGGTGCGGGGGCGGGGGCCGGGGTGGCGGCCTTGATGTCCTGAAGCAGCTGCGTCTGCGCCGCGAGCTGCTCCGAAATATGGGCGAGCACCGCGTTCGTTTCGGTGACGCCGGCGAGGCTGGAGAATTGCGCCATCTGGGCGACCATCTCGGTGTTATCGACCGGGTTGAACGGATCCTGCTGCGACAGCTGTGCGGTCATCAGGCGCAGGAAATCGCTCTGGTCCATCTGCTGGCTGGTGCCCGGCGGATAGAATATGGGGTTGGGGTTGTTGATACCGTTGACGCTCATCTTACTGTCCCATCCTGAGGGTTTCGTTGATCAGGCCCTTCGCGGTTTCCAGGACCTGGACGTTGTTTTGATACTGGCGCGCGGTCTCGACCATCTCGACCAGTTCGGCGGCGCTATCGACCGCGGCCTCCCAGACATTGCCGTCGGCGTCGGCGAGCGGGTTCGACGGATCGTGGCGCTTTGAGGGCGCCATTTTCGAGGTCGTGACCTGGTCGATCTGCACCGTCGCGCGGCCATGATCGTCCATCACGGTGCGAAAGACGGGTTTCAGCGAGCGAAAGGCGCCCGCCTCGCTGCCCGCGCCCGTCCCCGCATTGGCGCGGTTCGACGCGGGGGTGTTGAGCCGCACGAGCTGCGCCGACATGGCGCGGCCGCTGATGTCGAAGACGGAGAAGCTGCCGTTCATCGTCATTCGCCCTTCAGCGCGCGCGACAGCGTGTTGATACGGCCGCTGAGGAAAGCGAGGCTCGAGCGATAGGCGAGCGCGTTTTCGGCATAGGCGGTCTGCTCGGTCGCCATTTCGACGGTGTTGCCGTCGAGCGAGGCCTGCACCGGAACGCGGTACGCGACCGCGCTTTCGGTCGAGCCGCCCTGCTGCGCAAGGTCGAGCGCCTTGGCAAAGTCGAGGTCGCGCGCCTTGTAATTCGGCGTCGCGGCGTTCGCGATGTTCGACGCGAGCATCATCATGCGCTGGCTGCGCAGCTGAAGCGCCGTCGCGTGCAGGCCAAAGAGTTTCTCGGATGCCATCATCACATTCCTTTGCTTGCCGCCATCCGGCGTCGGGTCTTTGCCGGGACCGGGCCATCGGGCACGGACGCACGGAAACACACCCAAGCCATTATGCAACGGCTGTGCCAAAAGCATTTTTTGCTTGTTTTTCCCCAATTCTTTGAAGTCGGATCGGCCATCACGGCCCCTTCGTCAAAAAACCGACAAGCGCGGGCCAAGGCGGCCAGAACCCGGCATCGGAGCGCGGCTGGCACGCTTCGTGCACATTGTCGGGCGAACCAATTGGCACCGAAGGAGACGAACCTTGTCCCGCAGATTTTTCGTATCGCTCGCCGCATGTGCCGCCGCCGCGCCGCTGGCCGTGACGGCCCAGCCCGCGACCGAGGACTGGCAGGCGATCGACGCATTGACGGCAACGATCGCCGGCGCGCTGGGCCGCACCGCGACCCCCGTCGATCGCCGCATCAAGCTGGCGCGCTGTCCCGAACCCGCCACGGTGAGCGCGATCGATGCCAACACGCTCGCGGTGCGCTGCGTCCCGCTCGGCTGGCGCCTGCGCGTTGCGATGACCGGGTCCGTCGGCGCCGCGTCGCCGATGGCCGCATCCTTCACGCGCCCGGCGCCGAGCGCCCCCGTCATCCGCCGCGGCGACAATGTCCGCGTGACGATCGACACGCCCAGCTATTCGATCGGCTATGCCGCGATCGCTATCGAGGACGGCCGCGTCGGCGAGACGATTGCGCTGCGCGGCAGCGACCGCAAATCGACGCTGAGCGCCACCGTCACCGGCCCCGGCGCCGCGCGCATCGATAACTGACGCCACGCTCTATCCATGCAAACGGCCCGGTCGCCGTCGGCTTTCCGACGCGCCCGGGCCTTTCTTTTTCTTTTTGCAAGCGGCCGCCCTTAATCCACCGGGTAACGCGTCGTTAAAGCCTTCGTGAAGCGCGTCGTCACTTTTCTGACGGCGCCCGATGGAGGCAATTATGTCGGGTGACAGCAAGATCGGACCCGTCGGCGGCATCGGCCGCACCGGACCGCTGCGCCGCGTCGCCAGCGAGGCGACCGCATCGGCGAACGCACCCGTGCAGGTCCGGGCGGCGGCGGACAACCTGCCTGCTGCGCGATTGACGCGCCTGTCGACCAGTCTCGCCGACCAGCCGCCGCCGGTGGACGTCGCGCGCGTCGCTGCCCTGCGTACCGCGATCGCAGGCGGCAATTATGGCGTCCACCCGGCGATCATCGCCAGCGCGATGCTCGACTTTCACGGCCGCGGCGCCGAATGATGCTGGCAGCGATGGATGAGGTGCAGGCGCGGCTCGACGCGCTGATCGGCGCGCTCGACGGCCATGACGCGGGCGCGATCATTGCCGCGACCGAAGAGCTGGCAACCGCGGTGATTCTGCTGCGCGGAACACCAATCCCGCCGGGGAGCGAGCGACGCGCGCGCGCGTTGATCGACCAGACGCTCCGCCAGCTCGAAGCCGCCGCGATGCGCGTCAATATCCTGAAGGACTGGACGCGTCAGCGGATTGACAGAAGCCACGAAATCCGCGGCACGCGGCCCGGCGGTTTCGCTTTAAGCTATTGATATAAATATGGTTATCGCCACTTTTCGGGAAGTGGCACGATGATTGCTTTGGGTCTGCTGAACCAGCGGAACCATGACCATGAACGCAATCCATACCCCCCAGGGCTCCACCCGCATCGCCGCTCCCGTGCTGGACGCGGTGCAGCGCGCGTCGGCGCGCACGGGGATCGACTTCGACTATCTGTTCGACGTCGCGCGGGTCGAAAGCGGTTATAATCCGAACGCGAAGGCGTCGACATCCTCGGCCCGCGGGCTTTATCAATTCACCAAACAGACGTGGCTCGCGACGCTCGAGCGCCACGGCGCGAGCCATGGCCTGGCCTGGGCCGCCGACGCGATCAATCGCGATGCGTCGGGCCGCCTGTCGGTCGCCGACCCCATGTTGCGCGACCAGATTTTCGCGCTGCGCGACGATCCCGCCGCCGCATCGAACATGGCAGCAGCACTGACCGGCGACAATCGCGCCTATCTGGAAAGCCGGATCGGCCGCAGCGCCGAACCGGTCGACCTTTACCTCGCGCATTTCCTGGGGTCGGGCGGCGCGGCCAAATTCCTGTCGGCGCTCGCCGCCGATCCCGACCAGCCCGGCGCGACGATGATGCCCGAGGCGGCGGCCGCCAATCGTTCGGTCTTTTACGCCGGCGACGGCAGCATGCGCAGCCTCGCCGAGATCCGCGACCGCTTTCGCGCCAAGCTCGAAGACGGCGGCAAGGTCGAGAATATGAAACCCCATGCCCCGCTGGGCTGGCACGCCGAGGCACGCAGTTCGAGCGGCCTCGCGAACGGCCCGGGACGCCCCCCGCTTCAGATGATGGATATCCAGCCTATGCCCCAAAAGCTCTCGATGGGCTTTGCCGCCGATGCCTATCGTCGGCTTGCGTCGCTTTCGGGAGGCGCGGCATGACCGCAAATTTCGACCTTCGCAATATCGGCCGCATCGCCGGGGTGTCGGCGCTGCCGGTGGGGATGCTGATCCTCGTCGCGCTGATGGTGATCCCCGTTTCGCCGGTAATCCTCGACATCAGCTTCGTCGCGAACATCATGATCAGCCTCCTGATTCTGATGGTCGCGTTGCAGGCATCGAAACCGCTCGATTTCTCCGCCTTTCCGACCGTCCTCCTGCTCGCGACGCTGTTTCGCCTCGCGCTCAACGTCGCATCGACGCGCGTCGTGCTCGTCAACGGGCACGAGGGAACCGCGGCGGCTGGCCATGTGATCGAAGCGTTCGGCCAGGTGCTGATCGGCGGCGATTATGTCGTCGGCCTGTTCGTTTTCGTCGTGCTGATGATCATCAACCTGATCGTCATTACCAAGGGCGCGGGCCGCGTCTCCGAAGTGTCGGCGCGCTTCACGCTGGACGCGCTGCCCGGCAAGCAGATGGCGATCGACGCCGATCTGAACGCCGGACTGCTGACCCCCGAAGAGGCCAAGGCGCGCCGCGTCGAGGTCGGCACCGAGGCCGATTTCTACGGCTCGATGGACGGTGCGTCGAAATTCGTGAAGGGCGACGCCGTCGC
This sequence comes from Sphingopyxis sp., assembly GCA_030148985.1. Classification (GTDB taxonomy): domain Bacteria; phylum Pseudomonadota; class Alphaproteobacteria; order Sphingomonadales; family Sphingomonadaceae; genus Sphingopyxis. The sequence continues at coordinate 9,341 of JASBSJ010000058.1, forward strand.
GGGCCTGCTCATCCTGTTCGTCAATATCGTCGGCGGGCTGATCCTGGGGATCTTCAGCCACGGGCTCAGCCTGTCCGAAGCGGGCGCCACCTATGTCACGCTGGCGATCGGCGACGCGCTCGTCGCGCAGATCCCGGCGCTGCTGCTGTCGATCGCCGCCGCCGCGATCGTTACCCGCGTCGCCTCGCCCTTCGACCTCAGCGGCCAGATCGGCAGCCAATTCTCCTCGCCGTTCATCTGGATGGCGGTCGGCGGCATCCTCTTCATCCTGGGCCTGGTCCCCGCGATGCCGCAGATGCTGATCCTGCCCGCTGCGGCGCTGTCCTTCGCGGTCGGCTGGCAGCTGCGCCGCGCCGAAGCGGCGGTCGCCGCGACCCCCGAACCCGCGGCGCCCGCGCCCGACCCGTCGCGCATCGAATGGGCCGACGTCAGCGAGGCGAGCGCGTGCCAGCTCGAAATCGGCTATGCGCTCGTCGCCCTTGTCGATGACCGCAAGGGGTCGCCGCTGATGACGCGCATCACCGGCATCCGCCGCCAATTGTCGAAAGAGCTGGGTTTCGTGATCCCGCCGGTGAAGGTCACCGACGATCTGTCGCTGCCCGGTAACGTCTATCGCATTTCGATCGCGGGGGTGATCGTCGGCGAGGACGAGGTCTTCCCCAACGAAATGCTCGCGCTCGATTCGGGTGATCTGGTCACCAAAGTGACCGGGCGCCCCTGCAAGGATCCGACCTTTGGCCTCGACGCGCTGTGGATTCCCAAGACGGCGCAGAATGACGCGATCGCCGCAGGCTATACCGTCGTCGATCCGGCCACGGTGGTCGCCACCCACCTCAACAACAGCATCGTCGGCGCCGCGGCTGAGCTGTTCGGCATCGACGATGCGCAGGCGCTGATCGACAATCTCAAGTCGCATTACCCGCAACTCGCGCAGAATCTCTCGCCGCAGGGCTATTCGTTGCCGCGCGTCGCCAGCCTTTGTAAATCGCTGCTCGTCGAGCGCGTGCCGCTGCGCGATTTCCGCAAGATCGCCGAAGCGATGGTCGCCCTGTCGGCGCAGCAACTCGGCGAGAGCGATCTGGTCGAAGCGGTGCGCCAGCGTATCGGCGCGCTGATCGTCCAGACGATCGTGCCGAGCCGGATGCCGCTGCCCGTCGTCACCTTCAGCCCCGAGGTCGAAGTGCTGCTGAACCAGGCGGTGCGCGCCAATCCCGCCGCCGAATGGCCGTTCGAGCACGGCATGGCGATGAAGATCATCGAACAGGTCGGCCAGGCGGTCGAACCGCTGCTGCTCTCGACGCGCAGCTTTGCGCTCGTTGCCTCGCCGATCTGCCGCTCGGCCCTCTCGCGCCTCGTCCGCGCCACTTTCCCCGACGTTGCCGTCATCTCCTACCTCGAGATTCCGGCGACCAAGCAGACCGAAATCGTCGCGACGATCGGCGCCGACGTGCCGCGCCTCGCGCCCGGGCCCGACGCCCATATGGAGGATGAGATACATGAGAATTGAGTCCGCCGAGCAATTTGCCGGCGCGACCGGACGCGCGCTGCGCCCGCAGGGCTATGGCGAAAGCGTCGACGCGCTGGTCACCGAATATGCCCCGCTCGTCCGCAAGATCGCGTGGCAGGTGTTTTCCCGCGTGTCGCGAACGAGCGAACTCGACGACCTTATCCAGACCGGGCTGATCGCACTCATCGAGGCGAGCCGCCATTATGAGGAGCGCGGCTTCGCCTTTGCGACCTATGCCTCGACGCGCATTCGCGGCGCGATGATCGACCAGCTCCGCCGCGAGGCCGATGTCGGCCGGTCGGCGATGGTCGCCGCCAAGCGGCTCCAGGCGACGCGCGCCGCGCTCGAACAGCAATTGCTGCGCGCGCCGACGACGGCCGAAATGGCGGTCGCGCTCGACATGGCGGCGGAGGATTATTTCGCGCTCGAACGCAATGCGACGCATGGCCGTTCGACCTCGCTCGACGAGTTGACCGAGATCGGCGCCTTCCTTGCCGCCGACGAGGAGGCGGGGGCCGACGAGCGCTGCGAGCAGGAGGATCTGATGGGCGCGCTGCGCCAATGCGTCGGGCGGCTGTCCGAGCGCGAGCAGATGGTGCTCCAGCTCTATTTCTTCGAGGAGCTCAATCTCCACGAAATCGGCCTGACGCTCGACGTCAGCGCGGCGCGGATCTGCCAGATCAAGCGCGAGGCGATGATCAAGGTCGAACGCATGATGCGCGAGATCACCGAATGATAAGGGTCAGGACCCAAATGACCGGATGCGGCGCGCGACCCATGCGCCGCATCCGGTCCGGGGGGGCTAAGCTGCCAGCGTTTGTCCGCCGTGCCCGGCGGCGCCGATCTTTTTGAAATAGGAGGCCATGCGCTCGGTCCCGATGTCGGTCAGGTGGACGAGCGTTCGTCGGCGGTCGCGCTCGTCGATCGAGCGATGGGCAAGCCCGCAGCGCTCAAGCGACGCAATCATGCGCAGCCCCGACGATAAGGGGACGCCCGCGCCGGTGGCCAGGTCACTGGCGCTGAGCGTGCGGCCGTGCGTGGTCGCGAGCATCAGGTCGAGCATCATGTCCCACACCGCGCCCGACATGTCGGCGCCGCCGAAGTGGGCGCGGCGGATACGGCGAACCTCGATGCTGTACGCCAGCTGGTCGAGCAATCCCGCATGGGAGGGCGCATCGCCGCGCCTTTCCATGGCGGAGTGCCGCAGTGTCGCGGGCGCTTCGGCGCCGCGGCTCGCGAGCAGATCGTGGATCTGATCGACCCGCGATTTCAGTTCGGCAATTTCCTGGTTCGAGAATTGCTGCATTGTGACAACGCCCCTGGGGAGCCACCGCTAAGCCGCAAGTTCCTTTCGCCGACCCGACGATCCCGATGCATAGATGATCAGCAGCAGGATCGGATAGGATATATACACCGACAGCAGCGAATAGGGCCGCGCCAATATCTCCACGAACATCAGTTTCTGGATATGGCCGAAAATGGCGATCAGCTGCCACCCGGTGATCCAATATGGCCAGAAGCTCTGCGTCCTGAGCGCGATGAACCAGAAGCTCAAAAGCACCAGCACGTCGATGATGAAGATATTGACTTCGATGTTGGTCCAGGTCGGAAAAGGGTTCACGGCCGTCGTGAGGACCGAGGCGATCAATGCTGTATAGGCTGCCCACCGTTCAAACGGCCCACCGCGCCGGATTGCGACGGCCACGGTGATGAGCAGAACAACATAATAGATCGCCACGGACCACATATGTGGCAGTCAACCTTTCTTGCGGATCAAACGGCCTTCGCGAACGTCGGCGCGTCGGCACCCTGGCGGTCGTTGCTGCCTTCGTCGACGAGCTTCGCTTCCGCCGGCTTGACGCCCGCCCCGAACATGCGCGCACCGAGCCCGACTTCCTTCTGCGTCACCGTCAGCGCAAGATGCGCATCGGTCAAGAGCTGGCGCACTTCGCCGGCAGCGGCGAGTGCATGCGCGACCTTGCCCATCGCCTCCTGGCCGACGATTGCTGACATGTTGGTTTCGCGCCGCGCGGTGGGCAGCGTCGCCGCAAGCTGGGCGATACGGATCATCGCTTCGTCGATGGCGTCTTCGGCCTGGTGGAGATCGGATGCGATTTTTTTCGCCGCAGAAACTCGTTCGTTCAGCATACTCTTTTTCCTTGAAAAAGAATGCTACCGGTTTCCCCCCCGCAGCATTCGGTTCGAACATTCAGCTCAGAACACGGCCAAGTCCGACAAGGATCGAATAGAGGGCGGAGAAAGCCAAAATCGTCGCAAATGCGATGAGGATCGGCCAGATAATCCTTTCCATCAACCCGTGCCGGTTGGTCGGCTGGGACGCGGTAGGAAATGGCGAACCGATATCAAAAAGTCGCCGAACCGAACTGCGCCCCGGTCCGGCATCGGCGGCGGGGGGATCGTCGCCTAGGTCGATCAATTGATATGTCAAAGGCTGATAAGGGGTAACATGGTCGAAGACACCGTTAACAGCCAATATGCGCGCAGCTTCTATTCGGTTGGAAACATTAAGCTTTTTTAATACCCGCCGCACCCGTTCGTCCACGGTATGCGGCGACACATTCATGATTCGCGCGATCTGTTTGGAGTTTTTATGCTCGTAAACGTGCCGCAGCGTTTCGATTTGCGCGGCCGAAAGCAGGCTGATGTAATTGTCGGGATCGCCTTGCACGGGGGTTGGAATAGAGCATCATGAGTCGAAATCAAGGTCGGCAGGGACAATTCCTGTTTCTGCAGCGCAATGATACGGTGACATGCAGCCTGGAGCAGCGCGATTCACCGTAACATCTGGCGAGCGAGCGTTTGCGCCGGACATCGAATATCGAGACGCCGTCGTGTCCGCCGGTCCCGCCGGGCTTAATTCCGCCCCTCGACCAGCCCGCGCGCGATCACCTGTGCCTGAATCTCGGCCGCGCCCTCGAAGATATTGAGGATGCGCGCGTCGCAGAGCACACGGCTGATTTCATATTCGAGCGCATAGCCGTTGCCGCCGTGGATCTGCAAACTGGCGTCGGCGTTGGCCCAGGCCGCGCGCGCGGCGAGCAGCTTTGCCATCCCCGCCTCGATGTCGCAGCGCTTGCCGCTGTCCTTCGCACGCGCCGCGGCATAGGCCAGCTCACGCGCCATCACGAAATCGACGAGGCTCATCGCCAGCTTGTCAGCGACGCGCGGGAAGGCGATGATCGCCCGGCCGAACTGTTTGCGGTTCAACGCATAGTCCAGCCCCAGCTCGAGCGCGCGCCGCGCGACACCGACCGCGCGCGCCGCGGTCTGTATCCGCGCACCCTCGAACGTCCGCATCAGCTGCTTGAACCCCTGCCCCTCTACGCGGCCGAGCAGCGCGTCGGCGGGCGCGGTAAGCCCATCGAACTGCAACGCATATTCGCGCATCCCGCGATAGCCGAGCACCTCGATCTCGCTCCCGCTCATGCCCGCAGCCGGGAAGGGATCGGCCTCACTCCCGCGCGGCTTGGGGACGAGGAGCATCGACAGGCCGGCATAGCCCTTCGCGTCGGGCAAGGTACGCGCGAGCAGGGTCATCAGGTCCGAGCGCGCGGCGTGGGTAATCCACGTCTTTGCGCCGTCGATCACCCAATGGCCGTCCTGAAACCGCGCGCGCGTCTGCAAGGAACCAAGGTCCGATCCGACGTCGGGTTCGGTGAACACCGCGGTCGGCAGCACCGCGCCGCTCGCGATCTTCGGCAGCCATTCGGCTTTCTGCGCGTCGGTGCCGCCGGTTGTGATCAGCTCGCCCGCGATTTCCGAGCGCGTGCCGAGCGACCCCGCGCCGATCCAGCCGCGCGACAATTCTTCGGTGACGAGGCACATCACGAGCTTCGACAGGCCAAGCCCGCCAAATTCCTCAGGGATGCACACGCCAAAGGTGCCAAGGTCGGCCATCGCCTGCACTGTGGCATCGGGGATCAGCGCGTTGGCGAGGTGCCAGCCGTGCGCGTGCGGCACGATCTCGGCCTCGGTGAAGCGGCGAAACTGGTCGCGGATCGCGTCGAGCTCGGCGTCGTGCAGCGTCTCGCTCGGCCAGTCGCCGCCCGCGAGCGCGCCGGCAACCTCGGCGCGCAGCGCGGCATGGTCGGCGTCGAGAAGGTCGGCGCAGCCGTCGGCAAGCGCGCGCGCTTCGGCGCCAAGGCCAAGGTCGGCAGGGCGGAACATCTCATTCTGCCCCATCGGCAGCCCGCCGGTGAGCTGGCCGAGGCTTTCGGCGAAAGCGAGCCGCGCGACCTTGGCGTCGAGCGGGTTCGCATCCCGGCCGGTGTCGTACCAGCCCAGCACCGCCTCCAGCGCCGCAACTGTCGTCGCGACCCACGCAAAGCCATGCGCCGCGCGCTGCTCGTCATCGATCGGCCGCGCCGCCAGCCGCGCGGCGAGCGCCACCTGGGCACGGTCGCGATACGCCTGCGCCGCGTCCAAAGCGGAGCGCAAATCCATTAAGCGGCGCGCTCAAAGATTGCGGCGATGCCCTGCCCGCCGCCGATGCACATCGTCTCCAGCCCATAGCGCCCGTCGCGGCGCACCAGCTCGCGCGTCAGATTGGCAAGAATGCGCCCGCCCGTCGCGCCGATGGGATGGCCGAGCGAGATGCCCGACCCGTTGACGTTCAGGATTTCGTTCCGGCTGTCGTCGTCGGCCCATCCCCAGCCCTTCAGCACCGCGAGCACCTGCGGCGCAAAGGCTTCGTTGAGTTCGACAAGGTCGATGTCGCCCCAGTCGAGCCCGCTGCGCGCGAACAGCCGCTCGACCGCGGGCACGGGGCCAATGCCCATGCGGCTGGGGTCGCACCCCGCCGACGCCGCGCTGTGATACCAGGCGATCGGTTCCAATCCGAGTTCGTCGAGCTTGTCCTCAGCGACGACGAGGCACGCCGCGGCGGCGTCATTCTGCTGGCTCGCATTGCCCGCCGTCACGACGCCACCCTCGAGCGCGCGCAATTTGCCGAGCGATTCCATCGTGGCGTCGGCGCGATAGCCTTCATCATGCGCGAAGATGACCGGATCACCCTTTTTCTGCGGCACGCTGACCGGCACCAGCTCGTCGTCGAACAGGCCGTTGGCCCACGCCGCCGCCGCGCGCTGGTGACTCCGCACCGCATAGGCGTCGGCCGCCTCGCGGCTGATGCCATAATCTTTCGCCAGATTTTCAGCGGTTTCGATCATCCCGCTGATCACGCCGAAGCGTTCGACCGGCTGCGACATCAGCCGCCCGCGCGTCAGCCGGTCGTGGAGCGTCAGATTGCCGGAGCGCACCCCCTTGCGAATGTCGGTGCTGTAATGTTCGACGTTCGACATCGATTCGACACCCCCCGCGACGACGACGTCGGCCATGCCCGTCTGGACCATCATCGCGGCGTTGACGACCGCCTGCAACCCCGACCCGCAGCGACGGTCGAGCTGGTATCCCGGCACTTCGAGCGGCAACCCCGCGGCCAGCCACGACCAGTGGCCGATCGCCGGCGCCTCGCCATTGCCATAGCCTTGCGAAAAGACGACATCGTCGACGCGCGCAGGGTCGATCCGCGTCCGATCGACCAGCGCCTTCAGGATCACGGCGCCGAGTTCGCCCGCGGGCATCGACGACAGCGCGCCCCCGAACTTGCCGACGGCGGTGCGGATCGGGGCGACAATGGCGGCGCGGCGCAGGGTCATGGTTTAGTCTCCAGTTCTTCTTTTCCGTTCGCGTCAAGCCCTTCGACTGCCCTGGCGGGCGCTCAGGATAAACTTCGACCGAAGGTCGAAGTCGAGACGCCGCGCTGGACCGAGGGGCGTCTCGACTACGCTCGACGCGAACGGGGTTTGGATTTCGTCATTATGAAGCAACACCAACGATACCGGCATCGATCAGGCGGGCAAGCTCGCCCGACGACAATGACAGACGATCGGCCAATATTTCCTCGCTATGCTCGCCACCCCGCGGCGCGCTGGCGGGCGGCTGGCGTGTCGCGTGCGGCAAGGTCGCAAAGGCGCCCGCGGCGGGATAGGCAAAGCCGCTGGGATTGTCGGCCGCGCCGAAGATCGGATTATCGGCGACGAGCGCCGGATCGTGCACCGCCTCATACATGGAGCGATAGGGCGAATGGACGATCCCGCCCGCATCGAAAGCAGCGGCAAGGTCAGCATGGTCACGCGCTGCGATCGCGCGCTCGAACAGCGGATAGAGCGCGTCACGGTGCGTGAAGCGCATCCCGTCGTCGGTTGCAAAGGAAACTCCGCGCGCCGCCTCGACCGCTGCAATCGCTTCGCCGAGCCCAAGCGCGGCGACGAGGTTCGCCCATTGCCGCGGCGTTACCACGACGATCATCGTTCGCCGCCCGTCGCGCGTCACGAAATCGCGCCCGAACAGGCCGTAAACCGCATTGCCGAGCCGCGGCCGGTTTTCGCCCATATAGAGCATCTCGGCCACCCCGCCCAGATTGGCGACAGTGCCGATCGCGACGTCGGACAGCGGCAGGCGCACCTCGCCGCCTTCGCCGGAGACACTGCGCCGCTGGAGCGCCGCGAGCAGCGCGAACGCCGCATAGGCGCCGGTGAGCAAGTCCCACGCGGGCAAGACATGATTGACCGGATCGGGGCCGGCACCGGTCAGCATCGGATAACCGACGGCGTTGTTCACCGTATAGTCGAGCGCGGGCGAACCGTCAGGCCAGCCCATCACGCGCACGGTAATGAGATCGGCGCGGCCCTCGGCAAGCGTGTCGTGCGACAGGAAGCCGCCCGCGGGAAAATTGGTGACGAACTGCCCCGTCGCGCGCACCAGCGCCTGCAAAAGCTCGCGCCCCTCCGCCCGGCCAAGGTCGAGCGCGACCGACTTTTTCGCGCGGTTGAGATTTTCCCAATAGAGCGAGTCATTGTTCGCCGTGACCGGCCAGCGGCGGAAATCGGGACCGCCGCCGATCTGGTCGACACGGATCACTTCGGCGCCCATTTGCGCGAGATAAAGTCCGGCGGTCGGCGAAGCGACAAAGGAGGAGGCTTCGATCACCGAAAGGCCGGCCAAGAGGTCGTACATCCGGCGTCTGTCTCCCCCGAGGTTGCGGCCTGAAGCGCCGCTTACCAGCTATCTGGCGCACCCGAAGGGATTCGAACCCCTGGCCTCTGCCTTCGGAGGGCAGCGCTCTATCCAGCTGAGCTACGGGTGCTGATAGAGCGCGGCCTCTAGCAAGGCTGCGCCGCGCCAGCAATGGCCTATCGACCGGATCGCGCGGATATGCCAAGCGGAGCGCGTGCAGGCAGGGCACGAGGGAGCGGCGGTGACAGCATCAGACCAACAATGGCCGATGGCGGCCGACCTGTATGGCGAGATGCAGCTCGAGGCGAACCCGCCCGCGCGGCGGCGCTGGCGCGATTTCGTGCCCGGCATTCTCGTCACCGCGATTGCCGCGCTCGCTGCGGCATGGCTTGCCGATCATTATGCCGCGCCGATCGTGCTGATGGGATTACTGATCGGGCTCGCGCTTTCCTTCCTCTCGCAGGATGTGCGCACCCACGCCGGGCTCGACCTGATGTCGCAGACCGCGCTGCGCATCGGCATCGTGCTCGTCGGCGCGCGGATCACCGCGGTTCAGCTCGCCGAGCTGGGGCCGCTGCCGTTCATGCTGCTCGCCCTCATCATGCTCGCGGTCATCCTCGTCACCGTGCTCAGCGCGCGCCTGTTCGCTCAGGATCGCCACGCCGCGCTGCTCGCGGGCGGCGCGACGGCGATCTGCGGCGCGTCGGCGGCGCTGGCGCTCTGGTCGCTGATCGGTGACCGGCGCGTCGATCAGGCGCGCTTCACGCTGACATTGGTCGGCATCACCGTCGCGAGCGCGCTCGCGATGACGCTCTATCCGGTGCTCGCCGCCCAGCTGGGGCTGACCGACGCACAAGCGGGCTTCCTGATCGGCGCGTCGATCCACGACGTCGCGCAGGCGATCGGCGGCGGCTTTTCCTTCTCTCCGCAAGCGGGCGAGGTCGCGACGATCGTCAAGCTGACGCGCGTTGCGCTGCTCGCGCCGATGCTGATGCTCGTCGCGCTATGGCTCGGGCGTATGGGCGAGGCGGGCAGCGCTTCGCGCATCCCGCTGCGCCTGCCCTGGTTCATCCTCGGCTTCCTGGCCGTGGTCGCGATCAATTCGCTCGTGGCGATCCCGCGGCCGGTGCAGGATGGCGCGGCGACGGGGGCGCAGGCGCTGTTGCTGCTCGCGATCGTCGCGACCGCGATGAAGGCGCGGCTGCACCTGCTGCTCGATCAGGGGTGGCAAAGCTTTGCGCCGATCATCGTCGCGACGCTGACCAGCTTCCTGTTGTCGCTGGGCGCTGCGATGTTGTTATGACGGCGTGACGTCAGACTAAGCAGTTGTTTCCACTTACCTCGTCATTGCGAGGAGCGAAGCGACGAAGCAATCCCCAGCCGTCGACCGGACAGGACGATAGCTGGAGATTGCTTCGCTATGCTCGCAATGACGCGTTTTAAGTTTTGGGCAGCGCCCAGCTGACCGTCAGCTGCGTCGCGCGGCGCGGGATGTCGAGCTTTGCCTCGCTGAAATTGACCTTTTCATTGGGCGGCAGCATCCGCACCGGCGGCTTGATCGTCCAGCTGTAGACAATCGTCCCCTGCGCATCGCGCAATTCGGCAAGGATCGGCGGCACGCGCTGTTCGCGGTCGGTCGGGTTGATGATCACGCCCGACGCGGCGAAATAGATGGTGCCGTCGGCAAGCTCGCGGTGATCCTGATTGGGCGGCAGTTCGATCACCAGATCGGGCTCGGCGGTGCCGCCGGGCAAGCCCAGCCCCTCGGCCCAGCCGGGCAGCCCGAACCAGGCGAGCGCGCCCGTCGCCGCCAGCATCAGCGCCGCGGCGCTCGCGGCGATGATCGTCCAGCGCTTCGCCGGGTTGCGGCGCGGGCGGCGGAACGGCAAAGGCTCGTCGTCGGCCAGGGGAGCCGGACGCGGCTGCGGCTCGGCGGCGAAGGCTGGCGGGGGCGGCACCGGATCGGGTTCGGGAAAGTCGGAATAGGTCGCGGCGGGGGCCGGGGTCGGCGCCGGTTTTGCTTCGGGCGCGGGTTCGTCGGCCACGCCCGGCGGGACGATGGCGTCAGCGGGCGGCGGCGTGGCAGCGGGCTCCTGAAACCAGCTATGGCGACAATTGGCGCAGCGCACGGTCCGGCCCGCGGGTCCGATAGCGGTATCGGGAACGACATAGCGCGTGTGACAGGACGGGCAGGCGAGGATCATGACCCTCTCTAAACACGCTGATTCGCGGCGTTGCAAGCGCCGCGTTCACTCGCGGCTTGTCCTTGGGCAAGAGCCGTGCGAGAGGCAGCGGGATGAGCGGACCAGCGCCCCTGTTCCCTGACCCTGTGCGGGCCTGCCTGTGCCCGCGGGTGACGCCATGACCGATGCGGCACCGATGCGCCCCGGCGGCGCGATGGTCGAATTCAGCGGCGTCGGCCTGCGTTACGGCCCCGATGCCGAAATCCTGTCCGACATCAGCTTCAACCTGCAACCGGGCAGCTTCTATTTCCTCACCGGGCCATCGGGCGCGGGCAAGACCTCGCTTTTGAAGATGCTGTATCTGGCGCAGCGGCCGAGCCGCGGCATCGTCCGGCTGTTCGGCGAAGATCTGGTCGCGATGCCGCGCCACCGCCTGCCCGGCTTTCGCCGCCGCATTGGCGTAGTTTTCCAGGATTTCCGCCTGATCCCGCATTTGAGCGCGCGCGACAATATCGCGCTGCCGCTGCGCATCGCGGGGGTGGGTGAGGAGGATCTGGCCGGGCCGGTCGGCGAGATGCTGAGCTGGATCGGGCTGGACGAACGCGCCGAGGCGTTTCCGCCGACGCTGTCGGGCGGCGAGCAGCAGCGCGTCGCGATCGCGCGCGCGGTGATCGCGCGTCCGCAACTGCTCGTCGCCGACGAACCGACGGGCAACGTCGACCCCGACATGGCGATGCGCCTGCTCGGACTGTTCGAGGCGCTCAATCGCCTTGGTACCACCGTCGTCGTCGCGACGCACGACATCCACCTGATCAGCCGCATCGAAAATGCGCAGATGATGCGGCTTGAAAAAGGGCGCCTGGCCGATCCGACCGGCGCGCTGCGCTATCCGCCGAACCGCGCCTGATGGACGAGCGATGATCATCCCTCGCGTTCCCGTCCAGCACCGCCGCCTGCTCCCCGACCGCCGCCTGTCGGGACCGACGCCGTGGATCATCGCGATCCTGATGATGCTGACCCTGCTCGCCGCCGCCGCCGGGGTCGGGCTCGCGCGCTCCGCCAATGCGATCGGCGATGCGATCGCGGGCCGCGTGACCGTGCAGATCGTCACCGCCAATCCGGTGACGCGCGCCGAACAGGCCGCGGCGCTCCGCCGCGCCGCCGGCGCCGCGCCCTTCGTCCGCGCCGCGCGCGCGGTCGAGCGCGAAGAATTGCAGGCGATGCTCGGCCAATGGTTCGGCAGCGCGGAGGGCGACGACCCGGTGCTGGCCTCGCTCCCCCTCCCTGCGCTGGTCGACATCGACTTCGTCGACGGCGACCGCGCGGGGGCGATGGCGGCGCTCGAAACGCTGGTGGCGCGCGAGGCGCCCGGCGCGCGGATCATCCCCCACGCCGAATGGCTCGGCCCGGTCGCGCAGCTGATCCGCTCGCTCGCATGGATTGCCGGCGGGCTCGTGCTGCTGATGGCGCTCGCCAGCGCCGCGGTGGTCATCATGACCGCGCGCGCCGCGCTCGGCACCCATTTTGCGACGATCGAGATGCTGCACCTGATCGGCGCGACCGACCGCCAGATCGCGCGGCTGTTCCAGCGTCGGATCGCGATCGACACCGCCTATGGCATCGCGCTCGGCAGCCTGGTCGCCGCGGCGATCCTGCTGCTCATCGGATGGCAATGGTCGGGGGTGACCGCGGGGCTCGCCGCGACTGCTTCGCTCGGGCCCGCGGGATGGGCGCTCTTGCTGGCGCTGCCGCTATTGGCTATCGCGCTCGCTGCCCTGACGGCGCGCCAGACGCTGCTCGCCGCGCTCAAGAAGATGTTATGATCAAGCGCCTGATCTCGCTGCTGTTCCTCGCGTGGGTGCTGGGTTTCGCCTGGTTCGCGCTGCTCCTGCCGCTACCCGCGTCGCCGCAAAAGACCGACGCGATCGTCGTCCTCACCGGCGGACCCGGCCGCATCGACCGCGCGCTCGAGCGGCTCGAGGCGGGCGATGCCAAACGCCTCTTGATCAGCGGCGTCGCGCGCGAGGTGAAGCCGCGCGAACTCGCGGCCGAATATGACCGCCCGATGGCCTTGTTCGATTGCTGCATCGCGCTGGGGTTCGAGGCGGAGGACACGCGCTCGAACGCCACCGAGGTCGCAGCCTGGGCAAAGCGGCGCGATTACAAGAGCATCCGGCTGGTCACGACCGACTGGCACATGCGCCGCGCCGAATATGAAATCGGCCGCGCAGTGGGCAAGGATGTGACGATCGTGCCCGACGCGGTGCGCAGCCAGCCGGGTCTGGCGACGCTGTTTCGCGAATATCATAAATATCTCGCGGGGCTGGCGGGCGGCCTTCTCGGCCTCTAAAGCGGGCGCCGATGCGCTACACGATCGCCCTCCTCCGCTCGATCCTCTTCTGGCTGCTGTTCTTTCTGATGAGCAGCGTCGCGTCGATCGGCGCAGTCATCGCGCTCCCCATATCGCACCGCGCGACGATCTGGTTCGTCCGCCTCTGGGCGCGCTTCCATCGGCTGATCTGCCGCTTCGTGCTCGGCCACCGGATCGTCGTCGAGGGCGACATGCCCGACAGTCCGGTGCTCTATGTCTTCAAGCATGAAAGCGCGTTCGAGACGATCGAACAGCCGATGCTGTTCAAACATCCCGCGGTCTTCGCCAAGGAAGAGCTGTTTTCGATCCCCGTCTGGGGGCAGGCGGCGCGTTTTTACGGTCTGATCCCCGTCGACCGCGACGGCGGCGGCAAGGCGATGCGCGCGATGCTCGGCGCGGCGAAGGCGGCGCTCGCGAAAGGCCGCCCGCTCGTCCTCTTTGCCGAGGGCACACGCGTTCCGCATGGCGAGGCGCCGGCGCTGCGCCCCGGCTTTGCGGGCATGTACCGCCTGCTCGGCGTACCCGTCATCCCCGTCGCGGTGGACAGCGGCATCGCCTATCCGCCGCGGCGCTGGGTCAAATGGCCGGGCACGATCACCTACCGGATCGGCGAAACCATCCCCCCCGGCCTGCCGCGCGAGGAGGCCGAAGCGCGCGTGCGCGCGGCGATCAACGCGCTGAACCCGCCCGAGGCGTTGCTGGAGGGCGACGTGGCCCTCTGAATCCCGTTTGTGTCGAGCGAAGTCGAGACACGCGATGGCTCGGGCTGTGCATGCGTATCTCGACTTCGCTCGATACGAACGGATTCTGGGTCTATGGCCCCCTAATGCTTCCGCCCGAAATCAGGCGCCGCATCATCCTGCCCCTCGGCGATGATCGAACGCCGGATCGCGCGCGTGCGCGTGAACCAATCCTCCAGCCGCGCGCCGTCGCCGCGGCGGATCGCCTGTTGCAGCACGGTCAGATCCTCGTTGAACCGCTGGAGCGTCGCGAGCACGGCATCCTTGTTGGAAAGGAACACGTCGCGCCACATCACCGGGTCGCTCGCCGCGATGCGCGTGAAGTCGCGGAAACCGCCCGCCGAATATTTGATGACCTCGCTCTCGGTCACTTCTTCGAGCTCGCTTGCGGTGCCGACGATCGTATAGGCGATGAGGTGCGGCAGGTGGCTCGTCACCGCGAGCACCATGTCGTGATGCGCCGCGTCCATCGTCTCGACCCGCGCGCCGAGCGCTTCCCAGAAGGACGTCACCGCCCTCACGGCGTCTTGCGGTGCGCCCGCGGGCGGGGTGACGATGCACCAGCGCCCCTCGAACAGCGTCGCAAAGCCCGCGGCGGGACCGCTGTTTTCGGTCCCTGCGACGGGGTGCGCCGGAATGACGACATGGCCCGGCAACGCCTTCGCGAGCGCCGCGGCGACCCCCGCTTTCGACGATCCGACGTCGGAAATGATCGCATCGGCTTTCAGCCCCGGCCGAATGGCGGCCGCGGCATCGGCCATCCGCCCGACGGGCACCGCAAGCACGACAAGACCGGCGTCGGCGACCGCTGCGGCCGGATCGTCCGCAATTATATCGCCAAGCCCCAGCGTTCGCGCTTCGTCGCGCACCCCGTCGTTCGCGTCATAGCCCGCGACCACGACGCCGGGCAGCCGCGCTTTCACCGCGCGCGCGATCGACGAGCCGATCAGGCCCAGCCCGACGATCGCGACGCGCCCGATCGCCATCAACCGGCGAGCGCGGCGCGGATCGCCGCCGCCAGTCCGCGCGTCTCGTCCTCGGTGCCGATCGTCATGCGCAGCGCCTGCGGAATCCCCTGTCCGGGGAGCCAGCGGACGATATAGCCCGCGTCCATCAGCCGATTGTACACCGTCTCGGCGCTCGCTTCGCCCTCGAACAGCACGAGCAGGAAATTGGTCGCCGACGGGATGACGCGCACGCCATGATTGCCCAGGCTCTCCAGCTCCTGCGCCAGCCAGGCGCGCCAGCGGGCATTATGCTCGCGGCTATGGTTCACGAAATCATCATCGCCGAGCGCCGCCACCGCCGCCGCCTGCCCGGCGCGGGTGACGTTGAACGGCAGGCGGATGCGGTGCAGCGCCGCAATCACGTCGCTGGACGCATAGCCCCAGCCGATGCGTTCGGCGGCGAGCCCATGAATCTTGGAGAAGGTGCGCGTCACGAACACATTGGGCTGGGTCTTTGCCAGCTCGAGTCCGCCGTCGTCCTCGTCCGGCATTAGATATTCGGCATAGGCCTGATCGATCACGAACAGCACGTCCCTGGGCAGCCCGGCGTAGAGGCGCGCAACCTCGTCGCGCGTCGCCAGCGTTCCGGTCGGATTGTTCGGATTGGCGAGATAGACGACGCGCGTCTTGTCGGTCACCGCGGCGAGCAGCGCGTCGACATCGGTCGCAAAATCGCGGTCGTCGGCCTCGACGGGCACCGCGCCGACCCGCCGCGCGGCGATTTCATAAACCGCAAAGCCATAGCGGACGTAAAGAATCTCGTCGCCCGCGCCGGCATAGGTTCCGGCCGCGAGGTGCAGCAGCTCGTCCGACCCGTTGCCGCAGATCACCCGGTCGGGATCGAGACCATATTTGGCGGCGATCGTCGCCCGCAGCTCCACCGACCCCGGATCGGGATAGCGCGACAGCGCGTCGGGCGCCGCCTGCGCCGCGGCAAAGGCCGCGCGCGCCTTCTCCCCCGTGCCGAGCGGATTTTCATTCGCGCTCAATTTGATGAGCGGGCGGCCGTCGGCGCCGGCCGACTTGCCGGGCACATAGGGGGCGATGCCGCTGATCCACGGCTTTGGGGTGAGGGTCTGCGTCGGTTCGGTCATGCCGCGCCGTTTAACGGTTGAGCCGCACGAGTCCAGTGGGCGAACGAGCTTTCCTCGTTCGTCACCCCGGACTTGATCCGGGGTCCACGAAGTCGAGCGCGGCGATGGATCCCGGATCGAGTCCGGGATGACGAGGGGAGCCGTTTTCGCCTATCGTTGACAGCCCCGTCGCACCCGCTTAGCCCCGCGCGAACCATGGCGAGCCGGCTGCACGAAATTCAGCATCAAAGCGTGACGATTCAGGCGCCGCTGCCGCTCGACAGCGGACAGGTGCTGCCGTCGGTCACGATCGCCTGGCAAAGCTATGGCGCGCTCAACGCCGACAAATCGAATGCGGTGCTCATCTGCCACGCGCTGACCGGCGACCAATATGTCGCAAGCGATCACCCCGCGACCGGCAAACCCGGCTGGTGGGCGCGCATGGTCGGCCCCGGCAAGCCGATCGACACCGACCATTTCCACGTCATCTGCGCCAATGTGCTCGGCAGCTGCATGGGGTCGAGCGGCCCGGCAAGCCCCGACGCCGCGACCGGCGCACCGCTCGGCATGGCCTTTCCCGTCATCACCATCGCCGACATGGTGCGCGCACAGGCAATGCTGCTGGGTCACCTCGGCATCGAACGGCTGCACGCGGTCGTCGGCGGGTCGATGGGCGGGATGCAGGTGCTCGCCTGGGCGTCGGCCTATCCGGAGCGCCTCGCATCGGCGATCGTCATCGCCAGCGCGGCGCGCCATTCGGCTCAGAATATCGCGTTTCACGAGGTCGGACGGCAAGCGATCATGGCCGACCCCGACTGGCAGGACGGCCTTTATTATGGCAGCGCACGGGCGCCCACAAAAGGACTCGCGGTCGCGCGCATGGCTGCGCACATCACCTATTTGTCCGAAGCGGGGCTGACCGAAAAATTCGGCCGCCGCCTGCAGGCGCGCGATATCAAGAGTTTCGGCTTCGACGCCGATTTTCAGGTCGAATCCTATCTCAGGCATCAGGGGCTGGCCTTCACCGACCGCTTCGACGCCAACGCCTATCTCTATATCACGCGGGCAATGGATTATTTCGACCTTGGCGAACCGCACGATGGCCGGCTTGCGGGGGCGTTTGCGGGGGCGAAGGATGTGCGCTTCACGCTCGTCAGCTTCGACACCGACTGGCTCTATCCCACGGCCGAATCGCGCCGCATCGTCCAGGCGCTGCAAAGCGTCGGCGCGGCGGCCAGCTTTGTCGAGCTGTCGGCGCCCTTCGGGCACGACAGCTTCCTCCTCGACGTTCCTGCGCTCGACCGGATCGTCGCGGGCGCATTGCGAACGGGGGCGCGATGACCGACGCCTGCCACCTGTCCTTCGACCCCGCAGCGATGCAGGTCGATGCGATCCACGCCTTTCTGACGCGCAGCTATTGGGCCGCCGATATTCCGCGCGCCGTCGTCGAACGCGCGATTGCCGGTTCGCTGTGCGTCGGCGCCTTTGCATCGGGGCGCGATCAGGTCGGCTTTGCCCGCGTCGTCACCGACCGCGCGACCTTTGCCTATCTCGCCGATGTCTATGTGCTCGAAACGCATCGCGGCCGGGGCCTTGCCGCACGCATGGTCAAGGCGCTCCACGATCACCCCGATCTTCAGGGGCTGCGGCGATGGATGCTCGCGACCAGCGATGCGCACGGGCTGTATTCGTCGCTCGGCTGGACGGGGATCGACGACCCCGCGCCGTTCATGCAGCGGCATTTCCCCGACGTGTACAGGCAGGGCTGACGATGAAGCTGCGCCCCGACCTTGCGATCATCGCCGATGCCGTTCCCGCGGGCACGCGCGTGCTCGACGTCGGCTGTGGCGACGGCGAGCTGATGGTGGCGCTCGGCGACAAGGGCATCGACGCGCGCGGGCTGGAGATCGACGCGGCGAATGTCACCACGGCGATCGCGCGCGGGCAATCGGTGGTTCAGGGCGACGCGAACCGCGACCTTGCCGACTATCCCGATGACGCTTTCGACTATGCGATCCTGTCGCAGACGCTGCAAACGACCGAGCGCCCCGATCGCGTCGTCGACGAACTGCTGCGCATCGCGCCGCGCGCCTTTGTGAGTTTTCCCAATTTCGCGCACTGGCGCGTGCGGCTCGCGCTGCTCTGGAACGGCCGGATGCCGGTGACGCGGCTGCTCCCCGTCGCCTGGTACGAAACGCCGAACATCCACCATGTGACGGTCAGCGATTTTCGCGACCTCGTCCGCGCGCGCGGCATCCGCGTCGAGCGCGTGTGGCACCTCTCGGGCGACAAGCCGACCAGCGACGCTGCGGCCAGCTGGCGCGCCGAACATGCGATCTTCTTGATCGCGCGAGGCTGATCACGCGGCTCACGGCTGCCAACGGCCGAACGCCGGTTGTACATCTTCTTCGCGTTGCGGCCTTAAATCAGGCGCTTCCCTGACAGGGAGTTGCTTCAGTTGCCGTTTGGCGTTTCTTGTATTCAAACGTCGAACGTGGACTGTTGCTCTACAGCGCATGGAGGAGAGGAAAGATGATCGATCAAACGGTGCTGATAACTTACTCGCTCATAGTATTCGGGTTTGTCTTCATTCCCGGCCCGGCAACCCTCCTGACTGTGGCTCGCGCGACAACGTCGGGCACGAAGGCGGGAATCGCAACGGGAGCAGGAATCACCGCGGGCGACTTCATCCACACGGTGATGGCTGTTGTGGGAATTTCCGCGATCATTGCCGCCTCCGCTACGCTGTTCAGTATCGTAAAATATCTTGGAGCAGCCTATCTCATTTATCTGGGTGTCAAGGCGATTATGGACCGGAATCCAATCGATCTTGGTCAAGGTCGCCTTCCCATCACCGCACCGCAGGCATTCCGCCAGGCAATCCTGGCTGAAGTTCTGAACCCCAAAACCGCGCTGTTTTTCCTGGCATTTCTGCCCCAGTTCGTAAGGCCGGAGAATGGCTATGTCGTTGCGCAACTCGCCATTCTGGGAGCCCTGTTCGCAGTGATCGGATTTTTCAGCACCATCATATACTCGGTCGCAGCGGGCAGCCTCGGCCGTTTTCTGCGCCGCAACCCGGCGGTCCTGAAATGGCAGGGCAAGGTTGTCGGGGGCATCTACTGTGCGCTTGGCGCTCGCCTGGCGCTGCAGGAACGGTAAGCGCCCACTTCGAGGCGTATGTCTGGAAGCGACCGATTGCGGCCGCCGCGCTCCTCCCCGGAACGGGGAGGGGGACCACCGAAGGTGGTGGAGGGGCACCATCGGTCGAACGCGGCGTATGCGGGCCCGTACCCCTCCACCATGCTTCGCATGGTCCCCCTCCCCCTGCGGGGGAGGATCGGCAGCTCCCCACCCCTTATCAGCCGTTATACTCTATGCGCAGCCCCACATCGGGGAAACACACCTCAATCTCGCTTATTCAGCCCGTTCGCCAGAAAATCATTCGCGATCCGCGCAATCTCGGAAATGTCGCTGTCGGTGTCCCACAGACCGTAACGCATTCCCAGAAACACATTCATGCCGCCGATCGCCCAGGCGTGAATCTCGCCGACGTCGGCGCGGATTTCGCCGCGTGCGGCGCCCGCCTCCAGTCGCTGTCGGATACGCTCGACGGTCGTTTCATAATGGCTGCGATAGCTCGCATAATCGACGAATTCAGCCTCGTCGATTATGCGGTAAATCTCCTTATGCTCGCGCACGAAGCCGAGATAGGATTCGAGCCCGATGCGCTCGGCGCTGATCTCGTCGGGTGCGGACTTGACGAGCGGGGTCACATGGTCGCGCAATTGCTCGCTCATATAGCGGACGAGCGCCTGGAAGATTTCCTCTTTCGAATCGAAATAGGTGTAGAAACTGCCGAGCGCGGTCCCAGCGCGGCGCGTGATCGCGCTGATCGACGCTTCGTGAAAGCCGCGCTCGCCAAACTCGATCGCCGCAGCGTCGAGCAGTTTGCGCAGGGTGCGGCGCCCACGCTCGGTGCGCGGCGTCTTGTCGCGTGCTTCGCCGGCGCCTTCGCCCGGTGCGGCCTGCGGTTGATCCATGATGCTTCCGCCTCCCCTTCCTTCGGCCCGCCCTTCGCTCATCGTGGCTTTTCCGCACCACTGGCAAGCAAAAAACGACCCGCGCATATTCCAAGTTGAAACTTGGTTCATCTTTCATTATTAGCTGCGGCACGGCTTGGCAAGCTCCAGGCTCAACGAAAGCAGGGTGGCGAGGGGTCACCCGTGATTGGGAGACTTTCATGCGTCCTTTCGCTCGCACGCTGCGCCGCGCCATTCTTGCCACCAGCACGCTGTCGGTGCTCGCCTTCGCTCCTGCCGCCATCGCGCAGGACGCCGAACCCGTCGGCGTGACCGAAGACAGCGGCGATAATGAAATCATCGTCACCGCCCGCCGCCGCGACGAGCGGCTGATCGACGTGCCGGTCGCGATCACCGCCTATTCGGCCGATGCGCTGGCCAAGGCGGGCGCGATCGACATCACCGACATCGGCCTGACGACGCCGAACACGACGCTGGAGGCGTCGCGCGGCACCAATTCGACGCTCAGCGCCTTCATCCGCGGCGTCGGTCAGCAGGATCCCGTGTCGGGGTTCGAACAGGGCGTCGGCATCTATCTCGACGATGTATACCTCAACCGCCCGCAGGCCGCGGTGCTCGACATTTACGAGGTCGAGCGGATCGAGGTGCTGCGCGGGCCGCAGGGCACCCTTTACGGCCGCAACACGATCGGCGGCGCGGTCAAATATGTGACGAAGCAGCTGCCACAGGAATTTTCGCTCAAGATCAAGGGCACCTACGGCACCTATGACCAGGCCGATCTGGTCGTCAGCGCCAGCGCGCCGGTCAGCGACCTGCTCCGCGTCGGCGTTGCGGGCGCGCGACTGTCGCGCGGCGGGTTCGGCGACAATCTCACCAACGGGCTCGAAAACTACAACAAGGACGTCTGGGCCGGGCGCGGCACGGTCGAGCTTGGCGGCTATGGCGAGCCCGTGCTCATCCGTATTTCGGGTGACTATACCAAGGACAAGAGCGCCCCGCGCGGCGGCCACCGCCTGATCCCCAGCCTCGCAACGGGCGCGCCCGTCCTCGACGACGTCTTCGACACCCGCGGCGGCCTAAACGACCCCAAACAGGAGATCGAGGCCTATGGCCTGGCGATGAACGTCACTGCCGAGCTCAGTGACACGGTGACGCTGCGGTCGATCAGCGCGTGGCGCAAGGACAAGTCGGCAACCCCGATCGACTTCGACGCGCTGCCCGCGGTCGACGTCGATGTCCCCGGCTTCTATTTCAACGAACAGATCAGCCAGGAATTCCAGCTGCTTTACGAAGGCGACCGGCTGAAAGGCCTGCTCGGCTTCTATTATCTCGACGCCACCGCCGACACTTTGTTCGACGTCCGCATCTTCAACACCTTCGCCGGGCTGACCGCCTTTACCGAGGCCGATGTCGACACCACAACCTTCGCTGTCTTCGGCGATTTCACTTATGATTTCAGCGACCAGTTCAGCCTGTCGGTCGGCGGTCGCTACACTTGGGACAAGCGCACCGCGTCGATCCTGCGGCAGAATTATCTGGGCGGCGGGTCGCCGGTATTCGGCGGCGCGGGCGTGCCCTTTGGCGCGCCGAGCACCGACTTTGACGGCAGCCGCAGCTTCAACAAATTCACTCCGCGCGTTTCGGTGCAATATCAGCCGAACTCGGACCATAATTTCTACGCCAGCTATTCGCAGGGGTTCAAGGGCGGCGGGTTCGACCCGCGCGGGGTCGGCGTCAACGCGCCTGCCGCGATTCCGGGCAGCCCGACCGACGCCGAAGTCGCGTCCTTCCTGAGCTTCCTTCCCGAACAGGTCGACAGCTATGAAGTCGGCTATAAAGGCAGCCTGATGGATGGCGCGGTGAACGTCGCGCTCGCGGCCTTTTACGCCGATTATACCGACGTCCAGATTCCCGGCTCGGTGGCGTGCACCGTCGGCGGCCTGCCGTCCTTCTGCGGCGTCGTCTCGAACGCCGGCAAGGCGACTTTCAAGGGCCTCGAGTTCGAGGGCCGCGCGCGGCTCGCCGAGGATATGGCGGCGGTCGGCGATCGGCTGACGCTGTCGACCGCGCTTGGCTATATCGACGCGCAATATAAGGAATATATCACCAATATCGTCGTCGCCGGCGTCAGCACGCCGACCGATGTCGCCGATTTCCGCGAGGTGCAGAATACGCCGAAATGGACTGCCAGCGGCACGCTCGCCTATTCGACGCCGGTCGGCGACGGCGACATCAGCTTCGGCACGACGCTGTCGTATCGCAGCAAGACCTATCAGTTCGAAATCCCCAACCCCTATATCGATCAGAAGGGCTATGCGCTGTGGGACGCCAGCCTGGTCTATACCGCCCCCAGCGATCGCTGGAGCATCGGCGTCCATGGCAAGAACCTGCTCGACAAGGAATATAAGACCTCGGGCTATACCTTCGTCGCGGCCAATCCGGTGACTGGCGCGATCATCAACAATGCGGCCGGCTATCCCACCCCCTCG
>JASBSJ010000051.1 GCA_030148985.1 Sphingopyxis sp.
TAACATCGCCAGCATGAGTACGATGGCGAGTTCCAGCAGGATGTAGGAAAATTGATCCACGCACCGAAGCTACTTCGAAGATCCAGGCCGGTCCAGTTGCTTACGAGAATGTCACTTGGTCTTATCTCGGTCGTCAAGCGACTCCAGGTAAGCCACGATCGCTTTTGCTTCTTCGAGAGAGAACCCGAAGCTTGGCATCATGGATTGAGTGTTGCTCTTACGCGGGTCCATGATCTTCTCTTCTACGAATGCGCGATCACGCCTCGTAAAAACGTCGTCCAAAGATGGTCCCAGGTTGCCCCCACTCCCCTCGACACGAACGGAAATCAAGTAGCGTCGATTTGGTGGCGCCGATTTAAGATACGCCGCTCCAGGCGTCCCGACGAACGCCCCGTCGACCCGTCAACCACCGTGCGCGCGGATCCAGTCCTCGACCACCGGCGCAATCTCCTCGCGCCACTTGCGGCCGTTGAAAATTCCATAATGGCCGACGCCCTTGGCCATCAGATATTTCTTCCGCTCTGCGGGCAGCGCTTTCGCCAGCGTCAGCGCCGCCTTGGTCTGGCCGATGCCTGAAATATCGTCGCGCTCGCCCTCGATCGCCAGGATCGCAATATCCTCGATCGCGCCGACGTCGACCGTCTGCCCGCGATGCTCGAACTCGCCCTTGGGCAGCAAGTGGCGCTGGAACACGGCATCGACGGTCTGCAAATAAAATTCGGCAGTCATGTCGCACACCGCGCGATATTCGTCGTAGAATTCCTTGGTCTTGTCGGCACTCTCGCCGTCGCCGTCGACCAGATGTTTGAACATCTCCCAATGGCTCATCATATGATTGCCAAGGTTCATCGACATGAATCCGGCGAGCTGCAGAAAGCCCGGATAAACGCGGCGCCCGGCGCCCGGATAATAAGCGGGCACGGTCGCGATGACATTTTCCTGGAACCAGGCATAGGGCCGCGTTGTCGCATGTTCGTTGACCGCGGTCGGCGCCTTGCGCGTATCGATCGGCCCGCCCATCATCGTCAGCGTCCTGGGGCGGCACTTGTGCTTGTTCGCCGCCATGATCGCCGCGGCGGCAAGGCTCGGCACCGACGGCTGGCACACCGCGAGCATATGAGCGCCAGGCCCGATATGCTCGAGCCACGAAATCAGATAGTCGATATAATCGTCGAGGTCGAACTTGCCCGCTTCCAGCGGCACGTTGCGCGCATCGCGCCAATCGGTGATCCATACGTCGTGGCTGGGCAGCATTCGTTCGACCGTGCCGCGCAGCAGCGTCGCATAATGCCCCGACATCGGCGCGACGATCAGCAGCTTGGGCGCATTCTTCGTACCCTTGTGCTTGAAATGCTTCAACTGGCCAAAAGGTTTGCGCGCCTCGACCGCCTCGGTCACGCGCACCGGCTCGCCATCGACGATCGTTTCGTACAGCTCGAACCCCGGCTTGCCGCGCGGCGCTGCGGCGTGCGCGAAAACTTCGAGCGCCGAGGCGAACATCGGGCTGCCGCTGAAATAGCCGAGCGGATTGGCGGGATGCTGCATCACCTGTGCGCCCGCGGTGGCGAGCGCGCTTGCTCCGGCAAGCCAGTTCTTCTGCATGTCAAAGGCGTGATACAGCATAGTCAAATCGTTCCTTGCGTTGCCCGGCGGCGCTCTTCGGCGCCTGCTCATTGTTTGGCAGTCTAGGGGCTCCGTGCCATTGTGCAATGCATCAAAATCATTGCGAGCCGTGCCGATTGCGAATAATCTGCACGGGCAAGGCGCATGATGCGTCCGTGGAGTGATTATGTCTGAGATTGCGGGCAACCGCTAACATCCCGGCAAAAACGGGATGTGCGCCGCGCGCCGACCTTGGGTCAGCGCGCTGTTGTTGCATGCAATATCCGGACATATCCCATGAATATTTCGAAAGCGGAGCAGCGCGTGCTCCATGTGCTGGCGCAAGGCGGCATGATCCGCCATCGGCGCGGCGAAGACGGTCATATTGTCGAAGCCTTGTGCTTTACCCGCGACGGCTTCGTTCTTGCGAGCACTGGCCTGTCGCTGTTCAACCGGCTGCGGCGCCGCGGATTCATCGGCTCGCGCGGCGGGGCGCCGTACCGCATCACGCAGGCGGGGCTTCGCGCCGTGCGCGCCCAGCTCGACAATCGCTGATAAAAGGGGGAGCGCGGCGCACCTGCCGCGCTCCCTTGCTGCACGGCTTCAAAGGGTTTGAAGCGAAGCGTCATTCTGCGTCGTTGAGCGCGATCCCCCGCGCTGCTAGGGCCGATGCGATGGCTAGCCAACCCGATCTGTCCGCCGCGCAAGCAACCGCCGAACCCCGCCGCAAACTCGGCAGTCTGCGCATGGTGTGGCATTATGCCAGCCGCTACCCGCTGCAACTCGTCATCGCGGCGATAGCGCTGGGGATTGCGGCGCTCGCAACGCTGGCAATTCCCTGGCAATTCAAGGAGATGATCGACAGCGGCTTCATCGCTGGCGGCGGCGATGTCGCGCCGCATTTCCGGTTGTTCTATGCCATCGTCGTGGCGCTGGCCTTTGCGACGGCGCTGCGCTTCTATTTCGTCAGCTGGCTCGGCGAGCGCACCGTCGCCGACATCCGCGCGGCGGTGCAGCAGAACCTGCTGCGCCTCGCCCCGGGATTTTTCGAGGAAAACCGCCCGTCCGAAATCGCCTCGCGCATGACCGCGGACACGGCGATCATCGAACAGGTCGTCGGCACCACCGTGTCGGTCGCGCTGCGCAATATGGTGATGGGGATCGGCGGCATCCTTTACCTGTTCAGCCTGTCGCCCAAGCTCACCGCGGGCATTTTGCTCGGGATTCCGGTCATCATCCTGCCGATCGTGCTCCTCGGTCGGCGGCTTCAGAAAGTCTCGCGCACCAGCCAGGATCGCGTCGCCGACATCGGCGCGACCACCGCCGAACAGATGGGCGCGATGAAAATCGTCCAGGCATTCGGGCAGGAGGAGCGCGAAGCCGCGCGCTTCGCCACCGCGGTTGAGGCGAATTTTGCGACCGCCAAGCGCCGCATTCGCCTGCGCGCGATCATTACCGCGACGGTCATCGGCCTGCTCTTCGGCGCGATCACAACGCTGCTCTGGTACGGCGCCGAAGGCGTGGCAGCGGGCACGATCACCGGCGGCACGATCGCCGCCTTCGTGCTCACCGGCGGCCTCGTCGCGGGCGCCTTCGGCGCGCTGACCGAAGTCTATGGCGACCTGCTCCGCGCCGCCGGCGCCGCCGAGCGCCTCAGCGAGCTCCTCCACGCCGAGGCGACCATCGCGCCGCCCGCAAACCCCAGCCGTTTCCCCGAACCGCCGCTCGGCACCCTCGAGTTTCGCGGTGTCGAATTTCGCTATCCGACGCGCCCCGACGCCCCGGCGCTCCACGATTTCAACCTCGCGATCCGCCCGCGCGAAACCGTTGCCATCGTCGGTCCCTCGGGCGCGGGTAAGTCGACGCTTTTCCAGCTTGCCGAGCGCTTCTATGATCCGCAGGCGGGGCAGATTTTGCTCGACGGCGTGCCGCTGGTCGATGCCGACCCCGCCGACATCCGCGCGCGCATCGCGATGGTGCCGCAGGAGACGGTGATTTTCGCCGCCTCGGCGCGCGACAATCTGCGCTACGGCAACTGGAACGCCAGCGACGAGGATCTCTGGGCCGCCGCGCGCGCCGCCAATGCCGAGGAATTTCTGCGCAAGCTGCCCCAGGGTCTCGATACCTATATGGGCGAGGGTGGCGCACGGCTGTCGGGCGGCCAGCGTCAGCGCGTCGCGATCGCACGCGCACTGCTGCGCCGCGCGCCGCTCTTGCTGCTCGACGAAGCGACCTCGGCGCTCGACGCCGAGTCCGAAAAGCTGGTGCAGGATGCGCTCGAAGCGTTGATGCACGACCGCACGACCGTCGTCATCGCGCACCGCCTCGCCACGGTCCGCGCCGCCGATCGCATCATCGTGATGGACGAAGGGCGGATCGTCGAAGAGGGGCGCCACGACGATCTCGTCGCCGCCGATGGCCTCTACGCCCGCCTCGCGCGCCTCCAGTTTCAGGACAATCACGTCGCGGTGTGATTGCCCGGCAGCCGCTTCTCCCAACCAGCCCGAAGGATCGACGATGCTCTACGACATGACCGTGCCGGCCTATGTGAACGGATTGAACGCCCTCTCCGCCCAGCTTGACAAGGCGCTTGCCTGGGGCGCGGACAATGGCGTCGGTGAACAGCAGCTACTGGTTTCGCGCCTCGCGCCCGACATGTTCCCGCTTTCGGCGCAGATCCGCTTCACCTGTATGCAGGCGGTCCAGCCCGCGACGCGCCTTGGCGTGCCGGGGGCGCCGAGCTTTGCCGACGACGTCGCCGATTTCGCGGGGCTTCAGGCGCAGATCGCCGACGCGCTGGCGTGGCTGGACGGCGTCGATCGTCCGGTCCTCGACGCCGACCCCGAGCGGGCGGTCAGCTTCGACCTGCCCAACGGCATGGCCTTCGACATGACCGCGCTCACCTACGTCCGCGACTGGGCGCAGCCGCAGTTTTATTTCCACCTCGTCGCCGCCTATGCCATCCTGCGGCACATGGGCGTGCCGCTCGGCAAGCCCGACTATGTCGGCTATATGATGACCTATCTCCGGCCCGGAACCGCGCCGACCGCCTGAGCAGGCGGCGCCGTCAGATCAGGTCGCGATAGCGGTCGATGCCCGGAAAGGCGATCGTCTTGCCGCCGTTGCGGCGGATCGCCCCGATCGCCTGATCGACGCGCAGATAGCGCGCCTGCGCATCGGGCTCGAAGAGCAGCGTCGCGGGATCGGCCCGGTCCGCGGACGTCTTTACCAGCTGCCCCAGCTGTGCGAGATCGACCGCTTCGCCGTTCCAGCGGATCACGTCCGTCGTATCGATGCTGATGCGGTTCTCCTCGTAAATTTCCGCCTTTCCGGGAACGATCCCCGGCAAGTCGACATCGACGCTGTGCGTCGGTCGCGGGATGGTGATGATGAACATCACGAGCATCACCAGCATCACGTCGATCAGCGGCGTCGTGTTGATGATCGGGCTGGCATTGGGGTTGGTGCGAAAAATGCTGCGGCGTCGGCGCATCGTCTCTCTCCCAGTCGGTGGAGGCGTCGCGGCCGATGATCGGGCGATCCCCCGTCCAAAGACACCAAAGACTCTGGCGTCAATGTGACGGTATAACATTATTCATCAAAAGCAACCCCAACCGCGCGTGGCGCAAGCCGAGGAAACAATAGCCATAAAGAAAGGGCGGCACCTTTCGGTACCGCCCTTCTTTTTCTTCCAGTCCCCGTCGGGGATGGAAACCGGTCTTACATGCCCGAGTTCGGACCGTAAGTGATTTCCACACGACGGTTCTGGTCGTTGCGGACGCCATCGGCGGTCGCAACGGCCGGACGGCTTTCGCCGAAGCCCTGCGCGCTGATCGAGCCATCCGAGATACCGCGAGCGGTCAGATAGCTGCGAACCGCGTCGTTGCGGCGTTCCGACAGGCCGACGTTGTACGTGGCCGAACCCGAACGGTCGGCGTGACCGGCGAGCATGACCTGCGTACCCGTGCAGCCACGGTTGTAGGCGCTGATCGCATTGTCGAGCGTCGAAGCCGCTTCCGGCGTGATGTTCGACTGATCCCAGTCGAAATACACGATGTACGGCCCGGGTGCGCATTCCACGACCGGCGGCGGCGGAGGCGGCGGGGGCGGCGGAGGCGGCGGGGGCGCTTCCGGTTCACCACCGAAGTTGTACGTCAGCGTGCCCAGGATCGAGTGCGAACGGAAACGCGTCGAGACATCGCGGCCGGCCTGATCGACAAAGTCGAGGTTGTCGGCGTTGAAGAAGCGATACTTCAGGCCCACGTCCCAGTTGCTGCTGAGCGGCGCGCGGATACCCGCGATCGCCTGCCAGGCAAAGCCCGTGTCCGAATCGTCGAGGAACGGACCGGCATACACCGGTTCGACCGACACGCGAGCGACACCGGCGCCACCGCCGATAAAGCCTTGCAGCCCGTCATCGTCACCGAAGTCGAGCATACCGTTGACCATGAAGCTAAGCGCATTGGAATCACCGTTCAGAGCGGTCGAACCAACGAATGAACCCGTGCCTCCAGCAGTCGAGGGAATGCCCGGCGCGCTGAAATTGCCCGCCTTGATGTCGGCTTCACGATAGCCGACTTCGACTTCCGCGCGGAAACCGCCGAAATCGTATCCGACGACGCCTTCGAAATCGTAACCCGTACGATGGTCGAGGCTACCGGCATTATTGGTACCGGCAATATCAAGGTCGATGTCCTCGATGATCATGACGCCCGCGCCAACACCGACGTACCAAGAGTCGTCGCGCGCCAGAGCAGGCGACGCCAGGGTGGTGGAGGCCAACGCCACAGCGACGGCAAGCTTCCTCATAATAATTCCCCTTTCAAATTGAGATATACGTCTCGCCAGACGTCCTACTCGCCGCTTTGGTTCCGTGCAAGATAACAAATCGTGAATATGTTGCCAAAAAGTCGCACTTTCCGCTTCAAAGAACGCAAATTCAGCCTGAAATCATAAGGCCCTG
Organism: Sphingopyxis sp.; assembly: GCA_030148985.1. GTDB lineage: Bacteria > Pseudomonadota > Alphaproteobacteria > Sphingomonadales > Sphingomonadaceae > Sphingopyxis. The sequence goes on from JASBSJ010000051.1 coordinate 6,566, forward strand.
CGCTTCGATGGCCAGTATGAGTGCAGCCAACGCGGCGCGGGCTTCAACATCGATCACCGCGCCCCCGCTCGGCGCGGCGATGGTCACGGGCTCGGTCCATTCACCGCCGTCATAGCGAATGCGCGCGCGATCGGCCAGCCGGATCACCCGCATTCCCTCACGCGGAGCCAGAAAACGCCAGCCACCCGCCGTCCACAGCGCGATCGTTCCATCCTGACCCGACCATTCGCCGGTCGCCGCCGAGCCGACAATCCAGCATTGTCCTTCGGCGGGCATTGCCGGCGGCGCGGCGATCGGTCCTGCTTCGACGGCGGCATGGACCAGCGCGTCGAGCACCACCAACGCCTCATTGTGCGTCACCTCCTTCTGGGCCTGCGCGACGGCGAGCAGCGGCAGGCCAAGGCGCGGCGTTGCGGGCATATCGGTCATGACTTTATCCTTTTACGCCAGTGGTATGGACAGCGGCGGCGACAGCGCAAAATCGCCCACCTGCCGGATCTCCAGCGCCGAACCGGGCAGCAGGGCAGCCAGCTCGGCGGCGGCGATGGCCAGCGTCGGCGAGCTCAAATCCCACGGCCCGATGTCGGGCACGGCGGGCACCAGCGTCACGCGCCACGCCTCGCGGCTTTCGCCAAGCGGCTGGTCGACATGGTCGCGCCAGCCGGCGTCGACGCGGCTGCGCCTGATCCACGTCGCGATCACCCCGCCCGCGCCGTCGGAACGGACACGCCCCTGCACCGGCGCCAGAGGCCGCAGCGCACGGCCCACCGCAGGCACCGCGATCTCGGTCAGCGTCGTGCCGCCGCGCGGCACCCATTGCAGCGCGGCAGCGCCGCTTTCGGCCCAGCCCGCAAGCGCTTCGGGCAGCATCAAAAGCGCAGGATCGTCGATCAGGACGAAAGGCTCGCCCGCTGCATGAACCGTCGCGGCATCGGTCCCCGCGCGTCCGCGCAGCAGGCGCGACAGACGCCAAACACCCGGCGCAACGATCTCCGCGCGCCCGAATTGCAGCAGTTCGCCGCCCAGCATCGCCCGGTTCGCCCCGCCCAGCAGCGCGGCCTCGCTCACCGATTCCAGCAGCATCGCCGGATTGACCAGCTCGACGAGCACCGCATTCGCCGTATCGAACAGGCTCGCGCTCCCCGCCGCCAGCGGCGCGGTCAAATGCCCCAGCGCCGCTGCAGGGCGCGCCGTTCCGATCGCGATGGGCTCGGCACCGGGCGCGGGCACGAACCAGCAATCGGCACCGCGCCAGCCATCATTGCTTCCCGCGCCCGCGATCAGGACGTGCGGCGCCGACGCCGCCGGGCTGCCAGCATTGGGTAGATCAAGCACATGGACGGTCCCGGTCGCATCGGGCCAGTCGGGCGCACCGACCGGAACGCCCGGATCGGCCGGCACGTCGTCGGCGGGCAGCGGCTGGTATCGCTTCAGTTCCAGCCAGATGTCGTTCCCGCGGATCGTGCGTTCGGACAGCCGCCAGCCGCCGCCCTCCAGCATCACCACCTGCCCCACCGTCAACGCCGCCGCCGCAAGGTCGGCGCGCAAAAGGATCGTCTCGCGCCCGTCCGCCGCCGCTCCGGCCAATCGCCCGGCCAGCGCGCGCGCCGATGCCGCCGGCAGCGCGGCGGGCAGGTCGATCCGCTCCTCACGCACCCCGCCGCCCGCAACATGGCTTGTTTGCTGACCCAGCTGATAATCGCGGTCCGGCTCATAATGGCGCAGCCGGATCGTGCCGGGCAGCGACGACAGCGGCGCCCTTCGCCGCTCGGTATCCGCGCCGGTCGTCTCGCCCCGCCGCGCCTCGCGAAAATCGGCAAGCGCCACGGCGTCTCCGGCCAGCGCGGCGGGCGCAAAGCGCCACCCGCCCGGCCCGCTGCAAAGGCGGGCGCAGTCGACCTCGAACAACGGCGCCAGCGCGTCGCGCGCGCGGTCGCCTGACGCCGCATAGCCCGAAAAGCCCCAATCGCCGTCGCACAGCCCCGCGTCATCCAGCAGTCGCGCCCCCACCAGTCCGGCGTCGATACTCCCCGCATCGGCTTCGACCTCAAAGGTCAGCGACGGGATGCGGTTGCCAAAACCGCCAATCTCCAGATCCTCGAACACGGCATAGGCCAGCCCGCGAAATCCGCTCGCCGACGCGATCCCCAGCGCCGATGCGATCAGCGGATCGGCCGCCTGATCCTCGCTGCCGTCATACCAGCGAAAGACGCAACGCTCGTTGAACGTCCCGCTCGACCCGCGCAGCAGATTGCCGTCGGCCCAGATCCGCCGGATCGCGCGGATCGGCCGCGACGACAGCGCGATCGCCAGCGACACCGAATAGCTATATTCGGTCGTCGACGGCTGCCCCTTGCCGCCGCCATGCTTCTCGCGCCGCTCGATCAGGTCGGTCGCCCAGATCACGCTGCCCGCGACGCGCATCGTCCCGAACAATTGCGGTATCTGCTGGCCATAGGTTGAAGCCTGGACCTTCAGGTCGGCGAGCCGCGGGCCCTCGCGCCCCTTGGGCGCCAGGATGGCCGCATCGACCTGCTGCCCCAGCGCCGCCCCCAAGGCAGCACCCACCGGCCCGCCGATCAGGCCGCCGGCCACCGTCAGCACCAAAGTCGCCATTCCAACGCTCCTGAAATTAAGCCATCATCCCCTCCCGCTTGCGGGAGGGGCAGCGAGACTTGCGAGCTTGCTCGCTTAATCGCAGCGGGGAGGGCAACCTGTCAGTCGCCACCGCACCATGCCACCCGGCGCCCCGGCAAGCGGCGTCTCGACCACCCGCCGCAACCCCGCATGGGCATGAACGAAACTCCGCTCGCCGATCAGCCCCAGATGAAGCTGTCCGGCCGGGAGCGCGAACAGGGCCACATCGCCCACCCGCGCATCCGCGACGGCGACAAGGCCCGCCGCGCTCAACGCCGCCTCGACACGCTCGCCCGCCCAGCCGCGCAGCGGATAGCTCTCCGGCCGCAACAAGCACCGCCCTGCCGCCGCATAAGCCGCCCAGACCAGCCCGACGCAATCGAGCCCCGTCGCCGGGTCGCACCCCTGAAAACGGAACCGTGCCCCGACCATCGCCCGCGCCGCTGCAAAGGCACGCGCGCCCAAAAGATCGCCCGGCACCTCATCCACCCGGATAGCGCGTCAACAGGTCATTGCCCGGCAGATGCGCCTCGCCGCGAAAATTCACCGCATTGGTAAAACGGTCACGGCAGGTGGCCAGCTGCTTGTCGCATCCCTCGATCAGCCGCACGCGCACCGGCGCATCCGGTGCAAAGGCCGGCGCTTCGGCGAGGTGCAACGCGGCGCCTTCGGCGGCGATCACCGGGCTCGCCAGCCCGCAATTGGCGCCTTCCATCCACATCAGCTCGCCGAACGCCATATGCGGCGCGGCGGCATCGAGCGTCACGACGCGCCCGTCGACGGCAATAACGTGCCGAACATGCGTGCGCGGGGCCAGATCGACCCTGCATGCGCGATCCCCCAGCATCGCGCGGCACGACGGCGATGTCGCGGGGCACACCGGCCGATCGAGCAACTGCGTCACGCCTTTGAGCTCGGCGGAAAAGCTCGCGCCGCGCCGCTCGATCGTCCCCAGCGACCCGCGCGCGACCGTTACCGGCGCCGCATCCGGCGCGATCCAGTCGGTCAGGAACAGCTCCAGTTCCGCCCCGTCCCAGCGCCCGGCGTCTAGGTCGCGCGCCGCAATCGCGTCGCTCGCAATCGCGCCCTCGACGTCCATCGTCGCCGCGTCCAGGCTGTCGCGCGTTTCGATTGCCGACGGCTTCATCCCCGGCGCCGCGCGATACGGCAGCCCGCCGATGACCAGATCGCGGTCGTGCGAGGTCAGCCCGATCGTCACGCCGTCGCGCCGCGACAGCCGCCAGCACCAGGCAAGCGTGACCAGTTCGGCGCGCAACCAGTCCGGCGCGGCGCTCAGGCCGATCGGCGTCACCATGGCGCGCGCACCTCGACCAGCGGTACGCTCGCCAGCTCGCCCGCAAGGAAGGTCGCGCGGCTCACCTCCAGCCGGTCCTCGGCAAAGCGCACCGGCACGTCGAAGCGGAACCCCGCGCGCACCGCGGCGCCCACCGCGGGCGCCGCATCGAGCAGCACTTCGCCCTCGCCCGTCACCAGAAACGCCGCCGTCTCGATCCCGCCCACCGACACGCGCACACTGCCCGCGACCGGCAGGCGGATCGGCCGCACCGCTTCGTCATCGCCCACGCCATAGCGCTTCACCAGCGCAAACTGCCGCCGCACCCCGTCGCCCGTGCCCAGCCACTGATCCGTCGCCGTCGGCAGCCCGTCATCGGCCGCCGAGCTGCTGTCGAACGGGTCGCGAAAGCGGAACGCCCGCGCCGCCCCGCGCCGCGCGCGGAAAAAGTCCGTCAGCGCGCGCACATCGGCCTCGGACCTTATCCCCGGCCCCGCGTCATACCGCATCCGCGCCTCGGCCCATTCGCTCGCACGCTGTTCGTGCCCCGACGGCGAGCTGACGATCTGCGTCGAAAATTCGGTCAGCGCCATCGCTTCGCGCCCGATTGCGATCGGGAAATCCATTGCATCGAACGCCTGCACCCTGTCCTCCCCGTCAAAGGCCGTAAAGCCGTCGCGCGCCACTTGCGGCAACGCCCAGATAAAGGCCCGCGCCACCCCCGCCTGCCGCGCCGCGTCGGCGGCATCGGCGATCGCCGCCCACTGGCCGCGGTCCTCCGCATTCAACACGAACCCCGAAAAATAATGTTGGTCCTGAACCGGATAGCCCAGCCGCTGCACCATCGCCGCGCGCGCCGGCGCCGTCTCGGCGCCGCGCTCCGCGGTCACCCAGTCATAATCTTCCAGCTGCAAGACATCGAACGCGGGCTTTGCCCACCCCAGCGGCACATTCGCCCGCCGCAATTCGGGCGCCGCCGGATCGAGCACCGTCGGCAGGAACACCAGCAGCAGCGCTTCCAGCCCCGCCGCTCCCGCCTCGTCCCGCGCCGCCGCCACCAGCGCCGCGGTCGATGCCGCGAGCAGCGCGCCCAGCGCATCGAGCATCGCCCGCTGCGCCGCATCGAGCGGCCCGCGCACATCCGCAATCGCCACGCTCGCCCCGCCCAGCGCCGCACTCGTCGCCCCATCATAGGCGCAGATCTTGCCGCCCGGATTGACCCACCACCACGGCTCGCCAACCTGGAATTTCGGCGCCAATCCTGCCTCGACCCCGATCGCGACAAACGCCCGCGCGACCAGCTGCAAATATCCCATCGCCCCCGCATTGGCGGGCGACAGCAAGGTCGATGGCGGCACCCATCCGGTCAGTGCCGGGCCGCCGCCCGCATCGCGCTGTTTCCAGTCGTTCCAGCAATAGGCGTCGAACAATTCATACGACAGCGACCAGATCAGCCCCAGCCCCGCTGCCGCGCACGCGTCGGCCAGCGCCCGATGCCATTCGGCGGTCGGCCGATTGAGCACGCCGCCCGCCAGACTGATGTAGAATCCGCCGCCCAGCGCTTCGAGCCGCATATAATGGCTCATCCCGACATAATGGACGACATCGCCGCGGTAACCCAGCTGGACGATCTGCCGCACCACCCGCGCGGGTGTCAGATGATAGCAATCGTCATAGCCGTTGGTCATGCCCAGCGCGGTTTCGGGCAGCACCGCATCGCCGATCGCCAGCACCGATCCCGACCCCGTGCAAACGATGTCGGCCATCTCGGCCCATCCCTCGACGGGAGCCGCGAGCGCACCCTCGCCCCCGTCATAGGTCGGCGGCACCAGCGAGATGAACATCCGGTCGACATCGCCCGCCCACACTGGATCGGCCTCGCCCGGCAGCAGGAACCCGCCGTCGAGCGCATCGAAATCGAGCGTCACGACCGCATCCTCTGCGGTCCCCGCGGCATAATTCCACAGCCGCACATACCAGGCGCGCGCATTGCCCGCGGCATCGCGCCCCTCGATCGTCAGCGTCGGCCCGTGCAGCGCGTCGAGCCGCTTGATTCCGCCCGACCGCCACCGAAATTTCAGCTGCGTGTGCCGGAAATCGCGCCGCGTTTCATAGGCGAGCAGCGGGTGATCCCAGCGATCTTCGCTCTCCCAGATCAGCCCCGCCAGATCCTGCTTGCGATAAAAAACCGTCTCGACGCGCAGCGCCCCCGGCGCCGCACTCGTCACGCTCGCCATCATCGGCCGCGCAAAATCGACCGTCCAGAACCGCGGGTCGAACCGCTTGATCCACCCCTTGCGATGATGCGGCTCACCGGCCGCCACCAATGCCCAGCCCATCAATCGTCCCCCGCCGCCACCGCGCGCCGCACCGCGCGCGCCAGCTGCCGCCCCGTCTGCGCCAGCCGCTGCGGATCGCTCCCCACCGCGCCCTGCACATTCACCGTGATCGCAAAGTTGCGCACCGGCGCACCCGCCGCCTCGATCCGCCCGCTCGCGGTCGGCACGAACAGCTCGGGCCCGCGCTCGCCGACGCGATAGGCGCGCCCCGCGCTCACCGGCCCGCCCGTCGCGCGCCCCGGCGCGCCGAACAGCGCCATCGCGATCGACGACCCCAGCGACAACAGCCCGCCGCCGCCACCGCCGCCGCCCAGCGCCGTCCCCAACCCGCCCGCCACCGCCGCGCGCGCAATATCGGCCATCACCGACAGCGCCAGCCGCTTCAGATCCTCGAACCCCAGCTTGCCCGTCGTGATCGCGCGCGACAGCGCCCGCTCGATCGCGCTCCCGGCTTCCTCGGCACCTTGCACCAGCGGCCCGCGCAACTCCTCGCGCAGCGCTGCGATGTCGCGCCGGAACGCCCCCGTGTCGGCACGCACCGCGACGACCATCTCGTCGATCTCATCCATCGGGAAATTGCTCCATCATTGCGCTCAGCGCCGCGCGGTCGAAACCCGCGTCGCCGCCGCTTTCGGTCCACCCCGCCAGCACCGCGCGCACATCGGCGGGCGTCGCCGCCCAGAAATCGTCGGGCCGCCACCCTGCGACGCGCCCCATCAGGCCCACCAGCCGCGCCGCACCCGGACCAAAAGCCTGCTCACCGGCCGCGTCGGTTTGAGACATCATCGTCTTTCGTTCCCCAGACGCCGGTTCAAAGAAATCTCACGCAAAGGCGCAAAGGCGCTAAGATTTGTTGCGCCGTTCGCCCTGAGCTTGTCGAAGGGCTGTCCTTGTTTTCGCGATGCCAAAAGGAAGAACTGTCCTTCGACAAGCTCAGGACAAAGGGATAGCCTTTCTTTGCGCCTTCGCGCCTTTGCGTGAGGATATCCTTGCTTCCTGCCGTCCGAGCGTCAGCTCTCACCGTCCCTGCAATATCTGCCCCAGCAGCACGCGCAGCGCCGGGGTCACCGCCGCCAGCCCCTGCGCCACGACCGCCTCGCCGACATCCTCGCGCGTCAGCGCCGCCGGCCGGTCGCGCACGCAGTGCCAGAACAGCGCCGCCAGTTCGCCCAGCGCCAGCCGCCCGTCCGCCGCGCGCTCGACCAGCGCGAACAGCGGCCCCAGTTCGCCCTCCGCCGCAACCAGCGCCGCAAAGCTCGGGCGCAGCACCAGCCGCGCGCCCGCGACGCACAGCTCCGCCTCGCCGCGCAGCACGTTCGCCCCCATCTTTGCCGACGCGCTCACAGGCTCACCACCGCGCCGCTCGATTCCAGGTTCAGCGTGTAATTGCGCTCGCCATTATAATCGCCGGCATAGTCGAGCCGCGTCACCAGGAACCGCCCGCGCATCCGCTCGCCGCTCTCGACACTCAGCTCATAATCGTCGATCGTTCCCGCCAGCGCATGACTGCGCAGCCGCAGCTCGGCGTCCGACCCGGTAAAGATGCCCGCGGCGCTCACCGACACCGACCGCACCCCCGCGCCCGACAGCAGCTCGCGCCACCCGCCCGAATCCTTGGTGGTGACGTTCACCCCTTCGCCGTTCACCGACAATTGCGTCGTGCGCAGCCCTGCCACGGTCTGATAGGTCGGCGGCGCCCCGTCGTCGCCGACCTTGAGCAGAAAAGCGCTCCCATTTTCGATCGTCATCGTCTAATCTCCTTGAAAAATAATCATGCGGAAATGGGGAGACGCAGGATGCTGATCACGACACTGGTTATGGCCATGATGGTCCAGTCGCCCGCGGCGACGGTCGACCGGACGCGCGCCGCCTTCACCAAATGCCTTCGCGACGACATGAAAAAGTCGCTCGAAGCCAAGGTCGAAGAGGCCGAATATGTGATGACGCTCAAGGCGAACTGCACGAATGAACGCGACGCGTTTCGCAAGGCAGTGATCGCGCTCGGCCGCGCCGCGGGCGATTCCGAAAAGGTCGCGACCGAAGATGCCGACTGGCAGGTCGAGGATTATCACGAGAATTTCACCGAGAAATTCAAGGATTATAAAGCGACCAACACGCTGCCCGGCGACTGATCCGCGGCCGCTGAACGTCAGGTCGCAAGGCACCGGCACCGCACGATAATCTCGTGCCGCCAGCCACCCTCGCGCGCAAAGGTAAAGCGCGTGCGGATCGTCCGCGCGCCCACGATCGTCCAGGCATTCACCGCCCCGCGCATCGCCGCCACGACGCGCTCGATACAGCCCGCCGCGCCGTCCCCCGTCGCGCCGCCGACGCCCACCAGCACCAGCGTCAGCCGCACCTCGCGCCCCGCCCGATCCTTCGTGCCCCAGTCGCGCCCCTCGGCGCCGCCCACCATCACATAGGGCGCGCTCGCGCGCGGCGGCGTGCCGTCGAAAACGCCATGGACGATTGCCGCCAGCGCATCGTCGCGCGCCAGCAGGTCGAGCGCACGGGCGCGCACCGCGCCCTCGGCGCTCGTCACTGCCCGCCCCCCAGCGTCAACCGCCGCCATGGCTGCCACAGCGCGGCTATCGCCGCCGGCGGCGCCGCGCCCGAACCGTCGCGCGCGTCGTGCAAATGCTGCGTCATGCGGACGATCCCCTGCCTGATCGCTTCGGGAATGCCGTTCGCTCCCTCGGCGATCCCCGCGCGATAGGCGACGCGCAGCCGCTCGGCCTCGCCCGCCCGTTCGACCCCGATGCGCGTGCTGCCGTCGCGGCCGACCGTTGCCCGGTAATCGCCCTCGGCCAGCGGCGTTTCGCTGCCGCCCGGCGCGAGCAGCGCCACGCTGTCGATGCCGACCACCGGCCGCGCGGTCAGCCGGACCGTCCCCGCGCCGATCGGCAATCGCTCCTCGGCCGCGCGAACGATCAGCCACTGGCCGATAAACGCCTCGCAGATATTGGTCGCGGCGCGGATCAGCCCCGCGACGACCGCATCGTCGACCGTCGCGCCCAGCCGCAACCAGCCGCGCGCTTCGTTCAGGCTCACCGGCGCGTCGCCCGGTAACAGACTCTCCGCCATCATCGCTCCTCCACCCGCATCGTCATCGACCGTTCGTCGATCTGCCCGTCGCTCATCGTCACGCGGTTGGTGACGCGATAGACATGGCCCGCGACCCCGCCCGCCAGCGTGACGGTCACTTCCATCAGGTCGTGCGCCGCGCCGACGACGGTTACCCCGCCCTCCTCGGCCGGTTCGACCGCCCATTCGCTCGCGACGACCGCCTGCCCGCCCGGATAGGCGGCCGCCCAGTCGAACTCGAAATCGATCCGCGTCCCCGGATCCTTCACCACCATCGTCATCGTTTCCCCTTCCCGTCAGGGTTTGCGCGGCGTCGCGCGCCGCGGCGCCCAAATGGCGAACAGCCCGCGTCGAAAGACGCGCAGCGAGGGCCGGTTGCCCAATTTTGTATGAGAGCACCGGAAGTTCGGGCATTTGCGGCCCGGCTTCAGGCAAAATGGCGATCGGCATTGGCGCCCGGCCCGCCCCGAAAGGGTTGGACGGGCCGGGCGCCCTCGCACGCCTGCGCTGCCCGTGGGTCAGCTGGCGGCGAATTTCATCAGCTTGATCGCCTGCGAATCGATGATCGCGCCGCCGACCCGCTTGGTTGCATAAAAATGCACGAAGGGCTTGTTGCTGAACGGATCGCGCAGGATGCGCGTCTCGCCGCGGTCGGCGACCAGGTAACCGGCGCGGAAATTGCCGAACGCGATCGACAGGCTGTTCGCCGCCACATCGGGCATGTCCTCGGCCTCGACCACCGGATAGCCCAGCAGCGTCGCCGCCTGCCCCTCGACCATCCCCGGCTGCCAGATGAACGCGCCGTCGCTCGTCTTGAACTTGCGGATGCGCGCCAGCGTATCCGAATTCATCACCCACACCGCGCCCTGCCGGTACGGCGCCTTCAGCGAATGGACCAGCTCGACCAGCTTGTCCTGCGGGTTCGACGCCGGAAAGGCGCCCGCGGTCCCCGTCGCCAGATGCTGAAGCGTCCCGAACGCCCGCACGCTGTCGGCCTCGTTCGTGGCGGCATAGGTCAGGAACCCCTTGGGCCGGTTCGTGCCGTTGCCGGTCACGAACGCCGACCCTTCGGCGACCGCAAACTCGCGGCCGATCTCTTCGGCCAGCCAGTCCTCGACGTTGAACATCGCATCGTCCAGCATCGCCTGGCTCGCCGCCGGATTGGCGTAAAGCTCGCCCGACGGCGGCGCGATTTCGGCAAAGCTGCGCGTCGCGGTTTCGGGCCGCGCATCGGTCTCGCCGACCCAGCCCGCGCCCATCGCGCCCGTCGCGATCAGCTTCCGGTACCCGCTCGTCCCCGTTTGCACCACGGTCGCGATGCTGCGGATCGGCGACAGCGCCTTCAGCGTCGCGGCAATGCTGCCATCGATCTCGCGCGGCACGGCATAGCCGCCCTCCGCGCCGCTCGCGCCCGACAGGCTCTTCATCTCCACCCCGGCATCGATCCCGCGCCGCAAATAACGCTCGACAAAGGCACCCAGCGCCGGATCGGCCGCCTTCGCCCCATCGAGCGGCAACCGCGCCGCCGCGACCGCCTGGGCATCGACCTGCGCCTTCAGCGCCGCGACCGACGCCTTCAACTCATCGACCGCCTCCGCCGCCAGCACCGCATCGAACGCCCCGTCCAGCGCATCGGCCTTCACTTCCATATCCACTTCCATGCCCGTCACTCCTTCAACGAAATCCATTGCAATCCCACTTTCCTCGTCATCCCGGCGAAGGCTGGGATCTCGCCCTTTCGCTCGCCTCAGCCGTCGAGATTCCGGCCTTCGCCGGAAGGACGACAGAAGAAGACACCGCAATCACCCGCGCCAGCGGCTGCATCGGCACCGCCACCAAACTCACTTCGGCCAGGTCGAGCCCCAGCAGCTCGCGCGGCCGCGCCCCGCGCGCCGCCCGCACCCGATAGCCAAAGCTCAGCCCCGTCAGCGCCCCGCGCACCACCAGCCCCGCCGCCGTCGGATGCGTCAGGCGCGCCACAACGCGCAGCCCGCGCCGATCCTCCGCCAGCGCCTCGATCACGCCGACAACGGCTCCCGGCCGATGCTGCCACAGCAAAGGCACCGCCCATCGCTCGCGCAAACTCGCCGCAAACGCCCCCGCCCGGACGACATCACCCCCGCGATCGACCCGGTCGAACACCGCCGCATAGCCAGCAAAACGGACTACGGATTCTTCGCGCAGAGACGCAGAGGACGCAGAGAAAGAAAAAGGCGGCAAAGCCGCCCTCATATCCCTTACGTCTGCACCGGATTGCTCCGCAGCTTTCCACTCCAACGCCTCTGCGCTCTCTGCGTCTCTGCGCGAATCTCTTTCTTCCCTCCACGCCTCCGCATCTCCGCGTGAACCTCTTTCTGCTGCCCCGCTCACCGCAGCAACCCCGGCAACCCCAGCTTCACCGCCAGCCCGACGACCAGCAGCGCCAGCATCCCGCGCACCGCCCAGTCGACCGTCGCTTTCCACGCGCTCGTCTTGGCGTCGCGCCACGCGCCCAGCAGCTGCCGCAGGTCCGCCATGTCGTCGCGCGCCGCCGCATCGGCCAGCCCCAGCCGCGCCAGCGCCCGCCGCGCCCCCAGCTCGCTCGCCTCCTCGACCACCGCGCGCAGCAAGGCCGCATCAGGCGCGCTCGTCCCCGCCAGCGCGATCAACCGCGCCAGCGCCTCATCTTCATCCATGTCGCTATCCTCACAAAAAACCCTCCCCCTGGGATGGGGGAGGGTTGCGCAGCCTTGGCAGCTTGCTGCCTAGGCGAAGCTGGGTGGGGGTGGGCCGTCGTCCGCGAACGCTACCCCACCCCCAGCAACACCTTCTTCTCGTCCGCGCTCAGCCAGTCGGCGCCCGAAACCTCGCGCCACAGCGCCATCCGATCCTCGGCCAGCGCGGGCAGCTTGTTCAGGTCGACGCGCAGCTCGGCGCCGTCGAACCAGCCCGACAGCCCCTGCGCGATCGCCCCCAAAATCTTCGCGCACAAAGGCAGCACCGTCAGCCGCCACAGCGCGCGGTTCGCCTCGCGATAATTGGCATAGGTCGCGTCGCCCGGCAGCCCGAGCAGCATCGGCGGCACCCCGAACGTCATCGCAATCTCGCGCGCGCTCGAATCCTTCAGCGCCAGGAAATCCATCTCCGCGGGCGACAGCGACAGCGCCTGCCACCGGAGGCCACCCTCCAGCAGCAACGGCCGCCCCGCATTCGCGCCGCCCGAAAAACTCTCTGCCAATTCCTCGCGCAGCCGCTCGACCTGCTCGGCCGACAGCGGCATTCCCTTGTCGCCCGGATCGTGGACCAGCGCCCCCGACGGCCGCGCCGCATTGTCGAGCAGCGCCGCGTTCCACTTCGTCGCCGCATTATGCGCCGCAATCGCCCCCGCCGCGGCGCCCAGGCACCCCGCACCATAATGATCGTCCAGCGGATGCAGCGCCTTCACATGCACCACCGCGACGCGCCCCGCGCCATCCTCGGCGGGCAAGACCGCCGTGCTGCCGCCCGCCTTGTAGCGATAAGCGACCGGCCACCCCCGGCTATCGGCCTCGACCGTCACCCGCTCGGGGCGCAGCGCGAACAGCTCCGCCGGCGCCCCCGCGCCGTCGGTCAAAATCTGCACATAGCCATTACCGTGGAGCAGCATCTGCGCCGCCAGCGTCTCGAGCAGACCCTGCCCGCCCGACGGTCCCGCGACGAGTGCCAGCAGCGCCGGATCGCTCGCCTCCAGCGGCGCACTCGCCGCCGCCTCGGCCACCAGCCGCACCGATCGCTGCACGATCGCATTCGCCAGATACCCCTCGCGCACCTGCGCTTCCCACGACAGCGGCGCGGGCGCCGACCCCATCGCCCCATATGTCCCATACACCCGCGACAAAGCGGGCCGCGCAGAATGCTGCGCAGCCTTCCGGCCAAACCAGTTCATGATGATCTCCTAGATAGTGAGGCGACCCGGCACCAAGGCCGTGAATTTAGAGTTCAAGCACGCTGCTTGAAAAGGACGTGAGCGGCGAAGGCTCGTTTGTCCTTCATAGATATGGCTCTCAAAGCGTCTATCAGTGCTGCGGCACGCTCGACGTCTGCTAGAACTTCAGACTTGCTAGAACGGAACTCCGGATCGTAGTCCGCGCTATGCCGCTTCTCTTGAAACTGCGCAAAACCATCGGCGAAATCCTGAATTTCTTGGGGGAAGTCGGCAAGAACGATATTGTTTTTGCATGCCTTTTTAGCCGCACCGTGGTCGAGCGCACGATATGTTTGCCTCCAAGCCGGTCGACTTCTGTCAGCTCCTGCCGTTCCGATCAATCCGTCAGAACAAACCTGCGCAAGAGCATGGAACATAGAATAGTAAACGCTGCTTTGGGCCCTTCTGAGCCTGGCGCTGCTTGGTCGCGTTTGGCCGATCAATAGGCCCTCCGCCACCTCGAGCAGATCACGCGGCTTCAGAACGCATTCCTTTGTCGTCAGCTAATGAGCGAAAGGAAATTAGAGGATAAGCGCCATCCTCTCTTGCGATCTCACGCCGGACCGCCCGCGCGAACGCTGTCATTGCGCTTGATCGAATGCGATCAGGGTGATCGACCACCACAGCCACCCGAACGATGGGTTCTCCATCCGAATCGACGCCGCGCTCCGTATCAACGCGATACAGACGGACATCCGCAATCTCTTCTTTTGCTAAGCGTTCAATCACAGCTCGAATTTTGTTGCCCGCTCTCTTTGCCACTTTTCTGTCCTTTGCTGTCGTTAGGATTATGGCAAACTGGAATTTTTGTCCACCTCACATCCTCGAAATGCCCGGCCCGCGCCCCTTGCGCATCCCCGCGCGCAGCGCCGCCAGCGCCCACACGCACGCATCGGCCCGATCCGGCGACCGCCCCGGTCCCGCATAGCCCCCGCCGATCTGCAACCCGCACAGCTGGTCCTCCAGCTCGGCGAACACCCCCGCATGGACCACCTGCCCGCGCTCATAGGCGAGCGCGACCGGCTCCGCGCGCCGCACCTTGCCCGCGCTCGCGCGCACCGGAACGACGGGCAGCGTCATGTCGGCCTGGCGCAGCACTGCCTCGACCATCTCGCCGCCCATATTGCTCTCCGCCACCACACGCTCGGCGCCCCAGCGCGCCGCCGCGGCGGCCACCGCCTGCGCCCACACGCCCGGCGGCGGGCGCTCCACGCTCGCATCCTCGATCACCGCCAGCCGCCCGTCGCGCAGTTCGGCGGCGACGATGATCCCGCACGCATCGCCCCCCGCCGTCGCCGGCGGATCGACGCCGATCACCACGCGCACATATTTGCCGATGCTCTCCGCATCGACCCGGCACCGCTCGATCAGCGCGCGCGTCCACAGCGCGCCCTCGACATCCTCCAGCAATTCGCCGTCCAGCTCCTGCCGCCCCAGCCGCGTCCCGCCGTAACTCGCAACCATCGCCTCGACAAAGGTCGACGGCAGATAGGCATTGTCGTGCGTCCCCCCGCGCGTTTCCTTGAAATCCGGCAACGCCATGATCCGCCGCATCAGCGCGGTCGGGCGCGGCGTCGTCGTCACCAGCACGCGCGGCGCTTCGCCCAGCCGCATCCCCAGCATCAGATTGTCCCACGCCGCATCGCCCTTGGGCCATTTCGCCAGTTCGTCGCACCACGCCGCATGATGTTCCGGCCCGCGCAGATTTTCGGGCGCCGCCGCCGAATAGAGCGTCGCGACCGCACCGCTGTCGAAATGCAGCTCGCGCCGCCCGCCGACCCAGCGCGGCGACTCTTCCGACCGCGCGACCGCCAACAGCCCGCTCGGCCCCTCGATCATCACGCGCAGCCCGTCGGCGTCGTTCGCCGCGACCAGCGCGATACGCGCGCCCGGAACCATGCGCGCCCATTCGCTGATCCATTCGGCGCCCGCGCGCGTCTTGCCGAACCCGCGCCCGGCGCGGATCATCCAGATGCGCCAGTCCCCCGGCGGTTCGCACTGCCCCGGCTGCGCCCACCCCTGCCAGCGTTCGATCAGCTCGCGGCGATATGTGGCGGGCACCTTCCGCATCAACAGCCGGAGCTGCCCTTGTGAAAGGCCGCGCAGCTTGTCCAGCACGTCGCCCACGACGTCGCATGTCGCCTGCGCCATGGTTTACAGCTGGTCCCAGCCGCGCTGGCGGCGCAGCACCGCCAGCCGCGACAGGATCGCCTCGTCGGTTTCTTCGGGTGTCGGCACCAAAGCCGCACGGGGCCGCGGGGTCTGGAACTTGCCGCTGCGCACCGTCGCGCGATACCGGCCCAGCAGGGCGATCGCCTGCTCGATCGTCATCGGCTCGACCAGCGGCACCTCGGCCTCGGCATCGCGCGCATCGGCGGCGCCCGCCCCCGAATTCTCTGCGTCCGCATCCGCCGCGCCGCAATCTCCCGCTCCGGCACCACGTTGCCAGGGCACGCCCATTTCGGCCCGCCGCGCAACACGCGCCAGCGCGGCTTCGACCAGCGCCAGTTCCAGCCGCTCATATCCCGCCTCGATCGCTTGCTGCCACGCCGCGGCAAAATCGGGGTCGCGCGCGCGCAGCCGGTATATGGTGCTGTGAGAAACCCCAGCCTGCCGCGCGGCGCGCGACATGTTACAGCTTTCGGCAAGCCGGACCAGAAACTCGTCCAGCCGCTCCTGCGGCACCTCGTGCCCCGCCGCCGTGGTTTTCGCCAATAACTGCTTGTTCCCGGCCCGGATAATATCCCCCATCGCCCGTCGCCTCCAAAAGCGATCGGGCCGGAACACCCTCCCGCCAATGGGGAGCGCGCCGGCCCGACTCGCAATTCTTCATGATGTGACACTTGTGCCATATCAGCGTGATGATGTCAAGAAATTTTAACCGATTTGGTTCTACCGCATAACTTTCCAACCCATATTTGGCCAGATAGGATTGTTGCAGAAGGTGGGTTTTTACGACATAAATCCACATTATCCGCCAAAACTATCGCCCGTCATTGGCTCTAGGCAGCGTTAGGGCGACGGAATTTCCATGTCTTTAACCGATGCATATTCAGTAAAGACCTCGCTCGAAATGTAGTCGAGAAGATCTAAGTCTTCATCTGAGAAATGGCGAATTTCTGCATGACCTTCATTGCCCTCGACCGGATCGTGTACGACCCGCAGGGCCTTGCGGTACTGCACCCCCGCTTCGACAATTTTTTCAACTTGGGCCCATGCAAAAATCGCGTTTGGCGGAAGACGCTTCTCTCTCAGCGTCGCTCGATGCGCGGCTGCTGCTTTGGCCCGCGATATGGTGCCATTATCCCCGAAATGTTCGATCCACGTGACGGAGAGTCCGCCGAAGTCATCTTCTCGGATCGCGAAGGCCGCTGGCGACGGTCCTAAATATGTGTCTGTTTCCGGATCATGAATCCGGCGAGACCTAGGAGCAAAACGCATCACATGATCGGAAACCGGTAGCGCCTTCCTAACTGGCACTAAACCACCTGCTAGCGCAGTAGGGCTGTATTACATCTCGCAAGCGTTCCAGCGATGCCACCCCCGCGGCACGCTCTACGTCGCTGCCAGATTGCGTTTGCACCATCCATCTGGTCTTGTTGCCAGGAAGAAATTCGACGGTAAGCTTGTCTTTTCCATCCTGCCAGAGCGCAAGAATATTACCGGAAGGCATGAGAGCAAGGCCGGGCTTACTGTTGATGTGATGGTACAGAATTGCTCGCACGCAACTTTGATATGAGGCTAGGTTTACCGGCGTATCCCCAGCCACCCATTCATCGGTATCGTGAAGACTATCCAATTGCCGAAACAGGCGGTCGCGCACCTTGCGATCCAAGTGCATCGCCACACTTGCAGTCCATATCTTCGCCTGAGCGGTGGCCGAAAAGAGCTGGGCTGCAACAGTCTCGCCTTGCGCTGACACGCCAAAAATGGACTTTGTCGGGGAAGCACCAGCGCTACCAAAAATGCTTTCGGGCCGAGAACGTGCAATTGCTGTCGCAGTCTTGGAAGGAGCGAAAGATTCTTCCGGGTCCTTCGAAAAGCGCGGACTGGCATCAAATTTATGCGTAAGCTCAATCACGTGGTTCATTGAATAGCTCCCGCGCCTTGTCAGTGATCCCGCCCTCAAAAATCTTATTCTTGAGTTCGCGCATTTCACAGAGGCGCACTAATATATCGTCACTCTTTGACGGAACGTCAACGGACACGGAGGTATCAATATCGAACATCACTCCCCCTACGTTTGGCATCTCGCCTGACACGGTAGAAGAGTGCACGATCACGCTCATATTTTGCTCGACGAAATCCTTTTTCAACGACCATTTGAAACCGTTTTGAGGGTCCAAGAGATCGCCAGATATGATCCGATAGGAGAGGTATTCTTCAGGAAATCCGAGACCTTCTTTGAGCGGAATATCTATCCGGTTTACATATCGAAGTCCAATGCGGGTTAAAACTGGAAATCCGAGAGCTTTGAGAACCTTCGGCAACTCAAATTTAACTCGTTCGTAAAGCTGATTCCAGCCTTCATAAGGAGCGAGCCTGACCCATACGACGTTTCCGACGGTAAAATGCACAGCATCTGTCTGATCGCAGGATGTCAGCTTTATCTTGGTGGTGACATCCTTAAAGGTCGCTGTCCGCAAAGCGAAGTCCATGCTGCCCTCCACCAACACTTCTTCGCTCTTATCATCATATCGCGACTTTATAGAGCCAGCAGCTTTAGAGACCTTCTGAGCCGAAACATTCGAAAAACGTAGCTCGATGACCGCTTCGATGATCGGCGCACGGGGATACAGAATCTCTTCGGAGCCAGATGTCATAGCGCCATTTAGGCGGCTCAATTTCCACACGCAACACAGCCGGTCGAATATCCTTCCTAAAATTCGGGGACGCTGCGCAATAAGGTCGGCCGCCAAGCACCTCGATCAATCCGGAAATCGCTGCAATCGCCCTCAATCACCCAATCCCCCTCAACCCATCCATCACCGCCGTCAGCGCCAGCGCATTCTCGCGCTCCATCGCGCTATGCCCCGCGTTGGTCACGACATAGGACACCGGCTCCGCTCCCGCGGCGCGCAGCGCGGCGACCAGCCGCGATGCCTGCGTCAGCGGGCAGACTTCGTCGAAACGGCCGTGGACGATATGGATGGGGATCGACGCCAGTATGTCGATATGGTCGAAAAAATGGCCCGCGGGCAGGAACAGGTCGTTCGCGAAATAATGTGCCTCGATCTGCGCGAAGCACAGCGCGAAATCGGCCTCGCCGAACTTGCCCGTGTCGGCGGTTTCGGGGATCATGTTCGAAATCACCCCTTCCCATAAGGACCAGGTCAGCGCGGCGTTCAGCTGCCGCTCCTTCTCCGCCGCATTGCTCGGCACCATATCGAAAATCGCCTTGTACGACGCCATGACGTCGCGCCGCTCGTCGGGCGTCAGCACCGAGAGCAGGGCCGCCCATTCCTCGGGATATTTGATATAGGCGCCGGGCGCGGTCAGCCCGAACGGATCGTCCCCCCATGTCGCGGCATTGCCCTGATACAGATAGAGCAGATCCTCCGCCGCGCCCAGGAAGATGCCGCGCAGGATCAGGCTGGCGCAATGCGCGGGGTGCCGGGTCGCATAGGCCATCGCCAGCGTGCTGCCCCAGCTCCCGCCAAAGACGTGCATCGGCCCCGCAATTTCCAGCTTCTCGCGCAATTTTTCGATGTCGCCGATCAGGTCGGCGGTGGTGTTTTTCGCCAGCGCAACCGCCGGGCCGGCCGAGGCGACATTGGGCTCGCTCTTGCCGCACCCGCGCTGGTCGAACAGGATCACGCGGTATCGTTTCGGATCGAAAAAGCGCGCCATCACCGGCGCGCACGCGCCGCCGGGGCCGCCGTGCAGGAACATCACCGGCTCGCCGTCGGGATTGCCATATTCCTCCCAGTAAATGCGGTGCGCGGGATCGCGGTCGACCTCCAGCCACCCGAAATTCAGGCACGGCGGCTGCGGATAGACCCAATCGTCGCCGATCTTGCTCGACGCCTGAAGCCGTGAAAAGTCCATGTCCATAACCCCTCCGCTTCCCAGTAAGCCCCTCCCTTTCAGGGGAGGGGTTGGGGTGGGGTCTATCGGTCTCGCGCAACGCCGATAGACCCCACCCCACTACGACTAGGCAGCAAGCTGCCAAGTCTTCGTTGCCCCTCCCCTGAAGGGGAGGGGCTTGATTCCGCTCAACCCGCAAAGACTCCAAATCCTTGAACCATCAGGTAGTTGACCGCCCGCCCCCGAATGTCCAGACCCTGCACTTCGGAAAACAGGGAGCGGCAAGGGGACTCGACAGCAATTGGACGCTCGCACAATCCTCCCTGTGGCGAAGCCATGGGAAGGGGGACCGCCGCGAAGCGGTGGTGGAGGGGCCGCGACGGGAGCACCAATGCCCCTCCGTCAGCCCTGCGGGCTGCCACCTCCCCATCGCTACGCGACAGGGAGGATCGAGATGAAACCGCCCGCCGCTTGCGGACAGGCAGGAAGCAGCGATGGAAAAAGGAAAGATGTTGATGCGCAAACTGGCCTTGTTTGGAACCGCCCTCCTCGCCCTCACGGTGCAGCCGCTCTGGGCGCAACAGGAAGAAACCCCCGCGCAGCAGCAGCCCGCATCCGAAACCCCCGCCCCGATGCCCGCCGCCGCGGTGGGCAGCGCGCGCACCGGCCCCGAACGCCGTTTCACCGGCGCCGACCTGTTCGACCTGGCGATCGCCGCCGATCCGCAGATCAGCGCCGACGGCCGCCACATCGCCTATGTCCGCCGCGCCAACGACATCATGACCGACCGCGCGGTCAGTTCGATCTGGCTGATCGACACCGCGACGGGGCGCGAAACGCCGCTTGCGGGACAGGACGGCCCGGCCTTTTCGCCGCGCTGGTCGCCCGACGGCGCGCGCCTTGCCTATGTCTCGGCCGCGGGCGGCAGCGCGCAGCTGTGGGTGCGCTGGATGGACGGCGGCGAAGCGGTGCGGCTGACCGGCCTGCCGACCAGCCCGTCGAGCCTGACCTGGGCGCCCGACGGCCGCTCGATCGCCTATACGATGCTGGTGAAGGATGAGGGCGCCAAGCTCGGCAGCGCGCCCGCGAACAAGCCCGAGGGCGCGACATGGGCCGAACCGCTCGACGTCCGCACTCTCCTCACCTACCGCGCCGACGGACAGGGCTATATCGAACCGGGCTTTGAAAAAATCTTCCTCATCCCCGCGACCGGCGGCGCGCCGCGCCAGCTGACCTTCGGCCCGTATCACGACGGCGGCCCCTTGAGCTGGTCGCGCGATGGCCGCACGCTTTATTTCGGCGCGAACCGCCAGGCCGAGTGGGAACTCGATCCGCTGGAAAGCGAGATTCACGCGCTCGACGTCGCCAGCGGCGCGATCACCGCACTCACCGACCGCAACGGCCCCGATGCCGCCCCGCTGGTGTCGCCCGACGGCCGCCTCATCGCCTTTGTCGGTTTCGACGACGCGCTACGCGCCTATGAACAGACCGAACTCTATGTGATGAACCGCGACGGGTCGGGCCGCCGCCGCATCGCCGCCAACTGGGATTACAGCGTCGACGCCGTGCAGTGGGGCGCCGACAGCCGCAGCCTTTATGTCCAATATGACGATCATGGCGAGACGAAGGTTGCGCGCATGGGCCTCGACGGGTCGGTGCGCGACGTGGCGAAGGGGTTGTCGGGCGGCGGGATGGACCGGCCCTACACCGGCGGCAGCTTCACCGTCGCCGACAATGGCGCGATCGCCTTCACCGGCGGCACCGCGACGCGCCCCGCCGAGGTGCAACTCGCGCGCGGCGGCGGCGAGGCGCGGATGCTGACCGACCTCAACCGCAGCTTGCGCGAAGTCAAATCGCTGGGGCAGGTGCGCAAGATCACCGTGGCGTCCAGCCACGACGGCCTGCCGATCGAGGGTTGGCTGACCCTGCCGCCCGGCTATGTCGAGGGGCAGCGCGTGCCGCTGATCCTCGAAATCCATGGCGGCCCCTTCACCGCCTATGGCCCGCATTTTTCGACTGACAATCAATTGTACGCGGCCGCGGGCTATGCGGTGCTGTCGCCGAACCCGCGCGGCTCGACCAGCTATGGCGAGGCCTTCGCGCAACAGATCGACAAGGCCTATCCGGGCAATGATTATTTCGACCTCATCTCGATCGTCGATCGCGCGATCGCGCTCGGTGTCGCCGATCCCGACGCCCTGTTCGTCACCGGCGGGTCGGGCGGCGGGGTGCTCACCAGCTGGATCGTCGGCAAGACGAACCGCTTCAAGGCTGCGGCGACGCAGAAACCCGTCATCAACTGGCAGACGCAGGCGCTGACCGCCGACGGCCCCGCCTTCTTCGGCCCCTATTGGCTCGGTGCGCAGCCGTGGGAGCGGCCGGAGCTTTACTGGTCCCGCTCGCCGCTGTCGCTCGTCGGCAATGTCGAAACCCCAACGCTCGTCGTCGTCGGCGGGGAGGATTATCGCACCCCGGTCAGCGAATCCGAACAATATTACACTGCGCTCCGCCTCCGCGGCGTGCCCACCGCGCTCGTCAAGGTGCCCGGCGCCAGCCATGGCAGCATCGCCGCGCGCCCGTCGCAATCGGCCGCCAAGGCCGCCGCGATCCTCGCCTGGTTCGACAAATACCGGAAAGGCTGGACGCGGCCCGCGGGATCGGATTAATCCCGGTGCGATGAGCGACGACAAAATCTTCATCAGCGCCAACGAACTGCTCGCCGATTCACTGCGGCTCGGCCAGCAGGTGATCGAAAGCGGGTTCAAACCGACGCATCTCGTCGGCATCTGGCGCGGCGGCGCGCCGGTGGGGATCGCGGTGCAGGAACTGCTCGATTATCACGGGCACGCCTGCGACCATATCGCGATCCGCACCTCCTCCTACCGCGGCATCGACGATCAGGACACGCGCGTCCGCGTCTTCGCGCTCGGCTATCTCATCGACACGCTCGACCCCGACGACCGCCTGCTAATAATAGATGACGTCTTCGATTCGGGCCGCAGCATCCGCGCTTTTCTGTCCGAATTACGGGCGCGCTGCCGCCACAATATGCCGCGCGACATCCGCATCGCGACCGTCTGGTTCAAGCCGCGCCGCAACGTCACCGACCTTCGCCCCGATTTCTTCGTCCACGAAACCGACCAGTGGCTGATCTTCCCGCACGAGATCGACGGGCTGACGGTCGACGAGATCCGCCGCCACAAACCCGAAGCGGCGATCATCCTCGGCGAAGCGGAGGTGCCGGGTGCCTGACGGTTTCGCCTCGCGCGAAGAACGCGCCGCCTTCATCGCCGGTCTGCCCAAGGCCGAACTGCACCTTCATATCGAAGGCTCGCTCGAACCCGAGCTGATGTTCGAACTTGCCCAACGCAACCAGGTCGCCATCCCCTTCGCGAGCGTCGAGGATGTGCGCGCGGCTTACGCCTTCTCGAACCTTCAAGATTTTCTCGACATCTATTATCAGGGCATGGGCGTCCTTCAGACCGAACAGGATTTTTACGACCTCACCGCCGCCTATTGCGCCCGCGCAAACGCCGATAATGTCCGCCACATCGAAATCTTCTTCGACCCGCAGGGCCACACGGCGCGCGGCGTCGCTTTTGAAACCGTCATCACCGGCATCACCCGCGCGCTCGACGACGCCGAGGCGCGGTACGCGATGACCTCAAAGCTCATCCTCTGCTTCCTCCGCCATCTCAGCGAAGCCGAGGCCGAGGCGACGCTCGACGAAGCGCTGCCCTTCTTGGGTCGCATCGCCGGCGTCGGGCTCGACTCATCCGAACTCGGCCACCCGCCCGCCAAGTTCGAGCGCGTGTTCGCGCGCGCCCACGCGCTCGGGTTGAAACTCGTCGCCCATGCGGGCGAGGAAGGCCCACCCGAATATGTCCGCGAAGCGCTCGACCTCTTGAAAGTCGACCGCATCGACCATGGCAACCGCAGCCTCGAAGACCCCGCCCTCGTCGCCCGCCTCGCGACCTCGGGCATGACACTCACCGTCTGTCCGCTCTCGAACCTCAAGCTGTGCGTCATCGACGACGTCGCCGCCCATCCCTTAAAAACCATGCTAGACGCAGGGCTTCGCGCCACCGTGAA
Organism: Sphingopyxis sp.; assembly: GCA_030148985.1. Lineage (GTDB taxonomy): Bacteria > Pseudomonadota > Alphaproteobacteria > Sphingomonadales > Sphingomonadaceae > Sphingopyxis. Next base: position 29,982 of record JASBSJ010000051.1, read on the forward strand.
CAGCGACGACCCCAGCTATTTTGGCGGCTATGTGAATGCCAATTACCAGGCCGTCGCCGACGCGCTCGACCTGTCGCGGGACGATCTCGTCACGCTAGCGCGCAACAGCTTCACCGGCTCTTTCCTGAGCGATGCGGAAAAGGCACACCACCTCGCGGCGATCGACGCCTACGCCTGACGCGTGCGCCCGTGAGTCCCTCTAACGAGCGATTGCTGCCCTAAAATCCTCCCTGTGGCGAAGCCATGGGGAGGGGGACCGCTCGCGAAGCGAGTGGTGGAGGGGCGGCGACGTTGGCGCCAAAGCCCCTCCGTCAGCGCTCCGCGCTGCCACCTCCCCATCGCTGCGCGACAGGGAGGATCAAAACTCGCAAAGTCTGGAAACAACCGGTTGCGGCCTGAAGCGATCCTCCCCGGCACGGGGAGGGGGACCATGCGAAGCATGGTGGAGGGGTACGCGGTGTCGAGCGCGGCGTATGACCTCCCGTACCCCACCACCACCCATCGGGGTGTCCCCCACCCCCGGTGGGGGAGGATCGCTTCAGGCCCGCCTCCACCCGATGCCGAACATCCGCCGCTCCAAAAAAAAAACGCTGTCCTACATGATCCGACTGTGCCAGCCTTCGTCTCGGCTCTTTCAATATGTGGACAGGCTTATCGATACGGGTAGGATGAGAGTGCGGCGAAATCGGCGGCCGCACAAGGCTGACTTTTCCTGAACTTTGAAACAGTGCCGCGTCCCGACGCAACCTCAAGCCGCGATCAGCACCCCGTGATAGGTGCGGTCCTCGAACGCCCGCCCGGCGCCCATAGCGACGCAGATCAGCGCGTCGTCGGCAACGACCACCGGCAACCCGGTCGCGCGGGCGATCGCCGCGTCCATCCGGCGCAGCAGCGCGCCGCCGCCGGTCAGCGTGATCCCCTCGTCGATGATGTCGGCCGACAATTCGGGCGGCGTCTGTTCGAGCGCCGCGCGCACCGCGCTCACGATCTGGCCGACGGGTTCGGCGAGCGCCTCGGCGATTTCGGCTTCGGTCACCTGCACCTCGGCCGGTCGGCCGGTCACCAGGTCGCGGCCTTTCACGCCCATAGCCATGCCGTCCCCGTCCGGCGGCGTCGCGCAGCCGATGGTCAGCTTGACGCGCTCGGCGGTCATCTCGCCGATCATCAGGTTATGCTTGCGGCGGATGAACGACGAAATCATCTCGTCCATCTTGTCGCCGCCGACGCGCGCCGAATTGCTATAGGCGATGCCGCTCAGCGACAGCACCGCGACCTCGGTCGTGCCGCCGCCGATGTCGACGACCATTGCGCCCCGCGGTTCGGCGACCTGCAATCCCGCGCCGATCGCGGCGGCCAGCGATTCCTCGATCAGCTGCACCGACGCCGCGCCCGCATTGCTCGCGGCATCGCGGATCGCGCGGCGCTCGACCATCGTCGACCCGCTCGGCACGCAAATGACGACATGAACGCGCTGTGCGAAGCGGCTCGCGCCACCCTGCGCCTTGTCCATGAAATGCTTCAGCATCTGTTCGGCAACGTCGATGTCGGCGATCACCCCGTCGCGCAGCGGGCGGATCGCCTCGATATTGCTGGGGGTCTTGCCCATCATCAGCTTGGCTTCATCGCCGACGACCTTCACCCGCCGCACGCCGTCGCGCGTCTCGAGCGCAACGACCGACGGTTCGTTGAGCACGATGCCCCGGTCCCGCACATAAACCACGGTATTCACGGTCCCCAGGTCGATGGCCATATTGTGCGCGGCCGACGCAAAGCGGTCAAAAAACTTCATAGGTGGGGCAAAAGCCTTCGAATGGACGGAAGATCAGCCGCGACCGGCTCTTCGGCGCCCGCAACGTCTGTCGAAAATTCGACTGCGTAAAAGGCGCGCGCGCGTCAACGAAGCGCGCGGGCAATACTGCCGGAACGGTGGTTTCTCAGGTCCGGCCGTGCATTTGGTTCAAAATTCGCGATCGTCCGATCCGGGAACCAGGAATTTCAGCCCCTGTAGCCGGACCACGCGATCGTCTTCGCACACCGGGGCCGCGATCAGCCGCATCCATCGCCGCGGCGCAGTCGCGGGACAGATTTCGACATCGAGCGTGAAGCCGCGCCGGTGACGGATCGCATAGCTCCGCAATTTCTCCATCGCCGCGCGCGATCCTTCGGCATAGAGCGCAACCGCCTCTTCGCGGCGAACGACAGCGCCGCGCGGGATGCCGAAAATATCGTGAACCTCGTCCGACCAGCACAGCCGGTTGTTGTCGGTCAGGTCGCATTCCCATTCGCCGACACGCACACGCGCACGGACAAGGCGCGCCGCGACATCGACGACATCGGGGATCGGGTCGAGCGTGTCCGCCTCATGCAATTGTCCCAGCTCGAAAAAGCGGGCGCGCTCATAAAGCGGCCAGCTGTGGTGAACGGGCAAAGGATGAGTCGGCTTCAATGCTGGTATCTTCCGCTTTTGGCGACCGTAGCGGACGCCGCTTAACGATTGATGATCCTGCTTTCCAGCCAATCTATCTCGCACCACGAAAAGGCCCGCCCTTCATCGAAAAGGCGGGCCTTTGAAGATATGTGTTGGGATCAGTTCTTTTCGGGTGGCGCCACGGTGATGCGCACCCGCTCGCCCGAATTGCCGGGGAAGTCGGTAAACATCGCCTCGACCAGATTGGGGACGATCGCCTGAAGATTATTGTCGCGCGATTGCGCCTCGGCGCGCCCCTCGAACAGCCGCGTGCCATCGGCCGCGCGATTGATCGCAAGCGTCAGGCCGCTGGTATAGACGGTGTAGCTGCTGACATCATTATACCCCCAGCTCGGGCCGAAACCGCCCCACAGGAAGGGATCGCGATAGCCATAGACATAGCGCCGCCCGCTCCGGCCGGTGACGATCACCGGGTGATAGAATCCACGGCCATAATAGCCGCCATACCAGGGGTCGGCGAAACCGGGGCTCGACACCACGCGCTCGCGCCCCTTGTCGACGCCATAGTCCATACGCACGACCAGGTCGGCCTTTTCACCATCCGCCGCCGGGCGATAGCCATAACGCGTCAACTCGCCCGCGACGATATTGGCATATTGGCCGAACTCGATGCCGCCCTGCAACGCGGGGTTGCTCGCCTCGACGACGAAGCTCTGTCCCTGCGGCGCAGGAAGCTGCGACTGGAAGCGCGCGACATCGGCCTTGAACGGCGTCGCGCAGCCCGCCAGCGCGAGCGCCGCGCCCGTCAGGGCGGCAAGGCCCCATCGCCGGAAGTTCATATTGCTCATCGTTCTGGCTCCATGATTCGGTGCGCGTTCCATCCGCGCGTTCATAGCATAGACTATGCCGATGCGACTTAACCTTGGTTGAACCCGGCTCGTCGCACCTTCGTTCCCTAAGGATATGGGGCGCTGCCGCCGATCCGCAAGCCCGCCCAGCGGTTTAGCGGCAAAGCCCGAGCGCCGCATAGGCGGCATCGAGCGTCGGCTTCGCAAGCGCCGATGCCCGCGCCGCCCCCGATTCCAGCGCGGCATCGATCGCCGCCGGATCGGCCTTCAGCTCGGTCAGCCGCGTCGCGATCGGGCGCAACGCCTCGACCAGCAGCTCGCCTAGCGCGGGCTTGAACGCTCCGAAACCCTGTCCTGCGAAGCGCGCGAGCACCTGATCGACGCTTTCGTCGGCCATCGCGGCATAGATGGACACAAGGTTCTTCGCCTCGGGCCGCCCTTCCAGCCCCGCTGCCTCCGACGGCAAGGGCTCGGGGTCGGTCTTTGCCTTGCGGACCTTCGCCATGATCGTGTCGGGATCGTCGACCAGATTGATGCGGCTCGCGTCGCTCGGGTCCGATTTCGACATTTTCGCCGTCCCGTCGCGCAGGCTCATGATCCGCGCCGCCGCCGCCGGGATCGTCGGTTCGGGCAATGTGAAGGTGTCGGTCCCCGTGTCGAGGTTGAACTTGGTCGCAATGTCGCGCGCCAGCTCCAGATGCTGTTTCTGGTCGTCGCCGACGGGAACATGCGTCGTCTGATAGAGCAGAACGTCGGCGGCCTGCAGCACCGGATAGGCAAAGAGCCCGACGCTCGCGCCCTCGCGGTTCTTGCCCGACTTTTCCTTGAACTGCGTCATCCGGTTCAGCCAGCCGATACGCGCCGTGCAGAACAGCAGCCAGGCAAGCTCGGCGTGCGCAGGAACGCGCGCCTGATTGAACAATATCGCCTTTGCGGGGTCGATCCCCGCCGCCATCAGTGCCGCCGCCATCTCGCGCGTGTTCGCGGTCAGCTCGGCGGGGTCGTTATAGACGGTGATCGCGTGCAGGTCGGCGAGGAAATAGAGCTTCTCGCCCTCCATCTCGTCCTGCATCCGCACCCAGTTGCGGATCGCACCCAGATAATTGCCAAGGTGCAAATTTCCGGTGGGCTGGATGCCCGATAGCGTCCGCATGTCGATAATCCCGTCTGCTGTTTACAGTTGCCGCCGGCGCAGCTGGCCGACGGTGTCGCGATTGACCACGCCGAAAAGCATGGCGCAACCAAAGAATATCACCGCCCCCACCGCAACGATGACGCCGAGCGCGGCGATCCGCTTGAACACCCCGCCGGTAAAGGCGTCGCCCGCCAGCGGCACGACGAAATGCAGCGCCGCCGCCATCGCCGCCGCGGCGAGCGCGATGCGCGCGATCCGGCCCACGACCTGCCCGGTCAGGTGGAACAGCCCCTTGCGGTGCAGGATCGCATAGAGCATCGCGACATTGCACCAGGCGGCGATCGACCCCGCCAGCGCCAGCCCGACGATACCCAGCGGCGGGATCAGCAACAGGTTGAGCCCGATGTTGATGAGCAGCGATACCGCCGCGGTCCACACCGGCGTGCGCGTGTCCTTGCGCGCAAAGAAATTGGGGACCAGCACCTTGACCAGCACATAGGCGGGCAGGCCGACGACCAGCCCGCCGACGACCGCGCCCGTCGCCAGTCCGTCGGCCGCGCTATAGGCGCCGCCGACATAAAAGGCGCTGGTGATCGCGGGTCCGGCGACGAACAGCGCTACCGCCGCTGGCACGGTCAGCAGCATCGAAAGCTCGACCGCATTGCTTTGCAGGCGAAAGGCGCCGTCGCGATCGTCCTGCGCGACAAAGCGCGACAGCGCGGGCAGGATCGCGGTGCCCAGCGCAATGCCGATGATGCCGAGCGGCAACTGGTTGAGCCGGTCGGCCATCGCCAGATAGGTGATGCTCTTGTCGGGCAGCATCGCGATGAAGAACAGATCGACGAAGCGGCTGATCTGATAGACTCCGGCGCCGAACACCGCAGGCAAGATCAGCACCCCCATCTCGCGCACCCCCGCGGTCAGCCGCGGACGGCGGAGCGCCGGGCGGAACCCCGATTTCCGCACCCAATAATAAAGCCAGCCTAGCTGGAACAGGCCGGACAGCGACACGGCGATCGCCAGATACAGTCCGGTCGCGGCTTTGGCCTCTTCGCTGCCGTCGCCGGTGAACAGCCCGGTGAGGAGCGCTGCGATCAGGCAGATGTTGAGGAGGATCGGCGCCGCCGCCGCAGCGGCAAAGCGCGACAGGCTGTTGAGGATCGCCGCGAACAGCGTCGCAACGCTCATGAACGCCAGATAGGGAAAGGCGATGCGCGCCATCGTGACCGCAAGGTCAAACCGCGCGCCATCGGCCTCCAGCGCGTCGCTCGCGAACAGCCCCATCACCCACGGCATGACGATCAACAGCAGCGCCGAAAAGACGATCAGGATCGGGATCAGAACCGCCAGCACCGCCTCGGCAAAGACGCGCGCCTCGCCCGCGTCGCCCTCCTTCGTCATCCGCTGGTTGAACAGCGGGACAAAGGCGGCGGCAAAGGCGCCCTCGGCAAACAGGCGGCGAAAGATATTGGGCAGCTGAAAAGCGAGCTGCCAGGCATCGGCGACGCCGCCCGCCCCCAATATGCGGCTCAGCAGCATGTCGCGCGCAAAGCCGAAGATGCGGCTGACCAGCGTCAACCCGCCGATCGTCCCGACGCTTTTGACAAGGCTGCTCATGATGTCAGCCCGCCCCCAAGGCCGACTTAGGCTTCGCCGACCGGCGCCGGGATCTCGCCCTGGCCTTCACCCTGCGCAGCCTGAACCTGCTGCATGAACAGGCCGTGGAAGTCGATCGGTTCCAGCAGCAGCGGCGGGAAACCGCCATCTTGCACCGCATCGGCGACGACGCGGCGGGCAAAGGGGAACAGGATGCGCGGCGCTTCGGCCAGGAAAAAGGGCTGGAGCTGGTCGTCGGGCACGTTGCGCACGCCGAACAGGCCGGCATATTTCAGTTCGATCACAAAGCTCGTGCCATTGTCGGTCTTCGACGTGACGTCGATCTTCAGCAGCACCTCGTACAGATTGTCGCCGACGCTGTCGGCGGCGATGTTGAACTGCACATCGACCTGCGGCGCGCTCTGCCACTGATAAACGGCAGGGGCGTTCGGATTCTCGAACGACAAATCCTTCACATATTGCGAAATCAGGCCGATCGCCGGGGCCGTGTCTTCGCCATTCGGCTGCAGGGCGGGGTTGTTGATGTCGGCGCTCGTCTCGTCGGCCATGATAGGATGCTCTCGCTGAAAAAATGAACGATATGTCGGCGCCGCGGGCCGTGTCGGAACCGCGGCGGACGGTTGCCGCGGCGCTTAGCAGCGGCGGGCGGCGAGCACAATGGGGCGCCACGCGGGCGATTCACACCGCCGAAATCGTTGACGCGCTCTGCGCCAGCGACCATGGCTATTTGAAACTCGGCCGCGTATCGCCTATGTATGGCCGGATATGTTGCCATTGCCCGCATTGGACCCTTGCCCGTGACTGCTTTTTCGATCGTCCTGCTCGCCATGATCGCCGCCTTCCTCGGAATGCGGCTCTATTCGGTGCTCGGCAAGCGCACGGGCCACGAACAGGAACCCGTGCTGCCGCGCCGCGACGACCGCGCCGCACCCGCGCCGATCCGCCTCGACGATGGCGACGCACCCGCGCTGGCGGGTCCGGCCGCCGATACCGCGGGTCTCGTGTACGAACCCGCCGCCGAAGCAGGCCTCCGCCAGTTGCTCGCCAGCGATCGCAATTTCGACGCCGGCCGCTTCATGGAGGGTGCCGAAGCCGCTTATCGCATGATCCTCGAGGCCTATTGGAAGGGCGATCGCGACACGCTTCGCGATCTTTGCGACGACGACAGCTACGACGCCTTCGTCGAAGCGATCGCGGCGCGCGAGGCGCGCGGCGAAACGCTTGAAAATCGCCTGATCGGCATCGATTCGGCGAAGATCACCGCCGTCGAGATGAGCCGCGGCGAAGCGCGCGTCACCGTGCGCTACCATGCTGACATCAGCGCGGTCACGCGCGACGCCGACGGCAAGCTGATCGCCGGGTCGATGAGCGACGCGACCGCGACCGACGACCTCTGGACCTTCCGCCGCCAGATCGGCAGCAACGATCCCAACTGGCTGCTCGACGAAGCCGAATCGGCCTGACCCCATGATCCGGATGGCGGGGGCGCCGCGCGCGCGTCTTTTCGGGCTCGCGCTGTTCGCCGCCTTCCCGCTCCTGTCGGGCTGCGCATCTGTCATCCCCGACACCGCCGGCACCACCCGTCCGGCGCTATCGAAGCCCGCACCGTCGCAGCCGCTGGGCCAGCCGCGCCCCTATATTCCGCGTCCGTCCGAACGGGCCGGCGTCGCGGTCCAGCCGATCCCCGCCAGGCCGCGCGCCCCGCTTGCCGCCGCCGCGGTTCCCGCCGACGCGGCCACAGCGGTAGCCAGCGGCGTGGTCGCCGGCCCTGATTTTGCGTCGCTCGGCATTACCGCCGAGCAGGCCGCGGCAGCGCTTGCCGCCTTTCGCATCAGCGGCCCCTCGGTCCAGCGCCGTGCCGATGCCAGCGGCCTCACACAGAACGCCGACTGGACCGAAAGCTGCACTGCCGCGGCCAGCTGGGTCGACAGCGATGCCGCGGCCTTCTTCGCACGCTATTTCGGCACGGTGCAGATCGGGACCGGCGCGGCGTTCGTCACCGGCTATTACGAGCCCGAAATCGCAGCCTCACGCACCAAACAGCCGGGCTATGACGTCCCCATCTATCGCCGCCCCGCCGATCTGGTCGACATCGACCTCGGTCAGTTCGCCGACGATCTGAAGGGCCGCAAGATCCGCGGCCGCGTCGATGGCTCCAATTTCGTGCGCTATCACGACCGCGTGGCAATCGAATCGGGCGCGCTCGAAGGACGCGGGCTCGAACTGGCGTGGGCAGCCGACGCCGCTGAGTTCTTTTTCCTTCAGGTGCAGGGCTCGGGCCGCCTCCGCCTCCCCGACGGCGGCGTGATGCGCATCGGCTATGACGCACAGAACGGCCGCGGCTATGTCGGCATCGGCAAGCTCCTGCTCGACCGCGGCAAACTCACGCGCGGGCAGGCGTCGATGCAGGGTATCCTCGATTATCTGCGCGCCGATCCGGTGCGCGGCGCGGCGGTGATGAACGAGAACCCCAGCTGGGTCTTCTTCCGCGAACTCACCGGCCCCGGCCCGCTCGGCGCGCTCGGCCTGCCCGTGACCGGCCGCGTCAGCGTCGCCGCCGATCCCAAATATGTGCCGCTCGGCGCCCCCGTCTTCCTCTCGCTCGACCGCGCCGAACCGAACGGCCTCTGGATTGCACAGGACACGGGCGGAGCGATCAAGGGCGCCAACCGCTTCGACAGCTTCTGGGGCGCGGGCGAAGAAGCGCGCGCGATCGCCGGGGGCATGGCCGCGCGCGGGACCGCGCTGTTGCTCCTCCCCCGCGCCAGTATCGCGCGCCTGCTGCCCGAAGGCTGACCGGGCGATGCCGCGGCGCCTCGCTCCCGAAGAAAGCGCGCTGTGGAAAAAGGTGGCAGCGACGGTGACGCCGCTGCCGAAGCCGCCCTCGCCACTCGCCCCCGCCGCGCCGCCGACGGTCGCGCCGCCCCTGCCCACGCCGCGCAGCACCGCGCCGCGCGCCGCCGCGCCGCCGCGCAGTCCCGCTCCGCTTCCGCCGCCACGCCGCACCCACAGCGCCGCGACCCTAGACAGTCACTGGGATCGCCGCCTCCGCAAGGGGCTCGTCCGCCCCGACATGAGCATCGACCTTCACGGACACACGCTCGCTTCGGCGCAAGCGCTGCTCGATGACGCCATCGGCCGCGCGCTGCTCCGCGGCGCGCGCGTGCTGCTCGTCGTCGCCGGGCGCCTCCGTCCCGGCGCCGACCGCCTACCCCAGATGCACGGACTGCCCCGCCCACGCGGCGCAATCCGCGCCGCACTGCCCGACTGGCTCGCCTTTTCGCCCTACGCCGGTCAAATCGTCGCGCTGCGCCCCGCGCATATCAGCCACGGCGGCGCGGGCGCGGTCTACGTCATCCTTCGGCGCAGCCGCGAGGATTAGGGCATGATCGGGCTTGACTGAAGCATCGCCTCCCTATCTCGTCATCCCGGCGAAGGCCGGGATCTCACCCTATCGCCAAGACGCACCGGCGAGATCCCGGCCTTCGCCGGGATGACGATTCAGCAAAAATTGATCTTGCTCTAGAGGAAAGCCCGCATCAACACCCCGCGATAAATGGCGGTCAGCGTGTGCAGATCCGCCACCGCGACAGCCTCATCGAGCTTGTGCATCGTCGCATTGGTCAGCCCGAATTCGACCACCGGGCACAACGCGTGCAGGAAACGCGCGTCCGACGTGCCGCCCGTTGTCGACATCTCCGCGACCACATCGGTCTCGGCATGGATCGCCTCGGCGACCAGCTCGGACAATTCGCCCGGCGGCGTCAGAAACGCCTCGCCCGAAATCTTGCCGAGCACTTTCGCATTTGGCTCGACCTCATGCGCGATGCGCTCGATCATCGCCACCAGCTCGGCGCCCCTATGCTGGTCGTTGAAGCGGATCGACATCCGCGCGCGCGCCGAGGCGGGAATGACATTGGTCGCACCATTGCCGACCTCGATGTCGGTGAACTCGATATTCGACGGCTGGAACCAGTCGTTCCCCGTATCGAGCACCACCGCGTCGATCGCCGCCAAAATCTTCACCAGCTTGGGAATCGGATTGTCGGCGAGATGCGGATAGGCGACATGCCCCTGCGTCCCCGGCACGTCGATCCAGATATTGACCGACCCGCGCCGCCCGATCTTCACCATATCGCCCAGCCGGTTCACCGACGTCGGCTCGCCGACGACGATCATGTCGGGCTTCACCCCGCGCGCGTCCATATGCCCCATCAGCGCGCGCGTGCCAAAGATCGCCGGGCCTTCTTCGTCGCCGGTGATGATCAGGCTGATCGTTCCCGCATCGACCGGCGTCGCAGCGGCGGCCGCTACAAACGCTGCAATTGATCCCTTCATGTCGACCGCACCGCGTCCGTAAAGCAGCTCGCCGCGCACCTCGGGCGCAAAGGCATCGCCGGTCCAGCCCACCCCCGGCGGCACGACGTCCAGATGTCCCGCAAAGCCGAAATGTTTTGGCCCGCTCCCGCGCCGCACCGCGAGCAGGTTTTCAACCGGCCCGTCGGGCTCGATTCCGTCGATAAAGCGCTCGACGGTGAACCCCAGCGGCACGAGCGCCGCCTCCAGCATATCGAACACCGCGCCCATGGCTGGGGTGACGGAGGGGGCGGCGATCAGCGCCTTGGCTAGCTCCATGGGGTCTATGCTGTGGGTCATACCCGCCCTTTACGCCTTCGCATGACGCGAAGTCGAGGCTTTGCATCGCACACCGATTATGCGAAACAAAGGCAGAACAGAAAACAGGACTGCATCATGCCCAAACTCGATCTCGATACCATCCCGCAAACCAATGTCACCGGCTATCCCGCCCCCTATGACGCGCCCGTACTGGGCCGCTGGTACCGCCGCCTCGCGCCGCACACGGGCCTCAGCGATTTCGCCGCGAGCCATGTTGTCCTCAAACCCGGCGCCTGGTCGTCGCAGCGCCACTGGCACGACGGCGAGGATGAGATGCTGGTCATGATCTCGGGCGAGGCGGTGCTGGTCGAGGACGACGGCCGGCACATCATGCGCGCGGGCGACATTGCAGTCTGGCCCAAGGGCAGCACCAACGGCCATCACCTCATCAACGAATCCGATGCCGACTGCGTCTTCGTCGCACTCGGCGGCGGCAAGAAATATGATACCGGCGGCGGCTATTCGGACATCGACATGATCTTCACACCCGACGGCTATTTCCACAAGGACGGCACGCCCTATCCGACCAAGCGGATTCCCTGAGCGGGGCAAGCCTGGGCGTGAATGTCAGACCGCGCGCCCTCTCCGTTCGTGTCGAGCGAAGTCGAGACACCCCTCAGGCTGGAGCAAGGTTGAGAGGCATCTCGACTTCGCTCGATGCGAACGGTCTTTAGCGGACGAAACCATCCGACCAGAATCCAAAAGCGCCGCTACGCCGCCTTAAAACGGATCGGCAACCGCTTCAGCCCGCCGACGAACACCGATTCGACGCGCGCGGGCTCGCCCGCCAGCTCCAGGCTGGTCAGCCGCGGCAGCAGTTCCTCCATCAAAATCCGCATCTCCAGCCGCGCCAGATGCTGCCCCAGGCAGACATGCGCGCCGAAACCAAAGGCGATCTGCTGATTTTTCTCGCGATCGGGATCGAAAGCGAAGGCATCGCCGAACACCGTCTCGTCGCGGTTCGCGGACACATAGTTCAGCATCAGCCAGTCGCCCGCGCGGATCATCTGCCCGCCCACCTCGACATCTTCGCGCGCGCTGCGCATGAAATGCTGCACCGGCGTCGTCCAGCGGATCGCCTCCTCGATCAGCCCCGCCTTGTCGCTCCCGGCGCTTCGGAATCGCTCGAACAGCTCAGGGTTCCGTGCCAGCTCCATGATCGCTCCCGCGGTCGATGCGCTCGTCGTGTCGTGCCCCGCGGTCGCGATAATCATGTAATAGCCGGCCAGTTCGCGGTCGGGAATCTGTTCGCCCCCGACCATCGCATTGGCGATCACCGTCGCAATATCTTCGCGCGGATTGGCGCGGCGATCGGCGGTCAGCGCGCCGAAATAGGCCTCGAAATCGGCGATCACATAATGCAGCATCGCAATCGCCTGTTCGGAACTGGTGATCGCTTCCCTGCTGCGGTTGAGCTCGGGGTCGGTCGGACCAAACAATTGCTGCGTCAGCATCAGCATTCGCGGTTCGTCCTCGGGCGGCACCCCCAATATGTCCATGATGACGCGCAGCGGATAATGCGCGGCGACATCGCGCGCGAAATCGCACGATCCTCCCGTGGCCAGCATGTGCTCGACGGTGTCGCGCGCGATCTGCCGGATGCGATCCTCGATCGTCTTCAGATTCTTGGGCATGAACCAGCTCTGCGTCAGCAGCCGGTATTTCATATGATCGGGTGCATCCATCTGGACGAGCGAGCGGACCAGATGGCCGTCGCCCCCCGGCGTCGCCGCGCGGGCCAACGCCTCGCCCGCGCGGTCGGTCAGCACCGTCGGCCGGATGCCGTTGGCAAAGCGCTGCGGATCGCGGCTGATCGCCATAATGTCGGCGTGGCGCGTCACGAGCCAAAAAGGATCGTGGTTCGGATTCTCCGCGACGCCCAGCGGCATATTCGCCCGCGCCCACGCGAGTTGTTCGTGAAGCGGCTCCCACGCCCCATAGGCGGCGGGATTGACGACCGCGGCGGCTACCTCTCCAGGCAATATAGGTTTTGTCATGCAACCCAAGCTGCCGCGATTCGCGCGCGGAGTCGACAGCCTATTTGAACAGACTTCCCAATATGCCGCGCATTAACTGGCCGCCAAACTTGCCCGCGACCTGACGGCCAAGGCTCGTCGCCGCCGACCGAGCCGCCGACTGCACCATTTTTTCGGCCATGCTTGGTTTCGCCGCTTCGCGCGCCGCCGCCTTTTCCAGCCGGATGCGCTCGCGCTCCTCGGCCGCCTTGCGCTTCGCCTCTTCCTTCGCGGCGATCGCCGCCGCCTTGTCGGCCTCTTCCTGCGCCTTCGCTTCGATTGCGGCGGCCTGCGCCTGCTCGGCCTTGGCGGCGAGCAGCTCCTCGGCGCTTTCGCGGTCGACGGCCGTGTCATATTTGCCATCGACGGGAGAGATCGACCGGATGATCGCGCGTTCCTTGGCATCGAGCGGCCCCGCGCGCGAACAGGGCGGCTTGATCAATGTGCGTTCGACAGGCGACGGTGCGCCGTCGGGCATCAGCAGCGACACCAGCGCCTCGCCGACGCGCAGCTCGGTGATCTCGCGCGCCACGTCGATCTTCGGATTGGGGCGGAAGGTGTCCGCGGCGGCCTTCACCGCCTTCTGGTCGCGCGGGGTAAAGGCGCGCAGCGCGTGCTGGACGCGGTTGCCCAGCTGACCCGCAACCGCCTCGGGAATGTCGATCGGGTTCTGCGTCACGAAATAGACGCCGACCCCTTTCGAGCGGATCAGGCGCACAACCTGTTCGATCTTTTCGGTCAGCGCGGGCGGCGCATCGTCGAACAGCAGGTGCGCCTCGTCGAAGAAGAATACCAGCTTCGGCTTGTCGGGATCGCCGACCTCGGGCAGCGTCTCGAACATCTCGCTCAAAAGCCACAACAGGAAGGTCGCATAAAGCTTGGGGCTCGCCATCAACTTGTCGGCGGCGAGGATGTTGACATAGCCGCGGCCATTTTCGTCGGTACGGATCATGTCCTGAATATCGAGCGCCGGCTCGCCGAAGAAATGATCGCCGCCCTGGCTTTCGAGCGTCAGCAACTGCCGCTGGATCGCCCCGACGCTGGCCTTGGTGACATTGCCATATTTGGCGGTCAGCTCGTCGGCATTTTCGGCGCACCAGACGAGCATTGCCTGCAAATCGCCCAGGTCGAGCAACAGCATATTCTGTTCGTCGGCCACCCTGAACGCAATTGCGAGCACCCCTTCCTGCGTCTCATTGAGCCCCATCAGCCGCGCGAGCAACAGCGGCCCCATTTCGGAGATCGTCGTGCGCACCGGATGCCCCTGTTCGCCGAACAAATCCCAGAATATCACCGGATTGTCGCGATAGGCCCAGTCGGTGTCGCCGATTTCGGCGGCGCGTTTCGAAAAGGGTTCGTGAACCTTGGCGGTCGGGCTACCCGCCATCGCCATACCGGCAAGGTCGCCCTTCACATCGGCGACAAAGACGGGCACGCCCACCGCCGAAAAGCCTTCGGCCAATCCCTGCAACGTCACCGTCTTGCCGGTGCCCGTCGCGCCGGCGATCAGCCCGTGGCGGTTCGCGCGTTTCAGCACCAGCGATTGCCGCGGCCCCTCGGGCGCTCCGCCGCCGCCCAGGCCGATATAGATTTCGCTCGCCGCGCTGCCTTCGCTCACTCGCCATCCTCCACCTGATACGTCACGGCAAAGGTTAGAGCGGCGTCGGCGCACAAGCAATCTGCAAACCCGCCCCATATAGCAAAAGGCCCCGCCGGATCGCTCCGGCGGGGCCTTTCGTTGCCCGCAAGGTCGGCGCAGCTTAAGCCGCGCCGTGCGCCAGCGCCGCCAGGAGCAGGATCGCCACGATATTGGTGATCTTGATCATCGGATTCACGGCAGGCCCCGCAGTATCCTTGTACGGATCGCCGACGGTATCGCCGGTGACGGCGGCCTTATGGGCTTCGCTGCCCTTGCCGCCGTGGTTGCCGTCTTCGATATATTTCTTGGCATTGTCCCACGCGCCGCCGCCCGAGGTCATCGAGATGGCGACGAACAGCCCGCCGACGATCACGCCGAGCAATAGCGCGCCGAGCGCTTCGAGCGCCGCGGCCTGACCCGCGACCCACAGGATGACGAAATAGACGACGATCGGCGCGAGCACCGGCAGCAGCGACGGAATGATCATTTCCTTGATCGCCGCCTTGGTCACCAGGTCGACCGTGCGCGCATAGTCGGGCTTGCTCTCATAGGTCATGATGCCGGGGTTGTTCTTGAACTGGTCGCGAACATCCTTGACCACCTCACCCGCCGCGCGGCCGACCGCGGTCATGCCCATCGCCCCGAAGAGATAGGGCAGGAGCGCGCCGAGCAGGAGCCCGACGATGACATAGGGCGACGACAGCGAGAAGGTCAGCGGCTCGGTCAGACCCAGCACCGTCGAATATTCGGTGATGTCCGCGGTATAAGTGCCGAACAGCACCAATGCCGCGAGACCCGCCGAACCGATGGCATAGCCCTTGGTCACCGCCTTGGTCGTGTTGCCGACGGCGTCGAGCAGGTCGGTCTTTTCGCGGACCGAGTCGTCGAGGCCCGCCATTTCGGCAATACCGCCGGCATTGTCGGTCACCGGGCCATAAGCGTCGAGCGCGACGACCATGCCCGCAAGCGCCAGCATCGCGGTCGCCGCAAAGGCGATGCCGATGATGCCCGCAAGCAGATAGGCGATGATGATGCCGGCGCAGATCACCAGCGTCGGCAGCGCGGTCGATTCCAGGCTGATGGCCAACCCCTGGATCACATTGGTGCCATGGCCCGTTTCCGATGCCTTGGCGATGCTGCGCACCGGACGGTAGTTGGTGCCGGTGTAATATTCGGTGATCCAGATGATCAGCCCGGTGATCACCAGCCCGAGCAGCGAGCAATAGAAGAGCGCGCGGCCGTTGAACTCGGTCCCCGGAATAATCGCGTTCATGTCGCCCAGCGCATATTGGGTCGAGAACCAGATTGCCGGGATCGAGAGGATCGCGGTGACGAGGAAGCCCTTGTACATCGCGCCCATGACGTTGGTCCCGCTGCCGAGGCGAACGAAATAGGTGCCGATGATCGAGGTGATGATGCAGACGCCGCCCATCAGCAGCGGCAGCGTCATCAGCGGCAGCAGCATGTCGCCCGCACCCTTCAGCAGCAGCGCGATCAGCACCATCGTGGCGCCGACGGTGACGACATAGGTTTCGAACAGATCGGCGGCCATGCCGGCACAGTCGCCGACATTGTCGCCGACATTGTCGGCGATCACCGCGGGGTTGCGCGGATCATCCTCGGGGATTCCCGCCTCGACCTTGCCGACGAGGTCGGCGCCGACGTCGGCGGCCTTGGTGAAGATGCCGCCACCCAGACGCGCGAAGATCGAGATCAGCGACGCGCCAAAGGCCAGCGCGACGAGCGCATCGACCACGGTGCGGTCGTCGCCGCCGACGGTAAAGCCGCCGGGACCGATCAGATACCAGAAGAAGACCGAGATCGCGAGCAAGGCAAGCCCCGCCACCAGCATCCCGGTGATCGCGCCGGCGCGGAACGCCATGGTCAGGCCCGCCTGCAACCCGGTCTGCGCCGCCGCCGCGGTGCGGACGTTCGCCTTCACCGAGATGTTCATGCCGATATAGCCGGCAACGCCCGACAGCACCGCGCCAATGACGAAGCCCGTGGCTGAAATCGGGCCAAGGAACAGCCCGACCAGCACGGCGACGACAACGCCAACGATGGCGATGGTACGATATTGGCGGCCCAGATAGGCCTTGGCGCCCTCCTGGATGGCGCCGGCGATTTCCTGCATCTTTTCGTTACCCGCCGATGCGCTGAGCACCTGCCGCGAGGTAATGAATCCATAGAGTACGGCCAAAAGGCCGCACGCTATCGCGATCAAAACCGGATTCATGCGTGTTGCTTCCTTCCCCATGAGAAGGGCGACGCATGGAGTAACAGTCGAGCACGTCCGACTTATTGATGCCGGTTCGCTCTTCCCCTGATGCGACCGCCCCAAATTAGACCGGCGGGTTATGGGAAGAAAGAAAGCCAAGGGCAAGCCCGGTTATTCGACGCATTTGCGTAATCTCGCCTCAGAACGTCATCCCGGCGAAGGCCGGGATCTCGCCGGTGCGGTAGGCTGCGAAGGTGAGATCCCGGCCTTCGCCGGGATGACGATTCGGACAGCTTTCTGCCGTCAGTGCATGAATCCCGGCCGTTCGGGCACCGCGACGCGCTGCGCGCGATGCGTCAGCACGATCCCCTCGCCCACCCCAACATGGCCGATCGCCGTGACCGCGACATTCAGCCCGGCCGCAATCTCGCGGATCGCATCGGCTGCTCCGGGATCGGCGGCGAACAGCAGCTGATAATCGTCGCCCGCCGTCGCCGCGGCCAGCCGCGTGTCGAGCACATCCGGCCGCACCGCGAGCAGCGCCGCCGACAAGGGGATGGCCTCGATCATGATGCCCAGCTCGCACCCGCTCGCCGCCGCCATGCGCTGCGCGTCGATCAACAGGCCGTCGGACACGTCCATCATCGCGTGGACATGCGGCGCCACCGCCTGCCCAAAGGTCAGCTGCGGCTGCGGCCGGACATAGGCGGCAAGGCAGGTTTCGTTCGGCTCGACCTGCCCCAGCCGCATCGCCAGCCCCAGCCCGGCATTGCCGATGCTCCCGGTGACCCAGATCTGGTCGCCGGGCCGCGCCCCGCCGCGCGTCGGCGCGCCGCCGCCCGGCGCGCGCCCGATCGCGGTGAGCCCGAAACTACGCGGCGATCCCGCGGGCGCGCGCACCGTATCGCCGCCGAGCAGAAGGGCGCCAAACCGGCGCAGCGCCACATCGAGCCCCTCAACAAAGGCCGCGTCCCATTCCGCCTCGCCAAGGCTGTAGCCGACAAGCACCCCGACCGGAGCCGCCCCTTTCGCCGCCAGATCGGACAGGTTCACCGCGACGAGCTTCCAGGCGACATCCTGCGGCCGGTCGTCGGGCAGGAAATGCACGCCCTCGACGATCATGTCGTGGGTCAGCACTAGCCCCTCCCACACCGCCGCATCGTCAGCGAGCCCGCGCGCGGCGGCATCGGTCGCGACGGCGCGCAGGCGCGCGATGAAATCGGCTTCGGTCATGCGCGACCCTCTTGCCCAGAATAATGTACCCTAATTCCGTTCGTGTCGAGCAGGCCGTTGGCAAAGCCCGCTTCGCGACCATCAAAAAACGCCTTCGCCACATCGACATATTCGCTGACCACCGCGCCGACCGGCACGTCGCCGCGCGCGATCAACTCATAGGTGCCCGCGCGCAGGATCGCCTTCATCGTCCGGTCAAGCCGCTCCATCGTCCAGCCGCTCGCAAGCCGCGCGACGATCGCCGCGTCGATCTCGTCCGCGCGCGCCAGCACGCCCTTTACGATGTCGTCAAAGAAGGGAACGTCGGCCTCGGCATATTCGGCGTCCTCGATGATCGCGCCGATCCGGTGCTGGTGAAATTCGTGGATCAGCTGGGCGACCGGCGTCGCCTCCATCTCGTGCTGATAGAGCGCCTGCACGGCGGCAAGGCGGGCGGCGGAACGGGATTGGGTGCGCTTGTTCATAATTTTTCTACTTCAGACGATTCTGGACGCTAAGCGCATGGGCGGGAAGCCCCTCGGCACCGGCAAGCGCGACCGCCGCCGGACCGATGGCGGCAATGCTCGCCTCGTCGA
Organism: Sphingopyxis sp.; assembly: GCA_030148985.1. Lineage (GTDB taxonomy): Bacteria > Pseudomonadota > Alphaproteobacteria > Sphingomonadales > Sphingomonadaceae > Sphingopyxis. The sequence continues at coordinate 48,367 of JASBSJ010000051.1, forward strand.
GCGCGAGGAAGCTGGTGCGCTTCATAAAGTCGGTCACCGACAATCCGCTCGAAAAGCGCGCGCGGCGTCCGGTGGGAAGGACATGGTTCGGCCCGGCGACATAATCGCCGATCGCCTCGGGGGTCTGGCGACCAAGGAACACCGATCCGGCGTGCCGCACCCGCGCAAACAACGCATCGGCCTCGGCCGCATCGACCGCAAGTTCAAGATGTTCGGGCGCCAGCCGGTCGCACAGCGGGATCGCGTCGGCGAGGCGCGGCACGACGATCACCGCGCCATTGTCGGCCCAGCTCGCCTGCATCGTCGCCGCGGTGCTCAGCGTCGGGATGACCTCCGCGACCGCTGCCGTGACCGCATCGGCAAAGTCCGCATCGTCGGTGAACAGGATCGACTGGCTCGTCGGATCATGCTCGGCCTGGCTCAGAAGGTCGGCGGCGATGACATGCGGTTCGTTCCGGTTGTCGGCCACGACGACGATCTCGCTCGGCCCCGCGACCATGTCGATGCCCACCACGCCGTAAAGTTGCCGCTTCGCCTCGGCGACCCAGGCATTGCCGGGGCCGGTGACGACATCGACTGGCGCGATGCGACCAGTGCCATGGGCCAGCGCCGCAATCGCCTGCGCCCCGCCGACGCGCCAGATTTCATCGACCCCGCCGATATGTGCCGCGGCCATCACGACCGGGTTGACCTGACCATCGGGCGTCGGCGTCACCATCACGATGCGCGCGACCCCCGCGACCTTCGCGGGCAGGATGTTCATCAGCACCGACGAGGGATAGGCCGCGCGCCCGCCGGGCACATAGACCCCCGCCGCGTCAACCGCATTCCAGCGCGCACCCAGCCGCGCACCCGTCGCATCGCGATAGTCGCGATCCTCGGGCAATTGCGCAGCGTGATAGGCGCGGATGCGGTCGGCGGCGAGGTTCAGCGCGTCGCGCAGCTCGGGCGCCAGCGCCGCATAGGCGGCGGCACAGTCTTCCTTTGAAATGCTCCACCCGCGCGCATCGAGGTCGAAACGGTCGAATTTCGCGGTATAATCGGCAAGCGCGGCGTCGCCTTCGGCTTTCACCCGCGCGATGATCGCCGCGACATCGCTCGACACATCGGATGTGCTCTCGCGCCGATCATTGACCAGCGCGTCGAACTCGGCCGCGAAGCCGGGCGCGGAGGCGTCAAGCCGCCGCATCGCC
>JASBSJ010000059.1 GCA_030148985.1 Sphingopyxis sp.
ATCGACCAGGGCGGCTGTTTCGAAACCAGCCATGCGACGACCCACGCCGACCCGACCTATGTGGTTGACGGCATCGTCCATTATGCGGTCGCGAATATGCCTGGCGCTGTCGCGCGCACCAGCACCTATGCGCTCAACAACGTCACTTTGCCGCACGCGCTGCGCATCGCCGACCTCGGCTGGAAAGAGGCATTGCGCCGCGATCCGCATCTTTTGCAGGGTTTGAACGTATGGAATGGTAAGGTGACGTTCGAAGCCGTAGCGGAAGCGATCGGAACCGATTATGTGCCTGTCGAACAGGCACTCGCCTGACGACAAGGACCATAGAGCAAGATGACCGACCAAACCCCGCCGCCCGCCGACGACGAAGCCCAGGAGAATGAAGTGCTGCGCGCCGCGCGCGAGTTGCGGCAACAGCGCGAGGCCGCAGACGCCGCCGAGGCCGCGGATCAGGACGCGACCAAGGCGAAACGCGGCTGGAAAACCGCCGCCGCCGCGGGGCTGGGCATCGGTTCGGCGGCGGTGATCGCCGCGCTGCTCTACGTTAATCGCGACAAGCTCAAATAAACCCGCCGGATTCCGGCTAACAAAAAGGGCGGCCATCGCGGCCGCCCTTTTTCGTTGATGTCGCCAATCAGGCCGCCTGTTTCAGCGCCTCGATCGCCGAGGTCGCGCGCGCGATCGCTTCGCCGTCCATCATCTGCTGATCGGCGGCGATGATCGTGACATCGGTGATGCCGACAAAGCCGAGGACGTGGCGCAGATAGCCGGTGGCGAAATCATAGTCGCTGCCGACGGGTACGCCGCCCGAGGCGACGACCAGATAAGCCTTCTTTCCTTTCAGCAGCCCTTCGGGGCCGGTCTCGGTGTAGCGGAAGGTGCGGCGGGCGCGGGCGATCAGGTCGACCCAGGCCTTGAGCGCCGCGGGGATCGCGAAATTATAGACGGGCACACCGATGACGATCGTGTCGGCAGCTTCCAGCTCGGCGATCAGCTCGTCGGAGCTCGCGAGCGCGGCCTTCTGATCGTCGCTGCGTTCGGTCTCATCGGTGAAATTGGCGCCGACCCAGCTTTCGGTCAGCAGTGCGGGCGGGGTGAGCGCCAGGTCGCGGCGCACGACATGCGCGCCATAGCCCTGTTCGACCAGCCGCGTGACGAGCTGGTCGGTCAGCTGGCGGGTGGTCGATCCGCTGGTGCGGGCGCTGGCATCGATACGAAGGATATTGGACATCATATTGCTCCTTGGGTTCAAGCGGGGAGAGGGGGGTGCCGCGAGCCGGGGGGCAGCTCGCGGCACCGGGTGAGCCGCCGGAGGGAGGGACGTCGGCGGCCCAGGGGGGCTTCGTTACAGGCTGTCGACCAGCACCAGTTCGGCGTCGTCGATCGCCTCGACTTCGATCCGGCCGACGTCGCGCAGCGCGATGCCGTCGCGCGGATCGGCGTCGTGGCCGTTGACACGGATGCGGCCCTTGGCGGCGACCAGATAGGCGTGGCGTCCGGCTTCGAGGTCATAGGAGACGCTCTCACCGGCGTTCACCGTCGCCGCGGCGACGCGGGCGTTGGCGCGGATCGGCAGCGCGTCGGTGTCGCCTTCGATCCCGCTCGCCAGTGTCACGAACTGGCCCGAACGGTCGTTCTTGGGAAACTGGCGCGCGCCCCAGCCGGGGTTGCCGCCCGCCTGGTCGGGGATGATCCAGATCTGGAACAGCGTCGTTTCCTCATCTTTCAGGTTGAACTCGCTGTGCGTCACGCCCGTCCCGGCGCTCATCACCTGCACGTCGCCCGCGGCGGTGCGGCCGGCGTTGCCCATGGAGTCGCGATGGCTGATCGCGCCGGTGCGGACATAGGTGATGATTTCCATGTCGCGGTGCGGATGCGGGGGGAAACCCGACTGCGCCGCGATCCGGTCGTCGTTCCACACGCGCAGCGCGCCCCAGCCCATGCGGTCGGGATCGTGATAGTTCGCGAAGGAAAAATGATGGCGGGCGTCGAGCCAGCCATGGTCGGCGTGGCCCAGCGTGTCGAATTTGCGAATGTCGATCATGGCCTTGTCCTTTCTCTGCCGCCGCTGGGCCGGGTGCCCGGCGGCGTTCATCTGTTGAGGACAAAATAAGGATTGGGATCGTTTCGAAAATAGCATAGATGGAAAATCATCGTTTCCATATTAGTCGTCATTGCGAGCGAAGCGAAGCAATCTCCTGCCACCGGCCTGGCGCGTGGGCGAAGGCTGGAGATTGCCGCGTCGCCCCGGATCAAGTCCGGGGCTCCTCGCAATGACGAACAAGTGGGTAGGAGATAGTTGGTGGCGCTTCCCGATTATGAAGGCTGGGCCTGTTTCGTCGCCGTCGCCGACGGCGGCAGCTTTACCGCCGCCGCCGCCGCGCTCGGCCTGTCGAAAGCGAGCGTGTCGAAAGCGGTGACGCGGCTCGAGGCGTCGCTCGGCATCACGCTGCTCCACCGCAGCTCGCGCGTCGTCGCGGTGTCGACCGCGGGGGCGGGGCTGCTTGAGGAGGCGCGCGCGATGGTTGCCGCGGCGACCGCGGCGACCGAAGCGGCGCGCGGCGACCGGCTCGACCTTGCCGGCCCGATCCGCCTTGCCGCGCCGATGAGTTTCGGGATCAAGGTGCTGGGCCCCGTGGTCGCGGCCTTTCTCGAGCGGCATCCCGCGGTCGAGATCGACCTGCTGCTCAGCGATGCGCGCAACGATCCGATCGCCGAGGGGATCGACCTGACGCTGCGCATCGCGCCGCTTGCCGATTCCAGCCTGCTCGCCCGCACGATCGCCCCGGTCGCGGGATCGGTGATCGCGAGCCCCTCCTATCTGGAAAAGCATGGCACGCCCCGCCATCCGCTCGACCTCGCGCGCCATCGCCTTATCGGTTACGGCCATCGTCAGCGCGCGATGCCGCTCCATTTCTCGCGAAAGGGGGAGGAGGCGACGGTGATGCCGACCGGCCCGCTATTCACGAACAACGGCGATGTGATGGTGCCGATAATCGTCGCGGGCGGTGGTATCGCCGTGCTGCCCGACTTTATCGCGGCGGACGAACTCGCCGCCGGAACGGTGGTGCCGATCCTGACCGATTGGTCGCTGCCCCAATCGCACCTGCACCTTCTGTCGCCGCCCTCGCGGCTGCGCCCCGCGCGCGTCCGCGCCTTTTCGGACCATCTCGTCGACACGCTCAAACTTTCGTGCAGCGGCGCCAATGAGCGCTATGCGATGCTCCACAAGGGGTGAAAGCGCGGCGTGCGACTGTTGCAAATAAGGCGCGACTCGTGGATTCCCGCGGGTTAAATCAAAATTAACCTTTTCCCTTCATTGCTTTCATGGTTAATGTTCCGGCAGTCCTGCAACGGGGGTTGGTCGGGTGACATCCTTGGTGGTCGCGCGATCGGTTCGCGGGATCATCGTGGAAACAGTCAAGGGGTGCCCAATGCGCGTACTGCTGATCGAGGACGAGCCGACGACCGCGAAAGCGATCGACACGATGCTCACGACCGAGGGCTTCAACGTCTATACGACCGATCTGGGCGAAGAGGGCCTCGATCTGGGCAAGCTGTATGATTATGACATCATCCTGCTTGACCTGAATCTGCCCGATATGCACGGCTATGACGTGCTGAAAAAGCTTCGGACGGCCAAGGTGCAAACGCCTGTGCTGATCCTGTCGGGCATTTCGGAAATGGACAGCAAGGTGCGCTCGTTTGGCTTTGGCGCCGACGATTATGTCACCAAGCCGTTCCACCGCGACGAACTGGTCGCCCGCATCCACGCGGTCGTCCGCCGGTCGAAGGGGCACAGCCAGAGCGTCATCAAGACAGGCAAGCTTGCGGTCAATCTCGACACCAAGACGGTCGAGGTCGACAGCATCCGTGTGCATCTGACCGGCAAGGAATATCAGATGCTCGAGCTGTTGAGCCTGCGCAAGGGCACGACGCTCACCAAGGAAATGTTCCTGAACCACCTTTATGGCGGGATGGACGAGCCCGAATTGAAGATCATCGACGTCTTCATCTGCAAGCTCCGCAAGAAGCTTGCGCTCGCCTGCGGCGGCGAAAATTACATCGAAACGGTCTGGGGCCGCGGTTATGTCCTTCGTGACATCGACGACGAAGGCAATGAGGTGCGCCGCGTCGCCTGACGCCGCGCATCGCACGTACAAGTTAACCGAGGGAAACCGGCGCGGAGCAATCCGCGCCGGTTTTCCTTTTTTTAGGATGCGTGGGGGGTGAAGTGAGCAGGCGACCGGTGGCGGCCTGAAGCGATCCTCCCCCGTGCCGGGGAGGATCGGCAACGCCGGCTTTCCACCCCAAAACCATCGCCCGCCAAAGAAAAAGGGCGGCCGTCCTGCCGGACGCCGCCCTTGATCCTGTATCATCCGAAAACGCGGGTTACGCGTCTTCCAGTTCCTCGTCGGTCATGACCGGACCCGAATCCTGGCCCTTGGCGTCCATGTCGCGGTCGACGAATTCGATGATCGCGATCGGGGCAGCGTCCGACGCGCGGATGCCGGCCTTGATGACGCGGGTATAGCCGCCGTTGCGGTCCTTGTAGCGGTCGGCGAGCACGTCGAACAGCTTGGTCAGCTGGGCTTCGTCCATCAGGCGGCTCATCGCCAGGCGGCGGTTGGCGAGGCCACCGCGCTTTGCCAGCGTGACGAGCTTTTCGACATAGGGACGCAGTTCCTTCGCCTTGGCGACGGTCGTCGTGATCTGCTCATGCTTGATGAGCGAGGCCGACATGTTGCGGAACATCGCCGTGCGATGCGCGCTCGTGCGCTGCAGCTTCCGGCCACCCGATTTATGACGCATGATTTCTTCCTTCGTTTGTCAAAGGGGCCGTGTGAGGTACCCCAAGCCAGGTCGATTTCGGGCCGACCCATTCCCGGCCCCGTCGCCCCCGCGAAGGCGGGGGCCGCTGGAGGCATAGCGCGTGGTTGCAGGCGGCCCCCGCCTTCGCGGGGGCGACGTGCTGTTATCCGAGAAGTTCCTGCTCGAGCTTCTTGGCCATTTCCTCGATATTCTCGGGCGGCCAGCCGGGGATGTCCATGCCCAGGCGCAGGCCCATCGACGACAGCACTTCCTTGATTTCGTTCAAGGACTTGCGGCCAAAGTTCGGCGTGCGGAGCATTTCGGCTTCGGTCTTTTGAACGAGGTCACCGATATAGATGATGTTGTCGTTCTTCAGGCAGTTGGCCGAACGGACCGACAGTTCGAGCTCGTCGACCTTCTTGAGGAGGAAGCGGTTGAGCTGGTTGACATCGGACTCGTCGCTGGCGGCCGAGGGGGCTGCCATGCCGATGAGGCCGCTGTCGTTCATCGCTTCTTCGAAGTGGACGAAGACCTGGAGCTGGTCCTGGAGGATGCGCGCGGCGTAAGCGACGGCATCTTCTGGCGTCACCGTGCCGTCGGTTTCGACCGTCAGGTTCAGCTTGTCATAGTCCAGTTCCTGCCCGATGCGGGCATTGTCGACCTTGTAGGCGACCTGGCGAACGGGCGAATAGAGCGAGTCGACCGGGATGAGGCCGATCGGCGCGTCGGCCGGGCGGTTGGCGGTCGCGGGGACATAGCCTTTGCCGGTGTCGGCAACGAGTTCCATGTTCAGCGTCGCACCTTCGTCGAGGTGGCAGATGACATGGTTCGGGTTCATCACCTTGATGTCGCCCGACACCATGATGTCGCCGGCCTTGACGGTCGCGGGACCGGTCGCCGAAAGCTGGAGCCGCTTCGGGCCTTCGCCTTCCATCTTGAGCGCGATCTGCTTGACGTTGAGCACGATGTCGGTGACGTCTTCACGCACGCCGGCAAGGCTGCTGAACTCGTGCAGCACATTTTCGATCTTGATCGACGTAATTGCCGCACCCTGGAGCGACGAGAGCAGCACGCGGCGCAGCGCGTTGCCCAGCGTCAGGCCAAAACCGCGCTCGAGCGGTTCGGCGACGAAGGTCGCCTTGCGCTTGCCGTCGCCGCCGGCCTTGATTTCCAGGTTGCTGGGCTTCTTCAATTCCTGCCAGTTCCGGATATTGACAGTCATGGATTTCCCTTTGCTTTGGGCGGGACGAATGGGGGTCGGCCATCGGTCCAGCGAGGATATGGTGCGGGCGGCGCCCCGGTGTTGGGGCGCGCCCGGAAAGACGTCAGACGCGGCGGCGCTTGGCCGGGCGGACGCCGTTGTGCGGGATCGGCGTCACGTCGCGGATCGACGTGATGTGGAAACCGACGGCCTGCAACGCGCGCAGCGCCGATTCGCGGCCGGCGCCGGGGCCCTTGACTTCGACTTCCAGCGTGCGGACGCCATGTTCGGCGGCTTTCTTGCCGGCGTCTTCGGCGCAGACCTGCGCGGCGTAAGGCGTCGACTTGCGGCTGCCCTTGAAGCCCATCATGCCGGCGCTCGACCAGGCAATCGCATTGCCCTGCGCGTCGGTGATGGTGATCATCGTGTTGTTGAAGGTCGCGTTGACGTGGGCCACACCCGACGAGATATTCTTGCGTTCGCGCCGACGGAGGCGCTGCGGTTCACGAGCCATGATGAAATCCTAACCTAAATCCGTATTGCGGCCGGGGCGCAGCCGAAGGGCGGCCACCGGCGCGGGAAAACCGACTTACTTCTTCTTGCCGGCGATCGGCTTGGCCTTGCCCTTGCGGGTGCGCGCATTGGTGTGCGTGCGCTGACCGCGAACCGGCAGGCCCTTGCGATGGCGCAGGCCGCGATAGCAGGCGAGGTCCATCAGCCGCTTGATGTTCATCGCCGTGTTGCGGCGAAGGTCGCCCTCGACGGTCAGGTCGGCGTCGATCGTTTCGCGAATCTGCAGGACTTCGGCGTCCGAAAGATCCTGAACGCGGCGCTGGTGGTCGATGCCCAGCTTGTCGGCGATGTCGACGGCGGTCTTGCGGCCGATCCCGTGGATATAGGTGAGCGCGATGATCACGCGCTTGTTGGTGGGCAGGTTGACGCCCGCGATACGTGCCATGTGATTCTTTCTCCTGCTCCACAGGGCGCGCTGGCAAACGGCCCCATCTCAAAGCGTCTGTTTTCCAACGCAAAAACGGACCACGAACGCGCCGTTGCGCTTCGCCGTCCGGTCTGGCTGTCGGAATGGTTGCGCAACTATGCTGAGTCGCCCGGAAAGTCAAGCGAAGCGCGGTCATTTGCGGCGAGGCCCCTTTGCGCCAAGGGTGCTATCGCGTCGAACTGACCTCAAGGAGGACCGGCCCGCCTGCCTTAAGGAGACAAAAGATACGCACGTTCGCGTCCAAACTGTCTCCTTTGTCGCTTTTAGCCGGTTCGAGCATGATCGGGAGGAGCCGGGATGCCATCCCTCGACCGAATAGGAAAGCGCTTATCCCTCTCTTCGGCCAATACGCGTGCCGGATGCCGGATGGCTGGAAACGAACGATTGCGGTCTTTTGTTCGAAGGCCCGTGTTGGACGAAATTCGCGCAGAGGCGCAGAGATCGCAGAGAGGAGTGCGCTTCAACTCTTCGATCTGTGCGCCTCTGCGCGAATCTTATAGAATGCGGCGTTTCGACCGATATAAGCCGTCGCCCCCGCGAAGGCGGGGGCCGCTGTCGGTTTACACGGCGACGCGGGAAAAGACCGATGGCGGCCCCCGCCTTCGCGGGGGCGACGGCTTATCGGAACGTCCGCTCGCCACCCCAAAACCGCCCTCAACGCGGCGCCGTCAACTCGGCCGCGCGCTCTGCCAGGCGGCCAACGACCGCGCGGTGGATGCCCGGCGCACAGGCGATGACGCCAAAGGCCTGCGCGCGCGGGGTGTTGAAGACGAGCGGTGCGCCAAAGGCGTCGGTCACGGCCGCCCCCGCCTCGGTCGCGATCAGCGCCGCGGCGGCGACGTCCCATTCGAAACCCCAGCGCAAGGTCGCGACCAGGTCGGCGCGGTCGTCGGCGACGAGCGCCATGCGCAGCGCGATGCTGTTCGGCTTGGTCACCATGATGAGGTCGCGGTCGATCCTCGGCAGGCTGTCGGCGGGGACGCGCGATCCGTCGAAGATCATGCGGCGGCTGGCGCGCAGCGTGTCACCGTTCAATGTTGCGCCCTGACCCTTTTGCGCGACCCACAATTCGTCGAGCGCGGGAGCATAGAGCACGCCAAGCTCCGGTTGGCCGTCGACGATCAGCGCGACCGACACGCACCAGCCGGGGCGACCGCGGATGAAATCGCGCGTTCCGTCGATCGGGTCGACGCACCACATGGCGCGGCACGCCAGCCGGTCTTCATTGTCGGCGGTTTCCTCCGATAGCCAGCCGGCTTCGGGGACCATCGCGCCTAGCACCGCCTTCAGCCGTGCATCGACCGCCAGATCGACGTCGCACACCGGGTTGTCGTGCGACTTGTGCCAGACATCGACCGGCCGCCCTTCGCCGCGCCAGCGCGCCATCGCCATGTCGCCGACCTCGCGGGTCGCAGCGATCACGGCTTCGAGGTTGCGGCCGGGCATTGGGGGGCTCAGCTCGACGCGACGGTCATGCCGTCGATGCGCAGCGTCGGGGCGTTGGTGGCGTGGCGGAATTCAAGGTCGTTTGCGGGGATCAGCGCGGCAAACATGTCGATCAGATTGCCCGCGACGGTAAATTCCGCAATCGGTTCGGCAATGGCGCCGTCGCGGATCAGGAAGCCCGACGCGCCGCGGCTGTAATCGCCCGTCACCGGATTGACGCCGTGCCCGATCAGCTCGGTGACATAAATGCCCTCGGCGACACCCGCCATCAGCGCGGCCGGGCTTTCTGTGCCAGCTGCCAGGTGCAGATTGCTCGCTGCGACGCCCGATGCGCCGCCGCCGCGGCTCGCGTGGCCGGTGGGCGTCAGACCAAGCTGGCGTGCCGACGCGCTGTCGAGCAGCCAGCCGGTGATCCGCCCGTCCGCAACGATGTCGCGCGCCGCGGTCGGCAGTCCTTCGCCATCGAAAGCGCGGCTGCGCAGGCCGCGCGGGCGGTGGGGTTCGTCGCGGATGACGATGCTGCTGTCGAACAGCGCTCGATCCTCCTTGCCGAGCAGGAAGCTTGTCCCGCGCGCGATCGCGGGGCCGGCGATCGCGGCGAGCAGATGGCCGACGATCCCGCCGCTGACGCGCGGGTCGAGAAAAATAGGCAGCTTTCCGTTCGGCGCCTTGCCGGGGTTCAGGCGCGCGACCGCGCGGGCGCCGGCGCGTGCGCCGATGGCGGCGGTGCTTTCGAGGTCGGTCAGGTGATGGGCGCTGTGCCAGGCATAGTCGCGCTGCATCGCCGCGCCTTCGCCCGCGATGACGCTCGCCGACAGGCTGTGCCCGCTCGATCCATAGCCGCCGGCAAAGCCGTGGCTGGTTGCGAGCGCAAAGCGCGTGCGGCTGTGGCTCGCGCTGCCGCCTTCGCTGTTGGTCACACCGGCGACCGCGCGCGCGGCGTCCTCGACGGCGCGCGCGGCTTCGCGCAGTGCCGCGGGGTCGGCTTCGCTCTGATCGTCGAGGTCGAGGTCGGGCACCGCGTCCTTGAACAGCAATTCTTCGGGCGCGAGGCCCGCATAGGGATCTTCGGGGGCTTCGCGGGCCATCGCGACGCAGCGGATGACCAGCTTGGCGAGTTCGCCCGCGTCCATGTCGGCGGTCGAAACGCTCGCGCTGCGCTGCCCGACGAACACGCGCAGCGAAATATCCTGCCCCTCCGACCGCTCGACATCCTCGAGCGCGCCGAGGCGCATCGTCACCGACGTCGCGGCGTTACAATAATAGAGCGCGTCGGCGGCATCGGCGCCGGCCTTGGTCGCGGCGTCGCACAGCATTTGTGCGCGGTCGAGGGCTTCGGAAACGGTGAGCATCGCCGCGCTCTATACGGCGCGCGCGCGGGGGTCAAAAAAAGTCTTTAGCCGGCGTCATGCGGATTATGTCCGCGGCGACTAGGAACGCGAGAAATCAGCCCGCGACCGCGGCGACCGCGGCCATTGCACCGCTGATCCACAGGAAGGGCAGGGTCAGCGCGGCGATCCACAGGCGGCGGACGTCGCGGCGGAAACGGGCATGGAGCCCCCAGCTTGCGAGCGCCTGACGGCTGAGATGATACCAGCGGCGTTCGGTCGAGCGCGCAACCGGAACCGCAAGGGCAAGCAGCATGACCAGTGCGACGACGATAAAGGCCGAGGGTGCCCCCGCGGCGACCGCACTCGTCACGAGCCAGATCTGAATTGCAGCGAAAGCGAGCAGAGCGGCGGCAGCGTGCCAAGTCATTCGGCGACCCAGGCTTCGTGCCGGTGGAACGCTTGCAGTCGCGCGGCGCCAGAGGCGCGGTCCGTAAGTCGATGCCATGTTGTCAGCCTCCCCGGCCGGCGATTCCCAGAAACGCCACGATTTGCCTCAAAAATCCCCAAGTCAAGACAGATTGGCATCGATTCGTTAAATTTTTCCCTCAATCCGACGCGAAAACGGAACCAAACCGCGCCAAAGCGCAGATAATGCTGCCGGATTAGCAGCATAAGGGGTTTCCGAGCAGGTCAGGAAGGCCCGAGCGGCCTGGTCCGCGCGTCAGTCTTGCGGCGGCGTCGGCAGCGGTTCGGCGTCGGCTTCATCGGGGGCCGACTGCATCGGCGCTTCGCCATTCGCCTGGCGCTCCAGTTCCGCGGCCGCCTGCTGGCGCTCGGCGAGCGCGCGTTCCTCGGCGACGACCGCGGCCTCGACCTGATCGGCGGCGGCATCGATGCCGGCGAGGCGCTTGGCGCGCTCGTCGGCGATCATCGCCTGCCAGTCGGTCTTGTCGGCGGCGCGGCGTTCGGCGCGCGCCCCCGCGAGCAGCGCCTGCGTGCAGCCGGTGAAGCCGCCAAGCCCGGTCGGCGAGCAGCTGTCGGTGCCGAAGCGGCCGACGCGCTCGAGCGCGACAACCTTGTTCGCCCACGCTTCGTTGCGGACATCGAGCGGGTTGCCGCGCAGCATCGGCGGCACGCGATAGCGCTCGGTTTCAGGCAGGCGATTACATACGACGATTTCGTCGGGGCTCGACTGTTCGCACTTGTCGTCGCCGTAAACGATGACCTGGTTGATCTTTTCGGCGTCGGGTGCCGCTTCCTGCGCCGCAGCGGGCATGGCGGCGGCGCTCCCGGCGAGGATCAGCGCGAAAAGGGGAAGGCGGGTCATCGGATCATCCTTTGTCAACTAGGCGCGGCTTGGCATTGCAACCCTGCATCGGTCATGAACGACGCCGGATTTCTGTATCAGATACGTTTCGACAGCGCGATGGCTGCACGGCAACCTGCGCGGATCGCGAGGCTGAGTAGCGGATAGCCGGGGGCGCTTTCGGCGCCGGCCTTGAGCGCTGCATCCTTATGTCCCAGCTCTTCGGCGCGGAAATCGGCGACCGCGGCGCTGAGTTCGGGGTCGCTGTCGCCCAGCTCGTCCAGCTGATCCCGGTAATGGCGATCGATCTCGGTCTCGACCGCGGCGGTGCAGGCCATCGCGGCGCGCGGCCCCATCGCGGCGGTCACAGCGCCCAGCGCAAAGCCCGCGACGTTCCAGAACGGCTGGAGCGCGGTCGGGCGCACGCCGCGCTGTGCGATCATCGTGTCGAAGAATTTCCGGTGCCGCTCTTCCTGTTCGGCCATATGCGCGATTTCGCGCGCCATCGGATGCCGGTCGCCCATCACCGCGAGCTGGCCGGCATAGATGCGCGTCGCACCATATTCGCCCGCCTGATCGACGCGGATCATCGATGCGGTGCGCTTGCCGGGCCTGTCCTCAGTCATGCCGTCGGTGTGCGCCCGCGGCGCATCAAGGTCAAGACGAGGATGGCGGCCGCGAACGAGAAGATCGCGTTGAAACCCGCGAGCGAGATGCCGAACAGCGACCAGGGCACCGCGTCGCAGCGGACGAGCGGTGCGTTCATGATCGAATCGAGCGTGATGGGCCCGCTGGCGCTGGTCGCGCAGCTGGTGATGCCTTCCCAGAAGCCATATTCGACCCCGGCATGAAACACGCCGATCGCGCCGCTCACGGCGATCGCGGCGGCGGCGAGCAGCGTCAGCGCGCGCATCGCCGTGTCATTGCGGCGCAGCAACAAGGCAAGCAGCGCCAGCACGATCGCCGCCTGATGCGGCCAGCGCTGCCAATAACACATTTCGCACGGATGCAGGCCAAAGCCATATTGCGACACGAGCGCGCCGCCATAGAGCAGCAGCGGCGCCGCAAGCGCGACGAGGGGGGCGGCAAGGCGCGATCCGAACATTAAACTGATCCTGAAATGTCGTCATCCCGGCGCAGGCCGGGATCTCACCCTATCGGTTTACTGCACCGGTGAGATCCCGGCCTGCGCCGGGATGACGGGAAGAAGCATAGTGTCAGTTGCGCCGCGCCGGCTTCGCGGCGGGCTTGCTCGCCGCGGCCATGCGCGGGGTTCCCGGACCGATCCGCCCGATCGTCTGCAGCGCATAGTGAAGCTGGAAATCCTCGATCCCCTTGGCTTTCAGCTCCTCCGCAGTCGCGGTGAAGCGCGGGTCGGCCTTTTCATCCTTTTCGATCAGGCCGTCATCGACCTTTTTCTCGTTGATGAGGTGACGGCGCAAATCGCTTTCGCGGAACTTGGGACGCGACGCATAATCGGGGTCGCTGAGCTGCGGCACCTGAATGTCGGGATCGATCCCGCCTTCCTGCACGCTGCGGCCCGACGGCGTGTAATAGCGCGCGGTGGTGAGCCGCAGCGCGGTCACGTCGCTGAGCGGCAATATCGTCTGCACCGATCCCTTGCCGAAGCTGCGCTCGCCCATCACGATCGCGCGATGCTGATCCTGCAGCGCGCCCGCGACGATTTCGGACGCCGAGGCCGATCCCGAATCGATCAGCACGACGACCGGAGCGCCGCCCGCCAGATCGCCGGGTTCGGCGAAATAGCGTTCGATGTCGCCCTTGCGGCGACCGCGCTGCGACACGATCTCGCCGCGTTCGAGGAACAGGTCGCTGATCCCGACCGCCTCGTCGAGCAGCCCGCCGGGGTTAGACCGCAGGTCGAGCACCCAGCCGCGCGGTTTCTTGCCCAGCGATTTTTCGACCGCCATCATTGCGGCCTTCAGGTCGGTCGTCGCATCGGCCGAGAAGCTGGTAACGGTGAGCACGCCGACGTCGCCGCTGACCTCCCATTTGACGGGCTTCAGGTCGATGATCTCGCGCGTCAGCGTCATCTCGATCGGCTTGTCCTGGCCTTCGCGGACGACGGTGATGCCGATCGACGTGCCCGGCCGTCCGCGCATCTGTTCGACCGCTTCGTCGAGCGTCAGCCCGAAGATCAGCTCGTCGTTGATATGGGTGATATAATCGCCCGCCTTGATCCCCGCCTTGGCGGCCGGGGTGTCGGCGGTCGGCGCGATGACCTTGACGACGCCGTCCTCCATCGTCACCGAGAGGCCGAGGCCGCCATATTCGCCGTCGGTCTGGGTGCGCAGGTTGGTAAAGCCGCGCGCGTCGAGATAGCCCGAATGCGGGTCGAGGCTGGCGAGCATCCCGTTGATCGCGCCTTCGATCAGCTTCGAATCCTCGACCGGTTCGACATAGTTTGACTTCACTTCCAGATAGACGTCCATGAAGCGCGCGATTTCTTCCTGCGTCTTCGAATCGACGCTCGCCATGGCGCCGGTCGCGAGCGGCACGAGCGCCAGCGTCGAAAGCGCGGCGGCGCCCTGCCACAGCGCAAAGCGGCGGCGCGGCGAAGCGGACGGGCGGGCGGCGGTCGTGGTCGAGTCGGTCATCACAATCTTTCGCTCAGGCGCGGGAAACCCGCCTTATAATCCCCGGAGCGCCATCCTCCTACGCATTTATGCGGTCGTCAAGCATGGCATCCCGATCGGGGAAAGCGGGCGCGCGGACAATGAACTGGGGCGATCAGCCGATCATCGCGACAATATCGACCGGGCGGCCGCCGCGGCGCAGCTCGACTGTGATGCGGCTGTCGTCCGATGCTGCGCGGCCGACCGGCGCGCCGGACCCCACCGTGTCGCCGACGCCGACCGACAGCGCGATCATGCCGGCAAGCAGCGAGACCCAGCCGCCGCCATGATCGATGATGACGATCTTGCCATAGCCGCGATAATCGCCCGCAAAGCTGACGCGGCCGGGGGCGGGCGCAACGACCTGGCCGCCCGGCTGGGCCGCGATGGTGATGCCGCGCGACCGCACGCCGCTTTCGTTCACCTCGCCCAGCCCCGCGACGATGCGCCCGACGACGGGCAAGCGATAGGCGCTGCCGGTGAGGCCGGCCTCGCGCGCGGCGGGCGGGGCGATGGCGCTGGCCGGACCAGCGGCGGGGTTGCGCGGGCGCGGGAGCGGTCCCGCAAGCTGTCCCAGTTCGGCGCGCACCAACCCGTCGGCTTCGAGCGCATCCATCAAATCGACAATGTCGCGCGCTTTTTCGCCCAGCCCCAGCGCGCGGTCGGCTTCGAGCCGCGCGCTGCTCATCAGTTCGCGTGAACGCAGCCGCCCTTCGTTTTCGAGCCGCGTGAATGCATCGCGCCGCGCGGCAAGCTGCGCCCGGCTGGCCGCCAGCGCGTCGAGCGCGATCGCCTGTTGCCGCCGCGCGGTGTCGAGCAGGGTCAGCTCGCGGCGGACCCCGACGGTGCGCCGTGCGATTACCGGCATCGCGGCGTCGAGCACCGCGCGGGCGTGGACCATGTCGCGGAGCGACCCCGGCTGTGCGAGCACGCTGACCGGCGGCTGGCGGCTCAATTGCTGGAGCGAGGCGGCGAGTTCGAGCAAGGGCTGCTGCTGTTCCGCGAGCCGCGCGCGCTGCGCCGAGAGGCGGCGCGTGACCAGCGCGACGCGCGCCTCGCCCGCGCTGATGTCGGCTTCGGCCGACTGGATGCGCGCGGCGAGCGCGGCGCTGCGCTTTTGCAACCGGTCGGCTTCGCTGACTGCGGCGTCGGCCTGTTTTTCGAGCAGCGCGCTCCGCGCCATTGCCGCCGCCGATTGCTCCCTGGCGTCGACCAGCTGGGCGCGCTCGCGTGTGGCGATCACTTGCGGATCGAAAATATCGCTCTGCGCCAGCGCGAATGCGCCGCCCGCCATCAGCGCGGCGACCGCCAATCCGGCTCGCGCGCGCCTCACTGCCGCCCTTCGCGGTGATAGGGATGACCCGCGACGATGCTGGTGGCGCGCCACAATTGTTCGGCGAGCATCGCGCGCGCCATCAGATGCGGCCAGGTCGCGCGGCCGAAGGCGATGACCTTGTCGGCGCCCTCGCGCTCCTCCGGGGTGAAACCGTCGGCGGCGCCGAGGCAGAAGCGCGCCTCGCGCACCCCGCCATCGCGCCAGTTTTCGAGCAATTTTGCAAATTCGAGCGAGGATATTTGCTCGCCGCCCTCGTCGAGCAATATGGTGCGGCTGCCCGCTGCCGCGGCGGGAACGCGCCCGCCGGTGTCGGGGAGTTCCGAAATCTTCTGCGCCCAGGTCACGCGCTTCATATAGCGCTCGACCAGTTCGGCCTCGGGCCCACGCCCTATGCGCCCGCGCGCGATGATGTGCAGCAACATAAACGTCCGCCTAGCCGGTAGGCGGGACGGACGTCAATTTGCTGCTGCGACCGGCGGCGCGTCGCCGAACGACCACATGCGCTCGAGGTTATAGAAGCTGCGCACCTCGGGGCGGAACAGGTGGACGATGACATCGCCCGCATCGAGCAGCACCCAATCGGCATTGGGCAGCCCTTCGACGCGGACCGGACGGCCCGCTTCCTGCTTGATCCGCTGCGCCAGCTTCTCGGCGATCGCCGAGACGTGGCGCGTCGAACGGCCGCTCGCGATCACCATATGGTCGGCGATGCTGCTTTTGCCGGCAAGCGGAATCGAGATGGTTTCCTGGGCCTGGTCCTCGTCCAGCTGGTGGAGGATCAGCGCGTGGAGCGCGTCCACGCTGTCATTGGCAGGAGCGGCGCCCGGCGCGGCCCCCTGGGTGGCGGAGATCAAATGCGTCCTTTCTTGGTCGGTTCCACCAGCCATGAACGCGTGATCGGGTCGCGCAGCGCGCGGCCTTCATAGCGTTCGAACCAGCGGGGGTTGGCCTGCCGTATCGCAGTCGCGGATCGCACATCGGGCGAAAATCGCAAGAACACGAGGGCGGGCGGTCTCCAGTCTGTCCAATGCTTATTCTGGTCTGCGGGCCGGACAAATCGCCGCAGCCATCCCATCGCACGTCTTGCATGGGCGTGATCATTATAGCCCGGACGCGCGATAACCGCAATCGGCATCAATCGCGCAATCCCCCGCCAGTCGCGCCATTGGGGCAGTTGGACCAGATTGTCGGCGCCGATGATCCAGATAAACTGGCGGTCGGGATAGCGGCGGACGAGCTTTTTAAGCGTGTCGATCGTGTAGCGCGTGCCAAGCTCGGCCTCGATTCCCGTCGCGCGAATGGGTGCGCGCCGCGCCATGCGCCGCGCCGAGGCGAGCCGTGCGGGGAGGGGCGCCATGCCTGCCCTGGGCTTGAGCGGATTGCCGGGCGAGACGAGCCACCAGAGCTCATCCAGCCCGAGCGCGTCGATCGCATTGAGGCTGATCGCGCGATGCCCGCCGTGCGCAGGGTTGAAGCTGCCGCCGAGGAGGCCGGTGGGGATCATGGCAGGCTCTGCCAGTCGCTGCGGTTGTGCTGAACCCGCGCGATGAGAATCCCGTCCGGCTCGATTTGATAGATGAGAAGCAGCGGTGTCGCGGGCACCCGCCACTTGCGCAATGCACCGTCCGTGAACGTCGGACCGGCGCGCGGGCGATCGAGCAGAAATTCGGCAGCCTCCAGCGCGGCATCGACGGCACGAACGGCAAATTCAGGATCGAGCGTCGCGTAAAAATCTTCGATATGCGCGAGATCCGAGCGTGCGGGCCCGGACCATCGGAGCCGAGCCATCAAACGGCGACGTCCCTTTTCGCGTCCCGTTGCGCCCGTCGATCAGCGATCCACTGTTTCATGTCGTCGTGCGAAATCCAGTCGCCCGCTTCCGCGGCATCAAGGCCTTCTTGAACAAATGCCAGAAACTCCGCCTCGCGCCGAGCATGTTCACGCACCGCCTGAGAGACGAACCATGCGCGGCTGCGACCTTGTGCTGCGACGATCTCATCGACAAGGGCGACGGTGTCGTCATCGACACGGGCGGAAATGACGGTCTGCTTGGTCATGTTTTCATTTATATCATTTGTATACAAATGATTCAAGAACGTGTCTGACCGCTCCCGCGCACAAGCCATTTGTACGTCGTCAGCCCTTCGAGCGCCACCGGGCCGCGCGCGTGGAGGCGCCCCGTCGCGATGCCGATTTCGGCGCCGAGGCCGAATTCTCCTCCATCCGCAAATTGCGTCGAGGCATTGTGTATGACGATGGCGCTGTCGACGCCCGTCAGGAAACGCTCGGCGGTCGCGGCATCCTCGGTGACGATGGCATCGGTGTGGCGGCTCGAATGCGCATCGATGTGCGCGAGCGCCCCGTCGAGGCCATCGACTATGGCGATCGACACGATTGCGTCGAGATATTCGGTGTCCCAATCGCCGGTGCTCGCGGGTTCGACATGCGGGCTGAGTGCTGCGACGCCCTTGTCACCGCGCACCTCGCAGCCCGCGGCAATCAGCGCATCGATAATGGCGAGCGGCGCGCCGTAGACACGGTCGATCAGGATCGTCTCGGTCGCGCCGCAGATGCCGGTACGACGCATCTTGGCGTTGACGGCTAGCTCGACCGCCTTCGCCGGGTCAGCGGCGCCGTCGATATAGAGATGATTGATCCCGTCGAGATGCGCGAGCACCGGCACGCGCGCCTCGTCCTGCACGCGCGCGACCAGCCCCTTGCCGCCGCGCGGGATTATGATGTCGATCAGGCCCTGCGCGCGCAGCATCGCGCCGACCGCGGCGCGGTCCTGCGTCGGGACCAGCTGCACGGCATCGGCGGGGAGGCCCGCATCGACGAGGCCCGCCGCGAACGCCGCGTGGATCGCACGGTTCGACTGCGCCGCCTCGCTGCCGCCGCGCAGGATGACGGCATTGCCCGACATCAGCCCGAGCGCCGCGGCGTCGGCGGTGACATTGGGACGGCTTTCATAGATGATACCGACGACGCCGAGCGGAACGCGCACGCGGCTGAGTTCCAACCCGTTGGGCCGCGTCGCGCGATCGATCTCGCTGCCGACGGGATCGGCCAGCGCCGCGACCGCTTCGATCGCATCGGCGATTCCCGCAAGGCGAAGCTCGTCGAGCCGCAGCCGGTCGAGCATCGCGCCCGACAGGCCGTTCGTCCGCCCCGCGGCCATATCCTCGGCATTGGCCGCCAATATCGCCGCCGACTGCGTGCGGATCGCGGCTGCCGCGGCCCTCAGCGCCGCAGCCTTTTCGGCGGTCGGCGTCTGCGCGAGCCGTTTCGCGGCGGCGCGCGCGCGCGCGCCCATATCGGCGATCAGCGCGGCGGCATCGCCGGGCAGCGGGGAAGGAGCGGTGAGCGTTTCTGTGGTCATGGCGCTTGCCTCTATCATGTTTCGCCGACTTGCCGAAAGTCCCGTTGCGCGGTGCGGTTTGGGTCACTAGTCAGGGGCGCATGAGCGGGGACATCGAAGGGATCGGGGCGGCGGTGACCGCGGGGCTCGCGGCGCGGGCGGTCGAGTCGGCGCATGGGGGCGCAGCGCATGGCGACGCGCCGCTGCGCTGCCTCAATTGCGGAACCAGCCTGGCCGGGTCGCATTGCCACCATTGCGGGCAGCGCGCCGACGTTCACCGCAGCTTCGGCGCGATCGGGCACGATCTGGTCCATGCGATCTTCCATTTTGAAGGCAAGATCTGGAACACGCTGCCGCTGCTCGCCTGGCGGCCCGGCGACCTGACGCGCCGCTATATCCACGGCGAACGCGCGCGCTTCATCTCGCCGCTCGCGCTGTTCCTCTTCGCGGTTTTCCTGACCTATGCCGTGCTCGCGATGATCGGCAGCGGCGGCGAACTCGGCTCCGCGCTGGCCAAGGCGGCGGACGAGCAGACGCGCACGACCGCGATCAAGGACAGCATCCAGCTGGAGGTCGACCGCATCGACGGCGAACTGGCGAAGGCCGACCTGGCGGACGAGCGGCGCCGCGCGCTCGAAGCGGAACGTGAGGCCCTTCAGCAAAGCGCCACCTCTCTCGGCGTGGCGCGCGCGCGGAGCCAGAGCGAGCGGGCGGCGGATCGCGCCGAGGGGCCGCCTGTGCTCGACGATCCGCGCGATCAGTTGGCAACGAGCGCCGATTTTATCTCGCAAAACAAGATCGATACGGGGGTTCCCTTCATCGACAATGGCATGAACAAGGCGTTCGCGAACCCCGCGCTGGTGCTCTACAAGCTTCAGGCGAACGCCTATAAATTCGCATGGTCGCTGATCCCCTTATCGCTGCCCTTCATGTGGCTGCTCTATCCCTTCAGCCGCCGCTTCCACACCTATGACCATTTCGTCTTCGTCACCTATTCGATCTCGTTCATGCTGCTGCTGTTCGTGGTCGTGCGGCTTTTGAACCTGACGATTTTCGGCGAGCTCGCGACCTTTTTCGCGATACTTTACGCGCCCTTCCACATGTATCGCCAGCTACGCGGCGCCTATCGCTCGTCGCGATTCGGCGCGTTTGTGCGCGCCAATCTGCTCGTCTGTTTCAGCCTTTTCGCGGTGATTTCGTTTCTGTTCCTGCTGCTTGCGGTCGGGGTCAGCGGCTGAATTTGCGTCTCGGCGCAAAGCTGTAACAATGCGCGGGCACAGACGCGCCGACGCGGCGCGCAGCAAGCAGGAGAACGAGGCCATGCATCCCCATTGGAGCGAAATCGACCGGCGCCTGCTGATCCAGCTCGGCACCGCGGGGCTTGCGGCGCTGGCGCTGCCCGGCGCCGCGCGCGCGGCGATGGCGCAGGGTTTTACCCATGGCGTCGCGAGCGGCGAGCCCAGCGCGCATTCGGTGCTGCTGTGGACGCGCTATGCCGCGGCGAACGATACCGCCCTCACCGCCGAACTGTCCGAGAGCGCCGACTTCGCGCGCATCGCCGGTGGCGGCAGCGTGACGGCGGCGGGCGAGCGCGATCACACCGCGAAAATCACCGTCGATGGGCTCGAACCCGGCCGCTGGTATTATTACCGCTTCGTCGCACCCGACGGCAGCAAGTCGCCCACCGGCCGCACGCGCACGCTTCCCGCCGGGCCGACGAGCGCTTTCACGCTCGCGCTCTTTTCCTGTTCGAACCTGCCGTTCGGCTGGTTCAACGCCTATGCCCATGCCGCGGCGCGGCAGGACATCGATCTGGTCGTCCACGCGGGCGACTATCTCTACGAATATCCCGTCGGTAACTATCCGTCGCTCAAGCAGGCGCTGCCGGGCCGCGAGATCCAGCCGACGCACGAGATGGTGAGCCTCGCCGACTATCGGCTCCGCTACGCCTCGTACCGCGCCGATCCCGACCTTCAGCGGCTCCACGCGCTCTTTCCGATGATCGCCCAATGGGACGACCATGAATTCACCAACGATGCGTGGAAGGGCGGGGCGCAGAACCATAATGAGGGCGAAGGCGAATGGGCGGCGCGGGCGGCGGTCGCCGAGCGTGTCTATCGCGAATGGATGCCCGTCGCCGACACGCGCTGGCGCGATTATCAGGTGGGCGACCTCGCGACGATCTTCCTCCCCGAGACGCGCGTCAACGGCCGCGACCGGCAGTTCGAAATCGGGGAAATCATTGCTGGCGGTGGCGACCCGGCGGCGCGGCTCAAGGCGTTCGCCGAAACCGATTATCGCGATCCGGCGCGCCAGATGCTTGGCGCCGAGCAGGAAAATTGGCTGTTCGACGGATTTGCGCGGTCGACGAAGGCTGGAACGCGCTGGCAGGTCTGCGCGCAGCAGGTCGTGATGGGCAGCGTCTTCACCCCGCCCGAAACGCGCGACTGGTTCGCGGGCGATCAGCCCGACTATGTCCGCCGCCGCGTCGAGGCCGGGCAACTCGCGGCGAAGGCCGGGCTGCCGCTCAACCTCGACGCATGGGACGGCTATCCCGCCGCCCGCGCGCGCCTGCTCGCCGCAGCGCAGCGCGCCGACGCCGATCTCGTCACCCTGACCGGCGACACGCACAACGCCTGGGCGTTTGATCTGGAAGCCGACGGCCGCGCCGCGGGGATCGAGATCGCCGGGCAAAGCGTCACGTCGCCGGGTTTCGAGGCCTATATACCGGGTATCAGCGACGATAGCCGCGTCGCCGCGCTCCGCCGCTCGTCACCCCAGCTCAAATGGGCGAATACCCAGGATCGCGGCTATGTGACGGTGCAGATGACGCGCGAGCGCGTGACCGCGAACTGGCACAATGTCGAAACGATCCGTACCCGTTCGCCTGCGCTGAAGGGCTCGCACAGCATGACGGCGACGCGCGGGCGGCGCGCTTATGATGCCGCCTGATCGCGGCAGTCGGGCGGCCACGACCGATCGGGATCGGTGATAAGGTCGATCAGGAACATCTCGCCCGACCGCGCGCCGTGCCGCTGGGCAAAAAGCAGCCGGTCGCCCTTGGGCGATAGCAGCGGGCCGACCTGAAACTGATCGGGATAGGCGGGGATGCGGCCGACCTCGATCCAGCTGCCCCCTTCGCGGCGATAGCGATAGAGGTGCGACCGGTCGCCGCGGTCGGACACGGTGACCATCGTCCGGCCGTCGCGGGAAATCTCGGCCTCATAATCATGGCCCGCGGTGCTGACCGGCGGGCCGACGTTGGCGACGGTCCATTCGCCCGGCTCGACCTCGGTCGCGACATAGATGTCGCCCCCGCCCGCGCTGCCCTTGCGGCTCGATCCGAAATAGAGGCGCCCGGCGGCGTCGGTTCGCGGCAGGAGCTCGGCCGCGGGCGAGTTGACCGGTTCGGGCAGGCGCTGCGGCTCGCCCCACCCGCCATCGGGCGTGCGCTCGACATACCAGATGTCGAAATCGTCGGTTTCGGGCGCGTGGCGCGTCGAAATATAATAGAGCCGCTTTCCGTCGGGGGTGATGAAGGCGTCGGCCTCGATCACCGGCAGCGGCATCGCGAACGAGGGCGCCGCCGGCGGACCCCAAGTGCCCTTTTCACAGCGCGACTGCATCAGGCGATAGGTGCCGAAATCCTTGTCCGCCGCAAGATAGATCATCGTCCGCCCGTCGGGGGTGAAGGTGGGTGAGGATTCATAGCCGTCGCTGGCGATCGCGGCGGGGGTCCAGAGCGTTGCGGTGCCCTTTGCCGACGTGTCGGCGGCGGCGCTGCACGCGGACAGCGCGGTGGCGCTGAGCAGGATCGCGGCGCGGTCGATAAACATCATGGACTTTTTCTCCGGCGAGACGCTAGCAGACGCGCGGCGCTTTTTGCCGAGCCGCGGATGCAACGCCAGCGTCCGATCGGCGGCGTGGGCGCCATAATGGCGGCACAGGGGAGGGTTATGGACGCGATCGACCGGCAGATTGTGGCGATGCTGCGCGCCAATGCCCGTCTGCCGCTCAAGACGATCGCGGCGACCGTGGGGCTGGCGCGCAGTTCGGTGCGCGAGCGCTTGTCGAAGCTCGAGGCGGCGGGGACGATCGGCGGCTATCACGCGCGCATCGTCGATGAAGGCGGGATTGCGGCGATCCTGCAACTGCGGCTGGCGCGCACGCCTTCGCCCGACATCGTCGCGGCGATCATCGGCATGGCAGAGGTCGTGCGTTGCTATTCGCTGAGCGGCGACATCGACCTGCTCGTCGAGATCGAAGCCGCCGACGCGGCGCAGCTTAACGCCACGCGCGACCGGATCGCGACGATCGCGGGGGTCGAGGACACGACGACCGCGCTGATCCTGAAGCGCGACAAGGATCGCTAGGCGGCGGCAATCGCCTCGATTTCGAGCAGCCAGGTTTCGTCGTAGATGTCGGCGATGATGATCGTCAGCGCGGGTGAATGATCGCCGAGAACCTCGTGTCGCACCCGGTAATTCGCTTCGCGATACTGGCGGTCGGACAGAAAGACGGTGACCTTGACGAGGTCGTGCAGCGCCATGCCGCCTGCCCGAAGCTGCGTTTCGATGTTGCGCCACACCAGCCGGCATTGCGATTCGAAGTCCGCGGGCACGTTGTTTGCCTCGTCGACCGGAATCTGGCCGCTGACGAACAGCCAGCGCGTTGGCGCTTCGACCAGATGCGCCTGCGCATAGGAAACGCCGGTGGGGTTGATCGCGCGGTTGGGCATGATGGATCTCGCTTTGCCGAAGGAGGGGAGGATCAACCCGGCCAGCGTCGCCGCACAGATGGTGCGGCGCCCGAATTGCGGTGGGTGCGGGCCGGATCGATTCATCGCCGCATCTAGCCAGCGGGCTCGTCACCGCGCCAGCGTCCGATCGGCGGCGATGTCGCCGCAATGGCGGTCAGTTCATCATCGCTTGACATACCCATAACTTGATAGTTATGGGTTAATTCATAGCCAAAGAGTTATAAATGATATGAAACCGAACCCCGACCTTCTGTTCAAGGCGCTCGCCGATCCGACACGGCGCGCGCTGTTCGAGCGGCTGTGCCTCGATGGCGAGGCGACGGTGGGCGCGCTCACTGCGGGCGCGGGTGTTTCGCAGCCTGCGGTTTCCAAACATCTCGCCATCCTCAAACAGGCGGGGCTGGTGCAGGGCCGCGGCGAAGGCCGCCAGACGCATTACAGCGCGCAGCAAGGCGCGCTCGCGCCGCTCATCGATTGGACCGGGCGCATGAACCGCTTCTGGGAAGCGCGGTTCGACGATCTCGAAGATTTGCTGAAAAGGATGGATCAATGACCGATACCGACGTGCGTAGCGTGACCGTGGAGCGCGAAATCCCGCACCCGCCCGAGAAGATCTGGCGTGCGCTGACGACGCAGCATCTGATCGAGGAATGGCTGATGAAGAACGACTTCGGTCTCGACCTCGGCCACCGCTTTCAGTTGCGCGGCGATTGGGGCCATGTCGATTGCGAGATCCTGGATGTCGAGCCGGGACGCAGCCTCTCGTACAGCTGGAATCACGCGCACGACGATCCGGCCTACCGCCTCGAAAGCACCGTCACCTTCACGCTCGAACCGACCCCCGCCGGCACCTTGCTGCGCATGGAGCAGGTCGGTTTCCGCCCCGACCAGAAACAGGCGTTCGGCGGCGCCAGGAGCGGCTGGCGCGTCCATCTCGAAAATCTGGAGAAAGTCGTCGCTACGCTCGACTGAACTTCAAACAGGGAGAATATCATGAACTGGAGCCTGTGGATCCGGCAATTCCATCGCTGGGTATCGATTATCTTCTCGGCGATTGTGCTCGCCATTTTCGTGATGCTGGGGGCGGGGCAGGAGCCCGCCCAATGGGTTTATTATTTGCCGCTGCCGCCGCTGTTCCTGCTGATATTCTCGGGCCTCTATATGTTTTTCCGGCCCTATTTCCGGAAGCGCGGTGGCGCGGGCGGCTGACCCTTCAGCTATAGGGCGGTGTATCCTCGAACTCGGCAAACCAGGGGTAGTCGTTCGCGACGCTGGCCGTGAAATGGGCGGGACGCTTTTCGAGGAAGCTCGACACGCCTTCGGCGGCGTCGGGGCTGCGGCCGCGGGCAAAGATCGCGCGGCTGTCCCAGCGGTGCGCGCTCATCGGATGCGGCGCGCCGAGCATCCGCCACAGCATGTGGCGCGTCAGCGCGACCGACACCGGCGCGCTGTGATCGGTCAGCTCGCGCGCCTTGGCGATCACGGCGTCGACCAGTTCGCCGGGGGCGTGGACCGACTGGACGAGGCCCTTTTCATGCGCCTCTTCTGCCGGGATCAGCCGCCCCGAAAAACACCAGTCGACCGCGGTCTGGATGCCGACGAGGCGCGGCAGGAACCAGCTCGACGCCGCTTCGGGCACGATGCCGCGCCGCGCAAAGACGAAGCCGTAGCGCGCGGTATCGCTCGCGAGCCGCGCGTCCATCGACAGGGTCATCGTCGCGCCGATGCCGACCGCGGCACCGTTGATCGCGCCGAGGACGGGCTTCTTGCAGTCGAAAATGCGCATCGACACGCGCCCGCCCGAATCGCGGATCAGCGGGTGCGACCAGTCGATCGTCCCGTCGGCGGCGACCGGGCTCGCCGACATGCCGTCGGGCAGGATCGCCTGCTTGTCGGTGCGCTTGTCATAATCAAAGGTGGCCGCGCCCTGCCCCAGATCGGCGCCCGCGCAATAGGCCTTCTCGCCCGACCCGGTGAAGATCACCGCGCGCACGCCGTCGTCGGCGTCGCATTCGTCGAGCGCCGCGACGATTTCCAGCATCATTTCGGTGGTGAAGGCGTTCATCCGGTCGGGGCGGTGCAAGGTCAGCAGCGCGATGCCTTCGTGGCGGTCGAGGCGAATCTGGTCGAAGCTCATCCATCTCTCTCCTTGATTTTGGTGTAGCGTCGCAAGCGACGGCGCCGAGTGCAAGCACTTTACGTAAACGTAAATCAATCGTCGCCCCCGCGAAGGCGGGGGCCGCTATCGGCGTAGCACAAGGTTGCCAGCGGCCCCCGCCTTCGCGGGGGCGACGGTGAGAGATACAGGACCATGATGCCGGGGATGACGCGCCCGGCCTTTGCCGCTATAGGCCCCCCAACCGCCCCGGCGCCGCGCCTCCCCGTGAGTCGCCACCGCCGGGGTCATTCATTTGGTTCCGACAGAAAGTTGACCGCCATGGCCCGTCGCCGCCAGATCTACGAAGGCAAAGCCAAGATCCTTTACGAAGGCCCCGAACCGGGCACGCTGATTCAGTATTTCAAGGATGATGCGACCGCGTTCAACGCGCAGAAGCGCGGGACGATCAACGGCAAGGGCGTGCTCAACAACCGGATTTCGGAGCATGTGTTCACGCTGCTCGGAAACATCGGCGTGCCGACGCACTTCATCCGCCGCCTCAACATGCGCGAACAGCTGATCCGCCAGGTCGAGATCGTGCCGATCGAGGTGATCGTGCGCAACGTCGCGGCAGGCACGCTGTCGAAGCGGCTGGGGATCGAGGAGGGGACGCAGCTGCCCCGCACCCTCATCGAATATTGCTACAAGGACGATGCTCTCGGCGATCCGCTGGTGGCCGAGGAGCATATCGCCTGCTTCAACTGGTGCAGCCAGGACGAGCTTCACGACATTCAGGACATGGCGATCCGCATCAACGATTTCATGAGTGGCATGTTCGCCGCGGTCGGCATCCGCCTCGTCGACTTCAAGCTCGAGTTCGGGCGGCTGTACGAGGGCGATTTCAGCCGCATCATCCTGGCCGACGAGATCAGCCCCGACGGTTGCCGCCTGTGGGACATGACGACGAACGAAAAGCTCGACAAGGACCGCTTCCGCCGCGACCTTGGCGGCGAAGTCGAAGCCTATCAGGAAGTCGCGCGCCGGTTGGGCCTGCTGCCCGAGGGCGGCGACAACGCCGTGCTCGACCTGGAAAGCCACCGCAAGAAAAAGGGCTGAGTCCGCCTTATCCGTCATCCCGGCGAAGGCCGGGATCTCGCCGGTGCTGAAACCCCATCGGGCGAGATCCCGGCCTTCGCCGGGATGACGATAGGGATATGTCTGCCGTCGTGACCAACGCGCCCGCCTTGACGCGGACGAAATCACCGCCAGAACGGGCCGAATGACCAGCCCGATCTTCCGGCGCGCTGCCATCGCGCTGTCGCCCCTCGCCCTGCTTGCCATCTGCGCGCCGCCGCTGCTTGCCAAAGAGGCCGAAACACCCGCAGCGGCCGCCGCGGTCAATCCGCAAGACGATGCCGCAAGGGCATGGAACTACGCCGCAAGCGATGTGCCGGTCGATCGCGAAACGATTTTCGGCGTGCTCCCCAATGGCATGAAATATGCGCTGCTGAAGAACAGTACGCCCAGGGACAGCGTCGTTATCCGGATGCGCTTCGACGTCGGCAGCTTTGCCGAGGCCGACGACCAGCGCGGCCTCGCCCATTTCCTCGAACATATGGCGTTCAACGGCTCGACCAATGTGCCCGAGGGTGAGATGATCAAGCTGCTCGAGCGCAAGGGGCTGGCGTTCGGCGCCGACACAAATGCCTCGACCGGGTTCGACGAGACGATCTACAAGCTCGACCTGCCCAATGCGTCGGACGATCTGATCGACACCGGGCTGATGCTGATGCGCGAGACGGCAAGCGAATTGACGATCGATCCCGCCGCGGTCGACCGCGAACGCGGCATCATCCTGTCCGAACGGCGCGCGCGCGACACCTATCAGCTGCGCAATCTCGTCGATCAGCTCGATTTCCAGATGCAGGGCATGGCGGTCGCGAACCGCCTGCCCATCGGCACCGAGGCGGTGATCCGCACCGCGCCCGCGTCGCGGCTGCGCGACCTGTACGCGCGTTATTACCGCCCCGAGCGCGCGACATTGGTGATGGTCGGCGATTTCGACCCCGCGACGGTCGAGGCGAAGATCAAGGCGCGTTTTGCCGACTGGACGGGGAAGGGGGCGGCAGGCGCCGATCCCGACATCGGCGCCATCGACTATGTCCGCCCCGCGGCCGCCGACGATTTCGTCGATCCCGCAATCCAGGATTCGGTGATGCTCGCCGCGTTCCGTCCGTGGGTCGATGAGCCCGATACCAAGGCGAAGCGCGCGCGCCTGCTTGCCGAAAATATCGGCGAAGCGATCGTCAGCCGCCGACTTGCCAAGATCGCGCTCGATGAGGATTCGCCGATCCTCGGTGGCTCGCTGTCGGATGCGAACGGCTGGAAGGTCTTCGATCAGGTGACGATCGGGGCGGTCGCAAAGGAAGGCGCGTGGCAGGAGGCGCTGGCGCTCGTCGAGCAGGAGCGGCGCCGCGCGATCGAGCATGGGTTTACCGCGGCCGAGGTCGCCGAACAGCTCGCCAACCAGCGCACCGCGCTGCGCAACGCGGTCGCCGGGGCGGCGACGCGGCGCAGCGACGCGCTGGCCGACGCGCTCGTTGTCGCGGCAAAGGGCGAGGCGGTCTTTACCCGCCCCGAAACGCGCCTCGCGCTGTTCGAGGCGGTGGCGCCCTCGCTCGATGCCGCCGCGGTCACCGCGGCCTTTCGCAAACGGATGGAGGGGCTGAGCGCGCCGCTCGTGCGCGTGACGGCGAAGGCGCCGATCGCGGGCGGCGCCGACGCGATCCTCGCCAGCCTGCGCGCGTCGATGCAGGTCGCGGTCGCGCCGCCCGCCGAAGCGGCGAGCGCTGCCTTTGCCTATGATGATTTCGGCACGCCGGGCACGATCATAGCCGACGACCGGATCGAGGATCTGGGCATCCGCCGCATCCGCTTTGCCAATAATGTGATGCTCAACATCAAGACGACCGATTTCCAGAAGGACCGCGTGATGCTGTCGCTGCGCATCGACGGCGGGACTTTGCTCGCGACGCGCGACGATCCGACGCGCGTGTCGCTCGCCAGCTCCTTCATGCTGGGCGGGCTGGAGGCGCATAGCGTCGACGATCTGCGGAGTGTGCTTGCGGGCAGGACGGTCAGTCCCTCCTTCGGCGCCGCGATTGATGCGTTCGGCGGCTCGGCGACGACTTCACCCGAGGATTTCACGCTCCAGGCGCAGCTGCTCGCGGCCTATCTGACGTACCCCGGCTACCGCGCCGACGGGCTTGCGCTCATCCGCCGCGTACTGCCGCAGCAATATGCCGCTAACGACGCGACCCCCGCGGCGGT
Organism: Sphingopyxis sp.; assembly: GCA_030148985.1. Taxonomy (GTDB): domain Bacteria; phylum Pseudomonadota; class Alphaproteobacteria; order Sphingomonadales; family Sphingomonadaceae; genus Sphingopyxis. The sequence goes on from JASBSJ010000059.1 coordinate 28,614, forward strand.
GATCGCGCGCGATGCGGGCGGTATCCTCGCGAACGACGATCCGCGCGCGCAGACGCCGCCGCTGGACAAGGTGATGGCGCTCGATTGGGCGCAGCTCAAACCCGTCATCGCCGACAGCCTGGCGCACGGCGGGATCGAGATCGGCGTCGTCGGCGACATCAGCGAGCAGGCGGCGATCGATGCCATCGCGGCGACCTTTGGCGCGCTGCCGCCGCGCCGCGCCGTCTTCGACCCGCGCAGCGACGCGCGCATCCGCGACTATGCCGCCGACCGCAGCGAGCGCACGCTGATCCACAAGGGGCCCGCCGAACAGGCGGAACTCCGCGTTTATTGGCCCGCGCGCGATGACAGCGACCTGGCCGAGGCGATGCGGCTTCACCTGCTCGCGCGCGTGATGCAATTGAAGCTCACCGAGGAACTGCGCGAGCGGCTCGGCGAAAGCTACAGCCCCGGCGCCGCCGCCAGCCTGTCGGACGAGTTTCCGGGCTATGGCCATCTCTTTGCCGCGAGCAATGTCGATTACAAAGATCTGGCGACGACGCGCGCGGCGATCTTTGCCATCGCCGGGGAACTGCGCGATGCGCCCGCCGACCCCGACCTGCTCGACCGCGCGCGGCGTCCGCTCGTCGAGGCGATGACCAAGGCGCGGCGCGAGAATGTCTATTGGCTGAATTATGTCGCCGAAGCGACGACTCACGCCGACCGCCTCGACCGCAGCCGCAACGGCATCGCCGAGGTCGAGGCCGCAACCCCCGTGGAGTTGCAGGCGCTCGCGCAGCGCTATCTGACCGACGACAAGGCGCTGGTGATCAAGGCGGTGAGTGACAAGGCGGGGGGTAGGGGCGGTTAGCGACCGGAAGCTGCCATATCTATCGTCGTCACCCTGAACTTGTTTCAGGGTCCATGGCCCAGTCGTTTCCATCGGCGCTGCGCCAGATCAGAGGTCAGGCCATGGATGCTGAAACAAGTTCAGCATGACGGATGAGGTAAGCGCTGCCCCCACCCCCAAAACCGCCGCCTAAACGCTCCCCGGTGCCTTTGCTCGAATGAAATTCTCCAGCGCGGCGAACAGCATTTCGCGCGCGTCGCTGCCCAGCATTTCGGCGGTTCGCCAGTCGAAATCGACGCGGTCGCCGCGCGATGCGGCGCCGACGATCGCGGCGAGCAGCGCCTCGTCGAAACTGAGCCGCGGGCAACAAGGCGGCGCGACGGCAAAGGGGTCGGGCCAGATATGCGCGATCGCCTCGACCACCAGCCGGAAGCGGCGCGCCGCCAGGATATTGCCCCAACGCCGTTCGAGCTCGGGCATCGGGTCGTGGCTGCTGCGGCGGCAGAGGATCGAATAGCGCAAGGCGAGCACCGCCTGTGCTGCCTCGACCGACAGGCCGCGCACCAGCGGCTGTTCGCTAAGCTGGCGGATCACTGTGCGGCTTTGCATGACATCCTCTCTCCCGACCCGGTGCAATCCGCCAGTCCGCTGCATCACAGCGGAAAAAGATGCCGGCCGCCTTGTCGCAGCTTGAAGATGCAGCGGCCGGCAGGAGGGGACTGCCCGATTGTGCTATTGAGAATTAATCGCAATTACAAGTGAAAAAAGAGGCGCCCGAAAGCGCCCCTGAAAAACCGGGATTTCCTGTCTCGTTATCCCGGCGAAGGCCGGGATCTCACCCTATCGGTTTACCGCACCGGCGAGATCCCGGCCTTCGCCGGGATGACGGATTCGGATCAATCGTCGCCCGCCGGCTTCGACTGGAGCTGGATATAATTTTCGATACCCATGCGCTCGATCATCTCGAATTGCTTTTCCAGCTCGTCGACATGATGCTCCTCGCTTTCGAGGATGTCGGCGAACAGGTCGCGGCTCACATAATCGCGCACGCTTTCCGAATGGGCGATCGCGTCCTTGAGCAGCGGGATCGCCTCTTCCTCGAGCGCGAGATCGGCTTTCAGGATTTCCTCGACCGTCTCACCGACGCGCAGGCGGCCGAGCAGCTGGAAATTGGGGAGGCCGCCCAGAAAGAGGATGCGGTCCGCCAGCTTGTCGGCATGCTTCATCTCGTCGATCGACTCTTCGCGCTCGAAATGCGCGAGGCGCGCGACGCCCCAATTGTCGAGCATCCGGTAATGCAGCCAATATTGGTTGATCGCGGTCAGCTCGTTCTTCAGCGCTTCGTTGAGGAAGTCGATGACCTTTTCGTCGCCCTTCATGATATCAGTCCTGTCATTTTCTATTGTATGGGAATGGCGGCATCATACCGCCCCGGACCCCATCAGGCCAAGGGTGAAAATGGCAGAAATCTGCGAAAAATCAGGCGGCTGCGGTCGCGTCGCTGATGATATTGCGAGCGAATGACAGGCACTGGCCGCACTTGGGTTTGCGACCCAGTTGCGCATAGGCGGCCTTGGCGCACCGCAACTGGCCGCTCCGCGCGACATCGCGCAGCTGGCTTTCCCTTATTGCGTTGCAGACACAGACGACCATGTGCGAATCCTTCTCAACAACCCCGGTTTAGGGATAGTGCGATAGATTCGCAACAAGAAAGATGCGATTGGTTCGCAATGCAAAGAGGCGTGTTTTTCGTGACCGCGGCCCTTGCCCGAAAAGCGATTCGCGGGCATAGGCGCGCGCATCTTCAAGCCCTCCCACGCAAAGGTCCGCCGCCATGAAAGTGAATGTCTATGTCACGCTCAAGCCGGGGGTGCTCGATCCGCAGGGCAAGGCAATCCACCATGCGCTTGAGGGGCTGGGCTTTACGGGCGTTGCCGACGTCCGCGCGGGCCGCTTCATCGAACTCGACGTCGCCGACGGCACGAGCGACGCCGACCTAGACGCGATGTGCGCCAAGCTGCTCGCCAACACGGTGATCGAAAACTACCGCATCGAACACGCCTGACCCGCATTTAAGGAGCCTGCCCCATGAAGACCGCCGTCATCGTCTTTCCCGGCTCCAACTGCGACCGCGACATGGCCGTCGCGCTGGAGACGGTCACCGGCCGCGCCCCCGCGATGGTCTGGCACCGCGAAACCGAGCTGCCCGATGGCACCGATTTCATCGCGCTGCCCGGCGGCTTTTCCTATGGCGATTACCTCCGCTCGGGGGCCATGGCGGCGCGGTCGCCGATCCTGCGCGCGGTCGCCGACGCCGCGGCCCGCGGCGTTCCGCTGCTCGGCATCTGCAACGGCTTTCAGGTGCTGACCGAGGCAGGGCTGCTCCCCGGCGCGCTGATGCGCAATGCGGGGCTCAATTTCGTCTGCCGCACCGTGCCGCTGAAGGTCGAGAACAGCCAGTCGCTGTTCACCGCCGGCTATAATGCGGGCGAGGAAATCCACATCCCGGTCGCGCATCACGACGGCAATTATTTCGCCGACGCCGACACCCTCGACCGGATCGAAGGCGAAGGCCGCGTTGCTTTTCGCTATCTGGACAGCGTCAACGGGTCGGCGCGCGACATTGCGGGCGTCCTCAACGACGCGGGCAATGTGCTCGGCATGATGCCGCACCCCGAACGCGCGATCGACCGCGCGCACGGCGGCACCGACGGGCTACGCCTGTTCGAAGCGGCGCTCGGCGTCCTCGCCTGACGGTTCGATCGGCGCGGGCTTGCTCCGGCGCGGACGTAGCCACGGCAAGGCAAGCGTCAGCACGATCGGCGCCGCCATCGTATTGCGCAGGTCGTGCCAATGTTCGGCGGTGTTGCAGGCGGCGCCTTGCAACAGCTCCATCTGATGATCGAGCCATTCGCCGGTCAGCGCCGCGATCAGCACGATCAGCAGCGCTGCGGCCGACCCCCATGACCCGCGCCAGATGATCCGCACGCACAGGAACAGCGCGATCGCGACATAGATGTGCAGCGCATCGCGGCTGACGCCGGTCAGATCGACCAGCCAGATTTTCACGGCGTGAAACATTGGGGGAATCGTGTCCTGCAAATTCAAACCTTGGCGGCAAAGGGGGTGAAATCGGTGCCTTCGTCGAACACGTCGACACCTTCGCGCCGCTTCAACGCGCCAACCACGACATAGGTTACCGGCGTCAGCGCCGCTTCCCACAATGTCTTGATCAGCCATTGCGACAGCACGACCTGATAAAGCTGTTCGGGCGGCCAGCCGGCAAGGCCGTAAAAGGCGAGGGGGTAGAAAATCAGGCTGTCCAGCCCCTGCCCGACCACGGTCGAACCAATGGTGCGCATCCACAGGAAGCGCCCGCGGGTCCACAGCTTCATCCGCGCGAGGACATAGCTATTGGCGAATTCGCCGACCCAGAAGGCGGTCATCGAGGCGAGGACGATGCGCCAGCTGTTGCCAAACACGAACTCATAAGCCTCTTGCCCCGGCCAGCCGTCGGCGGGCGGCAGCGACACGACCGCCCACGCCATGAACGCCATGAACGCCAGTGCGGCAAAGCCCGTCCAGATCACCCGCCGCGCGCGCGCATAGCCATAAACTTCGGTCAGCACGTCGCCGATGATGTAGCTGATCGGAAAGAAGAGCACCCCCGCGCCGAACGCCCATTCGCTGCCATCGGGCAATACGACATAGCTCGGCTTCGACGCCCCGATGATGTTCGACAGCAGCAGGATGGCGACAAAGGCCGCCATCAGCAGGTCGTAATAGCGAAAATGCCGGACGCTTGCTGCGTTGACGTGGGCGGGCGGCCTTGGCGGGATGGACGTGTCGGTCATCGACGCGCTGCTTAACGCGCTTTGCAGCCCGCGCAAACCACGCTATTCGCGCGATCGTCCTTAACCGGCTCTGCGCGCCCGTAGCTCAGCTGGATAGAGCACCCGCCTTCTAAGCGGGTGGTCGCAGGTTCGAATCCTGCCGGGCGCGCCATCCTTATGCAACGACCAGGCGATACCCCACCGCGGGTTCGTTGATAATCAGCGCGGGCCGCGCCGGATCGCGCTCGAGCTTTTGCCGCAGGCTTCGCACCGCGACGCGCAGATAGTCGATATGGTCTTGCTGCGCCGGTCCCCACACCGATCGCAGCAAGTGGGTGTGGGTGAGAACGCGGCCGGCGTGCTTGGCGAGCTCGGCGAGCACGGCATATTCCTTGGGTGTCAGATGCACCGTTTCGCCGTCGCGCTGGACGCTGCGGTGGTGCAGGTCGATCGCAAGCGGACCGATGACCAGCGGCTCCTGCGCGGCGCCGGGGCTGAGATCGACGAGGCTGTCGATATAGCGATCGAGCTGCGCGGTTTCGGCGGCGACGGTCGCGGCGAGGGCCTTGTCGCCGCCCTCGGCTCGCCGCAGCGCGCGCGCCGCAGCGGCGATGGCATTGAGGCGCGGCTTCACATCTTCGCCGATCGATGTGAGCAGCGCCGCGCGCAGCCGGTCGCGCTCGCGCAGCGCGGCAACCTCGCGCGCCTCACCCTCCAGCCGTGCGCGTTCCAGCGCGAGCGCGACCTGATCGAGCAGGTTGCCGAGCAGCTGGCGCTGATCTGCGGCGACCGGCGGCAAACCATCCTCGCGCGCGAGGCCGACGGCGGCGAGAACGGCGTCGTCGGAGGCAATCGGATGGAATTGCCAGTCGGCGGGGTCGCGGCGCGAAATGCCGCGGCCCGATGGTTCGCCGGTGTCGAGGGTCAGCGCGGCGGCGCCAAGGTTGATGGGGCCGAGCGCGACGCTGGCCGGGGCGGCCGCGACGATTTGCGGTGCCTCGCGTCCGGTGACAAGCACCGTATGGCTGCCGAAGAGGCGCGCAAGCTCATGGACCGCGACGTCGGCAATCGACTGTTCGTCGGTGCAGGAGAGGAGGCGGCGCGCGAGACCGGCGATCGTCGCGTTGCGCGCGGCGTGCGCGTCGGCGCGCCGGCTCTGTTCGCGCAGCGATGCCGCAAGACGGCTGGTGACCATGGCGACCAGGAACAGCGCGGCCACCGTCACAATGTCGGCCGGGCTGTGGATGACGAAGGTGCGATAGGGCTCGGTGAAATAGAAATTATAGGTGAGCGTCGAGAGGGCGGCGGCGGCAATCGCCGGCCATTGCCCGCAGCTGACCGCGGCGACGAGCACCGGCGGAATATAGAGCAGCGCGACCGGCGCGTTGCCCCAGCGATCAGCGATCAGCAAACCGGCGAGCGTCGCGCCGGCGACCAGAAGCAAGGTGACGGCATAGCCGCCAAGGCGCCTGGCCGCCTCATTCTGCCGGAGGGCCCGGCTAGCCGCTATCGTGTCCATGCGTGCGTAAATGCGCCTCGCGCGCCCCGGCGTCGAGAGGCGCGGATAAAATCCACATGGAATCTTTATGCGCGACAAGCCCACATCGACGGCATGCAAAACCATCCCAACGCAACATCGCCCGCCGCCGCGGCTTCGCTCCCCCACGCGCCCAAGGACCGCTTGCCGGTGCTTATGCTCGGCGCCATCGGCGTCGTCTTTGGCGACATCGGCACCTCGCCGCTCTATGCGCTCAAGGAAAGTTTCATCGGCCCGCATCCGCTCGCGGTCGACCGGCTGCACATTTTTGGCGTGCTCAGCCTGATCTTCTGGTCGCTGATGCTGATCGTGACCGTCAAATATGTGTTCGTGGCGATGCGGGCGCATAATCGCGGCGAGGGCGGTTCATTCGCGCTGCTCGCGCTCGTTTCGCGCCACCTCGGCCGAAGCCGGTGGAGCGGGACATTGGTGGTGCTCGGCGTGCTCGCGGCCTCGATGTTCTATGGCGACGCGATGCTGACCCCGGCGATCTCGGTCCTCTCCGCGGTCGAGGGGCTGACGGTGGTCGAGGCGGGCCTGCAACCGCTCGTGCTGCCGATCGCTGTGGTGATCCTGATCGCGCTGTTCCTGATCCAGTCGCGCGGGACGGCGCGGGTGGGGGCGTTGTTCGGGCCGATCGTGCTCGTCTATTTCGCGACGCTGGCGACGTTGGGCGTGGTCAACATCGCGGCGCACCCCGAAATCCTCGGCATCCTCAACCCCTGGTGGGCGGTCGAGTTCTTTCTCTATGATACGCGGCTCGCCTTCCTCGCGATGGGGTCGGTGTTCCTCGCGGTGACGGGGGCCGAGACGCTCTATGCCGATATGGGCCATTTCGGCCGCAAGGCGGTGGGGCTCAGTTGGCTGACGCTCGCCTATCCGTGCCTGATGCTCAACTATATGGGGCAGGGCGCGCTGTTGCTCGGCACGCCCGAAGCCGTCGAGAATCCCTTTTATCTGATGGCGCCCGAATGGGCGCGGCTGCCGCTGGTGTTCATCGCCACCGCGGCGACGATCATCGCCAGCCAGGCGGTGATTTCGGGTGCCTTTTCGGTGACGCATCAGGCGATCCAGCTGGGGTTCCTGCCGCGTCTGCGCACGCTGCACACCAGCGAAAAGGCGGCGGGGCAGATCTATATTCCCGCGATCAACTGGGGCCTGCTGGCGATGGTGCTGCTGCTCGTGCTCGGTTTCGGCGAATCGACCCGGCTGGCATCGGCCTATGGTATTTCGGTGATCGGCACGATGCTCATCACCACGCTGATGCTCGGCTTCCTGATCTTCAAGGTGTGGCGCTGGAACCGGTGGCTGGCGGCGGGAACGATCGGGCTGTTCCTGCTCGTTGATGGCATCTACTTTGCCTCCAACATCACCAAGATCCCCGACGGCGGCTGGTTCCCGCTGGTCGTCGCGGCGGCGCTGTTCACCATACTCACCACCTGGGCGACCGGCCGCCGCCTGATGCGCGCGCGGCTGGAGGAGGCGAGTATGCCGCTGCCGCTGTTTATCGAAACGGCCGCCACCTCGGCGCACCGCGTTCGCAACACCGCGGTGTTCATGTCGGCCTCGGCCGAGGGCATCCCGCCGGCGCTGCTCCACAATCTGAAGCATAATCAGGTGCTGCACGAGCGCGTATTGATCCTGACCGTGCTGGTCGAGGATGTGCCCTACGCTGATCCTGCAACGCGGCTGGAGGCGCAGGACGCCGGGCGCGGCTTTTACCGCGTGATCCTGCGCTATGGTTTCATGGAGGATGTCGATGTCCCGCGCGAGCTTGCGCGGCTCGAAGCGATCGGCGGAGCCTTCGACATGATGACGACCAGCTTTTTTCTGGGGCGGCAAAAGCTGGTCGCCTCGGCCGCAAAGCCGGGGATGGCGCTGTGGCGCGAACGGCTGTTCGCGTGGATGAGCAAAAGCTCAGAAAGCGCGATGGAGTTCTTCAAGATCCCGACCAACCGCGTCGTCGAACTCGGCAGCCAGATCCAGATATGAGCGCGCCGGTTCAGCGGCGCGGCGGGGCCGCCAGCATCGGGACGATGCGCGCCATGGCGGCGATTGCGAGCAGCAGCGTCGCCGCCGCGAAGGCCATCGTATAGATGGGCTCGCCGGGGAAAAACGCCTGCATCGCCGACCCCATCAGCGACGCGACGAGCAATTGCGGGATCACGACAAAGACGTTGAACAGCCCCATATAGATGCCGAGCTTGGCCTGCGGCAGGCTCGACGCCAGGATCGCATAGGGCATGGCGAGCACCGAGGCCCAGAAGACGCCGATGAAGATTTCGCTGACGATCAGCAGTGTCGGATCGCGCAGCACGAAAAAGCTCGCAAAGCCGATCGCGCCGCAGCCGAGGCCGATCATATGCGTCGGTGCCTGCCCCAGCCGCCGCGACAGCCACGGCAGCAGGGTCAGCGCCGCCACCGCGGCGACGCCGTTATAGATGGCGAACAGCTGGCCGACCCAGTTCGCCGCTGCCTGATAATCGGCGCTGGCGGCATCGACCGTGCCATAATGATATTGGGCGACGATCGGCGTCGTGTTGATCCACATGATGAACAGCGCCGACCAGCTGAAGAATTGCACGAGCGCGAGGCGCTTCATCAGCAGCGGCATCCCGGCGAAATCGCCGATGATGCTCGCCAGCATGTTGGTCGTCCGTCCGCGCCGCGCCAGCAGGGTCGCGGCGATGCTCGCCAGCCCATAGGCCGCCAGCAGCGCGCCGAGCAGCAGCACCTCGCGGAGCAGCGCGAAATGCTGCTGGATCGCTGTGACGGCGACACCTGCTGCGATCCAGGCGAAACCGCTGCCAAGCCCGCGCGCGGCCAGATCCTGCGCAGGCGAGGGTGCCGCCGCCGGTTCGCTCACCCCAAAGGCCGCCATCGTCGCCGGATCATATTCGCGCGTCGTCACGATCGTCCACAGCACCGACAGGAACAGCGCGGCGCCGCCGAACCAGAAGGCATATTTGACCGTGTCGGGAATCTGTCCCGGCGGCGCGACATTGGCGACGCCCATCGCCTCCATCGCCGCGGGAAACAGCGATCCGACGACCGCGCCCGCACCGATGAAGGCTGTTTGCACCGCATAGCCTGCGCTATGCTGGTCCTTTCGCAACATGTCGCCGACAAAGGCGCGGAACGGCTCCATCGAAATGTTGAGCGAGGCGTCGAGCAGCCACAGCATCGCCGCCGCAAACCAGATGGCGGGGCTTTCGGGCATCGCGAACAGTGCGATCGCCGCAAGGATCGCACCCGCCAGGAAATAGGGGCGCCGTCGGCCAAGGCGGCCGAGCCAGGTCTTGTCGCTCAGATGCCCGACGATCGGCTGGACGAGCAGCCCCGTCAGCGGCGCGGCGACCCACAGACCCGGCAACCGCTCGATGTCCTCGCCGAGCGACTGGAAGATGCGGCTCATATTGGCATTTTGCAGCGCAAAGCCGATCTGGATGCCGAAAAAGCCGAAGCTGATGTTCCACAGGCCGGCAAAGCCCTGCCGCGGCTTGTCCATGCGTCTCTCCCCGTCGGGCCGCGCGCGCGGCTTCTGTCCTACCGGTGTCGCAGCGCGCGGCGGGCAGGGCAAGCCGGTTGGCGGTTTGCGTATACGAATACGTGGGGGGCCATAAATCCTCCCTGTGGCGAAGCCATGGGGAGGGGGACCGCGCACGAAGGGCGTGGTGGAGGGGCGGCAACGTCGCGTTATTGCCCCTCCGTCAGCGCTTCGCGCTGCCACCTCCCCATCGCTGCGCGACAGGGAGGATTTTATGCCCTTTCATCGCCCACCCTCAAACCGCCGTGCTCTGCCGTTTCACCAGCCGCGTCGGCAAGACCCGCCGCTCGGCTTCCTCACCGTCAATGCGCCGCAGCAGCGCGTCGACAAGCAGCTCACCCGCGCCCTTCATGTCCTGCATCACCGTCGTCAGCGTCGGCGAGGTCAGGTTGGCGGCGGGAATGTCGTCGAAGCCGATGATCGCAACCTCCTGCGGCATTTTTATCCCCGCTTCGGCGAGCGCGCGCATCGCGCCGATCGCGATCAGGTCGCTCGCGGCAAAGATCGCGTCGAAACGCGCGCCGCCCGCCAGCAGCGAGGTCGCCGCGGCATAGCCCGACGCCTCCGACGACACGGCATCGCGCTGCAGCGCCGGGTCGGGCTCGAACCCCGCGGCGCGCATCGCGCGGCAGAGGCCGGTATAGCGATCCTGAAACTCGGGCGCATGGTCCGACGCATCGCCCAGAAAGGCGATATGCCGTCGCCCGATCGCGATCAGGTGCGCGCCCGCCTGTTCGCCCGCCCCGATATTGTCGGAGCCAACGGTCAGCCCGATGTCACCCTCCGACACCGATCCCCAGCGCACGAATTTGGTGTCCATCTCGACCAGATGCTCCAGCTTCTCGCGGTAAAGCTGATAGTCGCCATAGCCGAGCAGGATGATGCCGTCCGACCGGTGGCTGTCCTGATAGGCGACGTGCCAGTCATTGTGCATCTGCTGGAAACTGATGAGCAGGTCATAACCGCGAAGCGCGCATTGGCGCGTGATCGACCCCAGCATCGACAGGAAAAAGGGATTGATCATCGATTCGTCGGGGGTGGGATCCTCGAAAAACAGCAAGGCGAGCGTGTGGGTGCGCTGCGACCGCAGGCTCGAGGCGTTTTTGTCGACCGTGTAATTGAGCTCGCGCGCGATGCGTTCGATGTTCGCGCGCGTCGCGGCGCTCACCGATTTGCTGCCGCGCAGCGCGCGCGACACGGTGGGCTGCGACACGCCGGCCAGATAGGCGATGTCGAAACTGGTCGGTTTGGCGGAGGGCGGACGCCCCATGTTCCTCTCCTGCCGCGGGCGCCCGGTGGCGGCCGTCTGTTGCGCATGATTTAGCGGCTGGCCGGGGCGGCGCAATGGCCTGGCGGACCGGCGCGGCAACGGCATCGGCGCTGTGACATTTTGGCGACAAGCGCATCGCCCGCATATTATGCGTATACGTATACCCTATGGCGGCGCAGCGCGATTGGTTTCAATTGCGAGGCTCAAGATGGGTAAAGCCCACGTGTCGGAGAGGAGCCTCAAGGACGGTCACGTCCCCGGTCCGATGCGCGGTCATCGATGCCCGTCTGTACCAGGGGAATCACTATGACCATGCCAGCCAGCCTTCGCCGCAGCGCCAGCGCCCTCGCGATGGGCCTTGCCTTCACCGCCATCCTGCCCGCCGCCGCCATGGCGCAGGACACCGATCCGGTCGCCGCCGACGGGGGCGCCGAAGACGAAATCGTCGTCTCGGGCTTCCGCGCCAGCCTCGAAAGCGCCGTCGGCGCCAAGAAGGAGCGCGATCAGGTCGTCGAATCGATTTCGGCCGAAGATATCGGCAAGCTGCCCGATGCCTCGATCGCCGAATCGATCGCGCGCCTGCCGGGCCTCACCTCGCAGCGCGTTTCGGGCCGCTCGAACTCGATCTCGATCCGCGGCTTTGCGCCCGACTTTTCGACGACTTTGCTCAACGGCCGCGAACAGACCTCGACCGGCGACAACCGCGCGGTCGAATATGACCAATATCCCAGCGAAGTGATCAACCAGGTGCTCGTCTACAAGACGCCGATGGCGTCGATCGTCGGGCAGGGGCTGTCGGGCACCGTTGACTTGCGCACCATCCGCCCGCTCGAATATGGCAAGCGCGTCATCTCGGTCGGCGCGCGCGCCAGCCTCGCCGACATCGGCAAGCTCAACGCGGGGTCCAAGGAATATGGCTACCGCGTCAACGGCGTCTTCGTCGACCAGTTCGCGAACGACACGATCGGTATTGCGCTGTCGGCGAGCTATGTCGATGAACCCTATCAGATTCAGGAATTCAACGCCTGGGGCTATGCCGGCGACGGCACGGCGGCGAGCCCTGTGGTGATCGGCGGGTCGAAAAGCTATGCGACCTCGACCCAGCTCACGCGCCTCGGCCTCCAGGGCACGCTGCAATGGCAGCCGAGCCCCAATTTCACCTCGACCTTCGACGCCTTTTATTCGGACTTCAAGGACGATCAGATCAAGCGCGGGATCGAACTGCCGCTCGCCTTCGGCGGCGCCGGGGTCACTGTCACCGACATCGACGAGAGCGGCGAATTCGTTTTTGCCCGTGCGGGGACCTTCACCAATGTCGAGGGCGTCGTGCGCAACGACGTGTTCGAACGCAAGGCCAAGCTCTACAGCTTCGGCTGGAACAACCGCTGGGAAGGCGACGACGGCTGGAGCGTCACCGCCGACATCAGCCTGTCGAAGACCGACCGCAACGAGCTGATCTTTGAAAGCAATGCCGGCACCGGCCGCGGCGGCGGCGTCGGCGCGGTCGACACGATCGGCTTCACCTCCGACATCAACGGCACGGTTTTTTCGCCGACGCTCAACTATGGCGATTACGACCTGATCCAGCTCACCAGTCCGCTCGGCTGGGGCGGCGACCAGACGAGCGTGGACGGCCGGCGCATCCTTGGCGGGCAGGACGGCTATTACAATAATCGCATCATCGAGGACGAGCTCTGGCAATATCGCGTCGAGGTCGAGAAGGAGCTCGAAGGCTTCTTCCGCTCGGTGCAGTTCGGCGTCAATTACACCGACCGTTCCAAAAGCCTCGTCCCCGACGAAGCCTTCGTCGGCCTCGTCGCGAACACCGACGGGCTGACCAGCGTGCCGGTTCCCGAAGAGTTCCGTCTCGGCACGACCAACCTCGAATATCTGGGGCTCGGTCCGGTCATCAGCTACGATCCTCGCGATCTGCTGGCCGCCGGCCTCTATCAGCTCGTCCCGAACCCCTATGGCGACGTGGTGGTTAAGAGCTATGACGTGTCCGAAAAGCTGATGACGACCTATGTTCAGGCGAACATCGATCACGAAATGGGATCTTCGGTCCTCACGGGCAACATCGGCGTGCAGGCGATCTTCACCGACCAGAATTCGAACGGCGCCAGCGCGTCGTTCATCGGCACCAATCCCAATGGATCGCCGAACATTCAGGGCATCGCGCAGCGCCGCAGCACCGATTATCTCGACGTGCTGCCCAGCCTCAACCTGTCGCTGCGCACGGCGAGCGATTTCGTGATCCGCTTCAGCGCGGCGCGCGAGATCATCCGCCCGCGCCTCGACGATATGCGCGCGTCGCTGAGCTATGGAACGACGGTCGGCGATCCGGGCGGCATGACCTGCCCCCCCGGACGCTTGTGTGCGGTCGTGCGCGGCGATGCGGGCAATCCTGACCTGCGCCCATGGCGCGCCAACGCCGCCGATCTGACCTTCGAGAAATATTTCGGGTCGAAGGGCTATCTCGCGCTCCAGCTCTTCTACAAGGATCTGAAGAGCTATATCTATAATCAGGCGATCCCGTTCGACTTCACCGGCTATCCGATTGCGCCGGTGGGCAATGACGCGAACGGCGACCCGATCATCGTCAATTATATGGGCACGGTGAACGCGCCGATCAACGGCGAGGGCGGCGAACTCTACGGCGCCGAGGTTGCGGGGACGCTGCCCTTCGGCGAGATCGTCGGCGCGCTCGACGGCTTCGGTGTGACCGGCGGCGCCTCCTATACCAAGACCAAGATCGCGCCGACCCCCGGTGCGCCCGCCGAGGACATTCCCGGCTATTCGAAATGGGTCGCGAACGGCACCATCTTCTTTGAAAAATGGGGCTTCAACGCGCGCGCCAGCGCCCGCTACCGGTCGAGCTTCATTGGCGAGCTTTCGGGCTTCGGCGGCGTTCGCGTGCGGCGCCGGGCGCGTCCCGAAACGATCATCGACGCGCAGATCGGCTATGATTTTCAGCCGGGCAGCGCGCTCGAAGGGCTGTCGGTGTTCGTGCAGGGCCAAAATCTGACCGACGAACCCTTCGTCACCGACGACCCGCGCGATGCGCGTGCGGTGATCGATTATCAGTCCTATGGCCGCCGCTTCCTTGCAGGCGCTTCGTTCAAATTCTAACCCTCCCTGACGGGGGCGGCAGGGTCGCGCCGTCCCCGTCATTTGTTGCGTAAAGCGGCATAGGCGGATCGGATGAAGCCCATGCGGATCATCATTATCGGCGGCGGCACCGCGGGCTGGATGGCCGCGGCCTGTTTTACCCGCTTCCTGCCTCCCGGCTGGTCGGTGACGCTGGTCGAATCGGATGCGATCGGCACCGTCGGCGTGGGGGAGGCGACGATCCCGCAGATCCGCCTGTTCAATCAGGCACTCGGCATCGACGAGGACGAGTTCCTTACCGCCACGCAAGGGACGATCAAGCTTGGCATCGAATTTGCGGACTGGACGCGCGACGGCCACCGCTACATGCACGCCTTTGGCGCGATCGGGCGCGGGCTCGGCATCCTCGAGTTCCAGCATTATTGGCTGCGCGCGCGCGCTGCGGGCGTCGCGGGCGAGCTGGGCACCTATTCGCTCAACGAAAGCGCGGCGCGCGCGCGGCGGATGCAGCGCGGCGCGCCGCGCACCTCGCCGCACCTCGCCGAAATGCCCTATGCCTTTCACTTCGACGCGGCGCTTTACGCCGCTTGTCTGCGCCGCCGCGCCGAGGCTGCGGGTGCGCAGCGGATCGAGGGCAAGGTCGCCGACGTTCGCCTGGACGGGGAAGGCGGCAATGTCGCGGGCGTCACGCTGGACGACGGGCGGCAGGTCGATGGCGACCTGTTCATCGACTGTTCGGGCTTCCGCGGCCTGCTGATCGAGGGTGCGCTCGCGACGGGCTATGACGACTGGTCGCACTGGCTGATCAACGACCGCGCGATCGCGGTGCCGTGCGCGCACGGCGACACGCCGCAGCTGCCGTGGACCGGCGCCACCGCGCGCGATGCCGGCTGGCAATGGCGCATCCCGCTCCAACACCGCATCGGCAACGGCTATGTCTATTCGTCGCACCATATCGCCGACGAAGACGCCGAGCGGACCTTGCTTGCGAACCTCGACGGCGCGCCGCAGGCGCAGCCCAACCGGCTGCGCTTTGTGAGCGGCAAGCGTCGAAAGATGTGGAACCGCAACGTAGTCGCATTCGGCCTCGCGAGCGGCTTCATGGAGCCGCTCGAGTCGACGAGCATCCATCTCGTGCAGGCGGGGATCTCGCGGCTTTTGAAGATGCTGCCCGTCGGTGCCACCGATCCCGCGGTCGCCGCCGAATATAATCGCCAGAGCGATTTCGAATGGGAACGCATCCGCGACTTCATCGTCCTGCACTTCAAGGCGACCGAGCGGCGCGACACGCCCTATTGGCAGGACCGCGCCGCCATGCCGATCCCCGACACGCTCGCCGCGAAGATCGAACAGTTCCGCGCGCAGGGGCTGATCTTTCGCGAGCACGAGGAATTGTTCACCGAATCGGGCTGGCTCCAGGTGCTCGTCGGGCAGGGGATCGAACCCCGCGCCTGGCACCCGCTCGCCGACGGGATCGGTCGGGACGATCTCGCCAAATATATGGCGGGGATTTCGCTGATGATCGAACGCGAGGTGGCGGTGATGCAAAGCTATGACGATTTCCTTGCCGCGACGCGGCCGGCCGCGGGGGTCGCGGCATGATGCGCCGCCTCGCCGCGCTCGCGCTGCTCGTCGCGCCGCTTCCCGTCGCTGCCGACGAGGCGGCGCTGCGCGCGCGTCCGGCGAGCGACGAGATCATCTATTTCGTCCTCCCCGACCGTTTTGAAAATGGCGATCCGGCGAACGATCGCGGCGGCCTTAAAGGCGACCGCCTTGCCACCGGTTACGACCCCGCGGCGAAGGGTTTTTTCCACGGTGGCGACCTGGCGGGCCTGACGAAGCGGCTGGGCTATATTCAGGGGCTCGGCGCCACGGCGATCTGGTTCGCGCCGATTTTCAAGAACAAGCCGGTGCAGGGCGCGCCGGGGCAGGAAAGCGCGGGTTATCACGGCTATTGGGTGACCGATTTCACGCAGGTCGACCCGCATTTCGGCACCAATGAAGAGTTCAAGGCCTTCGTCGACGCGGCGCACGCCCGCGGCATGAAGGTCTATATGGACATCATCGCCAACCACACCGCCGACGTCATCACCTATAAGGAAGGCGCGGCCGAGGATTTCCGCTACCGCAGCCTCGCCGACTATCCTTATTCGCGCCGCGGCGGCGTCGATGGTCCGGCAATCAACCCCGGTTTTGCGGGTGACAGCCTCGCCACCGCCGATAATTGGGCCAAACTCACCGACCCGTCCTTCGCCTACACCCCCGTGATCCCGAAGGGCGAAGAAAAGGTCAAAGTTCCCGCATGGCTCAACGACCCGATCTATTACCACAACCGCGGCAACAGCGACTGGGTCGGCGAATCCGCCCTCTATGGCGACTTTGCCGGGCTCGACGATCTTGCGACCGAAAATCCGCGCGTGGTGCAGGGTTTCATCGACATCTTCGGCCGCTGGATCGACGAATTCGGCATCGACGGGTTCCGCATCGACACTGCCAAGCATGTGAACCCCGAATTCTGGCAAGCCTTCGTCCCCGCGATGCAGGCGCGCGCCACGGCGCGCGGCATCCCCAATTTCCACATCTTCGGCGAAGTCTATATCGACGGCGTCGATCCGGGGTCGCTCGCCGCCTATACGCACAGCGCGGATCTGCCCGCGGTGCTCGATTTCAGCTTCGCGCGCGCGGTGATCGACAGCGTCAGCGGGACGAAGGGCACCGACCTGTTCGCGCGCCTGTTCGACGGTGATATTCTCTACAAGGGCGGCGCCGACGCCGCGCTCCAGCTGCCGACCTTCCTCGGCAATCACGACATGGGCCGTTTCGCGATGTTCGTGAAACAGGCGAACCCCGATGCGGACGACGCCGAACTGCTCCAGCGCGTGATGCTGGGCCATTCGATGCTGCTGACGCTGCGCGGGGTGCCGACCATCTATTATGGCGACGAACAGGGGTTCGTGTCCGACGGCCACGACCAGCTCGCGCGCGAGGACATGTTCGCGTCAAAGGTCGCGGTCTACAACGACAACGACCTGATCGGCACCGACGCCACCACCGCCGACGCCAATTTCGACCCCGCGCACCCGCTCTATCGCCATATCGCAGCGCTCGCGGCGATCCGCCGTGACACGCCGGCGCTGATGCGTGGGCCGACGAAGCTGCGCGCTTTCTCCGACAAGCCGGGCCTGCTCGCCATATCGCGCTTCGACCCCGACACGGGGCGCGAGGTCGTGCTGGCGTATAATACGTCTGCGGTGCCGTTGTCGGCGACCATCGCCGTGGATATGAAAAGCGCGGGCTTCACCGCGTTCCACGGCGATTGTCCGGCCCAGCCTGCGGCGCCGGGCAGCCTCCGCCTCTCTCTCCCCGCCTTCGGCACGATCATCTGCCGGGCCAGCGAATAAGCGACCATAGCGTGACATCCAACAAGCCTCTCGTTCAGGACCAGTCCGCGCCCGCCGCGGATGCCGACACCCCATGGTGGAAGGGCGCGGCGATCTATCAGGTCTATCCGCGCAGCTTCGCCGATTCGAACGGCGACGGCGTCGGCGATCTTGCGGGCATCACCGCGCGGCTCGATCATATCGCCAGCCTTGGCGTCGATGCGATCTGGCTGTCGCCTTTCTATCCCTCGCCGATGGACGATTTCGGTTACGACATCGCCGATTATTGCGGTGTCGATCCGATCTTCGGCACGCTCGCCGATTTCGACGCGCTGGTGGCGCGCGCCCATGCGCTGGGGCTGAAGGTCACGACCGACCTCGTTTTCGCGCACACGTCCGACCAGCACGCCTGGTTTGCGGAGAGTCGCGCGAGCAAGGATAATGACCGCGCCGACTGGTACGTCTGGGCCGATGCGCGGCCCGATGGCTCGCCGCCGACCAACTGGCAGTCGGTGTTCGGCGGCCCCGCATGGACGTGGGATGCGCGGCGCGGCCAATATTATATGCATAATTTTTTAAGCTCGCAGCCGCAGCTCAACGTCCACAACCGCGCCGTGCAGGACGCGCTGCTGGATGTCGTGCGCTTCTGGCTCGACCGCGGCGTCGACGGCTTTCGCATCGACGCGATCAATTTTTCGATGCATGACCCGGAGCTGCGCGACAATCCGCCCGCGCCGCCATCGAACAAGGTCCGCACGCGCCCCTTCGATTTTCAGCAGAAAATCTATAATCAGTCGCACCCCGACATCGCACTCTTCCTCGAACGCATCCGCGCGCTGACCGACGAGCGCGACGGCCGCTTCACCGTCGCCGAGGTCGGCGGCGACGATGCCGATCGCGAAATGAAGCTGTTCACCGCGGGCAACCGGCGGCTCAACAGCGCCTATGGCTTCAACTTTCTCTACGCCGACCGGCTGACGCCGCAGCTGGTGCGCGAGGCGGCCGACGCCTGGCCCGATGCGCCGGGCGTCGGCTGGCCGAGCTGGGCGTTCGAAAATCACGACGCGCCGCGCGCGGTGTCGCGCTGGACGCCCGAAGGCGCCGACCGCGCGGCCTTTGCGCGCATGAAGATGGCGCTGCTCTGCGCGCTGCGCGGCAATATCATCCTCTATAATGGCGAGGAGCTGGGGCTCGACCAGGTCGATATTCCCTTCGATCAGGTCAAGGATCCCGAAGCGCGCAAGAACTGGCCGCTCACCCTGTCGCGCGATGGGGCGCGCACGCCGCTGCCGTGGGCCGCGGCGGCGGCCAACGCGGGCTTTTCGGACGCCGACCCCTGGCTGCCGCTCGGCCCTGCGCACCGCGACCTGGCCGTCGATCGGCAACAGGATGATCCGGACTCGCTGCTCAACCTCACCCGCCGCCTCGTCGCGCTGCGCGCCGACCACCCGGCGCTGCGCCTGGGCGGCAACGCAAACTGGGTCGCCGCGGGCGACCTGCTCGCCTTCGATCGCATCGCCGGGGATCAGCGCATTCGCTGCCTCTTCAACCTCGGCGGCGGCACGATCGACATATCGGCGCGCACGGACGGCGGCACGCCGCTTATCGCGCTGAACGGCGCCGACGACGCGGCGCTGCCGCCGTGCGGCGCGCTCTGGCTCAAAATGGAAGGATGATCATGCGCCGCCTTGCTCCCCTCGCGCTCCTCGCCGCTACGGTTCCCGCCGCCGCGCAACAGGCGCCCGCGCCGGTCACTGCGGCCTCGCCCGACGGCAGCCTCGTCCTGACCGTCGCGACCGACAATGACGCGCGGCCCACCTGGTCGCTGTCGCGCAAGGGCAAGCTGCTCATCGCGCCGTCGAAGCTCGGCTTCATCATGACCGATCGCATGGGCCTCCAGCGCGGTTTCAAAATCGAGAGCGTCGAACGCGCGAGCGCCGACAGCCGCTGGGAGCAGCCCTGGGGCGAACGCCGCTTTGTGCGCGACCAGCATAACGAACTGCTCGTCCGCTTCCGCCAGGATGAAAGCTGGGGCGGCCATGCGATGAACCTGCGCTTCCGCCTGTTCGACGACGGCATCGGCTTCCGCTACGAACTGCCCGAACAGGACGGCCTCAAGACCGCGAAGATCGCCGACGAGATCACCGAATTCGACATCGCGCCCGAGGGCACGGCGTGGTGGATCGCGGGCGGCGAATGGAACCGCTACGAACAAGTCTATCAGCAGACGCCGATCGACGCGGTATCGACCGCGCACACCCCGATCACCATGCGCCTCGCCGACGGCACACACCTCGCGTTCCACGAGGCCGCGCTCGTCGATTATGCCGGCATGTGGCTGAAGCGGGTCGAAGGGCGCAAGTTCCGCGCGACGCTGGCGCCCGCGTCGCAGGGGTCACGCGTCGTGCGCGACCTGCCGTTTGCGACGCCGTGGCGGACGATCCGTATTACCGATGACGCTGCGGGGCTGGTCGAAAGCGACCTCGAACTCAACCTCAACGAACCCAACAAGCTGGGCGATGTCAGCTGGGTCAAGCCGATGAAATATATCGGCATCTGGTGGGGCATGATCCGCGGCGACTGGAGCTGGGCCGAGGGGCCGAACCATGGCGCGACGACCGAGCGCACCAAGCAATATATCGATTTCGCCGCCAAGCATGGCTTCGGCGGCGTGCTCGTCGAGGGCTGGAACAAGGGTTGGAACGGCAACTGGTTCGGCCATGGCGACGAATATAGCTTCACCCAGGCCTATCCCGATTTCGACCTGAAGGCCGTGACCGACCATGCGCGCAAAAAGGGCGTCACGCTGATCGGCCATCACGAAACCGGCGGCAATATCGCGGTCTATGAAGCGCAGCTCGACGATGCGATGAAGCTTTACGGCCAGCTCGGCGTCAAGGCGGTCAAGACCGGCTATGTCGCCGACGCGGGCGGCATCATCGCGCCGGGCGCTGCCCCCGACGACAAGGTGATGGAATGGCACGACGGCCAGCGCCAGGTGCAGCATCATCTGAAGGTCGTTCAGGCGGCGGCGAAATATAAGGTCGCGGTCAACCCGCACGAACCGGTGAAGGACACGGGCCTTCGCCGCACCTATCCCAACTGGGTCGCCCGCGAAGGCGCCCGCGGCATGGAATATAATGCCTGGGGCGCCTTCGCCAACGGGCCCGACCATGAACCGACGCTCGTCTATACGCGAATGCTGTCGGGGCCGATGGACTATACGCCGGGGGTGTTCAGCCTGCAGGGCGCCCAGGGCGTGCCGATGACCTCGACCCTCGCGAAGCAGCTCGGCCTCTATCTCGCCATCTATTCGCCGATCCAGATGGCCGCCGACTTCATCGAAAACCTCGAAGCGCATCCGCGCGAGCTCGACTTCGTGAAGCAGGTGCCGACCGACTGGGCCGAAAGCCGCCTGATCGCGGGCGCGGTCGGCGATTATGCGATTTTCGCGCGCAAGGACCGGGCGAGCGCCGACTGGTATGTCGGCGGCGTCAACGACGGCACCGAGCGCACGCTGACGCTGTCGTTCGATTTCCTCGAACCCGGCAAGACCTATACCGCGACGATCTGGAAGGATGGCGAAGGCGCAACCTATCTGACCGACGCGCGCCGCAACATCGCTTATGACACGATCAAGGTGAAAAAGGGCGACACGTACAAGCTCTGGCTCGCCCCCGGCGGCGGCGCAGCGATGCGGCTCGCGCCCGGCCGCTAAGGCGGGCGCGCACCCCACACCAAAGAGCGGTGGCCAGCCGCCGGGCGCTATGCTTAAAGGCGCCCATGGCTGGCGATCGCCCCCGCTACAAACGCTACGACCGCCCCGCCGGCGGCTGGGCCGCCGCGGCTGCGACGGCAAAGGTGCTGCTCGAACAGAGCGTCGTGACCAAGGGGTCGCGCGCGCTCCTCTCGATGAACCAGCCCGGCGGGTTCAAATGCCCCAGCTGCGCCTTCCCCGACGCCGCCTGCACCAAAAAGCTCGAATTTTGCGAAAATGGCGCCAAGGCGCTCGCGTACGAAGCCACGAAATTTCGCGTCACGCGCGACTTTTTTGCGCAGCACAGCGTCACCGAACTGATGGCGCAGTCGGACTATTGGCTCGAAATGCAGGGCCGGCTGACCGAGCCGATGCGATACGACGCCGCCACCGATCATTATGTGCCGGTCGGCTGGGACGAAGCCTTCGCGCTGATCGGCCGCCATCTTCGCGCGCTGGACAGCCCGCACCGCGCCGAATTCTACACCTCGGGTCGCACCCCGAATGAGGCCGCCTTCCTCTATTCGATCTTCGTGCGCGAGTTTGGCACCAACAATTTTCCCGATTGTTCGAACATGTGCCACGAACCGACCAGCCGCGGCCTGCCGCCGTCGATCGGCATCGGCAAGGGCACGGTGATCCTCGAGGATTTCGAGCACGCCGAGGCGATTTTCCTGATCGGCCACAATGCGGGGACCAATGCGCCGCGGATGATGACCCCGCTCGTCGAGGCGCGCAAACGCGGGGTGCCGATCGTCGCGGTCAATCCGATGCCCGAACGCGCGCTGATCAAATTTACCGAGCCGCAAGACATCGTCCAGATGGCGACCTTCGGCTCGACCGAGATAACGAGCGAGTTTGTCCATATCCGTATTGGCGGCGACCTCGCGCTCTTGAAGGGCATGATGAAGGTGCTGTTCGAGCGCGACGCCGCGGGTGAGGCGGTGCTCGACCATGGCTTCATCGCAGACCATACCGACGGCCTCGCGGCGCTGCGCGCCGATGTCGAGGCGCAATCGTGGGACGCGATCACCGCCGCGGCAGGGATCGACGAGGCGCAGATCCGCCGCTGCGCCGACATCTATATCCGCTCGAACGCGACGATCATCTGCTACGGCATGGGCGTCACCCAGCATCAGCGCGGGTCCGAGCTGGTCCAGCAGGTCGCGAACCTGCTCCTCCTCCGCGGCAATTTCGGCAAGCCCGGCGCGGGCATTTCGCCGATCCGCGGCCATTCGAACGTGCAGGGCGACCGCACCGTCGGCATCGACGAGCGGCCCTCGGCCGCCTATCTCGACCGCGTCCGCGACGTCTTCGGTTTCGATCCGCCGCGCGAACAAGGGCATCACAGCGTCGAGGCGGTCGAGGCGATGCTGGCGGGCGAAGCCAAAGTCTTTATCGGCCTCGGCGGCAATTTCGTCCGCGCGGTCCCCGATACCGACCGCGCCTATGCCGCGATGCGGCAGCTCGACCTGACGGTCGGCATCGCGACCAAGCTCAACCGCGGGCACCTCGTCCACGGCAAGGACGCGCTGATCTTGCCGGTGATCGCGCGGTCCGAACGGATCGAAACCGTAAGGGGCGAACAGTTTGTGACGATCGAGGATTCGATGTCGAACGTCACCGCCTCGCGCGGCGTGCTCGACCCCGCGAGCGAGCATCTCTTGTCCGAGGTCGAGATCGTCTGCCGCATGGCGATGGCGACGCTGCCGGACAGCAAGGTCGATTGGGCCAGCTATATCGACGATTACGGTCTGATCCGCGATAAAATCGCCGACGTCTATCCCGCAATCTACGAAGGCTTTTCGCAGCGTATCCAGGCGCCGATGGGCTTTCACCTCGACATCCCGCCGCGCCGCCGCATCTGGGCGACGGCGACGGGCAAGGCCAATTTCCTCGTCCTGCCGGGGCTCGCGGTGAATGCGCCGGTCGACGATCCCGCGATGCTGCGCCTCGCGACGGTGCGCTCGCACGACCAGTTCAACACGACGATCTACAGCTATAACGACCGCTATCGCGGCGTTTACGGCGACCGGATGGTGCTGTTCATGAACGCCGACGACAGGATCGATCGCGGCCTCGCCGCGGGCGCACGCGTCGCGCTCGAAACGATCGCGGGCGATGGCGTGACGCGGCGCGTCGAGGGGCTGACGCTGATCGACTATCCGATGTCGCGCGGTTCGGTCGCGGGCTATTATCCCGAACTCAACCCGCTCCTCCCGCTCGCCTTCCACGACCGGGTAAGCGGCTGCCCCGCCGCCAAGGCGATTCCGGTGCGGGTTGTGGCGGCGGGTTAGCGCGTGCCCGCTCGGACACAAACATAGCCCTATTTTCCTCGTCATCCCGGCGAAGGCCGGGATCTCGCCGTTGCGTCAGAATGCGAGGGAGAGATTCCGGCGTGCGCCGGAATGACGATTACTAAAAGGCCGTTACCTTCCGGCGCTAACGGTTCAGCCTTTCGCCAGCCGCTCAAGGTCGGCAACGCTGTTGATATTGGGCAGCGCAAAATCGCACTGCACCGCGCGCGCGCCGATGCGGCGGGCAAAGGCGCGCATCGCCAGGTCGCCGTCTGCCTCCAGCATCGCTTTCAACTCGCCCAACGCCGCGACGGGCCACAGCCCGATCACCGGCTGGCTGTCGAGGAAAGCCGGGGCGGGGGACAGCAGTGCGGCAAGGTCGGCGGGCAGGCGCACGCAATCGACCGGCGCGCTCAGCAGCCGGTCGAACCCCTGTGCCGCCGCATGATCCAATGCCCCCGCGATCGCGCCGAGCGGTCCCATGCCGGGGCGCGGCCAGTCGGCGATGCCGTCCGCACGCCCGACGACGACCACCGCGTCGCAATGCGGGGCAAGCGCGGCGCGCGCATGGTCGAGCAGCGTGCGACCGTCCAGCATCGCCAGCGCCTTGTCCGACCCGAAACGGCGCGACGCCCCACCGGCAAGGATCGCGCCGAGTGTCCTCATGCGATCATGCCCTGCGGATCGGCGATCACCAGCGCCGCGTCGGGCCGCGCGAGCGCGACGAGCGTCAGCCCCGCCGCCGCCGCGCGCGCCGCGGCCAGACTCGTCGGCGCCGAGATGGTGACGAGCATCGGGCATCCCGCGCGCACCGTCTTTTCGACCAGCTCATAGCTGCACCGCGCCGACAACAGGATGAAACCCTCGCCCGCGTCGATCCCCGCCCGCGCGAGCGCGCCGATCAGCTTGTCGAGCGCATTGTGCCGCCCGACATCCTCGCGCACCAGCCGGACCGCGCCCGCGGGCGAGCAAAAGGCGGCGGCGTGCGCGGCGCCCGTCGCGCGGCCGAGCGGCTGATGCGCCTCGATCGCCGCCAGCGCAGCGGCGATGGCCGTGCGGTCGGTGCTGATGCGCGCGGTCACCGGCGGCAACGGACGCAGCACCTCCTCGATATTCGCGATCCCGCACAGGCCGCAGCTGCTCTCGCTCACCCGCGTCCGCGCGCGTTCGAGCGCCGCGGCGTTGCGCTCCGCGCTCAGCCACAGCCGCAGTGCCAAGCCGCCTTCGATCGGCTGCGCGTCGATCCGCCGGATGTCGGCGGGCGCCGCGATCAGCCCTTCGCTCAGGGCAAAGCCGACGGCATAATCCTCCAGGTCCGCGGGCGTCGCCATCATCACCGCATAGGCAATGCCGCCAACCTCCACCGACACCGGCGCCTCGACGGCGATGCAGCGATCCAGCGCGGCATCGCCGGGCTCGCCAAGGCCGAGGCGGCGGACGGGAAGGTCGATCATTTCGCCAGTCATGCATGCACGATAGCCTATTGGCATGGGCTTGTCTCAACCCGGCCGCAGGGGGTGCGGCGGTTTTGGGGTGGATTCCTGACCTTCCCTTGTCCGTCATCCCGGCGAAGGCCGGGATCTCGCCGGAGTGGTAAACCGAGAGGGTGAGATCCCGGCCTTCGCCGGGATGACGATAGTGGTATGTCCGCAACCGCCCACAAGCTTCCGTTTCTCTCCCACCCTCAACCCGCGCGCCCCAGCCGTTCGACCAGAAAATCGACGAACACGCGCACCCGTGCGGGGGTGTTCGCGCCGCCTGCGAAGACCGCGTGGATCACCTCGACATCGCCGGGGTTATACTCCTCGAGGATCGGGATCAGCGCGCCGCTGGCGATCTGGTCGGCGATGCTGAACGCGCCGACGCGCGCGATGCCGACGCCGGCGGCGGCGAGCTGTCCCAGCGTCTCGCCATTGTTCGCCTCGATATTACCCCGCACCGCCAGCGCATAGTCGCGCGCGCCATCACGAAAGGGCCAGGTCGGCTCGGCGCGGCGGAAGTTGAAATTCAGGCAGTTGTGATCGTGCAACTCCTCGGGGCGGCGCGGCATGCCGTGCGCCGCCAGATAGGCGGGCGACGCGACGATCACGCGGCGGCTTTCGCCCAGCTTGCGCGCGGTCAGCGGACTGTCGGCCAGCGGGCCAAAGCGGATCGCGACGTCGGCCTGTCCGGCGGCGATGTCGACCAGCCGGTCGGCCAGGCTGATGTCGACCAGGATATGCGGATAAAGCCGCACGAACTCGCCGAGCAGCGGCACGATGCACATCCGACCGTGCGCCTGTGCCGCGCTGACGCGCAGCCGCCCGCGCGGCGCCCCCTGATCGGCGATCGCCTGCTCGGCGTCGCCCAGATCGGCCAGGATGCGCCGCGCGGCGCGCAGATAGGCCTCGCCTTCGGGCGTCAGCGCGAGCGAGCGCGTCGAGCGCAGCAACAGGCGCACGCCCAGCCGCGCCTCGATACGGTCGATCGTGCGGCTGACCGCCGACGGGGTGAGGCCCAGGCAGCGGCCCGCGGCCGAAAAACTGCCCTCCGCGACCGTCGCGACAAACACCTCCATCGACCGCGCGCGATCGCCACCGCCATCCATCTTTGCGTTCATGTCAAAAATCCTTCGCTTCGTGCGGCGCTACACCAAGTGCATTGGCCCGTCCATCTATGCGTCCAATGCAATCGAAAGGATGGGTCATGGAATATCGTCAATTGGGATCGTCGGGGCTTCGCGTCCCGGCCTTGAGCTTCGGAACCGGCACCTTCGGCGGGCAGGGACCGCTGTTCAGCGCGTGGGGCACCAGCGATGCGGCCGAGGCGCGGCGCCTGATCGACATCAGCCTCGACGCCGGGGTGACGCTGTTCGACACCGCCGACGTCTATTCGAACGGCGCGTCGGAGGCGATTTTGGGCGAGGCGATCAAGGGCCGCCGCGATGCGGTGCTGATTTCGACCAAGACCGGCCTGCCGATGGGCGACGGGCCGCAGGATTGGGGCGTCTCGCGCAGCCGGTTGATCCGCGCGGTCGAGGCATCGCTCCGCCGGCTCGGCACCGACCATATCGACCTGCTCCAGCTCCACGCCTTCGACGCCTCGACCCCGGTCGACGAGCTGATGGACACGCTTGCGACGCTGATCGCCGCGGGCAAGCTGCGCTATGCGGGCGTTTCCAACTATCCCGGCTGGCAATTGATGAAGGCGCAGGCCGCAGCCGACCGGCGCGGCACCCCGCGCTTCGTCGCGCACCAGGTCTATTATTCGCTCATCGGCCGCGCCTATGAAGCCGACCTGATGCCGCTCGCCGCCGACCAGGGCATCGGCGCGCTGGTGTGGAGCCCGCTCGGTTGGGGACGGCTGACCGGCAAGATCGGGCGCGGGCGTCCGGTGCCCGCGGGCAGCCGCCTCCACGAAACCGAGCAATTTGCGCCGCCGGTGGCCGAGGAGCTGCTCTATCGCGTGATCGATGCGCTCGAAGCCGTCGCGGCCGAAACCGGCAAGACGGTGCCGCAGGTCGCGATCAACTGGCTGCTGCGGCGCCCGACGGTGGCGTCGGTCATTATCGGCGCGCGCAACGAGGAGCAGCTGCGGCAGAATCTCGGCGCGGTCGGCTGGGCGCTGACCGCCGAACATATCGCCGCGCTCGACGCCGCGAGCGACGTCCTGCCGCCCTATCCGCACACGCCCTATCGGCAGCAGGAGGGCTTTGCCCGCCTGAACCCGCCGCTCGTCTGATCGGAAGAACCGACATGAAAATCAACTTTCCCCTCGTGGCGCTCTCTATCGGCGCCTTCGGCATCGGCATCACCGAATTTGCACCCATGGGGTTGCTCCCCGACATGGCCGAAGGGCTGGGGGTGTCGATCCCCGCCGCCGGGCTGCTGGTGTCGGCCTATGCGCTCGGGGTGATGCTCGGCGCGCCGCTGATGACGCTGACCACCGCGCGGCTGAACCGCCGCACCTTGCTGATCGGCCTGATGGCGATCTTCACGCTCGGCAATTTCCTCTCGGCGATTGCAGGCGATTATACGACGCTGATGATCGCGCGCGTCATCACCTCGCTCAACCACGGCGCCTTTTTCGGCGTCGGCTCGGTCGTGGCGGCGAGCCTCGTCGCGCCCGAAAAACGCGCGAGCGCGGTCGCCGCGATGTTCATGGGGCTGACGCTCGCCAATGTGATCGGGGTGCCGCTCGCGCCCTGGGTGGGCGAGACCTTCGGCTGGCGCACCGCCTTTGGCATCATCGCGGTCTGGGGCCTCTTTACCATGGCCGCGCTGCGCTTCGCGCTGCCCGACCTCCCGCGTGCCGAGGGCGGCAACATGCTCGCCGAACTGGGCGTGCTGAAGCGCCGCGAAGTGCTCGTCGCGCTCGCGCTGACCGCGATCGGTTCTGCAGCGATGTTCACCGTCTTCACCTATATCGCGCCGATCCTGACCGAAGCGACAGGGGCAGGGACCTTGTTCATAACCGCGATGCTGGTGATCTATGGCCTCGGCCTCACTGCCGGCAACTGGCTCGGCGGGGTGTTCGCCGATCGCTCGATCGACCGCACGCTGATCGTCTCGCTCGGCGCGCTTGCTGCGACGCTCGTTCTCTTTGCGGGCGCGATGTTCCAGCCGCTCGCCGCCGCCATCACCATCTTCGCATGGGGCGTGGCGACCTTCGCGATCGTCCCGCCGCTTCAGATGCGGGTGATGGAGGCGGCCAGCGACGCGCCCAATCTCGCCTCGGCGGTCAACATCGGTGCCTTCAACCTTGGCAACGCGGTCGGTGCGGCGGTCGGCGGCGGGGTGATCGCGCTGGGGCTCGGCTATCCGGCGGTGTCGATCGCGGGGGCGTTGATGGCGCTGGCCGGACTCGCGATCGTGCTTGCAACGCGCACGCGCGCCGCGGCGTAGCCGCTCGGCGCCGAAACCTGACGATTGCCATTTCCGCCGCGCGGCCTAAGCAATCGCGGCCATGGAAACCGAAATCCTCGCCGTCCTGACGGGCAAGGCACGCCCCTTTCGCGGCGACGAGCCGAGCGCCATTGCCAAGCGGCCCGTGGCAGAGGCGGTCGTGGTGGGCGCGATGGGCCTCGCCGGCGACGAACAGGCCGATCGCACGGTGCACGGCGGGGTCGACAAGGCGATCCACCATTATCCCGCCGATCATTACGACTGGTGGCGCGGGCAACTGGGCGATGCGCCGCTGCTCGATGCACCGGGCGCGTTCGGGGAGAATATCTCGACCCTCGGCCTCGACGAGCAGAGCGTCTGCCTCGGCGACCGTTTCCGCCTCGGCAGCGCGCTGATCGAGGTCAGCCAGGCGCGCCAGCCCTGCTGGAAGCTCGACCACCGTTTCGGGGTCAAGGGTGTGATGGCCAAGGTCGTCGCGAGCCGCCGGACGGGCTGGTATTACCGCGTCCTCGAAGCGGGCATGGTGCAGGCGGGCGACGCGCTCGCATTGGTCGATCGGCCGTATCCCGACTGGCCGCTCGCCTCGCTGTTCGGCCTGCTGGTCGGCGGCGAAGCCAAGGCGCGCCCCGCCGACCTCACCGCGCTGCGCGACATCCCCGCGCTCGCCGAAACGTGGCAAGTCCGCCGCGCCAAGCTCGCGGCGCAGTTCGGCGTCGATTAGGCGCTCAGCGCGTATCGCTTCGGTGGCAGTCCGACGTGGCGAGCAAAGGCGGTGCTGAACGCGCTGGCCGAACCATAGCCGACACGCATTGCGATCTCGTCGAGCTTTCCCGCGCGGCGCCGCAATAGGTCTTTTGCGAGGCTCATCCGCCACCGCAGCAGATATTCCATCGGGGGGACACCGACGGCGCGCGCGAAGCGGTCGAAAAACGCCGAACGCGACAGGGCTGCTTCCTGCGCCAGCGCCGAAATAGTCCATGAATGGGCGGGCGCATCGTGAATGCGGCGGATCACCCGCGCGAGCTGGGGATCGGCCAGCCCGCGCAGCAACCCTTGCGGTGCCTCGCGCTCGGCGCCTGCGCGCAGCGCCTCGACAAGCAATATCTCGACCAGCCGCGCAAGGACGAGGTCGCGGCCCGGCTGGTCGTCTCCCGCCTCTTCGCGAACCATGCGGACGAGCGCCGTCAGCCGCGCTGCGCCGCGCAGGTGGATGACTGCCGGGAGCTGCGACACGAGCAGGTTGGCATCGGGCGAGGCAAAGGCGAAATAGCCGCCGAGCATCCGCACGTCGGGCGCACCCCGCGGATCGCCATGCCGCATCTCGCCCGTAAAGCCAGCGGCCGCGCGCGGATCGATCGTGACGAGATCGCGGGTGTCGGCGGGGACGAAGCCCGACATGGTGAAGCCGGGCGTCGCGGGCAGCAGGACGAAATCGCCCGCATTCAATGTCACCGGCGGCGCACCGTCGACGGTCAGGCGGCACGATCCGCCGAGGATGGTGCAAAAACTCGGATCGCCGAACGCCGAATAGCGCACCGCCCAGCGTCCCGCGCCGCTGATCCCCTTCGCAAAGACCGTGGTCGGGCGCAGCAGCGCGATGATGTCGGAAAGCGGATCGGGCATGTTGGGACTTATGATAAAGAAATACGGATGATCAATTATAGATCGTCTAACAGACGAAAGCTAGGGCGGTGCCATCAAGGATCGAAAGGAATCGCCATGCAGACCATCTTCGTCACCGGCTGTTCGTCGGGCTACGGGCTCGAAACGGCGCGTCACTTCCATGCGCGGGGCTGGCGTGTCATCGCGACGATGCGGCGGCCGCGGTCCGACCTGTTCGCACCGTCCGACCGCCTGCACATCCTGCCGCTCGACGTCACCGATGCCGACAGCATTGCGCTCGCGATCGAGGTTGCGGGGCCGATCGATGTGCTCGTCAACAACGCCGGCATCGGCCTCTTCGGCGCGCTCGAACATTCGTCGATGGCGAAGATTCGCGATGTTTATGCGACCAATACGCTCGGCACGATCGCGATGACGCAGGCGATGATCCCGCAGTTTCGGGCGCGGGGTGCGGGAACGATCGTCAACGTCACCTCGTCGGCGACGCTTGCGCCCTTTCCGCTCGCCGCCGCCTACACGGGCAGCAAGACGGCAATTCAGGGATTTACGGGGAGCCTCGCCCATGAACTGGCGCCGCTCGGCATAAGGTTGAAGCTCGTCGAACCGGGTTACGGCCCGACCACCGCTTTTGCGCAAAACACCGATATCCGCCTGGAGGATGTGCTGCCCGAACCCTATGGCAGCTTTGCCGCGCCCATTCTGGCGGCGATGGCCGAACCGGCGCTGTCCACGACCGAGGCCGACGTCGCGGCGGCGGTTTGGGACGCCGTGCACGACCGGAGCGAAAAGGCGCATTTCCCCGCGGGCGCCGACGCCATGGCGATTGTCGCCGCCGCAGCGCAATGACCGCCGCGATCAGGCGGGGAGGGGTAGCGGGAGCTTGGCTTCGACCCACGCGGCAAGCCGCGCCTTGTCCTCCTCGCTGAACACCAGCCCCAATTTGCTCCGCCGCCACAATATGTCGTCCGCCGTGCGCGCCCATTCCTGTTCGACCATCCACTGCACCTCGGCGACGCTGAGGCCATGTGCAATCTCGCCGCCCAGCGCGTCCCAGCTGTCCGCCTCGCCCAGCCAGCGCCGCGCATCGGTGCCATAGGCGCACGCGATCCGCTGCGCAGTCGCCGCCGACAGGAAGGGATGGGCCAGCCGATATTCGGCCTTGAGCGCCGCGGCGCCCGTAACCGGAAAATCGCCGCCCGGCAGCGCCGCCTTCGCGGTCCAATGCCTGGCGCTCAGCGCGGGCACATGGCGCGCCAGCGCATCGACCGCTTCCTCGGCGACATGGCGATAGCTGGTGATCTTGCCGCCATAGATGGTGAGCAGCGGCGCGCCCTCTTCCAGATCGAGGTCGATCCGGTATCCGCGCGTCGCCGCCTCGGGCCGTCCCGACCCGTCCTCGACCAGCGGCCGCACGCCCGAAAAGCTCCACACCACTTCGGCGGGGGTGACGGGCGTGCGGAAATAGAGGCTGGCGCCTTCGCACAGATAGGCGATTTCGGCCTCGCTCGCTCTCGCCTCGCTCGCGGGTCCGTCATGGTCCACATCGGTCGTGCCGATCAGCGTGAAATCCTGCTCATAAGGAATCGCGAAAAAGATGCGCCCGTCGGGCAGCTGGAAAAAATAGGCATAATCATGCTCGAACAGCCGGCGCACGACGATGTGCGACCCGCGCACCAGCCGCATCTGATGGTCGGGCTCGGCATCGGCGCGTTTGAGCAGGTCGAGCACTGCCGGCCCCGCGGCATTGACGATGCTGCGGCCGGTGAAGTGATAGCGATGCCCCTGATCGTCTGCTGCATCGACGACCCACAGCCCATCCTCGCAGCGCAGCATCTCGGCGCGCGTGCGCGGGCGAACGCGCGCGCCGCGGTCGGCGGCATCGCGCGCGTTGAGCAGCACGAGCCGCGCATCGTCGACCCAGCCGTCCGAATATTCGAACCCGTGGACATAGTGCGATTGCAACGGCGCCCCCGCGGCATGACGCCGAAGGTCGACCGAGCGCGTCGCGGGCAGCTTCTTGCGGCCGCCGATATGATCGTAAAGGAACAGCCCCAACCGCAGCAGCCAGCGCGGCCGCAGCCCGTCGCGATAGGGCAGGACGAACCGCAGCGGCCAGATGATATGCGGCGCGATGTCCCACAAGACCTCGCGTTCCTTCAGCGCCTCGCGCACCAGGCCGAACTCATAATGTTCGAGGTAGCGCAGCCCGCCGTGGATCAGCTTGGTCGATTTCGACGAGGTGCCCTGCGCCAGATCGCCCGCCTCGATCAGCAGCACGCGCGCGCCGCGCCCCGCGGCATCGCGCGCGACGCCTGCGCCGTTTACGCCGCCGCCGACGACGATGACATCATAGGGTGGGGGAGTGCCGGCCATGGGATCGGGTCTTAGAATCGTTTGCGGCGAAAAGGAATCCATCCCCGTTAAAAGGAATCCATCCCCGTTAAATCGTCATCCCGGCGAAGGCCGGGATCTCGCCGGTGCGGTAAACCGATAGGGTGAGATCCCGGCCTTCGCCGGGATGACGACGATATGCGGCTTACGTATGCGCGTTGCATTCGCCGGGCGCATCCTCCAATTCTGCACATGTTATCCAAGGGGACGAATGTGAGCGTCAAAGTCGAAACATTGGTGTTGTTCGGGGCGACGGGCGACCTTGCGCAGCGCATGCTCTTCCCCTCGCTCTACAATCTCCACATGGACGGGCTGCTCGCCGATACGCTGACGATCGTCGGGTCGGGGCGCTCGGCGATGGACCGCGACGCCTTTCGCGCGCAGGTCCGCGCTGCCTTGGCCGAGCATCTACCCGCCGACCGCATCGACGCCGCGACCGTCGACACCTTCCTCGCGCGCATCGATTATTGCGCGATCGATGCCGGCGCGGGCACCGGTTATGACGACCTCGCGGTATTGCTCGGCGACCGCATGAACCGCCCGATCGGCGTCTATCTCTCGACCCCGCCGTCGATGTTCGGCCCGATCGCGCAGGGGTTGAAAGCCGCGAACATCGCCTGCGCCGAATGCCGCATCGCGATGGAAAAGCCGATCGGCCACGACCTCGCCTCGTCGCGCGACGTCAATGCCCAGGTCGGCGACGCCTTCGCCGAGGACCGCGTGTTCCGCATCGACCATTATCTTGGCAAGGAAACGGTGCAGAACCTGCTCGCGCTGCGCTTTGCCAACATGTTGTTCGAACCGCTGTGGAACGCGCAGGCGATCGACCATGTCCAGATCACCGTCGCCGAAACCGTCGGGCTCGAAGGCCGCGTCTCCTATTATGACGGCGTCGGCGCGCTGAAGGACATGGTCCAGAACCATATGCTGCAATTGCTCGCGATCATCGCGATGGAGCCGCCGTCGAGCGTCAGCGCGACCGCGGTGCGCGACGAAAAGGTCAAGCTGCTGCGCTCACTTCGCAAGATGCGCGCCGACGATGTGAAGGCACACAGCGTGAAGGGCCAGTACAGCAGCGGCGCGGTGAACGGTGCCGCGGTCGCGGGCTATGCCGATGAGCTGGGCACTCCCTCGAACACCGAAACCTTCGTCGCCTTGAAGGCGTTTATCGACAATTGGCGGTGGAAGGGCGTGCCCTTTTACCTGCGCACCGGCAAGCGGATGCCGCAGCGCAAGTCCGAAGTGCTGATCCAGTTTAAACCCGTCCCGCACAACATCTTCGCGCGCGTCGGCGCGGGCAAGCTCGACGCCAATATGATGATCATCAACTTGCAGCCCGAGGAGAATATCCGGGTCAAGGTGATGGCGAAACAGCCGGGGCTCGACCGCGACGGGGTGAAGCTCAAAGAAGTGACGATGGATGTCTCGCTCTCGCACAGCTTTGCCGGCGAGCGCCGCCGCATCGCATACGAGCGCCTGCTGCTCGACTTCATCGAAGGCGACCAGACCCTCTTCGTGCGCCGCGACGAGGTCGAGGCGCAATGGGAGTGGATCGACGCGATCCGCGATGCGTGGGCGGCGGTCGATATGGCGCCGCAGAACTACACCGCGGGCAGCTGGGGGCCGTCGAGCGCGATCGCGCTGATCGAACGCGACGGGGCGAGCTGGCATGATTGAAGAGATAACACGTCGCCCCCGCGAAGGCGGGGGCCGCCGTCGGCCTTACCCTTCGTCGCTGCATAGACCCTCCAGCGGCCCCCGCCTTCGCGGGGGCGACGGGAAATATCAATGACCACGCTCCACCCCACAATCTCCACGGTCACCGACCGCATCATCGCGCGCAGCGCGCCGCGTCGCGCCGCCTACCTCGACCTGATGGACCGCCAGCGCGACGCCGGCACCAACCGCGGCAATCTGTCGTGCGGCAACCTCGCCCACGGCTTCGCGGCGGCAGGCGACGACAAGCCCGTCATCCGCACCGGCGGCGCAATGAACATCGGTATCGTCACCGCCTATAACGACATGCTCTCGGCGCATCAGCCCTATGGCCGCTACCCCGAACAGATCAAACTTTTCGCGCGCGAAGCCGGCGCCACCGCGCAGGTCGCGGGCGGCGTCCCCGCGATGTGCGACGGCGTGACGCAGGGGCAGGCGGGCATGGACCTGTCGCTGTTCAGCCGCGACAATATCGCGCAGGGCACCGCTATCGCGCTCAGCCACGCGATGTTCGAAGGCGCGCTGCTGCTCGGCATCTGCGACAAGATCGTCCCCGGCCTGCTCATCGGCGCGCTGCGCTTCGGCCACCTCCCGCAGATCCTCGTCCCGGCCGGGCCGATGCCGTCGGGCCTCGCGAACAAGGAAAAGCAGCGCATCCGCCAGCTGTATGCCGAGGGCAAGGCGACGCGCGACGAACTGCTCGAAGCCGAGGCGGCAAGCTATCATGGCGCCGGAACCTGCACCTTCTATGGCACCGCGAACTCGAACCAGATGATGATGGAGCTGATGGGGCTGCACATCCCCGGCAGCGCCTTCACCAACCCCGGCACCAAGCTGCGTCAGGAGCTTACCCGCGCCGCGACCCACCGGATCGCCGCGATCGGCTGGGACGGCGACGACTATCGCCCGCTCGGCCGATGCATCGACGAAAAGGCGATCGTCAACGCCGCGATCGGCCTGCTCGCAACGGGCGGCTCGACCAATCATGCGATCCACCTGCCCGCAATCGCGCGCGCCGCAGGGATCATCATCGACTGGCAGGATTTCGACGAGCTCAGTCACGCCGTGCCGCTGCTCGCGCGCGTCTATCCGAACGGCGCGGGCGACGTGAACCATTTCCACGCCGCGGGTGGCATCGGCTATGTCGTGCGCGAGCTGCTCGGTGCCGGATTGCTCCATGGGGACATCCTTACCGTCGGCGGCACGATGGCCGATTATGCGGCGGAGCCCGTGCTCGTTGACGAAGAACTTCACTGGCAGGCCGCGCCCGCGACAAGCCGCGACGACACGATGCTGCGCTCCGTCGCCGCACCCTTTTCGCCCGACGGCGGGATGCGGCTGCTCGCGGGCAACCTCGGCCGTGCGATCATCAAGACGAGCGCGGTCGATCCGGATCGCTGGACGATCGAGGCGCCGGCCCAGATCTTCGACGACCAGAATCAGGTGCTCACCGCCTTCAAGGCGGGCGAGCTCGATCGCGACGTCGTCGTCGTCGTCCGCTTCCAGGGCCCGCGCGCCAACGGTATGCCCGAACTCCACAAGCTGACCCCGGCGCTGGGCGTGTTGCAGGACAAGGGCTATCGCGTCGCGTTGCTCACCGACGGCCGCATGTCGGGCGCCAGCGGCAAGGTGCCCGCGGTGATCCATCTCTCGCCCGAGGCGCTGCCCGGCCCCGACGGTGTCAGCGGCCCGCTCGCCTTTCTGCGCAACGGCGACATCGTGCGCGTCTGCGCGGTGAGGGGCGAAGTCGTCGCGCTCGTCGACGAAGCCGAATGGGCCGCGCGCACCCCCGCCGCCGCACCCCCGCCCGCGCTCGGTGTCGGCCGCGAACTCTTCGCGCTGTTCCGCCACCACGCCGACGAGGCGGAAAAGGGCGGTTCGGCCGTGCTCGCGGCGATGGAAACTGTGACTTAATCCGTCGCCCCCGCGAAGGCGGGGGCCGCTACCGGCCTTGCGCCACCTTGCCACCGGCCCCCGCCTTCGCGGGGGCGACGAACGAAATCGGAGTGAATATGTCCAACAGCGGTATCGAGCAGATCATGACCCTCGCGCCGGTGATCCCGGTGATCGTCATCGACCGCGTCGAGGACGCCGTGCCGATGGCCGAGGCACTCGTCGCGGGCGGGCTCCGGGTGCTCGAGGTGACGATGCGCACCCCCGCCGCGCTCGATGCGATCCGCGCGATGAAAGCGGTATCGGGCGCGGTCGTCGGCGCGGGCACGGTGCTCAATCCCCACATGCTCAAGGATGCGATCGACGCGGGCAGCGAATTCATCGTCTCGCCCGGCCTCACCGACAGCCTCGGCGAAGCCGCGGTGGCGAGCGGCATTCCCTTCCTGCCCGGCGTCGCCAATGCGTCGAACATCATGATGGGGCTCGACATCGGCCTCGACAGCTTCAAATTTTTCCCCGCCGCGACGAGCGGCGGCATCCCGGCATTGAAAGCCCTCGCAGGCCCCTTCGGCGGCGTCAATTTCTGCCCGACCGGCGGCATCAGCGCCGCGACCGCGCCCGAATGGCTCGCGCTGGGGCCCGTGCGCTGCGTCGGCGGCAGCTGGGTGGTGCCCGCGGGCCCGCTCGATCCGGTGAAGATCGAGGCGCTGGCGAGGGAAGCGGCGGCACTTCGCCCGTGATCGTCGCCCCCGCGAAGGCGGGGGCCGCTATCGGCCTAGCGCCACCTTGCCACCGGCCCCCACCTTCGCGGGGGGCGACGAATTGGACGCATTGATTAACCCCATCTTACCTGTCATCGTGCAGGGATAAGCGGCAATATAGCCGCCTGTGGGGAGATGTGCGTGCCAAGACCGCAGCCGCATTTGGAAGAAGTCCTCGCGTCCGAACCCGGATCGCGCATCGCCGCGCTTTTCGATTTCGACGGCACGATCATCTCGGGCTACTCCGCCACAGCGATGCTGCGCGAAAAGTTTCAGCGCCGCGAAATGTCGGTCGAGGAAATCGCCGAAACCGCGCAGGTAATCGCGCAGCACAGCCTGGGGCAGATCGGCTTTTCGGGGCTGATGACCGCCGCCGCCAAATTCATGAAGGGCGTCGACGAACAAAGCTTCATCGACTTCGGCGAAGAGCTCTACCAAAAGCATATCGCGCGCAAAATCTACCCCGAAACGCGCGCGATCATCGAGGCGCATCAGGCCAAGGGGCATCGCGTCGCGATCATCTCGTCGGCGACGATCTACCAGATCGAACCCACCGCGCGCGACCTTGGCATCACCGACATCAAATGCTCCTCCTACGAAATCGAGGACGGGGTGTTCACGGGCGAGATCATCCGCCCCTTGTGCTTCGGCGAAGGCAAGGTGCTCGCCGCCGAGGAACTCGCCGCCGAATATGGCCTCGACCTCGATCAGAGCTATTTCTATTCGGACAGCGACGACGACATCGAACTGCTCGAACGCGTCGGCAAGCCGCGCCCGCTAAACCCGAACATGAAACTCAAGGGCATCGCCGACGAACGGAACTGGCCGGTCCAGCGCTTCGCCAGCCGCGGGACGCCGTCGTGGATCGACTATACGCGCACCATCTACGCCACCGGTTCGCTCGTCGGCGCCTTCGCCGCCGGCCTGCCGATCTGGGCGCTGACCCGCTCGCAGCGCGAGGCGGTCAATTTTTCGATGGGCCTCTTCGGCGACTTCGCGACCGCGATCACCGGCGTCGAGCTGGAGGTCGAGGACGAACGCCACCTCTGGTCGTCGCGCCCCTGCGTCTTCATCTTCAACCACCAGAGCAAGGCCGATGTGATGATCCTCGCCAAGCTCATCCGCCGCGACATGGGCGGGGTGGGCAAGAAAGAGATCAAGGACATCCCCATCCTTGGCAAGCTGATGGAATGGGGCGGCACCGTCTTCGTCGACCGCGCCGACGGCAAGAGCGCGATCAAGGCGATGGAACCGCTCGTCGCGGCGATCCGCGAAGAGGGCAAGTCGATCTGCATCGCTCCCGAAGGCACGCGCAGCCTGACGCCCAAGCTCGAACCCTTCAAGAAAGGCGCCTTCCACCTCGCGATGCAGGCGGGCGTGCCGATCGTCCCGATCGTGATCCATAACGCGACCGACGTTGCGCCGAAGAACGAATTTGTGATGCGCCCCGCAACCGTGCGCGTCACCGTCCTGCCGCCGGTCGACACGTCGAAATGGAGCGTGAAAACGATCAATAGCCATGTCCGCGACGTCAGGAATATGTTCCTGCGCACGCTGGGGCAGGCGGAGGAAAGCGTCGCGGAATCGGTGGCGAAGGAAGCGGCGGCCGAGGCAAAGGGGGAAAAGACTCCGAAGAAGGCCGCCACCAAAAGGGCCGCGCCGAAGAAGAAGGCAACCGGAAAGGGCGCCAAGGCATGACCGCACATCCCTTTCCCGTTCGCATCGAGCGAAGTCGAGATGCCCATCGGCCGGGCGCGTGCCGTCGGGGTGTCTCGACTTCGCTCGACACGAGCGGGGCTGAAGTGGAGGCTCTCTAGAAGGTGCCCGACGGCTCGCCCCGCACCCCGATCGTGACGGACGCGGCGGCTGACCGGCTCTACATCATCGACGCGCGCAATGGCGTCGAACGCCGCATCCTGCTCGACTGGATTCACGCAACCTCCAATGATTCGAGCGGCGACGACGAACCCGGCTGGGCCAGCCTCGACATCGAGGACGGCGACCATGCGCTGCCGGTCGAGGCGTTGCAGGCGCGGCTCGGCGCCGCGCCGTCGCGGCACATCGTGCCGCTGCGCGTCGCCTGGCGCATCCCCGGCTTCGAGAAGGGTCGCGCGCTCAAATTCCGCCATCTGATTTTCGGCGACCCGCGCCATCCGGGGCCGCTGCGCGCGCGGCTGATCCTGCTGCGCGACCGCCGCCGCGCGCAGATATTGGTGGGGGAGGCGGCGACGCTCGATACGCTCCGCACCCGTTTCTGCGCGCAGACCGGCGGCGGCGATGCCGAGGGCGCCGACAGCCCCGAATTTGCGCGCTTCGTCGCGCGGCAGGCCGCGCTTGCGCTCGACGTCGCCGAACGCGGCGTTCGCGGGACACGCTACAAGGTGCCGCGCTTCGTCGCCGATGGCCTGCGCACCAGCCCCAAATTCCGCGCCGCGCTTGCCGAGCTTGCGGCCGCGACCGGCCGCCCCGTCGCCGACCTCTATCGCGAGGCGCGACCGCTGATGAAGGAGGTGATCGCGCGGCCGTCGGCGCTCTTCCTCGACCTCCGCGCGCGGCTCGATCGCATGATGTTCGGCGGCTATGCGCCCGAAATGGAGATCGACGCCGCCGAACTGGCGAAGCTGCGGGGTATCCTCCGCGAACATCCCACCGCGATCCTCTTCACGCACAAAACCTATATCGACGGCGCGACGCCCAGCCGCCTTGCCTATGAAAATGACCTGCCGATGCTCCACAGCTTCGGCGGCGCGAACCTCGACTTCGCGGTCATGGGCGAATTTTTCCGCCGTTCGGGGATGATCTTCATCCGCCGCAGCTTTCAGGACCAGCCGGTCTACAAGCTCGTGCTGCGCCACTATATCGCCTGGCTGCTCGCCAAGCGTTTCCCGCTGAGCTGGGCGTTCGAGGGCACCCGCTCGCGGCTCGGCAAGCTGATGCCGCCAAAATATGGCCTGATGAAATATGTCCTCGACGCCGCGCACGCGACGGGCACGCGCGGCGTCCATTTCGTCCCCTTCGTCACCAGCTTCGATCTCATCCGCGATGTCGAGGAATATGCCGCCGAACAGACCGGCCGCAGCAAAAAGCCCGAAAGCCTGTCGTGGTTCATCGGCTATATGAAAAGCCTGAAGGAGCCGTCGGGCCGCATCCGGCTCGACATCGGCGATCCTGTGGTCATCGACACCGCACCCGGTCCCGACGACAAGCGCGCGCTCGAAAAGATCGCCTTCGCCGTCGCGGTCGAGGCAAATCGGGTGACCCCGCTCACCGTCACCTCGGTGATGTGCCTGATCCTGCTCGGCATGGCGCCGCGCGGCGCGACCTCAGCCGAATTGCTCGGCGCGATCGGCGCGGTGACGCGCTGGGCGCGGGCACGCGGCATCCGGCTCAGCAGCGAACTCGAAAGCGGCGACAATGCCGCGCTGTCCACCACCATCGACACGCTCGTCACCAGCGGGCTGCTTGCCTGCTACGAAGCGGGCAGCGAAAATGTCTATTCGATCGACCCCGCCAGGCATCCGATGGCGAGCTATTACCGCAACATCATCGCGCATCATTTCCTCGACCGCGCGATGATCGAACTCGCACTGTTCGAGCTGCGCGACGCTGACAGCGGCGATGCGACCGCCGCCTTTTGGGCGCGGATCGATCGCCTCCGCGATCTGTTCAAATTCGAATTTTTCTACCCGCCGCGGGGCGAACATATGGCCGCCTTGCGCGCCGAGCTCGAACGCATCGACCCCGTGTGGGACCGCCGCCTCGCCAGCGGCGACCGCGGCATCGCCCAGCTCATTCGCCGCTGCCAGCCCGTCGTCGGCCACGCGATATTGCTGCCGTTCGCCGAGGCCTATTCGGTCGTCGCCGACTTGCTCGCGCGGGCGCGACCCGGCGAGGCAGTCGATGAAAAGGCCTTGCTCGACACCGCGCTGACCGAGGGCAAGCAGGCCTATCTGCTCCGCCGGATCAGCAGCGAAGCGGCAATCGGAAAATTGCTGTTCGCCAACGGCCTGTCGCTGATGCGCCATATGGGGCTGGCCGACGAAGCGACGCCCGACGTTCTGGCGCAACGCTGCGCGCTGCTGATGGAACTGCGCAGTCTCGCCAATGTCATGGAAACGATGCGGCTATCGACGGTGGCGCTCGCGGATCGGTTGATAGGGAGCGATCAATGAGTGTGTCTCGCCCTGCCTCGTCATCCCGGCCTTCGCCGGGATGACGGCAGATTTGATGTCAGAGGATAAGCCCTAACATGCTCAAACAGCTCAGCGCGCAGGACGCCCAGTTCCTCTACACGCAAACCGCGAACAACCTCACGCATATCATGGGCGTCTATATCTACGACCCGTCGACCGCGCCCGGCGGCTTCGTGCGCTTCAAGGACATCATCGCCCACGTCGAAAGCCGCGTCCACACCTCGCCGCTCTTCAAGCGCCGCCTCCACCGCCTGCCGTTCGACATGGACCACCCCTATTGGGTCGAGGACGAGCATTTCGATATCGAGGCGCATATGAGCCACGCGCGGCTGCCCGAGCCCGCCGACTGGCGGCAATTCTGCATCGCGGTGGCGCGCTGGTTCTCGAAGCCGATGGATATGAACCGCCCGCTGTGGGATATATACATCATCGAGGGGCTCGACCGGATTCCGGGGATTCCAAAAGGCAGCTTCGCGATGCTCCACCGCGTCCACCACGCCGCGGTCGATGGCGCATCGGGCGCGCACGCCTTCATCGCGATGAGCGACATCGATGCCAAGGGTACGCCCGCGATTCCCGAACCGCCGCCGGTCGAGGATCTGGGCGATCCGCCGTCGAGCGCCGAAACCCTCTCGCGCGCCTGGTCGGCGTCGCTCCAGTCGCCGGTCAAGTTCATGAACGCGCTCATGAAGATGTCGCCCGCGATCGTCGCGTCGGCGCGCAAGTCGATTGCCGAGGGCGGGATGACCGCGGGGGTACCCGAAACGCGCTTCAATGTGCCCGTGGGCCCGCACAAGATGTTCGACGCGACGACGGTGGCGCTCGCCGACGTCGCGGAAATCCGCAAGAAGGTGCCCGGCGCGACGGTCAATGACGTCGTGCTCACCACCGTCGGCGGCGCGCTGCGCAAATATCTCGCCAAGCACAAGGAATTGCCGAAGGAGAGCCTCGTCGCGGTCGCGCCGGTCAATCTGCGCGGCAAGGGCGGCAAGGCCGCGACGCCGGGCAATCAGGTATCGGCGATGAGCGTCCCGATCCGCACCGACATCGCCGATCCGCTCGAACGGCTCGCCGCGGTGCGCGACTATACGGTCGAGGCAAAGGAGGCCAAAGCAGGCGTCAGCGCGCGGATCATGACCGACCTGTCGCAGCATATTCCCGGTGCGACGATGGCCGCGGTCGCGCGGCTCGTGACCAGCGAGCGCTTCGCGGTGCGCGGCACCAACCTGTTCATCTCCAACGTCCCCGGTGCGCAGGTGCCGCTCTACCTTGCGGGCGCCCGGCTCGTGCAGCAGCACGGCATGGCGCCGCTCGCGAACAATATGGGGCTGTTCGTCGCGACCCCCAGCTATAACGGCCGCATCGCCTTTTCGATCATCTCGGAACGCGCGATCATGCCCGACATCGCCTTTTTCCGCGAGTGCATCGACGAAAGTTTCGCCGACCTGATGAAGACGGCGCCGAAGGCCAAGGCGCCAAAAGCCGCTACGGCAAAGCCGAAAGCGGCCGCGAAACCCAAAGCGAAAGCGACGACCAAAGCGGACAGGAAAAACACTTCTTCGTCATCCCGGCGAAGGCCGGGATCTCGCCCTCGCGTTAAATCTCCACGGTGAGATCCCGGCCTTCGCCGGGATGACGAGTGTATGGCAAGCATCGTCAAAACAGTTGCCAAAGACAACGTAAGCCCGCAAGAATCGAGAAAAATAGACCATGCTCTCGCAGGATTACCGAATGCTCTTCACCCCGACGCTCAGCGCCGACCGCGATCTGGTGACCGCGCCCGATTATGCCGCCTGGTCCAAAGCGGCGCGCGACCATGACAAAAAATCGGGGCTTCAGGCGTGGCGCGACGCCGACGAAAGCAAGCATTTCGATTATAAGGCGATCCGCGCCCGCCTCGAAAAATTGCGCAAGCTGTCGGCGGCGGGCGACGTCAAGGGGCTGCTCTTCGTGCTCAACGAGGGCATCCACGGCAATATCGACGGCATGGGGCACGAACGCCTCTATCAAAAGGCGCGCTTCGGCACGAAAAAGCTGGTCGAGGATTATGTCGCCGAGGTCGTCGCGTCGCTCGACAAGATCGCCGCCGCGCGCAGCATCGGCCGCGAGGAAAAACGCGACTTCTTCCGCCGCGCCCAGCATTGCTACGGCCGCTCGGCGCTGCTGCTGTCGGGCTCAGGCAGCTTCCTTTTCTTCCATATCGGCGTCGTCAAGGCGCTCTGGTCCGAAGGTGTGCTCCCGTCGATCATGTCGGGCGCCAGCGGCGGGTCGATCGTCGCCGCGATCGTCTGCACGCGCAAGGACGCCGACATCGGCGCCTTCCTCGAAAGCGAGCGCCTCGCCAACCCCGACCGCGCCCCCGACGGCCGGCGGCTCGCGCCCGACGAGGTACGCGAACGGCTCGCGGGGCTGATCCCCGACCTGACCTTTCAGGAGGCCTATGAAATCAGCGGCCGCCACCTCAACGTTTCGGTCGCGCCCGCCGAAAAGCATCAGAACGGCCGGCTATTGAACGCGATTACCGCGCCCAATGTGCTGATCCGCGAAGCCGTTCTCGCCTCGTGCGCGGTTCCCGGCGTCTTTCCGCCCGTCATGCTGATGGCGCGCGACGATGCGGGCGAACGCATTCCCTATCAGCCCGACCGGCGCTGGGTCGACGGGTCGGTGACGCACGACATTCCGACCAAGCGGCTCGAACGGCTGTATGGCGTCAACCACCATATCGTCAGCCAGGCGAACCCGATCGCGCTGCCGTTCGCGACCGACACGCGCAAGCAGATGGCGCCGATCGAGGCGATCCAGCACGCCTCGATGACCACCTTTAAGGCGTGGCTCAACGCCAACATGGTGATCTTCCAGAAACCGCTCGAACTGATCCCGCCCTTGAACAGCCTCGCCAATATGGCGCGCTCGGTGATCAATCAGGAATATACCGGCGACATCAACATCATCCGCCCGCCCAAATTCTGGTCGCCCGCCAAGATATTGAGCGACCTCGGACAGGACGACATCGACGAACTGATCGACACCGGCATGCGCACCGCCTGGCCCAAGATCGAAATGGTCCGCACCCAGACCGCGATCAGCCGCGCGCTCGAAGGCATTTTGGCCAAGATCGACAAGGCGGGCGACGACGGCCCGGGCCACCGCAGCGCCGCGCTCAAGAAAGCGGTGCGATAAGTATGACGACCGGCGCGGTGATCCTGCCGGCCGAATCTGCGGGCGCGGGCGCGAAGCTCCACGTCACGCGCTGGCTCCCCGAAAGCCTGCCCAAAGCGATCGTGCTGCTCGCACACGGCTATGCCGAACATGCGGGACGTTATGCCCATGTCGCACAGCGGCTGACCGAAGCGGGCTATGCGGTCTACGCCGTCGACCATTGGGGCCATGGAAAATCGGACGGCGAGGGCGGTTATGTCCCGCGCTTCTCCGCGTATCTC
The DNA here is from genome assembly GCA_030148985.1 of Sphingopyxis sp. Lineage (GTDB taxonomy): Bacteria > Pseudomonadota > Alphaproteobacteria > Sphingomonadales > Sphingomonadaceae > Sphingopyxis. Next base: position 73,072 of record JASBSJ010000059.1, read on the forward strand.
GACGGCATGGCCGAACTGCTGACCTTGGTCGAAATCAACCATGGCGACACCCCGCGGCTGCTCCTCGGGCACAGCATGGGCGGGCTCATCGCGACCCTGTTCCTGATCGATCGCCAGCAGGCGTTCGTCGCCGCCGCCGTCTCCGGCCCGGCGATTTTGCCCGCCGAGCCGCCGTCGCGCTTCACCGTCTGGATCAGCCGCTTCCTGTCGCGCTTCTTCCCGCGCCTCGGCGTCCTGTCGCTCGACGCAAACGGCGTCAGCCGCGATCCGGCCGTGGTCGCCGCCTATCAGGCCGACCCGCTCGTCTATGGCGGCAAGATCGGCGCGCGATTAGGCAAGGAATTCATGGACGCGATGGCGGCGGCACAGGCCGACGCCCCGAAGATCCGCCTGCCGCTGCTGATCCAGCACGGCGAGGCCGACCGCCTGACCGCCCCCGCAGGCTCGCGCTACCTGTTCGATCATATCGCCTCGGCCGACAAACGCCTCGAAATCTACCCCGGTCTGTTCCACGAGATTTACAATGAGCCCGAGCGCGATGCCGTTCTGGACGACCTGATCGGCTGGTTCGATGCTCAAATCGCGCCTCTTGAACGACGCTGACGGCCGCGCTCCCGGATCAGTGGGCGGCGCCGAACAGGACTTTCTCTACGATCGGGTCCAGGCCGGATGCCGCGTCGTTTCCGCCGCCGATCACCAATTCGGGCAACAGCCGTTGGTCGAGCCCCACATAGTGCAGAATCTCCACCCGTTCGTTGGCGAACGCCTGTTCCAGCACGGTGCGGATCAGAAAATAGAGCGGCGCGACGTCGCCTGACCAGTTCCGCGGGATGGCCTGATTGAACGGGCTGGGCGTTTCGTCGGATGCGCCAACGTGGCGGCCCGCGCGAACCAGCGTCCGGCTCAGCCAGTCCTTCTCCTCGCTTTCCTTTTTCAGGACGACCTGCGTCGATGCTCCGAAAAACGCCGCCATAAAGGCAAAGCGATTGTCCTTGGCCCAAGGCAATATGTGCCGCCACATGTCGCACACGTCGCGCGTGTCGATGATCTGCGCGTGAATGCCACTGGCGACCCGCTTGGACCAGGAAATGACCTTGTGCAGCGTCAGCGTGTCGGTGAAATAACCGTCCGCCACCAGCACGTGCCGCGCCCCGTTGATATAGAGATAGCGGTTGGGGCCGTTGTCGCTGCCGCGATCGGGGAGCGCACGCCACGGGACGTGGCGGGTCAGCACCAGCTCGAACAGGCATTTGTCGTCGTCGGCGACCTTGTTGTTGTTCATCGCCTTGAACCCTGACCGTGCGTCCTTGGCGGCGTAAAGTTCGGGTGGACGATAGTCGCCCTGGTCCAGAATGATGCACCGCGTCGCCATGATCGTTTCATATTCGCGGTCCAGATCGTGCAGCATCCGCGCGCGTTCGATCCGGCGGTTTTCCTCGGCCGATTTCTGTTGCCCGCGATGGATCAGGTACCAGGCGGCGATCGCCGCCAGAATACCGAACAGCGCCTGCGCGATGAACGGAAATATCTCGGCCTGAAAATTGGCTTCGAAGCCCAGATTTTTAAGCAGCCATTGCAGCAAGTCTCTGATCATCTTTCACTTCCCCCCGGAAATCGCGACAATCTTTGCAAGCGTCGGCGCAGCGGTCAATCCGGTGCGCGTGTAAAGGGAGGTGACAAGGCGATTTTCTTGGCCTTATCATCGCATTTTTCCGGGAAAGAAACTGGATGATGGCGCGCTGCTTATGAAAATCCTCCTCACCCTGTTCTTCGCGCCGCTCATCACCCTCGCGCTGCTTTATTTCCTCTTTCCTGAACAGCTGGTGCAGATGATGCGCGCGCTGATGCGCCGACGCGCGCGGGTGGTGCGAAAAAGCATCACCGTCGACGGCCGGACCTGGCCCTATCTCGAAGGCGGCGATCCCTCAAAGCCCACGCTCGTGATGGTCCACGGCTTTGGCGCCGACAAGGATCACTGGACCTTCTACGCGCCGTGGATGACGCGCGATTACCGCCTGATCGCGCCGGACCTACCCGGCTTTGGCGAGAATGACCGCGACGGCGAACTGCCCTTCGACGTCGCGAGCCAGGCGGCGCGGCTCAAGGCTTTCCTCGATGCGCTCGGCATCGACTGCCCGCACCTCGGCGGCAACAGCATGGGCGGGTGGATCGCGCTGCGCTTCGCGATCGATTACCCCGATCGCCTGCGCACGCTGACCCTGATGAACAATGCCGGCGTCGTCGGTGCCGACGAAAGCGAATTGCAGAAACTGGCGGCCGACCGCGACTATAACCCGCTCGTCCTCGCAAACCTCGACGATGCCGATCGCCTGATCGCCTTCGTCGTGCGCAAACCGACCTACGTCCCCGCGAGGCTGAAGCCGGTGATCTACGCCGACGCGCTGCGCCACCGCGACCTGCTCGACAAGATCTTCTGGACCATCGCCGACGAGATGGAGCAGGCGCCGCTCAACGACGATCTGGACAAGGTGAAAGTGCCGACGCTGATCCTCTGGGGCCGCCACGACAAGCTGATCGACGTCAGCTGCGTCGCGGTGCTCGAAAAGGGCATTGCGAACAGCCGCGCCCACATCTTCGAGCATGTCGCGCACGTCCCGATGATCGAGGATCCGAAAGCGACCGCTGAAATCCAGCGCGCCTTCCTGGCGGAGCATCCCTAAACTTCGTCATCCCGGCCTTCGCCGGGATGACGGGCGAGTGTTGCCTTGCCAACCCCCCGATCGCGCGCCACTCTGCCCGCAAAACGGGGGGAGAGACATATGCGCCTCAAAGTGGGCCTGCTCGGCGGGGGCAGCTGGGGGACGACGGTCGCCGCGGTGGTGTCGCGCAACGCACCGATCACGCTCTGGGCACGCGATGCCGAAACGGTCGAGGGCATCAACTGCGATCACGAAAATCATAAATATCTCCCCGGCATCAAGCTGCCCCCTGCGCTCCGCGCCACGAACGAGATGGCCGAGGTCGTCGCGGGCGCCGACGTGCTCGTCATGGGCGTGCCGTCGCACAGCTTTCGCAGCGTGCTGGAGGAGGCCCGCGACCACCTCCGCCCGTGGGTGCCTGTCATCAGCCTGACCAAAGGGCTCGAACTCGCCTCGGGCAAGCGCATGACCGAACTGATCGAAGAAGTGCTGCCCGGCCACCCCATCGGCGTGCTCACCGGGCCGAATCTGGCGCGCGAGATCATGACCGGACAGGCGGCGGCGAGCGTGCTGTCGATGGAGGATGAGATCGTCGTGCGCGCGCTCCAGCCGCTGTTCCACTCGGGCCTGTTCCGCGTCTACACCAACACCGACCTTCTGGGCTGCGAACTCGGCGGCGTGCTCAAAAATATCATCGCGATCGCGGTCGGCATGGGCGACGGCCTCGGCGCGGGCGACAACACGCGCGCGGGATTGATGACGCGCGGGCTGGCGGAGATCACGCGCCTCGGCGTCGCGATGGGCGGGCGCCCCGAAACCTTCGCCGGGCTCACCGGCATGGGCGACCTCATCGCCACCTGCACCAGCCCCCTGTCGCGCAATCGCCACGTCGGGGTCGAACTCGGCAAAGGCCGCCCGATCGACGAGATCATCGCGGGCATGAACATGGTCGCGGAGGGCGTCAAAAGCGCGCCGACGGTGATGGCGCTCGCCGACCGCCACGGCATCGCGATGCCGATCGCGCGCGACGTGTTCGACGTGACGCAGGGCAAGCGCACCGCGCTCGACGTCTTCCGCGGCCTCCTCAAATCGAGCGTCGGCGACGAGGCGCATCCGGGCTGACAGGGGCCCTCGTCATTGCGAGGAGCGTAGCGACGAAGCAATCTACAGTCATCGGCCTGACAAGCCGATAGCTGGAGATTGGTTGGCCTATGGCCGCCTTCGGCCCGCTTCGCTCGCAAGGACGAACATCTGCGATTCGCCGTCATCCGTTGCTTTTTGCCGACCAGCCGGGAAGAAAAGCCGCCGCTGCTTCGTTTCCTCTTGGTCCGACAGGATCCAGAAAAAGGAGACGGATAATGAAAAAATGGACGATCTTCGCCACGCTCGCGGCTCTCCCCGCCACTGCCGCCGTCGCGTCGGTCCCCTATGACCGGATGCCGCCGGGATTCGAGGCACCGCCGATCCGCACGGCACCAATCGCGGGCATCGAGAATCAATATTGGTTCAATTACCAGGCCGATATCCTCGAGGCCGAGAAGGAACTGGTCAGCGACCTCCGCCGCGCGACCGACCGCGAGGATCGCTGGGATGCGTGGGACGAATGGGAAAATGAACTCGTCGACGCCGACAAGGATTATGTGAAGGAAATGCGCAAGAAAGGCTATCGCACCGGCCGCGTGACGGTCGGCGGATAAGCCCGAAAAGTTCCCGGGCGCTTCCCGGGTCGCAGGGAAGGGCGGGCGTCATGGGGCGCCCGTCCTTTTCTTTGTCAAATCCTCCCTGTCGCGCAGCGATGGGGAGGGGGACCGCTCGCGAAGCGAGTGGTGGAGGGGCAACAACGGTCGTGTCATGGCCCCTCCGTCAGCGCTTCGCGCTGCCACCTCCCCATCGCTGCGCGACAGGGAGGATCAGTTCGCCTCCGCCAGCAACGCCTTCGCCTCATCCCCCTGCCAGTCGATCGCCCCGATCACCCGCCAGATTTCGCGTCCTTCCGCATCATAATAGATGCTCGTCGGCAGGGCGCTGTTGGCGGCGTCGAGCAGGCCGTTTTCGGGATCGAGATAGGGTTGCAGCGCCTTCAGCCCCGCCTTCTGGAACCAGGGATCGACCACCTCGGCCCCCTGCAAATCCTGTGCGACCGCGATCACCTGCATGTCATCGCCGCGCGCCGCCGCGAGCGCATCGAGCGTCGGCATTTCGGCGACGCAGGGGCCGCACCAGGTCGCCCACAGGTTGACGAGCAACGGCTTTCCGCGAAACGCCGCCAGCGTCACCGGCGCATCGTCGGGGCCGGTGAAGGCCGCCGTCGGCGCCGCCTCGCCCTTGTGGCTGCGGTCGATCATATATTCGAACGCGCCGACGCCCTTCGCTTGGCCTGCCGAAACATTTGCTTGGCCTTGCGCGGCTTGCCCGCCGCCCGCCTTTTCCCTATCGCAGCCCGCGACCGATCCGGCCAGCAACAGGCCCAGGATCAACAGCGACGGATTTGGAACGCGGCGGATGGCGAATACTCCGGAAAGCAACAGCATGTGGGGCGGCCGCTTCGGTGGCGGGCCTGCGGCGATCATGCAAGAGATTAACGCCTCGATCCCGATCGACAAGCGGCTTTGGGAAGAGGACATTGCCGCCAGCCGCGCGCACGCCGCGATGCTCGGTGCTTGCCGAATCATCGGTGCCGACGATGCGGCAGCGATCGACCGCGGCCTCGCCCAGGTCGCCGAAGAATTTGCCGCCAACGGCGTGCCCGTCGACCTCAGCCTCGAAGACATCCACATGACCGTCGAGGCGCGGCTCAAGGAGCTGATCGGCGAACCCGCCGGGCGCCTCCACACCGCGCGCTCGCGCAACGACCAGGTCGCGACCGATTTCCGCCTGTGGACGCGTACCGCGTGCGAGCGCATCGACGCCGGGCTCGCCGCGCTCCAGTCGGCGCTGCTTCAACGCGCCGAAGAGCATGCCGACAGCATCATGCCGGGCTTCACCCACCTGCAAGTCGCGCAGCCGGTGACGCTCGGCCACCATCTGCTCGCCTATGTCGAAATGGCGCGCCGCGACCGCGGCCGCTTCGCCGATGCGCGCCGCCGCCTCAACGAATCGCCGCTCGGCGCCGCCGCGCTCGCGGGGACCAGCTTCCCGCTCGACCGCGACGCGACGGCATCGGCGCTCGGCTTCGACCGCCCGATGGCGAACAGCATCGACGCGGTATCCGACCGCGACTTCGCGCTCGAATTTTGCGCCGCCGCGGCGATCGCTGCGCTGCACCTGTCGCGCCTCGCCGAAGAAATCGTCATCTGGGCCAGCCAGCCCTTCGGCTTCGTTGCGCTCCCCGATGCCTGGTCGACGGGCAGTTCGATCATGCCGCAAAAGCGCAATCCCGACGCCGCCGAACTGGTGCGCGGGCGCGCGGGCCTGCTGCTCGGCGCCTTCCAGCGGCTCGCCGTGATCGTCAAAGGGCTGCCGCTCACCTATTCGAAGGATTTGCAGGACGACAAGGAAACGCTCTTCGGCGCCTTCGACGCGCTCGCGCTGTCGCTCGCGGCGATGACCGGGATGGTCGAAACGCTGACCTTTCGCACCGACCGGATGCGCGCGCTTGCCGCTTCGGGCTATTCGACCGCGACCGACCTCGCTGACTGGCTGGTGCGCGAGAACGGCCTGCCGTTCCGCGAGGCGCATCATGTAGTCGGCGCCTGCGTCAAGCGCGCCGAGGAACTGGGCGTCGAGCTGCCCGCACTGCCCGCCGCCGACGCGGCGGCGATCCACGCCGCCGTGACCCCCGACGTCCTCGCCGCGCTCACCGTCGAGGCGTCGGTCGCCAGCCGCACCAGCTATGGCGGAACCGCGCCCGAGCGGGTAAGGCAGGCCATCGCCGCGGCGCGCGCCGCACGCCAGGGACAGGATTGATGCCGCACCACCCCCGCATGTTTGCAACGCTCGCCGCCGCCGCGCTGCTCGGCGCGTGCGGGGCAAAGGAAGATCTGAAGCCGCCGGCGAACCAGCCGGCCGCCGTCGTTCCCATCGGCGCCAACCGCGCCCCGACCACGGAGGAGCTTACGACGCCTGACGCGCAGGCCCGGCCCGCGCGCAGCGACGAACTTCTCAAACGGTCCGAACAACGCGAACCCGACGATTTCGACCTGCCGCCTCCGGGCTGAGTCCAAAAGCCACCTCCTGTTTCCGTTCGTGCTGAGCTTGTCGAAGCACCGTTCTTTCTGAACGTGGAAGAGAGGACGGCCCTTCGACAAGCTCAGGGCGAACGCTATTACTTTAAGATCAGGATTTCCTATGGATCAATTTGCACTTCGTGACGGCGTTCTCCACGCCGAAGACATTCCGCTGCCGCGGCTCGCCGAAGAAATCGGCACCCCCGTCTATGTCTATTCGCGCGCGATGCTCGAAGCCCATGCGCAGGAATTTCGCGACGCGTTGAAGGACGTGCCGCGCAAGCATCTCGCCTTCGCGATCAAGTGCAACCCCAACCTCGGCGTCCTGCGCGTCCTCGCGCGGCAGGGTTATGGCGCCGACGTCGTCTCGGGCGGCGAGCTCGAACGCGCGCTCGCCGCGGGCATGGCGCCCGAGGACATCGTGTTTTCGGGGGTTGGCAAGACCCGCGCCGAGCTGGCGCTGGGGCTCGACCGCGGCATCGGCCAGTTCAACATCGAACATGAAGCCGAAGGCATTGCGCTCGCCGAAATTGCGCTGAAGAAGGAAATGACCGCGCGCGCCGTGCTGCGCGTCAATCCCGACGTCGACGCAGGAACGCACGCCAAGATTTCGACCGGCAAGGCCGACAACAAGTTCGGCGTCGGCATCGATGTCGCACCCGCAATGTTCGACCGCCTCGCCGCGCTCCCCGGGCTTCAGATGCGCGGCATCGCGGTCCATATCGGCAGCCAGTTGACCAGCCTCGCCCCGCTCGAGGCCGCGTTCGAACGGCTGGGCCGCCTGATCGCCGATCTGCGCGCCGCAGGGCACAGCATCACCCACGTCGATCTCGGCGGCGGGCTCGGCGTATCGTACCGGCCCGAGGATAATCCGCCCAGCATGGCCGACTATGGCGCGATGGTTGCGCGGGTGACCAAAGATTGGGACGTCACCTTGATGTTCGAACCCGGCCGCGTCATCGCGGGCAACACCGGGGTGTTGCTGACCGAGGTTCTCTGGGTCAAGCCCGGCGCGACCAATCCCTTCGTCATCGTCGACGCCGCGATGAACGACCTCGCGCGCCCGGCGCTTTACGACGCCTACCACGATTTTGTCGCGGTCAAGCCGAGCGGCGAAAAGATGACCGCGTCGATCGTCGGCCCGGTGTGCGAAACCGGCGACACCTTCGCGCGCGACCGGGTGACCGACGCGGTCGAACCCGGCGACCTCGCAGTGTTCCGCACCGCGGGCGCCTATGGCGCGACCATGGCCTCGACTTACAACAGCCGCAGCCTCGTTCCAGAGGTGCTCGTCGACGGCGATCGCTACATCACCGTCGCCGACCGCATCGCCGCGGGCACGATCATGGCGGCGGAGCGCGTTCCGGATTGGATCGACTGAACCATTCGCCCTCCCCTTCAGGGGAGGGCAGCGAGACTTGCCAGCTTGCTGGCTTAGTCGCAGCGGGTGGGGTCCATCGGCCTTGCGCAAGGCCGATGGACCCCACCCCAACCCCTCCCCTGAAGGGGAGGGGCTTGCTATAGGACCACCATGCATCAACTCCCCATCTTCCTGAACCTCGCCGGCCGCACCGTCGTGCTCGTCGGCGAAGGGGAGGCGGCGGACGCCAAGGCGCGGCTGATCGCGCGCGCGGGCGGCCGGATTGTCCCGGCATGGGAACAAGGCGCGACCATTGCCTTCGTCGCGCTCGACGATGAAGCCGAAGCCCGCGCCGCCGCCGATGCGCTCCGCGCCCACGGCCTGCTCGTCAACGTTGTCGACCGCCCCGGCCTCTGCGATTTCACCACCCCCGCGATCGTCGACCGCGCCCCCGTCACCATCGCCATCGGCACCGGCGGCGCGTCGGCGGGCCTTGCCAAAGCCGTCCGCCAGCGCATCGAGGCGCTGCTCCCCGCCCGCCTCGGCGCGCTGGCCTCCGCGCTCTATGCCGCTCGCGACGCCATCAAGGCTCGCTGGCCCGCCGCCGCCGACCGCCGCCGCGCAATCGATGTGGCGCTTGCACCGGGCGGTCCGCTTGACCCGCTCGATGGCGAAGCGGCGGACAAGATCGACGACTGGCTGGCGAGCGATGCTGCTGCCCAACCATCACGCCTCGAAACCATCCACCTTACCAGCGCCGACCCCGACGACCTCACCCTCCGCGCCGCGCGCCTGCTCGGCGAGGCCGACCATATCTTTCACCCCCCGCACGTCCCCGCCGCGATCCTCGACCGCGCTCGCGCCGACGCGGTACGCCACATCGCCGCCACACCACCCGCCGATCCGCCCGCGGGCCTGACGCTCTGGCTGGAGACGCAGGCGTAGCGGAGCAGTGGCGCGCTGCGACTGGTTGCGGCCATTATTCCTCCCTGTCGCGCAGCGATGGGGAGGGGGACCGCTCGCGCAGCGAGTGGTGGAGGGGCCGCGACGGTAGCGCAAAAGCCCCTCCGTCAGCGCTTCGCGCTGCCACCTCCCCATGGCTTCGCCACAGGGAGGATTGAAGGGCAGCTCCCCACCCTCAAACCACCCTCACCAACATTCCCATCGCTCGCCCATTACCCCCCGCGTCATTGCCTGCCCCGCCGGGCGCGCCCTATCGTCGGCCCATCACAGCAGAAAGGCCGATCATGCTCGCTATCTCACCGGAAGCCCCGCCCTCGCAGCCATGGTCGGCCCAGGGGTTCGCCTATTTCTGGTCGCAGGGACGCGATCCCGCGATGGTCGCGCCCGTCGTCTGGCCCGACGTGCGGGGGACATGGCCGCGCGCATCGGCGCCCGTCGTCGGGCGCGCCGCTTATATCGGCGCGATCGCCAATTTCCTCGCCGCGCTCCCCGATTTCCGCGTCGAGGTGACCGATCATGCGATGAGCGGCGACATCGCCTTCGTCCGCTGGGTGATCCGCGGCGCTTTCTGGGTCGGTCCCGACATAATGATCGGCGTCGACCGGTTGGTGCTGAAGGACGGATATGTGATCGAAAACCATATCCATTCGGACCATCCGCTGTTCGCCGAACTGGCAAAGACGCGCACTCTGGGCTGACCGCCCACGCACATTACGATAAGTTAACTCACCCCCGCCTCCCCGCGGCGTTACCTCTGCCCGCGGCGGCAGGTCGCGCCGCCGGTTTCAGGACAGGAGGGGGATTATGGAATTGCCGCCCATCGACATCGACGCGCTGCCCTTGCTCGACACTGCGGTCGGGCTGTTCGGCTCGCTGGTCGCCGACAGCGGCACATCGCGATCGGTATTCGAGATCGCGGTCACCGTCGCGCTGATCGTCCACAACTGAGCCCGCGCGGGGGCGGTGCGCCGTCCCCGCAGCATCCCCTCAAACCATGCCCACGCCCCGCTCGCGCCATGACCATTATCCGCGCGATGACGCCGCCCGCTGCCGCCGCATCCGCGAAGCGATTGCCAAACTTGACGCGCATTGGCGTGCCATCGACGTCCCGTCGGGCGGGCTGTTCGCGGCGATCGACGCGGTGGCGGGGGAGCCCCCCGACCGCGCGATCGCGCGCCTTCTCCCTTGGCTCGCCAACACCCGCTGGCTGCGCGATCGGCTGGGCGAGGCGCTGGCCCTGCTCGCCGCCGATCCGTTCGCGCGCCCGCCGCTCCGCCCCGTCGGCGGCGGGGATGGCGGCAGCGGCAGCTTGATCCTCGCTGAGCGCGGCGCGGTGCGCATCGCGCTCCACATCTACACCGCCGCGGCCGCAGCGCCGACGCATGCGGTTTTCGTCCCTGGCTGCGCCACAATCCGCGTGCTCGCCGCCGCGGGCGCGTCGCTCTGTCTTCACCAGGCCGAAGTCACCGCCGCCGAGGAAGCGGGCGGCTTCACCGCATCGGCCGCCGCGCCGTGCCGCAGCGCCCCGCCGCGCGCGCTCGCGGACGGCGAAATCCTCTGCCTCGACACCGCGCGCCAAAGCTACAGCCTTACGGGCGCACAGGGCGACGTGCTGTTCCTCGAACTCACCGTCCAGCCGCCCGCGCCCCTCCCGATCCGCAGCTATGATCTCGCGCCCGGCCGCCTCGCGCACGTCAGCGCGTCACAGCGCGACGCCAGCTTCCGCACAACGGCGCTGACCTTGCTCCGCCACCTCGGCCGCACCGATGCCGCGCCGCTCTTCGCCGAAGCGACGCAAGCCGACGATTTCGCCCTGCGCTGGCACGCGATGCGCGAGCTGATCGCGCTCGCCCCCGCCGCCGCGCTACCGCGCCTGTCGGCGATGGCCACCTCCGACCCCCACCCCGAAGTCCGCCGCGCCGCAAAGGCGACGCTGGCGCTTTATCCCAAGCCCTCCCCTTCAGGGGAGGGCAGCGAAACTTGCCAGCTTGCTGGCTAGTTGCAGCGGGTGGGGGCCATCGGCCCAGCGCTACGCCGCGAGCCCCCACCACCCCCTCCCCTGAAGAGGGGCTTCAGAAAGCCAATCATGCCCCTGACCATCGACCCGCCGCCCGCCACCCCCGAACGCGACCTCGCCGAAGTCACCGCGCGCCTCGACGAAAGCGGCGTCGACCTGTCCGACGACGCCAGCCTCGCCCAATGCACCGCGCTCCTCGACGGCCTTGCGCGCAACCGCAGCTTCCTCGCCGACCGCGTCATCGCCGCGCTCCAGCAAGGCTGCGCGGATCAGGTCGCGATCAACCGCCATTCGGCGCAGGTGTTCCTGCTCCACCGCGGCGCGCGCGGCTATTACCTGCGCGCGAACCTCTGGCCCGCCGTCACCGACGCCGTCACCACCGCCAGCGGCACACAGGCTTTTGCCTACGCCCTCCCGCACGACCATAATTTCCATTTCCTCACCGTCGGCTATTTCGGCCCCGGCTATGTCAGCGACGATTATGAAGTGGATCCGGAAGCCATCGACGGCCGCCTCGGCGAACCGCTCGCGCTGCGCCCCGCGGGGCAGAGCCAGCTTAGCGAAGGGAAAATGATGCTCTACCGCGCGCACCGCGACGTCCACAGCCAGCACCCGCCGCCCAGCCTGTCGGTCAGCCTCAACATCATGGACGAGGGCGAACATATCCCCTGGCGCGACCAATATATCGTCGACCTCGGCGCCGCCGCACCGCACACGCCCGCGACGATCGCGCAGCGCCCGACGCTCACCAGCACCGAACTGCTGCTGCGCGCCGCAGTCCACCTCCACGAAAACGCCCGCGACATCGCCGACCATTTCGCAAAGGCCCACCCCGTCCCCCGCGTCCGCGCCCACGCCCTCGCCGCATTGGCTGCGGCGGAAGCGGCCGAGGGCAGGGCTGCGATGCTGGAGCGCGGGCTGTGCGATGCGGACGCGCGGGTCAGGGACGATTGCCGGCGGTGGCTGGCAACGCAATGTGATACAAAATTTAACGATTTCGGCAGGGAATCAAACCTGCGCTGATACCCAGTCTTCAAACAGATCAAGCCGGTGCGACCAGAAAACCTTCACACCCTCTTCTAGAAGGCGCTGGACGTCGCTCATTTTGATGACGCCTTGCAATAGTGCAGCGGGTTGTACGAAATTGCCCCAATGAGCTCGCCAAGCGGTGGCTTTCTTTGAAACATCATTAATGCGCTTGACCGAGTTTGTCTCGTCATTGGTAACTTTACATTCGATGGCGAGTACAACAGCGTTCCTAAGGCCAAGTGCGATATCGACCTCCGCGCGGCCGGTCATTCCACTTGCGAACCGGGCTTTATGCATGAATTGGCGCGGCTGAAGCGCACCTTGTCGATCGATCGTTCGCGAAGCCATCTTTTGCCAGCCACCCAGCTCAAGCAATTCGATCAAAGCTTGCTCTTGGACTTTAGCGATCCGGGTTCGCCGCGACGTTGCTACCCGTTGCGCCGCGATCAAGGGCGCTGTCGTCAACATCAGCGCATATAGTTCGCGCCGACGCGGTGGCCTACCATGTCGAAGCCATGGCGCCAGTCGAGGCGACAGCCATTCGGTGAGGCTATTTGCTACTATAGACGCCTGCGCGGGGGGAATTTGACGACCAGACTTTTCAGTCGCTTTAGGCCAGTCGCCGCAAATCAGCTTGAATTGATCTTGGCTTGTGGGCGGAGCCATCAACGATCGGAAAACTGTCATATGACGCCCGGAGGACGTCAGAGCTCCTTCTATATTGGCGAGGAAGTCGGATGCTCGCAGCGCATCAGCGATCATTTTACGCGCTTCAGTTAGCGCTTCCCGCCAGTCTGCACTTCCTTCGTCAGGTTTGAGGCTATTCTCGTAAAGCTGACGAGCTTCAAGCCGCAATTGTTCATGAAGCTCGATCGAATCGAGCGGCCAATTATCCGGCAACGGCTGCACTAGCAGAAACTCGCCTACGACGATCGGGCGCCGCGCGACGTGATTCGCCATTGCGCCGTTCCTCTTTCGCTGTGTAGCTGATCGCGGCTTCCAACCTTGGGGCGAGGGGGGATAAAATAGTGGGCTCGATTTTTCGTTCGTCCCATGAGCGCAGAATATGACTGTGGAGTGCCTCACCGAGCTTTTGGGCCAAGCGTGGCGGCACGGCGTTGCCGATCAGCCGGTACTGATCAGTCCGTTTTCCAACGAATATCCAATCGGCAGGAAATGTTTGAAGCGCGGCGCATTCACGAGGACACAGTCGCCGAATGCCCAACGCAGGATCGATAATCCAATCTTGTTGTTGATTGGCGGTCACGGTTCTCGCCGGTAAGCTCGGGTCGGCGATGAACGCGCCCTGTTTATAACCCCAATGCCCTCCGGGTCGCGTGGCTTCCGCTTTTCCTGGACTTTTGACCCCGCTGCCGGGCTTAAGAGCGCTTAATTGCTCCAAAAGTTTGGCATTTGGTCGGATTATTTCGTCTTGCTGAAGTTCCCCTGCAGTCAGCAGCGCAGTTTGCATGGAAATCCACGGCGCGGGGTGCCCAGATTTCGAATGGGTATGGTCGGGAAAAGGCATTTGATCGCCAATGCGATACCCAAACACCACCAGCCTCACGCGCCGCTGGGGAACACCATAGTCTGCTGCATTGACGAGGGCCACTTGCGTCTGGAAGCCGGCCGAGAGGAGTTTGGTCCGAATTAGCGCCAGTGCCGAACCCGGAATGCCGTCGGGACCTCTTGCAGTCAGTAGGCCGCGAACATTTTCGAACATCAACCAACGAGCGTCAAGCTCACCAGCCAACCGAACGAAATCATCAAATAGTCGTCCTCTTGGGTCCGACCACCCTTTCTGATGGCCTGCACTGCTCCATGACTGACAAGGAGGGCCGCCGACCAAAAGCGGAATCTGCCCTCTCACGCTACCGACGGCCTCAAGAATTCGTCGGCCTGTAGATTGAGCGACATCCGCCTGCTCAAGAACGGCATGCTGCAAGTGCGATGAGTTTCGCCGCTTATTCTCCGCAAGAGTGGCATACGCCGCGGCATCAATATCAGCCGCGTAGAGGCAATCGAAACCCGAATCTTCTAAGCCGATATCCAGACCGCCGGCGCCGGAAAATAACGAGATGAAACCGACTTTTCGCATACCAGCCCCTTTCGCCGTCTCCTATCGCCTCGTCAATCGGGAGGCAACATTGCATCAATGAGTGAATAATGTTCTTCTAATGTTCTATATTGATCGTGTGGCAAGCGCAATAGGGGTTTGAGTCAGTGCGGTTTGGCCAATAATGAAAGGTCGTTCTTATGGGCACGCTCTTGAAGTCGATCGGTTTGCGTCAGTCGTAGCCTTACGTCACAAGGCATTTGGCACAGACGCAGGTGCACGGGCAAGCTGCGAAAGGTTTGGAAATGGCAGAAGAAATCGTCGATCTTTTCCCCGGTGCGCCGCGCCAGATGGGCCTTGATCTTGGCGATGCGCCTCGGTCCCGGTCCTATGAGCCCGATCGCGAAGAGGTGCGGCGCGAACTCTATGACGTGCTCGCCGCGGCGAAGGCGGCGACCGATCGCTGTCCGTGGGACCGGCGGACTTTCCAATATCACAAGACGGTCTTTCCGCAGATGGCGAACTGGCTGCCCGAGGAAGAGCGCGATCAACTCCGTTTCGAATTCGCCGGGGAAATCGAACGGCTGGAAAAGCTGCTCGCGGCCTGATTGCAGTTCCTCCGCGCGACCGCACAAATACCGCTTTCCTACTTCGTCACACTATGCCAGCCTCGCCACTCCTCGCTCTTTGACCCCTTGAATCCGCTGCCTTTCCGCCGCGCCGAACGTCGCGCCAACGTGCGATCTTTGCGATGGTTCGCGCGTGTGCGCCGCGTGGGTGACCTTCGCGACCTAGCTCCGGCACTACATCGCCAACTCCTTGTTTTCCGGTGCAACCAGGTGACAAGTTTGACAAGTTAAGCCCGCCGCTCCGGCCGGGGCGCCAGTCCTTGCTGACAGCGCCGCTTTCGCCTGCTAACGGCGCGCCATGACCACGCCCATGTCCCACATCCGCAATTTTTCGATCATCGCGCACATCGACCATGGCAAGTCGACGCTTGCCGACCGGCTGATCCAGTTCACCGGCGGGCTCACGCCACGCGAAATGTCGGCGCAGGTGCTCGACAATATGGACATCGAAAAGGAACGCGGCATCACCATCAAGGCGCAGACGGTGCGCCTCAGCTATACCGCCAAGGATGGCGAGACCTATCAGCTCAACCTGATGGACACGCCGGGGCACGTCGATTTCGCCTATGAAGTGTCGCGGTCGCTCGCGGCGTGCGAGGGCGCGCTGCTCGTCGTCGACGCGGCGCAGGGGGTTGAGGCGCAGACGCTCGCCAACGTCTATCAGTCGATCGAGCACGACCATGAAATCGTGCCGGTGATCAACAAGATCGACCTGCCCGCCGCCGACGTCGACAAGGTGAAGGCCGAGATCGAGGACATCATCGGCCTGCCCGCCGACGACGCCGTGCTCGCCAGCGCCAAGGCCGGGATCGGCATCGAGGAGGCGCTCGAAGCCATCGTCGCGCGCATCCCGCCGCCGAAGGGCGACGTCGCGGCGCCGCTCGTCGCGATGCTCGTCGACAGCTGGTACGACCCCTATCTGGGTGTTGTGATTTTGGTCCGCGTCATCGACGGCGTGCTGAAAAAGGGCCAGCAGATCAAGTTCATGCAGGCGGGCACCACCCACCTGATCGACCGCGTCGGCTGTTTCACGCCGAAGCGCGAGGAGCTGACCGAGATCGGCACCGGCGAGATCGGCTTCATCACCGCGCAGATCAAGGACGTCGCACAGGCGCGCGTCGGCGACACGGTGACCGACGCCAAGAAGCCCGCCGCGAAGCCGCTGCCGGGGTTCAAGGAGGTCCAGCCGGTCGTGTTCTGCGGCCTCTTCCCGACCGACGCGAACGATTTCGAGAAATTGCGCGAGAGCATCCAGAAGTTGCGGCTGAACGATGCGAGCTTCAGCTTCGAGATGGAGAGCAGCGCGGCGCTCGGTTTCGGCTTTCGCTGCGGCTTTTTGGGCCTGTTGCATCTGGAGATCATTCAGGAGCGGCTGACCCGCGAATATGACCTCGACCTCATCACCACCGCGCCGTCGGTGGTCTACAAGCTGAAGCTCAGCCATACGAAGAATGAGGCGGCGAAGGAGATCGAGCTTCACAACCCCGCCGACATGCCCGACCCCAACCGCATCGACGAGATCGAGGAGCCGTGGATCGAGGCGGTGATTTACGTCCCCGACGAATATCTCGGGCCGATTTTGAAGCTCTGCCAGGATCGCCGCGGGGTGCAGAAGAATCTGACCTATGTCGGCGGCCGCGCGCAGATCACCTATGAACTGCCGCTCAACGAGGTGGTGTTCGACTTCTACGACCGGCTCAAGAGCATCAGCCGCGGCTATGCCTCGTTCGACTATCACCAGATCGGCCACCGCCCCGGCGACCTCGTCAAGATGAGCATTCTCGTCAACAACGAGCCCGTCGATGCTTTGTCGATGATCGTCCACCGCGGCAGCGCGGAAAGCCGCGGCCGCGGCATGTGCGAGCGGCTCAAAGACCTGATCCCGCGCCACATGTTCAAAATCCCGATCCAGGCGGCGATCGGCGGCAAGGTCATAGCCCGCGAAACCATCGCTGCCCTCCGCAAGGACGTGACCGCCAAATGCTACGGCGGCGACGCGACCCGCAAGAAAAAGCTGCTCGAAAAGCAGAAAGAGGGCAAGAAGCGGATGCGCGAATATGGCAATGTGAACATTCCTCAGGAGGCGTTCGTCGCCGCGCTGCGGATGGGCGACGACGGATAAGGCGGCGGGTCGGTATTCCTGTCCTGCCATGATCGGGAGGCTGCGATGACCGGGACGGGCAGGCAGGTGGCTGGGCAGGCGGAGGGCGCAGGACGACGCCGCCGGATAGAGGATGTCGCGATCCACAGCCGGCTCAACGACGGGACCGCCGTATGCCTGCGCACGATCACTCCCGATGACGCCCCGCTGATCCGCGACGGAATCGCCAAATTGTCGGCCGAGTCGCGCTATCTGCGCTTCTTCTCGCCGGCGTCGTCGCTGCCCGATGCGGTGATCGAGCGCCTCGTCGATGTCGACGGGCACGATCATATTGCGTGGGGCGCGATCTGCAGTTCGTGCCCCGACCGGCCGGCGATCGGCGCGGTTCATGCGGTGCGGCATAGCCACGACGGCCCGGTCGGCGAATTTTCAGTCGCCGTGCTCGACGATTTCCACGGCCAGGGGCTCGCCCGGATGATGACGGCGGCGCTGCTCGTTCATTGCCTGGCGGAAGGGTTGGTTGAGCTCGACGTCCATATGCTGTCCGAAAATGCGGCGGCACGGCGTCTCGTCAAGGCGCTTGGCGCCAGCTGGGCGGAGGAAACGGCGGGGGTTGCCCAATATCGGCTGGACGTCGCGGCGGGGCTCGCCGCGCTGCGCGCCGACACCGATGCGCCGGGCATATGCGACGTGCTGGCCGCGCTAGAGGCGTAAATATAGTCCCTCCCGCCGCCCCGGGTCGCTGAAGACGACGGGAGGGTGGTACGGAAAGCTTATCGCTGAAAGCGTGTTTCCGTCCCGAACGCCGCATTAACCCTGATCGTGCGGCACCGGGGTGATGGCGATCACACCTTGGGGAAACGCAAGCGCACGAAAAAGGGCGCCGGAATCGACCGGCGCCCTTGCTGCCCTTTAGGGGAGGCAGCCCTTAATTCGTCTGCGTGTCGCCAACGCCGGTTTCGGATGGGGCGATCTCGCCATTGTCGTCCATGGCGTTGGCCTTTTCCTCGCCCATTTCTTCGACGGCGTCGGCCTTGTCTTCCATGGCTTCCTTGGCCGGACCTTCGGACATGGCGTCGGCCTGTTCGTCGATCGCTTCAGCCTGGGCTTCGGCCTGATCCTCGACCTTGTCGGCAGCGGGGCTCTGGCACGCGCCGAGCGCGAGGGCCGAGGTGGCGGCGAGGGTGATGAACATCTTGCGCATAATGAGTGACTCCCAAAGTTGACTCGGGGGCTTAACGCCGAGTGAACGGGAGGGTTGCAATAAAATCGACACTCATATGAAATTGTACGGATTTCTCTGCGTCCGGGCCGCGGCGCATTCGCCGGGCAAAAAAGAGGGCGCCCGAAGGCGCCCTCTGTGACCTGGTCCGGTCCCGCGGATTCAGAAGCGCTGCTGGCGCTCGTAAAGATCGCGGTAGTGTTGGATGCGCGTGACGCGCAGCCCCGGCATGCCGCTGCGATCGATCGACCGCTGCCAGCTGGCAAATTCCTCGAGTGTCAGCCCATAGCGTTCGCACGCTTCATCGACGGTCAGAAGACCGCCGTTCACTGCCGCCACGACTTCTGCCTTGCGGCGAACGACCCAGCGGGTCGTCGTCGACGGGGGCAGCGAGTCGAGCGTCAGCGGTTCGCCCAAGGGGCCGATGACCTGTGCGGGCCGGATTTTCTGATTCTCGATCATGCTCATTCCATATTTTCGACATCGGATGGGGGTGTGTCCGACGTCTTCAGCTCTAGATCGGAGGGGTTCAACATCGGCTGAAATCCTCTGGTAAACAGGTCGTTCATAGTTTTCGGCAAACCGTTTGCATCAATCGACAAGTCGAAAAATCGAACGACGCGGGCGACCCTTTGTTCCCTTGCGGGCCGATTTCCGCTCAAAATATGCTTGAGGGCATTAAGCTTTGCCACATGGCGTTCGCGCTCCGCATGTGCCTGCAACTGCCGCACCGTGGGCAAAGCTGCCTGGCGCGCGCTCGACACCGCCAGGATGATGTCGAAGCCGGGCGTCGACAGCCGGGCGGCACCGGCGATACGGGGAAGGTCGGACGGGACGATGTTCATGGCACTCGTCTAACCCAGAGGGCCTAAGGTCCCGTAAATGCCGGTTTCAGTACCTGTTAGCGAAGCTTAACCCGCGTCAATATCTTGACAGGTTCGGCGGAAAAGCTGGCATTTTTCGCACCGCATCCCTAGATAGCGCCGACCATGATCGAGACCTTGTCCTCTCCCGCCGGGCTCGCCCGGGCCGATTTTCAGCTCGCCGGCCCCATGAAGGACCGGCGAATCGTCGTCGCGATGTCGGGCGGGGTCGACTCGAGCGTCGTCGCCGCGCTTGCCGCGCGGTCGGGCGCCGAAGTGATCGGCGTGACGCTTCAGCTCTATGACCATGGCGCCAAGGCGAAGCGCGTCGGCGCCTGCTGCGCGGGGCAGGATATTCGCGACGCGCGCGCGGTTGCCGACCGCCTGGGTTTCGCGCATTACGTCCATGACCATGAAAGCCGTTTTCGCGACACGGTGATCGACCAGTTCGCCGACGAATATCTGAACGGCCGGACGCCTATTCCGTGCGTACGCTGCAACATGGGGGTGAAGTTTACCGACCTGTTCCAGTTGGCGAGAGAATTGGGTGCCGACTGCCTTGCAACCGGCCATTATGTTCGCCGTGTCCTGGGGCCAGCGGGCGCCGAGTTGCACCGCGCGGTCGATCCGGCGCGCGACCAGAGCTATTTCCTCTTCGCGACGACGCAGGAACAGCTCGACTTCCTGCGCTTTCCGCTCGGCGGGCTGGAAAAGAGCGTGGTGCGCGAGATCGCCCGCGACCTTGGCCTTGGTGTTGCGGGAAAGCCCGACAGCCAGGACATATGCTTCGTCCCCGATGGCGACTACGCGACCTTGGTGCGCAAGCTCCGCCCCGAAGCCGACGACCAGGGCGACATCGTTCATGTCGACGGCCGCGTGCTCGGCGCACACAAGGGGTTCATTCATTACACGGTCGGACAGCGACGCGGGATCGACATCGGCGGACAGGCCGAGCCGCTCTATGTCGTGCGGCTCGACGCGGAGAGGAAGCAGGTCGTCGTCGGGCCGCGGCGCGCGCTGGCGGTGTCGGGCGCGCGGCTCGGCGAAGCGAACTGGCTCGACGCCATTGAGGGGCGCGACGTTCTGGCGAAGGTGCGCAGCATGGCAAAGCCCGTTCCGGCGCGGATTTCCGGCGATCGGCTGCACTTCGCTACTCCCGAATATGGCGTCGCGCCCGGCCAGGCGGCGGTGCTTTACGACGCCGGCAACTCTTCGCGTGTGCTCGGCGGCGGCTGGATCGAAGAGACGTTCGCGGCGGAATAGATTGAACTTTTCTGTCCAATGCCGCAGCTTGTCGGCAAATCGGGGAGAGATACGATGGTCAACATGGTCTTGCGCGGTGCCGTCCTGCTGTGGGCGGCTTTTTTTGCCATCGTGGGCGCGCGCGGGCTATTGGATCCCGCCAGCTATACCGAGACTTTCGGCTTCACGATCAGCGGCGTTGCGATCAATACGCTGCGCGCAGATTTGTCGTCCTTCTTTCTCGTCTCGGCGGGTGCGGCGGCGCTCGGCGCTTTGGTCCCGGCGTGGGTGCGCGCGTTGCTGGTGCCCGCGGCGCTTTACGGCACTGCGCTGGCCGGACGGCTGTTCGGCGTCGCGGTGGGCGACCCGACCAACTTCGGCATTGTGCAGGGCATGATTGTCGAGGCATTGTCGGTACTGCTGATGGTCGGCAGCTGGTGGGTGCTGTCGCGGCCCTCTGCACCGGCCGATCCCTTGGCACGGTCCATCGACGCCGAATAGCGCTGGGGATACCTGGCTCGACGCCATAGTGCTGTTGCGACCGACCCGATTCATCGGCGCAAAACTTGTCTTTTTAACCATTTTGTGAGCTATTGGCGCCGGGTCGCTTCTGTTTTCCTGTTTGGTGGGGAGGAAGCGCATGGCAAGTGATGATGACAAAAGAGTAAGTTCGGATCGGCGGGCGGGTGACCGCCGCATTGCCGATAACCCGGATTTCAAAGGTCCGGATCGCCGCAAAGGCGACCGGCGAAAGGACAAGGACCGTCGCTCGGCCGACTGAACGCGGGTGTTCGCTGGCAGGAGGATCATTTTGACCACACCGCCCTTACCACGTCTGGGCGTCGAAATTGTGTCCGACGTCATGTGCCCCTGGTGCATCATCGGCTGGCTGAAATTCCAGAGGGTGATCGATCATTTCAGGGGGCGGCTGGATTTTCGCGTCCAGTGGCACCCGTTCGAACTCAATCCCGACATGCCGCCGGAGGGCGAAGACGCCGCGGCGCATGTGATGCGTAAATATGGCGTCAGCGCCGAGCAGAGCCGCGCCAATACGGGGCGGCTGGCGGCCATTGCGGCCGATCTGGGTTTCGCCTTCAACCGCGGGCCGGACTTTCGAATGCGCAACAGTTTCGACGCGCACCGCCTGCTGACCTGGGCGGGGGCCAGCGAGGCGCCGGACCAGCAGGCGGCAACCGGCGTGCAGACCGCGTTGAAGCTGGCGCTGTTTACCGCGCATTTCACCGACAACCGCGACGTCAGCGACCACGCGGTGCTCGCCGACGTCGCGGCGTCGGTCGGGCTCGACCGCGAACGCGCGACGGCGATCCTGGCGTCGGGCGAGTTTGGCGAGATGGTGCGGACCGAGGAAGGCTGGTGGGCCGACCGGAACATCACCGGCGTGCCCGCCGTCATCCGTGGCGGGCAGATGCTGATTCCGGGGGCGCAGGATCCCGAGGTGTTCATTCGCGTGATCGAGAAGAAAGTCCTCGCCGCCGCCGCATGAGGTGCTGCGCGGTGTGGCGCATCCAGGCCCCGCCACGATTTTTGCGCGGTTCACTGCGTGTCATGGAGCCGACTCACGTTCCAGGCTATTGTCGATATGCTCACCCCCGAGCAGCAAGGAGACGAACGATGGCCGAGCATGACCATAGCGCGATCAAGGAAGATATGACCGTCATCGGCGCCGATGGCGTCCATGTCGGAACGGTCGATCATCTCGACGGCGAACGTATCAAGCTGACCAAGGCCGACAGCAGCGACGGCAAGCATCATTACCTGCCCGCGGGGCTGGTTGCCGCGGTCGAAGGCGACACGGTTCGTCTGTCGGCAACCGCTGCGAACGCGATCGACCTGTTCGAGGAATCCGAATAGGCCGCGAACAACCGCCAAGGCAGCCGCGTTCGGCCGCAGAAGATATGGCCTGCGCCCAGCCACCGCGGCGCGGGCCATTTCTTTGTGATTTTTCAAGGCCTGTACCCTAAATCGACGCCGATGAGGCGGAACGAGACCAAAAAAGGAGCGGCGCGTGGTGCGGCCGCCGTCCGGCGGCTGGTGGCTGCGGCGCTGCTGTTCGGCGCCGGCTATGCGGTCGCGAACCGGTTCCCGCTGGTCCACACCGTCGCCTATCGCCTCGCCGCCGGGGACGGGCAGAGCGCGGCCACGGCGTTCCTGTTCCTGGCTTTTCAGGCGGCGGTGTTCATGGCGGCGCTGTTCCTGTTTCCGCGGCGCTGGGCGGCGGTGCTGCTGGTGCTCGCGGGCGCTTCGATCCTCGTCAACATCGGTTATGCGCAGCTCGTTGCCGAGCTGCTCGACGCGGGATCGCTCGCCTGGCTGATCGCCGAAGTGCGACAGGCGGGCAATGCCGCGGGCGAGTTCGGCGGCGAATTGCTGTGGGTCGCGGCGCAGGTTGCGGCCGCGCTGGCACTGCTCGTCGCGGCGCGGCGGCTGGCGCGGCGCGCGGTGACGACGCCGTGGAGCAAAGACTGGGCGGCGGCGACGCTCGCGCTGCTGATGGCGCCGAGCGTCGTTTATCGCCACGCCGCGGTGTGGCCCGAGGGAGCCGAGCGCAGCCTTTATGGGCTGGCCATTGATCTTGTGACCGCGCCGCCGCCGCCGCCGCGCGGCGCGGTGGAGCTGGCGCCGCACAGGGCGGCAGACGCGCCGCGGCATATCGTCTGGGTGATCGACGAGAGCGTTGCCGAAGCGCCTTTCCGGCGGCTGATCGCGCCGACGCTGGCGGACACGCGGCATCTCGACTTCGGAACGGCGGCGGCGATGGGGCATTGCAGTGCGCCGGCGCAGGTCGCGCTGCGGTCGGGGGTCGATGTGCGGCGGGTCGATGAAAGCACGGATTTGCGCCGGACTCCGTCGATCTGGGCCTATGCCAGGGCCGCGGGATACCGGACGGTGATGATCGACGGGCAGACGTCGGGGGCGCCGCAGAACCTGTTGCTACCGCCCGAGCGCGCGCTGATCGACGCCTATCGACCGATGCCCGGCGGCATCGAAACCGACCTGAAAGTTGCCGACGCGATCAATCGTGATCTGAAAAGCCATGGTAAATCATTTACTTACGCCGTTCTGCGCGGCGTCCACTTCCAGTATCGCGACCATTATCCCGCGGGCGCGATCCCCGCGGACAGCCCGGTCGCACGGCACTATGCCACGGCGCTCAGCTGGTCGAAGTCGCGCTTTTTCGAGCGACTGCTCGCCGGGGTCGACCGCGAGCAGGTGGCGATCGTTTATACATCCGACCATGGGCAGAACCTGATCCCCGGCGCGCTGCCGCATTGCAGCCGCGAGGCGGTGGCCGACGAGTTTCGCGTGCCGCTGATCGCGTTCCTGCCGCCGCGGATCGCGGCGCGCTATGCCGATGCGCCGCGCGCAGGGCATTCGGTGAGCCAGATATTTCCCGCGACGCTGATCTGGATGGGATATGACGCGGCGGCGGTGACGGCGCGCTATGACCGCGACCTGTCGCAGCCGACGGCGCGCTTCGTCTGGTTCGGGCGCACGGTGATCCCGACGGGCGGCGAAACGGCGATCGACGTCACCGCGGGATCGAAATTTCCGGGGGAGTGACCAAAGGTCCGGTTGCCCCGGCCCGTGCGGGGGGCTGTGTGTCGGGCCAGGGCCGGGGGAAAGCCGGTGAGGATCAATGACGAAACGCCGCGCGCGGCGCACAGGTTTCGCGCCACCGCGCGCAATGCGACGGACCGGCGCGGGCGTGCGACAAGCGACGAGCCGCGGCGCTCACCGACCGTGCGCAGGATCAAAGACAAGGCGCCGCGAATCGGATAAGAAGGACGCCGGTCGCGCACGCAGCAGCAGGCGAAAATCGCCGCCGCCGCATTTTCCGGTTCCATTGACAGGGGAAATAGCATGGTCGGTTCAGTGAAAATGACGATTGCGGCGCTGGTGTCGGCATCGATGCTGGTGACGCCCGCAATGGCGAAGCAGGCCGGGGGCTTGCAGGATCTGGTCGGCGCGCGCGGCGCCGGCGGCGAAACGCAGCTGGAGATGCGCGGTTACACGCATATCGAATCGCACAACGAAGGCGGCAGCAAGCACAGCTATTGGTGGAATCGCGACAGCAAGCAATGCGTCCATGTGGTGACGTGGGACGGCCGTTATCAGTCGATCGAAAATGCGTCGAAGTCCGATTGCAACCAGGGCGGCGGCGGCGGCGGCGATGCGGGCGCTGCGGTCGCGGCGGTCGCCGGGATCGCGCTGATCGCCGCGCTGGCGAGCAAGAAGCACCACAAAAAAGACAAGGATTACGACCAGCAGGGAACGGGCGAGTTCGACCGCGGATACCGCGACGGCCTGTATAACGCGCCCTATCATAATTATGGCCGGTCGGACGCCTATTCGGACGGATACCAGGCCGGGGTGAACGAGCGCAGTTCGAACCTGGGCCATCATTATGGCGGCGGCGGTTATGCCGAGGTCGGGCAGTTTATGGACCTGAACGGCGCGCGCGCGTCGAGCGCCGACGATGCGATGCGCAGCCGCGGCTTTACCAATGTCGATAGTTTCAAATCGGGCAACACCGCCTATTCGATCTGGAACCGCCGCGCGAGCCGCCAGTGCGTGCAGATGACGGTCGCCGACGGGCGCGTTTACGACATCCGCGACATCGGCACGCATCCCCGCTGTCGCTGAGGCGCGGGCCGGCGCCGGAAACGCGAAAGGGAGCCGGTATCCCGGCTCCCTCCCCGATCGCAGGCGCGATACGGTCTTTTGACGGCGGCCGCTTATTCGGCGCTGGCCGATGCGGCGGCGCGCGCCTCCAGCGACGTCGCCGGCAGCCTGGTCACCAGGCCATGCGTGCGGCCGACCGCGCCGTGATAGATGGACGCCAGCGGCACATTGTACAGCTTGCCGCCGCGCACGACGATCGCGGTATCGCCGTCGATGCTTTGCACCGTGCCGACGCTGTTGCCGCGGCTGTCGCGAATTTCGGCGCCGGCGCGCACCTGTTCGCGCGTGGCCAGCGTCAGGTTGGTGGCGTCGACCGCCTTGTTGGCGGTGCCGTCGACGCGATCGACCGTCTGGCCGACGCGGTCGGTGACATTGCCGACGGTGGCGCCGGGATCGACGGCGACGTTGCCGCCGACATCGACGTTCGCGACGCCGCCGGGGGCCAGTTGGGCGAGGGCGGGCGTGGCGGCGAGGGCGGTGCCGATCGCCAGCAGGGCAAGCGATTTGTGCATGGGTCTATCTCCTGTCAGGCGTCCGTTACCGGACGCGGGTGAGCGGGAGACGCACAAGCGCACGCCGATGTTGCGCGCCGCTGCGGCGAATTGCGCGCGCGGCGCGACGAGCGGGGGGACGGGTGAGTGGGGTCAGTCGAGCCCGACCAGCTTGTTGAACAGGCCAAGCATCTTGTCGAACAGCTTTGACCCCAGTTCCTTGACCTTGTCGCCGCCGAATATGCGGCGCAGCGCGGCGAGGCGTCGGGGCGTGGCCGCGACGCCGGTGTCCGCCAGCGCGCGTTCGAGTCCGGCGGCGTCGAGACCGCGGAGGCTTTCCAGCTCGGCCTCTATTTCGGCCATCAATGTCGCCTCGAGCAGCGCGGAGTGGCGCAGGCTGACCGCGAAATCATCGCTGTCGAGCGCGCCCGCCAGCCGGCGGTTATGACGCGCCGCGTCGCGGTCGCCGCCGCCGCGCAGGTGGAGCGCGATCTGGGCGAGCAGCGCGACGAGGATCGCGACCAGCAATAACGTATCGAGTGAGAAGGTATCGGCGGGTGACATGGTCGTGGACAGGATGTGCATCGTCGGCATGGTTCGCTCCTTGACGGGGACGGCGTATCGTTCGGGCGGCGCGGCGGCGCGTCAATGGCGAAAACATCCAGGGTGGCGGTATTGGCGCGGCGGCTTTGGGGCTGGCCCGCGGCGGCGGGGCTGCTATGGGCGGGGCGATGAAGCCTGTGGGATCGCGAAGGGTGGTGCTGGGCCGGCTGAAGGCCAAGCCGTTGCTGGCGGGGCAATTGCTGTGCGCGATCGCCGCCGCGGCGCTGGCGCTGCGGCAGGCGATGCCGGTGTGGGACGACGGCGCGGGCGCGATGCTGCGCGCGCTCCTGTTCGGCAATCTGCTGGTCAGCGCGGGCATCGTGGCGGCGCTGGTGGGCCTTGCCGCCTTTCACCGCGCGTGGCGCCGGCGCGACGCCTATATCTGGCACGATGGAGCCACGCTGTATCGCGGCGGCGGTGACCGCTGGCCGCTGGCGCTGATCCGCGAGGTGGTGGTGGCCCAGAGCGAGCTGGGCATCGCGTCGCTACGGCTGGTCGTCGACGACGACAGCGAGGTGACGCGCGAGCTGGTGAAGCTGTACCTGCTGGCAGACACGCCCGAGGCGGTGCGCGGCGGGGTGATGTTTGCGGTGGCGGGCGTGCGGGGGTTTCCGAGTGGGTCGGTGCTGAACTGAGGGGGCGGCGGTTGGTTCGCGCGGAGGCGCGGAGACGCGGAGGGATGGCGTTGTTCCGCACTCGTCACCCGCGCACGAGGCACGTGCCTCGTTCGCCTTGATCCGGGGTCCATGCAGCGGCCGTAGAATGGATGCCGGATCAAGTCCGGCATGACGAAGGCGGGGAAGGTGTGCGCGCGCGAGGTTACGCGCCCAGCGGTGGCAACCCCAATTTCTCCGCCAAGTCGAGCCAATCGGGGTTCGTCGCCTCGATCAGCTCGATCTTCCACTTGCGCTGCCAGTTCTTGATCTGCTTTTCGCGCGTGATCGCGGCGTGCATCGTCCCGGCGAGTTCGAACCAGACGAGCGTTTTGACGCCATAGCGTTTGGTGAAGCCATCGAAGCTGCCGTCGCGGTGCTGGCAGACGCGCTGGATCAGGTGCGAGGTGACGCCCGTGTAGAGCGTGCCGTGGCGGGCGCTCGCCATGATGTAGGCGCAGGGCTGGAAATTGGCGTGCATGGGGTGGAGGCTAGGGCGGCGATGGACCCCGGATCAAATCCGGGGTGGCGAATCTAAGCCAAACCGGATGCTTCCCCGCACCTCGTCATGCCGGACTTGATCCGGCATCCATGCGGGATGAGGCAATTTGGAGTTTAGTAAACTGCCACCGTAATTCCAATTTTTTGAACTCCTGCGCCTCTATTCGCCGTCAAAAAGTTCGCCTTGCGCGCGGAGCACGGGAGCTTCGAAAATGCCAGAATCTCGATTGACTTGTTCCTGCTCACGTTCTTTTTCGCGTTCACGAATAACTCGCTGCTGCAATTTTTTCGCGATAATTGGGATTGCTTGTTCTTGAGCGACAGCAAAAAAATCGAGCAAGTCTCTAAGTTCGCCAGCTGAAAGCAGGTCGTGGTCACCACGCCGCCAAATCTCTGGCATCCGCAGCAATCCATCTGGGGTTTCGAACTCTGGAAAAAACGCAATCTCTCCGGGCGCGTGGCGGTAAGCACCATATGAGAACAAGCCGCTCTCATAGACAGTCGCTACAATCCTTCTCTGGGTATTATCCAACGGGACTGACTTCCATCCACAAAGAACCACTGGAACTTGGAGGCGGTTTTCAAGCACCGTAAATGCAGGCTTAGTTGGAATTTTCACATCGCGTGAAATTGGAAAGAAGCCCTGATAGCTGTCCACGTACCGGGCTTCGGAATACCGTCTCACCTGATCGTATGAGAAAAATGCTCTCACGAAAGCGGCGTTCTGATCTCGCCCCGCCGGGGCACCCGCTTTTGCGATTGCCTTCAAAGCCGTTTCGAGATCAAGCTGAAGCTTCACCCTATCGTGACACATCTTGGCAGCAGGCACGTAGTTAAATGCAGGCACGCCTAACGCTAGGTTGGCAATCCTTGTGGCAGTGGCGACCTCATCATTCGGAACGATTAGTCGTACCCAGTTCTGGGGAGCGGGAGGGTTGGCTACTTTTCGTAGGACCGATTGGAGTGTGGTTTTCATTAGTGCCTAACCTGTGCTGAAAAGTGCGCCAGAATAGCTTCGTCAGAAATTTCCATGCCCGGGTTTATCCGACCTTCATAATACCACGCTTTGTGCCAAGGGCCATCTTCGAGATGTGATTTTTCTATTAGATAGCCGGGGCTAAGTTCGAGGTAACTCGCGATTACACTCTTTAGAAAATCTACTTGGTCATCAGGAAGAGACCATTGTGCTACTTCCATGTCTCCCGTATCAACATTCAATTCTTTCGCAAAAAAACTGACGTTCTTATCACCGCACTTTTTAAATTCGTGGTATATTTCCCGAAATACGGGACCGTATTGCCAAGCTTCTATCTTTGCATCGATCAGTGGCGCTTTGTACTTTGCCAAATATGACCCATGAGCAAAGTAAGCTATTTTATTAAGCGTTAAGTTGGAAGCTGGACGGCCAATCTCATTGGCAACATCTAGAATCAAATTCGCAATTGCTTTGGGATTCTGATTCACATTCAACCTAAGCCTTTGTTGGAATTTTCTAAATGTTCTTTATTCGTTCTACTATACCTGTTCCGCCAATACAACCACCTCAAACCGAAAACCCGCCCGCATTGCGCCGGTTCGAGCTCGCCGCCAGCACCTTTTTGCCCTGTGGGGTCAGCGCCCATTTGGCGCCCTGTTGCACCACCAGCCCCAGCGCGGTGAGTTCGTCGCGGACGGAGTCGGTGGGGAGTTGGGGGCGGCGGTTCGACAGGCCCTCCAGGCAGGCGCGCTGCGGCTGGCTGAGGATCAGGAGTTTCTCTTTTTTCTTTTCGGTCATGCAGCTTTCCTGTGGAGCAAACCCGCTTCGGCCAATTCTTCGTGAAGCGTCCATGGGGCGAGTTCGAGGCCGTTGGGCCACGCCAGCGCGCCGGCCTCGATAAAGGCGCGGGCGAACTGGTCGGGCTGGAGAAGAGGGGTCGTCAGCACGGTCGGGCGACCGGCGAGCAGCGGATAGGCGTCCCATATGCCGAAGCTGCCGTCCGAGAAGGACAGTTTCAGGCGATGCTCGCCCGCTGCTTCGATTGCCGTAATCTTAATCATCCAAATCCGCTCCCGCGATCATTTCCATCGGTAACAGATCGATACCGCGCTGCCAATTGGCGGTCAGTTCGTCGCGGTGGCGGTCGGCCCATTCCTGTACGATGCGGAGCGCCTTGTTCGGCAGCGAGCCCGCCATGACGCCGCCGTCGGAAATGCGGATCAGTGCCTCGAATCCCTGATAGCTGGCGTGGAAATGGGGCGGCGCATGGTCGTTGTGATACATGCGGATGATGATGCCGAAGAAGAGCGAGATGACCGGAATATGGTTGTCCTTCAGCTTCTCGCTCGGCGGATGCCGCTCTATCCCGACAACCTCCACCCAACCCCTCCCCTGAAGGGGAAGGGTTTTCAGAGTTTACGCCGCGGCGACGAGTGGCTCATGCCGCCTGTTTCCGGTTGCGGGTCTGGTCGCCGCGACCGGCAATCAGGCCGGCGATCGAGACGTCTTCGTCGATTTCTTCCCAATGGATGCCGCTGGGGCTGAGAAAATAGGCTTCGCGCTGCTCCGCCGAGGCATCGAGGAGGCGGGGGAACCAGACCAGCGGAATGCCAAGGGTGCGACCGTCGTCGATTTCGACCCACATCTGAACGTCGTCGAAGCGGACAGCGGTTGGCCTAGGCGAAGAAGTCATTCCAAGCGTCCTCTATTTCTGCCGAACGAATTACGACAATGCGGCGAAGCACACTGATCGTTCGCGCATCGAAACCGCGATTATACGCCAGTTCGACATCCGGATATAGCCAGAACTTCGCATCCGCCCCGGCACGCGCAACGTGAATATGGACGGGTTCGCGCGGGTTTCCTTCATTTGCGAAAAAGTGGAACCGACAGCCAGCTTCGCGGAAGACCACCGGCATTGTTTCCTCCTTCCAGCGCCCACCCCGCTGCAACTAGCGGGCGAGCCCGCAAGTTTCGTTGCCCCTCCCGCAAGCGGGAGGGGTTTTCAGCGGATCATTCGGCGGCAATCCCCGCTTTCGCGAACATATCCTCGCCGTCGTTTTCGGCGTCGGCCGCGGGGGCGGCGTCTTCGCTGGTCCTGGCTTTCTTGCGGCTGTCGAAGCTGGTCCACACGGTGTTCCAGTCGCCGCGCGTCGCGCCCTTGCTGTATTCGGTGGCGCGGGTTTCGAAGAAATTGGCGTGCTCGACGCCGTTGAGGAGCGGGGCGAGCCAGGGGAGGGGGTGTTCGTCGATCATGTAGATCGGCTGGAAGCCGAGCTGGCCGAGGCGCCAGTCGGCGATGTAGCGGATGTAGCGCTTGATCTCCTTGGGCGTCATGCCGGGGACGGGGCCCTGTTCGAACGCGAGGTCGATGAACGCATCCTCGAGCCGCACCGTTTTCTGGCAGGTGTCGATGATGTCTTCCTTCACCGCCTTGGTCAGGCAGCCGCGTTCCTTGGTGAAGGCGTGGAACAGCTTGATGATGCCTTCGCAGTGCAGGCTTTCGTCGCGGATCGACCAGCTGACGATCTGGCCCATGCCCTTCATCTTGATGACGCGCGGGAAGTTCATCAGCATCGCGAAGCTGGCGACAAGCGGCAAGCCTTCGGGAAAGCCGCCGCACATCGCGAGGGTGCGGGCGATGTCTTCGTCGTTATCGACGCCGAACTGCTGCATATAATCATGCTTGGCGCGCATCTCGTCATATTCGAGGAACATGCCATATTCGCTTTCGGGCATGCCGATGGTGTCGAGCAGGTGGCTGTACGCCGCGATATGCACGGTTTCCATGTTGCTGAACGCGGTCAGCATCATCTTGATTTCGGTCGGCTTGAACACGCGGCCATATTTGTCGTGGTAGCAATCCTGCACCTCGATATCGGCCTGGGTGAAGAAGCGGAAAATCTGCGTGAGCAGATTGCGTTCGTGGTCGCTGATCTTTTGCGCCCAGTCGCGGCAATCCTCGCCCAGCGGCACTTCCTCGGGCACCCAATGGATCTGTTGCTGGCGCTTCCAGAAATCGAACGCCCAGGGATATTCAAAGGGCTTGTAGGTGTTGCGGGCTTCTAACAACGGCATGGCGGGCTTCCTTGGGTGTAGCGGTTATTGCGGTGCGAGGCGGCGGGCTTCGGTGACGGGAAGGCCGCCTTCGGTCGGAACATAGATGAGCGAGGCGCGCGACGATTCGAGTGCCTGGATTTGCAGGTAGCGCAGATAGCCTTCGGGTCCGCCGAGGCTGTTCTGCAAGATCGCATTGGCTTCGGCCGCACCCTTGGCGCGGATGACCTCTGCCTCGGCAAGCGAGATGGCGCTTTCCTTCTTGGCGCGCGCCTCGAGGATCGCGACCTGGCGCGACGATTGCGCTTCGGCCAATGCCGCTTCCCCCGCCAGACGCTGCGAATAGACGCGATACTGCGGATAACCGATCAGAACGACCAGCAGCAGGACCACGGTCGCCCCGATGGCCGCCAGGGTGCAGCCGGCGTTCTTGTTCATCGGCCGACCCTCACTGGCACGCCAGACACTCGTCATAATCGGTGGTCTGCAGCTCATATTTCGGGGCTTCCGAGGTGTTGTCGGCCTCGACCCCGCCCGCGAAGCCGGCGCGCTGCACCGATTTCGAGCGGAGATAATAGAGCGATTTGATGCCGAGTTCCCACGCGCGATAGTGGAGCATGAGCAAGTCCCATTTCTCGACGTCGGCGGGGATGAACAGGTTCAGCGACGCGGCCTGGTCGATATAGGGCGTGCGGTCGGCGGCGAGTTCGAGCAGCCAGCGCTGGTCGATCTCGAAGCTGGTCTTGTAGCAGTCCTTCTCGTCCTGCGTCAGGAAGTCGAGGTGCTGGACGCTGCCGCCCTTTTCGAGGATCGAGTTCCAGATCGCGTCGCTGTTCTTCGCCTTGTCGACGAGGAGCGCTTCCAGGTGCGGGTTGCGGATCGAGAAGCTGCCCGAGAGCGTCTTGTGCGTGTAGATGTTCGCGGGGATCGGCTCGATGCACGCGCTGGTGCCGCCGCAGATGATGCTGATCGACGCGGTCGGCGCGATCGCCATCTTGCAGCTGAAGCGCTCCATCACGCCCTGATCGGCGGCGTCGGGGCAGGGGCCGCGTTCCTTGGCGAGCAGCATCGACGCCTGATCGACCTGCGCGCGGATATGCTTGAAGATGCGGAGGTTCGACGACTTCGCCATCGCGCCCTCGAATGGCAGGCCGCGCGCCTGCAGGAAGCTGTGGAAGCCCATGACGCCGAGGCCGACCGAGCGTTCGCGCGACGCGCTGTACTTGGCACGCGCCATTTCGGGCGGGGCGCGGTCGATATAGTCCTGGAGGACGTTGTCGAGCATGCGCATGACATCCTCGATGAACAGCTTGTCGCCGTTCCACTCGTCCCAGGTTTCGAGGTTCAAGGACGAGAGGCAGCAGACCGCGGTGCGATCGTTGCCGAGATGGTCGCGCCCCGTCGGCAGCGTGATTTCGGAGCAGAGGTTCGAGGTCGACACCTTGAGCCCGAGGTCGCGATGATGCTTCGGCATCATGCGGTTCACCTGGTCGATGAAGATGATGTAGGGCTCGCCGGTCGCGAGGCGCGTTTCGACGAGCTTCTGGAAGAGCGAGCGCGCGTCGACGGTGCCGCGGACGCTCTGGTCCTTGGGGCTGCGGAGGTCGAATTCCTTGCCGTCGCGCACCGCTTCCATGAACTCGTCGGTGATGAGGACGCCGTGGTGGAGGTTCAGCGCCTTGCGGTTGAAGTCGCCCGAGGGTTTGCGGACCTCGAGAAACTCCTCGATCTCGGGGTGCGAGATGTCGAGATAGCAGGCGGCCGAACCGCGGCGGAGCGAGCCCTGGCTGATCGCGAGGGTGAGGCTGTCCATCACGCGGACGAAGGGGATGATGCCGCTGGTCTTGCCGTTGAGGCCGACGGGTTCGCCGATGCCGCGCACCGCGCCCCAGTAAGTGCCGATGCCGCCGCCGCGGCTGGCGAGCCAGACATTCTCGTTCCAGGTGCCGACGATGCCCTCGAGGCTGTCGTCGACCGAATTGAGGTAGCAGCTGATCGGCAGGCCGCGGCCGGTGCCGCCGTTCGAGAGAACAGGGGTGGCGGGCATGAACCACAGCTTCGAGATATAGTCGTAGAGGCGCTGCGCATGCTCGGCATCGTCGGCATAGGCCGAGGCGACGCGGGCGAAGAGATCCTGATAGGATTCGCCGGGGAGCAGATAACGGTCCTGCAAGGTTTCCTTGCCGAAATCGGTCAGCAGCGAATCGCGCGACGAATCGGTGACGACCTCGAACCGGCGCGCATGCACCTTGGGCTCCGACGAATCGTTGAGCTTTGCGGCGGGTGCCGCTGCCTTTGACTCGGCACCCGATTCGGGCGCTGCCGGAGCGTCATTCTTCGTCAGTTCTGCCGTCGCCACGTCGCCTGTCTCCACCCGTTCGGTCTCGCGAAAATCCATGTTTCAATGCCCCGTTTTCCGACCGCGCAGCGGCGCAGTCTGTTCCCGTCTTGTTCGACTCAGGGCGAAGCCCCAGCCTAGCACCATTCGACCGCCGGGTGGCACTTATTTTCGGGCGCAAAAAGCTGCTTCCCGCCCCCATATGGGATGGAGCGCGGAAATCCGCCACTTTCGGCCGCATACTAATTCTTGGGGTGCCCCCGTGGTCTACCCACCATCTATAGTGCCACGTCGGCGCGACGATGCAAGAGAGTAAATGACAGATTAGGGACTCGGTTCGTCGCTGATTTGATTCAACTCGTCGATGGAAAGGCACGTCTCAGGGGGCGATCGCCAGCGTTTCCGCGGGGTTCGGCCATATGTGGCGAATAGGCATCGCTGCCGCAAAAAATCGGAGCGGCGGCACAAGATGTTGGGGTGCTTCGGAAGGAGGGCTTCGCCCCAAAAGAAAAGGCCCCGGCAATGCCGAGGCCCAATCTTTAAATTCCTAGTGCGGGTCAGGCCTGCGCACCACCGTTGCCGGTGCCGCCGCCGCCCAGGAAACGCCAAAACCAACCCATGTCAGATCTCCTGTCGGTACTGCCCACGAAGAACAGTTAACGCGGCATATACCTTAATCGACATGGTAAATCGAGTCTTAACTATAAATTCCCTGCCAGTCTGGCAGCTTAGGCGCGGCGGCTGTCGGAGGCGGCGGAGAGGCTGGCGAGCAGGTCGCCGATTAGCTGTGGTTTGCCAAGCAGATAGCCCTGGCCGATATCGCAGCCAAGCTGGTCGAGGAGCGCCATTGTCTGCGCATCTTCGATGCCTTCGGCGACCGCGGTGGCGCCCAGACGGTGCGCGAGATCGATGGTTGATTTGACCACTTCGAGGTTGCGCCGCGAATCGCGCATTGTCATGACGAATCGCTTGTCGATCTTGATCTCGTCGGCCTCGATTTCGGTCAGATATTCGAGGTTTGACTGGCCCGTGCCATAGTCGTCGATCGACAGGCGCATGCCGGCGCGGCGAATCTGCGCCAGCGTCTGGCGGGCTTGGAGGCTGTTTTCGATCTGTGCGGTTTCGGTGATTTCGATGGTCAGCCGTTCGGGCGGCAGATGATGCGCGCTGAGCATGACGCGGATCGTCGAGACGAGATCCTTGTGATCGAGCAGGGTCGCCGAGAGATTAACCGACATGTGAATTTCGGTGCCGAGTTTCTGCAACTGCGCCGCCGAACGGATCGCCTGATCCATGACGAACAGGGTCAGGCGATAGATGTCCTGGCTCTTTTCGGCCTGAACGATGAATTCGTCGGGCGAGATCGGCCCGCGCGTCGGATGCGTCCAGCGCACGAGCGCCTCGACGCCGACGAGCTGCCGCGTCGCGATCCGGTATTGCGGCTGAAAGGCGACCCAGATGTCGCCCGCGTTGAGCGCATCCTCGAGCTGCGAGTGGAAGCTGAGCTGCCAGCCGGCATCGTCCTTTTGCTGCGGCGTATATTTGGTCCACAGGACGCGGCT
>JASBSJ010000061.1 GCA_030148985.1 Sphingopyxis sp.
CCTCGACGAGCGTTTCGGCCTTGGCGAGCAGGTCGGGCATCTTCGAGGGATCGGTCACGGCCATCATCCGGCGTCCTTTGCGTCGAGGCTGCGGCCAAGAGCGACAAGGCCGGTGATAACGAAGGGGATGACGAGTATCGACAGGGCGACCTTCGCCAGCATCTGCCCGACCATCAGGTTCGCGATCGGAAAGACGCCGTAAAAGGCGATGGTGACGAACAGCAAGGTGTCGACGATCTGGCTGAGCGCGCTGGCGATCGCGCCGCGGATCGCAAGCCAGGCCGACCCCGATCCTTCGCGTCCGCGCAGCTTGGAAAAGATCGTCACGTTCAGGAATTGCGACGTGCCATAAGCGACGATGCCCGCCGCCATCAGGCGCGGACTCTGGCCGAGCACCGTGTTGAAGGCCGCGAGCCGTTCGGGCTGCATTTCCGGCGACGCGGGCAGCGCGAGGACGAGCGCAGTGAGCATGATCGACAGGATCAGCGGCACGAAACCCCAGAGCACGAGCCGGTTCGCGGTCGATTGACCGTGAAGTTCGGATACCGTGCTCGACAGCGCGACAAGGATCAGAAACGGAAAGATCCCCGCCTCGACCGCCAGCCAGTCGCCAAGTGCGACCTGTTTGTTCCCCAGCACCCCGGCGAGCACGACCATGCCGCCATAGATGATCGTGAACAGGAACAGGGAGGGCGAGAGCGTGCGCGGCAGCGCCGCCGAAGTCGGTTCGGTCATGCCGCCCGATAGTCGGTTTTGCGGGTGCTGGAAAGTCCGAGAAACGCAGCTCGACGCGCGGCTCTTGCCCCAGCGTCAAAGCCCGTTAGACAGGCCCCCTTGAACTTGCGGGGGACGCACGAGAATATGGAACGCCTTATCGGTTTGGTCGGCATTGTCGCATTGCTCGCGATCGCCGTGCTTTTTTCATCGAACCGCCGCTGGATTCGTCCGCGTATCGTCATCCCCGCCTTCCTGCTCCAGGCGGGTTTTGCCGTGCTCGTCATCGGAACGCCGTGGGGCCGCGCGGTCATCCAGGCGATGTCGAACGGCGTGTCGAATCTCTTGAGCTATGCCGACGAGGGCACGAAATTCCTGTTCGGCGAAGTGCTGACGCAGGCCCCTTATGGCAAGGCTGTGTTCGCGATCGGCGCGTTGCCCGTGATCATCTTCTTCGCCTCGCTGATCTCGGTGCTTTATTATCTGGGGATCATGCAGCTGATCATCAAATGGGTCGGCGGCGCGATCCAGAAAGTCACCGGCATCACCAAGGTCGAAAGCCTGGGGGCGGCGGCGAACATCTTTGTCGGCCAGTCCGAATCGCCGCTGGTCATCCGTCCCTATCTCGCCGGCCTGACCCCGCCACAGCTGTTCACCGTGATGACGGTCGGCATGGCGGGGGTCGCGGGGACGATACTTGGCGCCTATGCGGGGATGATCGGCCCGCATCTCCTGCCCTATCTGCTCGCCGCCAGCTTCATGTCGGCGCCCGGGGGTATTTTGATGGCAAAGATCATGATGCCCGACGATCCCAAGGACATCGGCATCGAACCCGTCGTCATGCCCGAAGCCAGCCATGACGAGGAAAAGCCCGCCAACATCATCATGGCGGCGGCGCAAGGCGCGCAAACCGGCGTCAAGCTGGCCGTCGCGGTCGGCGCGATGGTGATGGCGTTCGTCGCGCTCGTCGCGCTTGCCAACGGGCTGCTCGCCGGGATCGGCGGCTGGTTCGGCATGGACGGCCTGTCGTTCCAGGCGATTATCGGTGCGATTTTCCGCCCCGTCATGTGGCTGATGGGCGTGCCGTGGGAAGAAAGCGCGGTCGTCGGCGGCCTGTTCGGGAGCAAGGTCGTGCTCAACGAATTTGTCGCCTTCATCGACCTGGGCAGGGCGCAGGGCGACATGTCGATGTCGGCGGTCGCAATCGCCACCTTTGCGCTGTGCGGCTTCGCCAACTTCAGCTCGATCGCGATCCAGATGGCGGTGACCGGCGGGCTGGCCCCCAACCAACGCCCGATGATCGCCAAGCTGGGGCTGAAGGCGTTGCTGGCGGGCAGCCTGTCGAACCTGATGTCGGCGGCCCTTGCCGGGCTGATGCTGGGCATCGCCCCGCCGCTCGCGGCACCTCCGCCACCGGTGCCCGCGGCTGCGCCGGCCGTCGAAGCGCCAGCGCCTGCTTCGCCGTCTGCGCAACCTGCCGACGCGCTCTGACCGGCTGCCAGAGGAACTTCCGACAGGGTGGGGAAAATTTGCAAGCCGCCCCCGAATGACGTAACTTTGCAGACATAACGAATCCCGGGCCGCGATTGCACAAGGGGAGGTTGTCATGAAATCTGCTTATCGTTGGTCGATCCTTGCCGCCGCGGCGGCTTCGATGGGGGCGGGCTTCCTCGCCACATCAAACGCCCAGACAGCCGAAACCGAACGATTCCGCCCCGATCGCCCGCCCGAAGCCACCATCTATCGCGACGCCGGCTATCGCGGACCGGCGGTTTTCATCGGCGAAGACAAGCCTAATCTGGGCCTCGCCTGGCCGGTCAATTCGATCCGCGTCGCCAGCGGACGCTGGCAGCTTTGCGAAAAGACGCGCTATCGCGGCAATTGCCGGACGGTCGATCGCGACACGCCGATGCTGAACAATGTCCTGCGCGGTCTGCCGATCCAGTCGATCCGGCCGGTCGGTAACGGCGGCGGCTGGAACCCGAATCCGCCTGCCAACGACCAGATCGCACGCGGCAATTTCGCCGAATTCCACACGCAACCGGCCGAGGGCAATTATCGTGTTCTGGCCTGCACCCGCGGTTCGGCGACCGCCAATTGCGCGGCCCAGACCGCCGACAACTGGTGCCGTTCGATCGGCTGGAACGGGTCGGCGCGCGAACATATGGAAACGGTCAGCGGGCGGGTCTATCTCGCCGACGTGCTGTGCGTCCGCTCCGGATATTGAGGAGACAGGGCATGATTGCGATGAAATTCGGTGTCCTCGGCGCTGCCGCTGCGCTCGCCCTGTCGGCTTGTGCTTCGGTCGGCGGGCCGGGGGTCAGTGGTTATTATCAGTGCGATCGCGGCACGCGGCTCAAGGTCGATTTCGTCCGCGACCGCGCCCTTGTCGGCGTCAACGGCATGCGCCAGGTCGCGATGCGGCAAACGCCCGCGGCAAGCGGCGCCATCTACGAAAATGACCAGGGATGGCGGCTGCACACCAAGGGTGACGAGGCGATGTGGAACACCGCCGCACGCTCCGCCCCCGAAACCTGCCGTCAGGTCGCCGTGCCGCGCTGACCGCAGCAAGCCCGGTCCGGCAGGTCAGGGCCGGGCCGGCGCCTTGCAGCCGCGCTGGAGCCCGACGCCCTTCAGAAAGCCGCGGCGGACCGTCCCGGCATAGACCGCCAGTGCGTAGCGGCGGCGTTCGGCGTTCGCGCCGGTGACCTCGCCGATCAGGCCGCGGAACGGAATGATCGAACCGGCGATGGTCCCGGCGACGCGGCCCGCAGTTTCTTCGCGCTTTTTGGCGAGGCTTTTGTCGACCTGTTCATTGACGTCGGGACCGAGCACGGTGTCGAGTTCCTGGACCTCGCGGATGATCGCGGCGCATTTGCCCAGCCCGGCGAGCGAATAGGGTGCCTCCTGGATTTCCAGCAGCTTGGGCGGCACTTCCTTTCCGTCGAACGGCTCGGTCACCTTGTTCGCGGTATCCTCGACCGTCGAATCTTCGGGCGCGCCTTGCTGGGCATGGACGGGCATGGCGGCCGCCGAACAAATGGCTGCGATAACGAAAAAGGCCTTGTTACGCATGGTCATGTCGATCCCCTGTGTTCACATGAGAACAACGCATCAAACGCCGTTCGGCTCCGTCGATGCGCGTCACGCTTACCGCGTCGGCACCGGCGCGTCGCCTGTCCAGTCGTAAAAGCCCCGCCCCGCCTTTTTGCCGACCCAGCCCGCATCGACATATTGGACGAGCAAGGGCGCCGGGCGAAACTTGGGATCGCCGGTGCCGCTGTAAAGCACGCGGATGATTCCCAGGCAGGTGTCGAGGCCGATGAAGTCGGCGAGCGTGATCGGACCCATCGGGTGATTGAGCCCCAGGCGGCACCCGGCGTCGATGTCCTGCATTGTGGCGACGCCTTCTCCCAAAGCGAAGATCGCTTCGTTGATCAGCGGCATCAGCACGCGGTTGACGATGAAGCCCGGCGCGTCGTTCGCGTGGACGATTTCCTTGCCGAGCCCGCGGCCAAAGGCCTCGACCTTCGCCAGCGTGTCGTCGCTCGTCGCGAGCCCGCGGATCAGTTCGATGAGGCCCATCACCGGCACCGGATTGAAAAAGTGGACGCCGATGAAGCGCGCGGGATCGGGCGCCGCCTGTGCAAGGCGAGTGATCGGGATCGAGCTGGTGTTGCTCGCGAGGATGGCGGTCGCCGAGAGATGCTGGCCGACGCTGGCGAAGATCGCGCGCTTGATCTCCTCCCTCTCGGTCGCCGCCTCGATCACGAGATCGGCGGGGGCGAAGGCGGCGTGGTCGGCGACGGGGGTGATACGGGCGAGCAGTGCGTCGGCGTCGGGCTCAGCCATCTTTTCCTTGGCGACGAGACGGGCGAGTGCCTTGGCGATGCCGGCCTTGCCCGCCTCGGCGCGCGCGATGTCGATGTCGGCGAGCAGCACGTTGTGGCCCGCGCCCGCCGACACCTGCGCGATGCCCGCACCCATCTGTCCTGCCCCGATAACGCCGACGATCATATGCTGCCCCTTCGCTGAAAACCGTGCCTGTGCCCCTACGGCCTCGGTCCCGCGCGTCAAGAGGCGCGGATCAGGGGGCGGAGCGAAACTCGGTTGCTTCGGCGAGGATCAGCGCAAAGGCGGGATCGGCGTCGTCCCATGTGGCGATCGGCGTCCAGCCGCCCGCGCGCAGCAGCAGATTGGCGTCGCGCGGGCCATATTTATGGCTATTCTCGCTGTGGATCGTCTCGCCCTTGGCCATATGATAGGCTTTTCCATCGACGGTGAAGTCCATATCGCATTCGGCGACGAGGTGCATTTCGATGCGCGCATGGGTGTCGTTCCACACCGCCCGATGGCTGAAATTTTCGGTCGCCATGTCGCCGCCAAGCTCGCGGTTGATGCGCTCGATCAGGTTGAGGTTGAACGCCGCGGTGACCCCCGCCGGATCGTCATAGGCGCGTGTCAGCACCGCAATATCCTTGATCCGGTCGATGCCGATCAGCATCAGCGACCCGTCGCCCAGCGCCGCGCGCCAGTTGCGCAGCAGGTCGATCGCGGTGCGCGCGACCATATTGCCGATCGTCGAACCGGGAAAGAAGCCAAGTTTGGGCAGCGCGCCTGTTTCGCGCGGCAGCGCCACTTTTTGCGTAAAATCGGCCTCGACCGGATAGACGGGCAGCCCCGGAAAACGCGCGGCGAGCGCCTCGGCGCTGCCCCGCAGGAAGTCGCCCGAAATATCGACCGGAACATAGGCCGCGGGGTCGATCGCGGCGAGGAGCAGCGGCGTCTTGGTCGAACTGCCCGACCCCAGCTCGACCACCGCGCGGCCCGGCCCGATCGCGCCGGCGATGTCGGCGGCGTGCCGCGTCAAGAGATCGGTCTCGCTGCGCGTCGGATAATATTCGGGGAGCGCGGTAATATCCTCGAACAGCGCCGAGCCCGTCGTGTCGTAGAACCAGCGCGCGGGAATCGCCTTGGGCGTCTGCGACAGCCCGGCATGAACATCGGCGCGGAAGGCGACGTCGACCCCCGCATCATCCGCGGAAATCTGCCGAAGTTGACGCACAACGCCCATGATCAAATGTCCTTGGCAAGGCGCAGGCCGGTGAACTGCCAGCGCTGGTGGGGATAGAAGAAATTGCGATAGGAGGCCCGGCAATGGCCGCGCGGGGTGGCGCAGCTGCCGCCGCGCAGTACGAACTGGCCGCTCATGAACTTGCCATTATATTCGCCGACCGCGCCCGGCGCGGCGCGGAAGCCGGGATAGGGGCGATAGGCGCTGCCGGTCCATTCCCACACGCTGCCGAACATCTGTTGCAATCCGGTGTCGCTGCCCGCCGGCGCGGGTTGCACGGGCCCGGCGGTGTCGAGCTGGTCGCCGCCGTTCGGGTCGAGCGCGGCCGCCGCCGCTTCCCATTCGAACTCGGTCGGCAGCCGCGCGCCGGCCCAGCTGGCAAAGGCGTCGGCCTCGAAAAAGCTGATATGCGTCACCGGCGCGGCGGGGTCGATGTCGCGCCAGCCCGACAGCGTGAAATATTGCCCGTCCTGCCAATAGGCGGGCGCGTCGATGCCTTCCCCCTGCACCCACGCCCAGCCGTCGCTGAGCCACAGCGCGGGGGTGCGATAGCCGCCGTCGGCGATAAACTGCTGCCATTCGCCATTGGTGACGGGGCGACTGGCGAGCGCGTGCGGGGTCAGCAGCGCATCGTGGCGCGGGCCTTCGCAGTCGAAGGCGAAGCCCTCGCCCGCATGGCCGATCGAGGCGATCCCCGCCTTGCCCTCGATCCATTTCATGACGGAAAACTGCGCAACTTCACTCGCGATTGCGCTTTTTTGCCACGCCGCCGGGCCGAGCGGGTTCTGCGCGAAGAGATGTTTGAGATCGGTGAGGAGTAGTTCCTGATGCTGTTGCTCGTGATGGATGCCAAGGTCGACCAGCGCGAGCGCCGCCGGGGGCAGGCGGGGCAAGACGTCCGCGACCGCCGCATCGACATGCGCGCGCCATGCACGCACGTCGTCGAGCGACGGGCGCGTCAGGAGGCCGCGCTGCGGGCGCGCGTGGCGCGGCCCCTCGGCCTCATAATAGCTGTTGAAGAGATAGGGGAAGCGGTCGTCGAAGAGCGCATAATTCGGCACATGATCGCGGAGCACGAAGGTTTCAAAAAACCATGTCGTGTGCGCGAGATGCCATTTGGCGGGCGAGGCGTCGGGCATCGACTGCGCGCTGGCGTCGGCGTCGGAGAGCGTTGCGACAAGGTCGAGCGAGAGTTGCCGGGTTGCCGCAAAACATTGCGACAATTGCGTCAGCGGGTCCGCGCTGCGGGCAAGGGGCGAAGCGTCGGTGCGGCTGGCCATGCTGAAACAATTCCCCGAGGTGCGATTCGGTTTCGCGATTTAATGGATTATGGTTACGCCGCAGCGGA
This sequence comes from Sphingopyxis sp., assembly GCA_030148985.1. Taxonomy (GTDB): domain Bacteria; phylum Pseudomonadota; class Alphaproteobacteria; order Sphingomonadales; family Sphingomonadaceae; genus Sphingopyxis. The sequence continues at coordinate 7,137 of JASBSJ010000061.1, forward strand.
TTGTCTAGAACATTTAGGGAACAATGCGTGGCGCTTTTCTCACGCGAATGTATATGACATCCATTCAACAGGCGACTCGGAGAAAATTATGTCGGTCGAAGGAATGTGGTGTTTCGTCAGCGGCGAAGTCGGGGCAAACACAATGGAGAGTGGCGGGATCATAATATTGGATACCCAGCGCATCTATGGCGGGGACAGCGCGATGGCACACGTGGGTCGATATGAAGTTGACCGTGGACGGGTGACTGGAACGGTCGAGACCTTCCTGTACAATCCGGCGTTCCAAGGACAGGAAGATGTATTTGGCGAGGTGGCCGGTGAGCCTCGTCAAACAGATTTTGATGTAACCGTTAACGACGATGGTTTCTTGGTTGGATCATTAATCAGAAAAGGCGTCTCTTTGCCAATAGTACTGCAGAAATTGCGCGACTTACCCTGACCTCAATCAAGTCCCTGCATCAAGACTTGCTTTTACCGCGTCGCGCCGGGTTTCCAGAGGATGTCGCCGCCCGCGTTCGCATTGACGTGTCGCGCCAGCACGAACAGATGGTCCGACAGGCGGTTCAGATAGGTGAGCGCGAGCGGATTGAGGTCGCGGGTCGCCGCCGCGGCGACCGCCGACCGTTCGGCGCGGCGCGTCACCGCACGCGCGAGGTGGAGCCGGGCCGCCGCCTCAGTGCCGCCCGGCAGGATGAAGCTTTTGAGCGCGGCGAGCGAAGCGTTCATCGCGTCGATTTCGTCCTCCAGCCGCGCGATCTGGCCGGGGACGATCCGCAGCGCCATGTCGTGCGCGCCGAAGCCGCGATCGGCATCGGGCGGGGTCGCGAGATCGGCGCCGAGGTCGAACAGCTCGTTCTGGATGCGCGTGAGCATCGCCGCCTCGTCGGGCGCGTCGTCGAGTGCGACCGCCGCGAGGCCGATCCAGCTGTTCGCTTCGTCGACATCGCCGATTGCCGCCATCAGCGGTGCCGATTTGGCGATGCGCGATCCGCCGACGATGCCGGTGGTGCCGTCGTCGCCGGTGCGCGTGTAGATTTTGTTGAGCTTGACCATGCACTTAATCCATAGGTCTGCCGGTCATCCTGTCCCGTTCGCATCGAGCGAAGTCGAGATGCCCATCGGTCAGCTTTGCCTTCGGGGTGTCTCGACTTCGCTCGACACGAACGGGAAAAGACAGGTCAGAGTGGCGTCAGCCGCCCGCGGCGAACAGGCCGATGAGCACGAGCAGGATGATCGTGATCGCCTGCCATTTGACGCGCGCCATCATCATCCGGTTCTGCATCAGGTGATTTTCCTGCACCGTGCCGTCCATCTGCGCGCGGTGACCCTGCGAGAAATAGAAGAGCCCGCGCGCGAGCGAGAAGAGGACGAAGCCGGCGGCGACAACGACGCCAAGGATGAGCAGAATGTTCATTCCCCCTATTTAGGGCATCCGCAGCGAATATCCAGCGGGAAGCCGCCCTTCGCGCAAATCGGCGGCGAGCGCGCGGCCGTCGGCACCGGCGGCGCGCAGCGATGCGAGCGACGCCGCGGCGTCGCGCTTTGCCAGCCGCTTGCCGTCGGGGCCGCAGACGAGCGCGTGGTGGCGGTAGACGGGTGTGGCGAGGCCGAGCAGCGCCTGGAGCAGCCGGTGGACGTCGGTCGAGGCGATGAGGTCGGCGCCGCGGATGACGTGCGTCACCCCCATCGCAACATCGTCGAGCGTGCTCGCGAGATGATAGCTGGCCGGAGCGTCCTTGCGCGCGAGGACGATGTCGCCATGCGCGGCGGGGTCGGCGGCGCGCATCGCCTGCCCGGCCTCGTCCCACATGAGTGCGCCCGCGGACGCGATGGCGCTTGCCATGTCGAGCCGCCAGCAATGGGGTTCATCGGCCACGCGTCGCGCACCCTCGGTAGCGGACAGATTGCGGCAAGTGCCGGGGTAGATGGCGCCGGACGGTCCATTTGGGGGCCCGTGCGGCGCCGACAGGCTGGCGGCGATGTCGGCGCGCGTGCAGAAACAGGGATAGACGAGACCGCGCGTCCGCAGCGTGTCGAGCGCAGCGGCATAATGTGCGAGCCGGTCCGACTGGCGCACAGGCTCGCCGTCCCAGTCCAGCCCCAGCCACATAAGGTCGGCAAGCGAGGCCGCGACATGCTCCTCGCGCGAACGGCTGCCGTCGATATCGTCGATGCGGATCAGGAACCGCCCGCCCGCGCCGCGCGCGGCATGATGCGCCAAAACCGCACTATAGGCATGGCCAAGGTGCAGCGCGCCGGTCGGGCTGGGGGCGAAGCGGGTCAGCATCGTGTATCACCCTTGAATCCATATGCTGTGGCGAGTCAAAGGCAATCATTCCATATCTTGCGGACAGAAGTCCCTTGACGCCAGAATCTGATGCGGCATGTAATGATGGTGTCACGCGCGGGAGGCAGTGGCGCGCCATCCCGTGAAACAAAGGGGGGCAGCGTTACCTAGCCATGTTCCATCCCGATCTTGCCCGGCATCCCGATAGCTGTCCGGCGCTCGTTCTCAACGCCGATTACACGCCGCTGAGCTATTATCCGCTGAGCCTCTGGCCCTGGCAGACCGCGGTGAAGGCCGTTTTCCTCGACCGCGTCACCATCGTCGAAAATTACGAGCGCGAAATTCATTCGCCGACGCGGACGATGCCGATCCCCAGCGTCATTGCGCTGCGCCAATATGTGAAGCCGTCGGAGCATCCCGCCTTCACGCGATTCAACCTGTTTCTGCGCGACCGCTTCGCGTGCCAATATTGCGGGTCGGGCAAGGATCTTACCTTTGACCATGTCGTGCCGCGGCGGCTGGGCGGGCGCACGACGTGGGAAAATGTCGCGACCGCCTGCGCGCCGTGCAACCTGAAGAAGGGCGGACGGACCCCGCAACAGGCGCGGATGCCGCTCTATCGCCAGCCGTGGCGCCCGACGAGCTGGCAGCTGCAGGACAATGGCCGGGCCTTTCCGCCCAACTACCTGCACACGAGCTGGATCGACTGGCTCTATTGGGATGTCGAGCTGGAGGGTTAGGCCGCTCCGGCTTGCATTCCCGCCCTTAGCTCATCCGTCATCCCGGCGAAGGCCGGGATCTCGCCGGTGCGGCAAACCGAGAGGGTGAGATCCCGGCCTTCGCCGGGATGACGATTGAATAAAGGTCGTCTTTCGGCGGAAACGCGCCTTCCATCTCCAGCTTGCGCACTGTAGACCTTCGCATTCGGAGACGGTTTCGAGGAGAGGGAATATGGTTCGCACGGTTTTTCTCGGGCTATCGCCCCTCGCGCTCGCCGCGTGCGCCACCACCCCCGCCGAGCAGCCCGTGACCGTCACCGGCAGCATCACCTATCGCGAGCGCATCGCCTTGCCGCCGACGGCGCAGGTCGAAATCACCCTTGCCGACGTCAGCCTGGCCGATGCGCCGTCGAGGACGATCGCGCAGCAAGCCTTTACCGCCGACGGGCGGCAGGTGCCCTTTGCCTTTTCGCTGACCATCGACCAGCGCCCGCTCGACCCGCGGCACAGCTATGCCGTGTCGGCGCGGATCAGCGACGCATCGGGGCGGCTGATGTTCATCACCGACACGCGTAATAGTGTTGCGTTCGATGGCCGCCGCGTGATCGATATGGGTATGCTGACCCTCGTCAAGACGAACTGATATAAGCCGCGCATAGCTATGCGCGGCTTGACCCTGCACCTTCGCAGGTGCAGCAAGCTGAGCGCATGGGCCCACCGATCCAGATCTCGCAAAATCCCGACATCCGCTATTTGGGGCGGATCCTCGGCGACGTCATTCGCGCCTATGGCGGCGATAAATTGTTCCGCCAGACCGAGTATATACGCTCGTCGAGCGTCGACCGGCACCGCGGGATCGCGGGGGCCGAGGCGATCGATCCGGGGCTCGATGCGCTCAGCCTCGACGACACGATCGCCTTTGTCCGCGGTTTCATGCTGTTTTCGATGCTCGCGAACCTTGCCGAAGACCGGCAGGGGGTCGCCGCCGAGTCCGAAGCCACCGTCGCCGCGGCGCTCGAGACGCTGAAGGCCGACGGCATCGACGGCGAAGCGGTCGCAGCGCTGCTGAACGCCGCGCTGATCGCGCCCGTGCTGACCGCGCATCCGACCGAGGTGCGGCGCAAATCGATGCTCGACCACAAGAACCGCATCGCCGAACTGATGCGGATGCGCGACGCGGGGATCGACGAGACGCCCGAGGGCGACGTGATCGAGGATGCGATCCGGCGGCAGGTGGTGCTGCTGTGGCAGACGCGCCCGCTGCGCACGCAGAAGCTGTTCGTCGCCGACGAAATCGACAATGCGCTCACCTATTTGCGCGACGTCTTCCTGCCCGTGGTGCCCAAGCTTTATGCGCGCTGGGAGAAGGAGCTGGGGCAGCGCCCCGCAAGTTTCCTGCGCGTCGGCAGCTGGATCGGCGGTGACCGCGACGGCAATCCGTTCGTCACCGCCGAGACGCTGCGCATGGCGACAAGCCGCAACGCCGCCGCGGTGATCGGCCATTATATCGACCAGGTTCACGCGCTTGGCGCCGAACTGTCGGTGTCGTCGGCGCTTGCGCCGGTGCCCGAAGCGGTCGAGGCGCTGGCCGAAGCGAGCGGCGATACCGCACCGAGCCGCAGCGACGAGCCTTATCGCCGCGCGCTGTCGGGCATCTATGCGCGTTTGTCGGCGACCTATGCGGCGATCACCGGCAAGGCGCCGCCGCGCCCCGGCGCGCTGAAGGGCGAGCCCTATGCCGCACCCGCCGATTTCCGCCGCGACCTCGTCACCATCGCCAGCGGCCTGTCGTCGAGCGGCAAGGGTCAGCTGGCGGGGATCGGCGCGCTCGGGCGGCTGATCCGCGCGGTCGAAGTGTTCGGATTCCATCTCGCGACGCTCGACATGCGGCAGAACAGCGCGGTGCACGAACGCGTGCTCGCCGAACTGCTGTCGGTATCGGGGGTGTGCGCAGACTATCGTGCGCTGGACGAGGAGGCGCGCGTCGCACTGCTCACCGCCGAACTGCAAAGCGACCGGCCGCTTGCCGCGCCGTGGCACGAATGGAGCGAGGAAACCGCGGGCGAACTCGCGATCGTCCACGCCGCCGCCGACATTCGCGCGCGGCTGGGCGGCGACGCGATCTGCCAGTGGATCATCAGCATGGCGCAGGACTTGTCCGACCTGCTCGAAGTCCATCTGCTTGCGCGCGAAGGCGGGCTGTGGCGCAGCGGCGCCGCGGCGGGCGCGTCGAACCTGATGGTCGTCCCGCTGTTCGAGACGATCGCCGACCTTGATCGCGCGCCCGCGATCATGGCGCGCTATTTCGCGATGCCCGAAATCGGCCCGCAAATCGGCGTGCGCGGGCATCAGGAAGTGATGATCGGCTATTCGGATTCGAACAAGGATGGCGGCTATCTCACCTCGACCTGGGGGTTGCATCAGGCGTCGCAGGCGCTGACCCCGGTGTTCGAGGAGGCGGATACCGCGATGCAATTGTTCCACGGCCGCGGCGGCGCGGTGGGGCGCGGCGGCGGCAGCGCCTTTGCCGCGATCCGCGCGCAGCCCGCGGGCACGGTGCAGGGGCGCATCCGCATCACCGAACAGGGCGAAGTGATCGCGGCGAAATATGGCACGATCGACGGCGCAGCGACGAACCTGGAGGCGATGGTCTCGGCGAGCCTGCTCGCGAGCCTCGAGCCCGAGGCGATGGGCGCAAAGGAAGCGGCGCGCTTTACGCAGGCGATGGACGCGCTGTCGGACAATGCTTTCGCCGCCTATCGCGGGCTCGTCTACGATACCCCGGTGTTCAAGGATTTTTTCCGCGCGATGACCCCGATCGCCGAGATCGCGGGGCTGAAGATCGGGTCGCGGCCGTCGAGCCGCACCAAGTCGAGCGCGATCGAGGATCTGCGCGCGATCCCCTGGGTGTTCAGCTGGGCGCAAGCGCGAACGATGCTGCCCGGCTGGTACGGCACCGGCGAGGCGTTCGCGGCGTTCGAGGACAAGGCGCTGCTGGCCGACATGGCGGCAAGCTGGCCCTTTTTTGCCGCGCTGCTCGGCAATATGGAAATGGTGCTCGCAAAATCCGACATGGGGATCGCAGCGCGCTATGCGGGGCTGGCGAGCCAGGTCGATGGGCACGAGGCGATCTTTGGGCGGATCAAGGACGGGTGGCACCGCGCGCACGACGGGCTGCTCGAGATTACCGGCCAGACGCGGCTGCTCGAGAAGAACCCGGCGCTCGAGGCGTCGATCCGGCTGCGCCTGCCCTATATCGAGCCGCTCAACCTGCTCCAGATCGAGCTGATGAAACGCCACCGCGCGGGCGAAACCGATCCGCGCATCGCCGAGGGCATTCAGCTGACGATCAACGCGATCGCGACGGCGCTCAGGAACAGCGGGTAGGCCCAGTCCCCTTCCCCCTCGATGGGGGAAGGATACGCAGCCTTATCGCAAAGCGATTAGGCGAAGTTGGTTGGGGGTGATGGCGCGTCCTTGCACCATATGCCTCAGGCCGCGACCGCACCCCCACCGCTGCGACTAGCCAGCAAGCTGGCAAGTCTCGCTGCCTCCCCCATCAAAGGGGGAGGGATAGGGGACGGAATGTCTCATCATGCCTCGGCGACGAACGGGGTCAGCTCTTGCTGATCAGCACCTCGCCCTTCGACGCCTTGCCGTCAGGGTTGAAGCGGATGGTGAAATTATCGCCGTCCTTGGCCGTGCCCGCCAGCGCGTCGCCCGTGCGCGTGACCTTGATGCCCTTTTTCGCAAATTCGCCGGCCATCCAGTCGGCGGCGACCTTGGGCGCGGCGGGCGCGGTGAAGCCGAATTTCACGCGGGCGTCGTGCGCGCCATTTTTGTCGCGCGCGTCGATGTCCATGCTGGTGATCTTGCTGCCGGGATAAAGCCCGACCCCGTCGATCTCGAAATCCTGGCCGATGTCGAGGTCGCCGACATCGGGAATGTCGAGCCCGATGTTGACCCCGCCGGCATCGATCTTCAGCTTGCCGCCGTCGGCGCCCGACTTGATCTGGATCTTGCTGCCCTCATCGCCCGCGTTGATCGCGATTTCGGTGCCGCCCTCGGCCTTCTTCTCTTCTGATCCGCAGGCGGCGAGGAGCATCATCGGGGGAATCAGGAAGGCGAGACGCATGGACTATCTCCTTGGTGCATTAGTCGCATAATACACCAAGGAGATGAAGAGTCAATTTCCCTGCATCGTCATGCCGGACTTGATCCGGCATCCATTCCCCGCGCGCGATCATGGACCCCGGATCAAGTCCGGGGTGACGAAGGTGAGCGTCAGGCGTCGATGCTGGTCTTCAGGTCGCCGTGGACCAGCCCGCCGTCGACCGTGATCGTGTCGCCGACGACATAGTCGCCCGCCTTCGACGCGAGGAAGATCGCGGCACCCGCCATGTCCTCGGGCACGCCGATGCGCTGCACGGGAATGCTCTTTGCGACCGCATCGCCATGATCGCGCGCGGCCTTGTTCATGTCCGACTGGAAGGCGCCCGGCGCGATCGCGGTGACGAGGATATGGTCGGTGACGAGCCGCGCCGCAAGGCGCTTGGTGAGATAGAGGATCGCCGCCTTCGACGCGTGATAGCTGTAAGTTTCCCACGGGTTGAGGCGCATCCCGTCGATCGAGCCGATGTTGATGACTTTCGCGGGGCGCTCGGCGGTGCCGCCAGCCTTCAAAAGTCCGTGCAGCGCCTGCGTCAGGAAGAAGGGCGATTTGACGTTGATGTCCATCACCTTGTCCCAGCCCGCCTCGGGGAAGCCCTCGAACGGTTCGCCCCAGGCGGCGCCGGCGTTGTTGACGAGGATGTCGAGGCGTTCCTCGCGCGCTTCGAGCTCCTTGGCGAGCGCGCGGCAGCCTTCGACGGTCGAAAGATCGACGGGAAGCCCGATGACCTTGCCCGGAGAGCGCGTTTCGAAATCGGCGACAGCTTCCTCGATCTGCGCGGTCTTGCGCGCCGAGATGTAAACGCGCGCGGCGCCCGCGGCGAGATAGCCCTCGACGATCATCTTGCCGATGCCGCGCGAGCCGCCGGTGACGAGCGCGATGCGGCCGTCGAGACCGAACATTTGCTGGAGGTTCATAAGCTGGGCTCCTTAAAGCCCCTCCCCTTCAGGGGAGGGGGGTGTTGGGTCGGTCATGCCCCCGGCATGACCTGGATCAGCCGGGGGCTGATCCACCCAACGCCGGTGGGGTCTCGCGAGGTAGCACAAGGCCGATAGACCCCACCCCGCTGCGACTAGGGAACGAGTTCCCAAGTCTCACTGCCCCTCCCCTGAAGGGGAGGGGTTCACAAGCTCAGTAACCGTTCATACGGGCAACCTGGTCGATGTGATAATGCACGTCGCCCATATATTCGGCGAGCGCGCGGTCGCGTTTCATGTAGAGGCCGATGTCATATTCGTCGGTCATGCCGATGCCGCCGTGCATCTGGACGCCCTCGCGCACCGCGAGGTTGGCGGCGCGGCCGGCCTTGGCCTTGGCAACCGAAACCATCAGCTTCGCGCCCTCATTGCCCTCGTCCAAGAGCTGCTGCGCCTTCATCACCGTGGCGCGCGCGACTTCCATCTCGCCATAGAGATGCGCGGCGCGGTGCTGGAGGCCCTGGAATTCGCCGATCAGCTTGCCAAACTGTTTGCGTTCCTTGAGGTAAGCGACGGTCATGTCCATCGCGCCCTGCCCGACGCCGACCATTTCGGCCGCCGCCCCGGTGCGGGTGGCGGCGAGCAAAGCATCGAGGATCTCGCCGCCGGCATCGACCTCACCGATCACCGCGTCGGCATCGACTTCGACGCCGTCGAGGGTGACGTGGCTCGCGAGGCTCGAGTCGACGAGGCGGCGCGGATCGGCGGTGACGCCCTTGGCATCCTTCGGCACTGCAAAGAACGTGATCCCGCCGTCGGTCTTCGCCGCGACGATGCTCATGTCGGCGACATGGCCGTGGAGGACGAAGCTTTTCTTGCCGTCCAACCGAAAGCCGTTGCCCGCGCGCGTTGCGGTGGTGGCGATGCGGTCGGGGCGGTGCTTGGCGCCTTCGTCGATCGCGAGCGCGACGATTGCCTCACCGCTGGCGATGGCGGGGAGCCAGCGGCTCGCCTGTGTGCCGCGCGCCTTGGCGAGCGCGGCGACCGCGCCGACGCTGGTCGACAGGAAGGGCGACGGGGTCAGGTTGCGGCCGATTTCCTCGAGCACGATGCCCGCTTCCATATGCCCCATGCCGAGCCCCCCATGGTCCTCGGGCACGAGCATGCCGGGCAGCCCCATTTCGGTGAACTGCGCCCACAGGTCGCGCGAGAATCCGGTGGCGTCGGCGCTGTCGCGCAGTTTGCGCAGATGCGACACCGGCGCCTGTTCGGCGACGAAGGGCGCGACGCTGTCCTTGAGCATCGCCTGATCGTCATTGTGGTAGAGTGGCATGGGTCAGGCTCCGGGCAGGTCGAGGATACGCTTGGCGATGACGTTGAGCATGACTTCGCTCGTCCCGCCTTCGATCGAATTGGCCTTGGTGCGCAGCCAACTGCGCGCACGCGCGCCGCCCTTGCTCTCTTCGCTGTCCCATTCGAGCGCGTCGCTGCCGCCGCCGGACATCACTAATTCATGGCGCCGCTTGTTGAGCTCGGTGCCGACATATTTCATCATGTTCGAGCTGGCCGGATGCGCGCGGCCGGTCTTCCACATGTCCATGAAGCGTTCGCCCATCGCGCGATAGGCAAAGACATCGACGTCGAACGCCGCCATTTCGGCGCGCAGGATCGGATCGTCGAGTTCGCCCGCGGCGTTCTTGCCAAAGGATTTTGCGAAGGCGCCGCCGATGCTGACCATGTCGCCGCCCGCACCGCCGCCCGAGATCATCTCGCGTTCGTGGCCGAGCAGATATTTGGCGACGTCCCAGCCGCGGTTGATCTCGCCGATAAATTGCGTCTTGGGCACCTTCACATCGTCGAAGAAGGTTTCGCAGAAGGGCGAATTGCCCGAGATGAGCAGGATCGGCTTGGTGGTGACGCCGGGGCTCTCCATGTCAAAGAGCATGAAGGTGATGCCCTGATATTTGTTCGCCTTGTCGGTGCGGACGAGGCAGAAAATCCAGTCGGCCTTGTCGGCGTAGCTCGTCCAGATTTTCGATCCGTTGACGACCCAATGGTCGCCCTTGTCTTCACCGAAGGTCTGGAGCGAAACGAGGTCGCTGCCCGATCCGGGTTCGCTATAACCCTGGCACCAGCGAATTTCGCCGCGCGCGATCTGGTTCAGATAATGGACCTTCTGCTCCTCGGTGCCGAATTGCAGCAGCGCGGGGCCGAGCATCCAGATGCCGAAGCTGTCGAGCGGCGAGCGCGCCTTGATGCGCTTCATTTCCTGTTTGAGGATCTTGGTCTGTTCGGGTGTCAGGCCCGCACCGCCATAGGCCTTGGGCCAGTCGGGGACGGTGTAGCCTTTCGCTACGCAGGCTTCGAGCCATGCTTTCTGCGCGTCATTCTTGAACACCCATTTGCGTCCGCCCCAGCAGACGTCATCCTCGTCGCGGATCGGCTCGCGCATTTCGGGGGGGCAATTGGCCTCCAGCCATTCGCGCACCTCGGTGCGGAAAGCGTCCAGTTCGCTCATCCTTTTGGCTCCTCTTCTGCCCGCAAACCTACGTCCGCTTGGCGGCTTTACGCAAGCGTCAACTTGGGCGCGCCTACCTGCCGTTACGGCGCCGTAGCGTCGGACAGGCCGCCGTTGACGCGTCCCCTTTGGCGCCTAAGCTAAGTGGCAAAAGAAAACGGGAGAATGGGTGATGCGATTCGCGGGCAAGATTGCCGTCGTCACAGGTGCAGCGTCGGGAATCGGCAAGGCAGCGGTGCTGAAGCTGGCGGGCGAGGGCGCGCACGTCTTTGCCGCCGACATCGACGAAGCGGGCGGACGCGCGCTCGCCGAAGCGTCGAACGGCAAGATCGACTTTGTCCGTTGCGACGTGACCGTGCCCGCCGACATCGAAGCATTGATGAACGAAGCGGCGGCGAAGGGCGGCGGCATCGACATCGTGTTCAACAACGCCGCCGCGGGCGGCGACCGCGCGCCGATCGACGAGATCACGCCCGAAGGCTGGGACCGCACGATGGATCTGGTGCTGAAATCGGTGGCGATGGGCATTCGTTATGCCGCGCCGCATATGAAGGGCCGCAAAGGGGCGAGCATCGTCAACACCGCGAGCGTCGCGGCGCTGGGTGCGGGCTATTCGCCGATCGCCTATGCGGTGGCGAAGGCGGGCGTGCTGCACCTCAGCAAGGTCGCGGCGACCGACCTTGCGCGCTATGGCATCCGCGTCAACGCGATCTGCCCTGGCTTCATCAACACGAACATCTTTGCCGCGTCGCTCGACGTGCCCGAGGCGATGAAGACGCAAGCAAACGCGATCATCGCCGGGATGAGCGCGCAGGCGCAGCCCGTCGCACGCGGCGGCCAGCCCGAGGACATTGCCAACGCCGTTGCCTACCTCGCGAGCGAGGAAAGCTCGTTCATGACGGGCACGCACCTGCTCGTCGACGGCGGGCTGACGATCGGCCAGCGCCACGCATGGGACCCCGAAACGCCGGGCATGTTCGACGCGCTGGCGGCGATGGAGGAGGCCGCTAAGGCCGGGGCGGAAGCGTGAACGCGGCGAGCGCGGCGGTTCCGCCCCCCGAGCGGCTGCCCGTCTGGCTGAAGGTCACGCACGGGCTGGGCAGCATTGCCTATGGCGTCAAGGACAACGGCTTTTCGACCTTCCTGTTGCTGTTTTATAATCAGGTGATCGGGCTCGACGCGGGGATCGTCGGGCTGGCGATCATGGTCGCGCTGATCGCCGATGCCTTTGTCGATCCGGTGATCGGCGAACTGACCGACCGCACGCGCAGCCGCTGGGGCCGCCGCCTGCCCTGGCTTTACGGCGCGCCGATTCCGCTGGCGATCATGTGGATGCTGCTGTGGAACCCGCCCGAAATGAACGACACGATGATTGTCGCCTGGCTGATCGGCTTTGCGATCATCGTGCGCTCGCTCGTGTCGATGTGCGAGGTGCCGTCGGTCGCGATCGTCCCCGAACTCACCGCCGATTATGACGAGCGCACTGCGGTGATGCGATACCGCTTTCTGTTCGGCTGGGGCGGCGGGCTGCTGATCCTGCTGCTCGCTTACGGCGTCTTTTTCGGCGGCGCGAAGGGGCTCGTCGATCCCGAGGGCTATTTCCCCTATGCGCTGACCGGCGCGCTGCTCATGACGGGGGCGGTGATGCTGTCGGCGGCGGGGCAGCACAAGCGCATCGCGGTGTCGAACGTCGCCGACGTCAAGCCCAAGACGACGCTGCGCCAGATACTCGGCGAAATGCGCGACACGCTGTCGAACCGCGCCTTCTTGTGGCTGATCTTTGCGGCGCTGTTCGGCTTCGTCAATCAGGGCATTACCTTTTCGATGAACAATTATCTGCTCGGCTTTTTCTGGCAGTTCACGCAGGGCGAGATGGTCGCTTATGTCTTCCTGCTCTTTGCGACGATGGTCGCAGCGTTCATTCTGGTCGCGCCGATCTCGGCGCGGCTCGGCAAGCGCGACGGCGCGATCTTTGCCGGCGCGGTCGCGCTGCTCGTCAACAGCGGCATCTATTTCGCCTATATCCAGGGCATCTTCCCCGGCCTGCCCGGCAAGCCCAGCGTCGCGGCGATGTTCGCGCTGGTGTTCGTCAGCAACACATTTTCGATCATCCTGATGATCCTGTCGTCGTCGATGATGGCCGACGTCGTCGAGGCGTCGCAGAGCGAGACGGGGCGGCGGTCCGAAGGCCTGTTCTTTGCCGGCTATTTCTTCATGCAGAAATGCGCGACGGGCATCGGCATCTTTGTCGCGGGGCTGATCCTGTCGCTCGCGGCCTTTCCGGCGAATGCGAAGCCGGGCGAGGTCGGCGCGGACGTCCTCGGCAACCTGGCGCTCGGCTATGCGCTTGCGGTGCTGATCATCGGGATGCTCGGGCTGATCGTGATGCGCCGCTTTCCCATCTCGCGCGCCGACCATGAAGCGCGGCTCGCGATATTGAGCGATGCGGCGCGCGCCGAACCCGACGCAAGCGGCGCGCATCCGTGAGCGAAAACTGCGCGGCGTGACCAGATGAGGTAATTTTCGGACCGCAGGACTTGGCAAGGCCGCCGAATCGGTCCAAGGGTTTACGTAAACGTAAAGGGAAAGGATGGCACGATGGATTTCGATCTCACCGAACGGCAGAAGCATTGGCAGGGCCGCGTGCGCGAGTTCATCGAGCGCAAGGTCCGCCCGGCGGTGCCGACCTATTATGAACAGGATGCCGAGGGCGAGCGCTGGAAGGTCATTCAGGTCGTCGAGGATCTGAAGGCCGAGGCGAAGGCCGCGGGCATCTGGAACCTGTTCATGCCGCCGCGCAGCGCCGCGCACCACCATGTCGACGAGACGTTCGAATTCGAGGGGCCCGGCCTCACCAACCTCGAATATGCGCTGTGCGCCGAGGAGATGGGGCGGATCGGCTTTGCGAGCGAAGTGTTCAACTGCTCAGCGCCCGACACGGGTAACATGGAGGTGTTCCACCGTTACGGCACGCGCGCGCAGAAGGACAAATATCTGAAGCCGCTGATGAACGGCGAGATCCGGTCGGCGTTCCTGATGACCGAACCGCAGGTCGCCTCGTCCGACGCGACGAATATCGAGACGCGGATCGAGCGCGACGGCGACGATTATGTCATCAACGGCACCAAATGGTGGTCGTCGGGCGCGGGCGATCCGCGCTGTTCGGTGGCAATCGTCATGGGCAAGACCGATTTCGGCGCCAAGCGCCACGCGCAGCAGTCGATGCTGGTCGTGCCGCTCGACGCGCCGGGGATCAACATCAAGCGTCATCTGCCCGTCTTCGGCTATGACGATGCGCCGCACGGCCATATGGAAATCGAGATGAGGGACGTGCGCGTCAATGCCGAGGAAGCGATGCTGCTCGGTGAGGGTCGCGGCTTCGAGATTGCGCAGGGCCGTCTCGGGCCGGGGCGCATCCACCATTGTATGCGCACGATCGGCGTCGCCGAAGAGGCGCTGGAAAAAATGTGCAAGCGGCTCCAGTCGCGCGTCGCCTTTGGCAAAACGATCGCCGAGCACAGCATCTGGGAACAGCGGATCGCGCGCGCGCGTATCGATATCGAGATGACACGCCTTCTGTGCCTCAAGGCCGCCGACATGATGGACAAGATCGGCAACAAGTCGGCGGCGGCCGAGATTGCGATGATCAAGGTGCAGGCGCCGAACATGGCGCTGCAAATCATCGACGACGCGATCCAGGCGCATGGCGCGGGCGGGGTCAGCGAGGATTTCGGGCTGGCCAAGGCCTATGCGCACCAGCGCACCTTGCGCATCGCCGACGGCCCCGACGAAGTCCACGCACGCGCGATCGCGCGGATCGAGTTTGCGAAACATTCGCCCGCGGCCGACCCCGGTTTTTCGTCGGGCGACATCGGGGTTTCGCGGTAGGGTGCAGCACATCGTTCGTGTCGAGCGAAGTCGAGACACGGTGACGCAAAACGGTTCTCGACCTCGCTCGAACCGAACGGAGATGGAAAATTGACCAAAGCCGCGATCCTGATCGAACCGGGCAAGCCGCTCGTCATCGAGGACATCGTCGTCGACAAGCCCGGCCCGCACGAGGTGCGCATCCGCACCGCGGCGTGCGGGCTGTGCCATTCGGACCTGCATTTCATCGACGGCGCCTATCCGCATCCGCTGCCCGCGATTCCTGGCCATGAGGCCGCGGGGATCGTCGAGGCGGTGGGCAGCGAGGTGCGGACGGTGAAGGTCGGCGACGCGGTCGTCACCTGCCTCAGTGCCTTTTGCGGCCACTGCGAATTTTGCGTCACCGGGCGCATGTCGCTGTGCATGGGCGGCGACACGCGGCGCGCCGTGGGCTCCGCCCCGCGCATCACGCGCCCCGACGGGTCGCCGGTGAACCAGATGCTCAATCTGTCGGCCTTTGCCGAAACGATGCTGGTCCACGAACATGCGTGCGTCGCGATCGACCCCGACATGCCGCTCGACCGCGCCGCGGTGATCGGCTGCGCGGTGACGACGGGCGCGGGGACGATCTTCAACGCGTGCAAGGTGACGCCGGGCGAGACGGTCGCGGTCGTCGGCTGCGGCGGCGTCGGCCTCGCCACGATCAACGCCGCGAAGATCGCCGGCGCGGGGCGGATCATCGCCGCCGATCCGGTTCCCGAAAAGCGCGCGCTGGCGATGAAGCTGGGCGCGACCGACGTTGTTGACGCGATGGACGGTGATGCCGCGAAACAGATCGTCGAGCTCAGCAAGGGCGGCGTCGATCATGCGATCGAAGCGGTCGGGCGTCCGGCGTCGGCAAGCCTTGCGGTCGCGTCGCTACGCCGCGGCGGCACCGCGACGATCCTGGGCATGATGCCGCTGACCGAAAAGGTCGGACTCGGCGCGATGGACCTGCTTTCGGGCAAGAAGTTGCAGGGCGCGATCATGGGCGGCAACCGCTTCCCGGTGGATATTCCGCGGCTGGTCGATTTTTACCTGCGCGGGCTGCTCGACCTCGATTCGATCGTCGCCGAGACGATCCCGCTCGAGAAGATCAACGAAGGGTTCGACAAGATGAAGAAAGGCGACGCCGCACGGTCGGTGATCGTATTCGACCAATGACCATCGACGCGCAAAAGGCGTTCAGCGGCACCGTCGCGCCCGAAGGGGCGGACGTGCTCGACGAGGCAAAGCTGACCGCGTGGATGGAAGCGAATGTCGAGGGTTTCCGAGGACCGCTGACGCAGAGCAAGTTCGCCGGCGGCCAGTCGAACCCGACGTACAAGATTTCGGCGCCGTCGGGCAATTATGTCCTTCGCCGCAAGCCCTTTGGCCCGCTGCTCCCCTCGGCCCATGCGGTCGACCGCGAATATAAGGTGCAGGCGGGACTTCATAAGATGGGCTTTCCCGTCGCGCGCCAATATGGCCTCTGCACCGACGATAGCGTCGTCGGCAGCTGGTTTTATGTGATGGGCATGGTCGATGGGCAGACGATCTGGGACGGGTCGATGCCCGGATCGACGCCGGAAAACCGCCGCGCGACCTATGAGGCAATGATCGACACGCTCGCCGCGCTGCACAAGGTCGATGTCGAGGCGGCGGGGCTTTCGGACTATGGCAAGCCCGGCAATTATTTCGGGCGGCAGGTCGATCGCTGGACCAAACAGTATAAGCTCGCCGAGACCGAGACGATGGACGAGATGGAACGGCTGATCGCCTTTCTGCCCGCCACATTGCCCGAACAGACGCGCACAAGCGTCGTTCACGGCGATTATCGCATCGACAATATGATCTATGCCAAGGACCGGCCCGAGGTGCTCGCGGTGCTCGACTGGGAGCTGTCGACGCTCGGCGACCCGCTTGCCGATTTCACCTATGTCGCGATGGCGTGGGTGACCGAAAATGGCGGGCGTTCGGGGGTGATGGACCTCGACCGCGCCGCGCTCGGCATCCCCGAGCTCGAGGAGATGGTCGAGCGTTATTGCGCCGCCACGGGGCGCGAC
>JASBSJ010000067.1 GCA_030148985.1 Sphingopyxis sp.
GACCCTAGTACGAGAGGACCGGGTTGAACATACCTCTGGTGTACCTGTCGTGGCGCCAGCCGCGCAGCAGGGTAGCTATGTATGGACGGGATAACCGCTGAAAGCATCTAAGCGGGAAGCCTCCCTCAAGATAAGATTTCACAGGACCGTGGAAGACCACCACGTTGATAGATCGGATGTAGAAGCGCGGTAACGCGTGGAGCTAACCGATACTAATTGTCCTATTCGCACTTAAGAGTCCCGCCATCAACGACAAGCCTGACTGGTTTGTCCGCGATAGTGGATGATTGATCAGACAGTATTGCAAGCTCAATAGCACGGGCATCGATTGAACCCCTTTTGACCTACGCCGGCTTCATTGCTTGGTGACCATGGCGTCAGTGACCCACCCGATCCCATCTCGAACTCGGCCGTGAAACCTGACAGCGCCGATGGTACTGTGGCTCAAGCCCCGGAAGAGTAGGACGTCGCCAGGCATTGTGGCCGGCGTAAGGTCGAAGGAACCCATTCACAAAGTTAGGGGCCGGCAGCGATGCCGGCCTTTTGCTGTTTTGGCGGTCCCGATCGCGGATCGCCGCTGGTTGACGCGGGATGGAGCAGCCCGGTAGCTCGTCAGGCTCATAACCTGAAGGTCGCAGGTTCAAATCCTGCTCCCGCAACCAACAAAAAGCCCGCTAAGCCAAAAGCTTAGCGGGCTTTTTGCTGTCCGGTGCGGGCGTCCATTCCGAACTATTCCGAAGTCGGAATTCCGACTTGAGAGCGATCGCCAGCATCCCAAATCTTCATTCGCCGCGATTGCACACCCCGCATTCTCGTTTTGCTGCTTCAAATCTCGACAAATTAGGCAGGTATCTGCTTGCATATATTGACATGCAGGAAAATACCTGCCTATAAACAATGGTCGCGAACGGAGATGCCAATGGATGATGACAAGGTTTTTAAAGCCTTGGCCGACCCCGGCCGCAGGGCGCTGCTGGATCGCCTGTGCGCACGGAATGGCCAGACGCTCGGGCAGCTCTGCGAGACCATGGACATGACGCGCCAGTCGGTCACCCAACATCTCGGCCTTCTGGAACAGGCCAATCTTGTCAGCACGGTGCGCCGCGGGCGCGAAAAGCTGCACTTCATCAACCCGGTCCCGCTCTACGAGGTCTATGCGCGATGGATCGGCAAGTTTGAAGAAGCACGGCTCGGCCTTCTCCACGATCTGAAGCAGGAACTTGAAAGGAAAGACAATTGACCGATAAATCCGCCAGCTTCGTCTACGTCACTTTCATTCGCACGACCCCCGACAAGGTGTTTGAGGCGATCACGCGACCCGAGCTGGCTCGCCGTTATTGGGGCCACGAGAATATATCGAGCGACTGGCAGCCCGGTTCGGAGTGGCAGCATGTTCGGACCGATGCGGCGCAGACCGTCGATCTGGTGGGCGAGGTTATCGAAAGCGATCCGCCGCGGCGGCTCGTCATCAGCTGGGCCAACGAAAGCCAGCGGGACGATCCCGATCAATACAGCCGGGTTACCTTCGACATTGAAGCCCAGGGCGACGTCGTCAAATTGACGGTGACGCATGACGAGCTCCAGCCCGGCAGCGGGATGCTGAACGGTATCAGTAAGGGCTGGCCGCACGTCCTATCGAGCATGAAGTCGTTTCTCGAAACGGGTCAGGGCTTCGATCTTTGACCGCCATCAGACTTTCCAGGAAGCGAGACATATTCCAATGAACACAAAGATCTATCAGGGTGGCTGCGCCTGCGGTGCGATTCGATATAAAGCCGCGGCCGCGCCGATTTTCCAGAACCATTGCCAGTGCATCGATTGCCAGAAACGCAGCGGCACCGGCCACGGATCCTATCTGACTTTCCCGCAGCGCGCCGACGTGACGATCGACGGCGAAGCGGCGCAATGGAGCGTCGCCGCGGATAGCGGGAACGAAAAGACCCATGCCTTCTGTCCGACCTGCGGAACGCCGGTCTATCTGACGTTTGCTGCGATGCCCGATCTCGTCGCAGTTCATGCGAGCAGTCTCGACGATCCAGCCCAGTTCGAACCGCAAGCCCTCACATATGGCATACGCGGCCATCGCTGGGACCGGATCGATCCCGAATTGCAGGCATTTGAACGAATGGTATCCGGTTGATTTACCGGGCGCTAATCCTCTGTTCCCCAGGCACGACAGAAGGTATCGACCGCCGCATCGACCTCGTCCTGTAGCCGACCGACGTCTCGGCTTTCGGAGAGACCAAGCACCGCGAACTGATAAAGCCCCGACTGGCAGAGGCCCGCAAACTGCTGCACCGCGCGCATCGGGTCGCCCTGGCGGATCTCGCCGCGCACCATTTTTTCGGCCACCCACGCGGCGGCGCGTGCCTTGCCGCGGCGCGGGCCGCGGTCGTAGAACGTCTCGGCGAGATGCGGAAAGCGCTCGGCCTCGCCGACCACCAGACGATAGAGCGATAGCAGCGGCGAGGCCGTCAGCTTGGTCATCAATATCATGCCGAAGTTGCGGAGCACGTCGGCGACGGGCGCGTCGATCGGCAGATCGACGGTCAGCGCATGGCCGTGCCGCTCGACGATGTCATCGACCACCGCGGCGAACAGATCCTCCTTCGACGGGAAGTAGGTCCACAGCGTCGTCTTCGATCCGCCTACTTTGCTGGCTATCGATGACATCGTCGTTCCCGCATAGCCGTTGGCGAAGAACAGCTCGCGTGCCGCTTCGACGAACGCTTTGCGGCGCGCCGCGGCAGCGGCGTCGATAGCAGGCGTACTATCTGGTATCATTTCGATTGACAACGCATCCTCCAGAGTTCATTTGCGCATGATACCAGCTAGTATCGTTGGAAGCCATGCCCCGTTCGATTTTTATCACGACCGCCGTTTTCAGCCTGTTGGCGGGCTGCGCAAGCGTTCCCGACCTCGGCCCGAAGTCCGCGCCGACGGCGCCCGAGTCGCTGGTGTCGGACGTCGCGCTGGCCGGAACGGGCGCCGCCTGGCCGGTCGAAGGCTGGTGGCACGGCTTCGGCGATGTGCAGCTCGACGCGCTGATGGCCGAGGGGCTGGCGGGATCCCCCGACGTCGCCATCGCCGCGGCGCGCGTGCGCGCAGCCGAGGCGCTGGCGCAGCGAGCGGGCGCCGCGCTGCTGCCGCGCGTCGGCGCCGACGCGAGCGCGGGCGGGGTCCAGCAAAGCCGCAACATGGGCATTCCCCCGCAGTTCGTTCCTGAGGGCGTGCAGGACACGGGGCATATCGTCGCAACTTTTGCCTTCGATCTTGACCTGTGGGGCAAGAACCGCGCGGCGCTCGCCGCCGCGACCTCCGAAGCCGAGGCCGCGCGCGTCGATGCGGCGCAGGCGCGGCTGATGCTGACCACCGGAATCGCGGCGGCCTATGCCGATCTGGCAGGCTATTATGAGGCGCTCGACGTCGCCAACGAGGCGGTGCGCGTGCGCAGCGCGAGCGCGGGCCTGTCGGCCAACCGTGCGCGCGCCGGGATCGAAAATCAGGCGAGCGAGCGGCAGGCCGAAAGTCGCGCCGCCTCGGCGCGCGCCGATGTCGTCGGGCTGGAAGAAGCGATCGCGACGACGCGCCACCGGATCGCGGCGCTTGTCGGCGCGGGGCCCGATCGCGGGCTCGCCATAGCGCGCCCGACAATGACGCGCCCCGCGCTGGATCTTCCCGACAATGCCGGGATCGACCTGATCGGACGGCGGCCCGATATCGTCGCGGCGCGGCTGCGCAGCGAGGCGGCGGCGAAGCGCATCGACGTTGCGCGCGCCGATTTTTACCCCAATATCAGCCTGTCGGCGCTCGTCGGCTTGCAGTCGCTCGGCCTGTCTAACCTGTTCAGCGCCGGGTCCGAATATGGCAATGGCGGCGCCGCGATCAGCCTGCCGATTTTCGAGGGCGGGCGGCTGCAAGGCCGTTACCGCGGCGCCCGCGCCGATTATGACGTGGCGGTCGCGACCTATGATCGCACGCTGATCGTTGCGCTGCGCGAGGTTGCCGATATCGTCGCGAGCCGCGCAGCGACCGAGCGTCAGCTTGCCGGGCGGCGCGAGGCGCTGGCCGCCGCCGCCGAAGCGTCGACGCTCGCGGGGCTGCGCTATCGCGCCGGCCTGTCGAACCAGATTGTCCAGCTGACCGCCGAGGACAGCATGGTCGCGCTGAGCCGCGCCGTCGCCGATCTCGAAGCGCGCCAGCTCAGTCTCGACATCGCGCTGATCCGGGCGCTTGGCGGCGGATACAGGGCCGACAACCCAATAGGAGACGAATGATGGCCGACGAAACGGCTGCGACCGAAACCGGCGCTCCCGAGATCACACCCGAGGTCAATGGCGCGCGGCGCAAGAAGCTGCTCCGCATCCTTGCGCTCGTCGTGCTGGCGGCCGCGATCTTGTGGGGCGTGTGGTATTTTCTGACGCAGGCGGGGCGCGTTCACACCGATAACGCCTATGTCGGCGCCGATTCGGCGCAGGTCACCGCACTCGTTTCGGGCCCGGTCAAAGCGGTGCGCGTCAGCGGCACGCAGGCGGTGAAGAAAGGCGACATCCTCGTCATCCTCGACGACGCCGACCAGCGGATTGCGGTAGCTGACGCCGAAGCCGCGTTGCGCCTCGCGCGGCAGCGTTATGGGCAGGCGGACGCCAATGCCGACGCGGCGCGGGCGCGCGTCGCGGCGCGCGGCGCCGACATCGCGCAGGCGCGCGCCCGGCTCCGTGATGCCAATGCGAGCGTCGAACGCGCGCGCGCCGATCTGGCGCGGCGCGAGAGCATCGCAGGCACCGGCGCGGTGTCGGCCGAGGAGCTGACCGCGGCGCGCGCGGCGGTCAAGCAGGCGCAGGCCGCGCGCGACCTTGCCGCCGCGGCGATCGCCGCGGCCGAGGCAACGCGCGGATCGGCAAGCGGCGACCTTGGCGCCGCCGAAGCCCTGGTGCGCGGCACGACGGTGAACAGCGCGCCCGACGTGGCGGCGGCCGAAGCGCGGCTCGAAAAGGCGCGGCTCGACCTTGCCCGCACGGTCATCCGCGCGCCGGTCGATGGCATCGTCACCAATCGGCAGGTGCAGGTTGGCCAGCGGATCGCCGCAGGCGCGCCGATCATGGTGATCGTTCCGATCGCCAGGGCCTATGTCGACGCCAATTTCAAGGAAAGCCAGTTCGGCGACATCCGCATCGGCCAGCCGGTCGAACTGACGTCGGACTATTATGGCGGCGACGTCGTGTATCGCGGCAAGGTCGTCGGCATCGCCGGCGGCACCGGCGCGGCCTTTTCGCTGATCCCCGCGCAGAATGCGACGGGCAATTGGGTCAAGGTCGTCCAGCGCCTGCCGGTGCGCATCGCGCTCGATCCGAAGCAGCTGAAGGAGCATCCGCTGCGCGTTGGGCTGTCGATGGAAGCGACGATCGACACGCGCGGGAACTGAGATGCGCGTCCATCATCTCTCCAATTCGTCATTGCGAGCGAAGCGAAGCAATCTCCAGCTAACGATCTGGATGGGCGCTCGCTGGAGATTGCCGCGTCGCCCCGGATCAAGTCCGGGGCTCCTCGCAATGACGACGCCTTTTTCGGGAATGGTAGCCTGACATGGCAACCGCCGTCGCCCCCACCACCGCGATCCCCGCCGAGCCGCAACCGCTCACGGGCACCCGGCTGCTGGTCGCCGCCTTCGCGCTCGCGCTCGCCAATTTCGTCGTCGTGCTCGACACGACGATCGCCAATGTGTCGGTGCCGCATATCGCGGGCGGGCTCGCGGTGTCGCCGACGCAGGGGACGTGGGTCATCACCAGCTACGCCGTTGCCGACGCGATCAGCGTGCCGCTCACCGGCTGGCTCGCCTATCGCTTCGGCACGGTGCGCTGGTTCCTCTATTCGATTTTCGGTTTCGGGCTGTTTTCGCTGCTCTGCGGCGTTGCGCAGACGCTCGACGCACTCGTCCTCTTCCGCATCCTCCAGGGCTTGTCGGGTGGGCCGCTGATGCCGCTCTCGCAGATATTGCTGCTGCGCATCTTCCCCAGGGAAAAGGCGGGCATCGCGCTCGCCATCTGGGCGATGACGACGACCACCGCGCCGATCCTGGGGCCGATCCTCGGCGGGCTGATCAGCGATAATTGGGGCTGGCACTGGATTTTCTTCATCAACCTGCCGGTCGTCGCGATCTGCGCCTTTGGCGTCGCGACGCTGCTGACGCCCTTCGAGACGCAGCGCGTCAAATTGCCGATCGACGTCGTCGGGCTGATCCTGCTCGTCGTGTCGGTCGGTGCCTTTCAGATCATGCTCGACACGGGCCGCGAGCATGACTGGTTCGGATCGGCATGGATCGTGATGCTGGCGATCGTCGCTGCGATCAGCTTTGCGGCGTTCGTGATCTGGGAACTGACCGACGCCAACCCGATCGTCAACCTGCGCATCTTTCGCTTCCGCGGTTTCACCTTTGGCACGATCGCGCTGTCGCTGGGGTTCGGCGCCTTTTTCGCGCAGGTCGTGCTGACGCCGCTGTGGCTGCAACAGGTCGCGGGCTATACCGCGACCGAGACGGGCTATGTCGTCGCCTGGCTCGGCTGTTTCGCGGTGCTGTTCTCGCCGATCGCGGCGGGAACGCTGGGCAAGCTCGACATTCGCCTGACGGTGAGCGCGGGCATATTATGGATGGCCGCGATGTCGGTCCTGCGCGCCGGCTGGAACGCCGATGTCGATTATTGGACGCTGGCGCTGCCGCATGTGTTGCAGGGGATGGGGATGCCCTTTTTCTTCGTCGGGCTGACCGCGCTGGTGCTCAGCTCGGTGCCGGTGAGGGACCAGACCTCGGCCGCGGGGCTGATGAGTTTCCTGCGCACATTGAGCGGAGCGATCGGCACCGCGGTCGCGACGACCGCGTGGGACGAGGCGGGGCGGACGTCGCGCTCGGAACTTGTTTCCTCGCTCAACGATTCGGGCGGCTTCATGGCCTCGCTCGAACGCGCGGGGCTGACGCTCGAACAGGCGCGCGCGCTGCTCGACCGGCTCGTCGAGGTGCAGGGGTCGACGCTCGCGGTGATCCACATCTTCCTCGCGGCAGCGGTGGTGTTCGTGATCGCCGCGGCGAGCGTGTGGATCGCGCCGCGGCCCAAACAAGTGTCGATGGGCGGCGCGCACTAGGATACTGACACAGCGCCGCGGGGCTTGGGTCCGCGCCCTTGCCATGCTAGGCGCGCGGCCATGTTGACGATCAACGGCCTTACCGTGCGCCTTGGCGGGCGCACCATCCTCGACCGCGCGAGCGCAAGCCTGCCGGGGCGGAGCCGCACGGGCCTGATCGGCCGCAACGGCGCGGGCAAATCGACCTTGATGAAGGTGATGATCGGCCAGCTCGAAGCCGACGAGGGCGGCATCGAAATGCCGCGCAAGACGCGCGTCGGCTATATCGCGCAGGAGGCACCGAGCGGGAGCGCCACGCCGTTCGAGACGGTGCTCGCCGCCGACAAAGAACGCGCCGAGCTGCTTGCGGCGTCGGAGGTCGAGCGTGACCCGCACAAGCTGGGCGACATCCACGAACGGCTGATCGCGATCGACGCCTATACGGCGCCCGCGCGCGCCGCGCGCATCCTGATCGGATTGGGCTTCGACGAGGCGATGCAGGGTCAGCCGCTCGACAGTTTTTCGGGCGGGTGGAAGATGCGCGTCGCGCTCGCTGCCTTGCTCTTTTCGAACCCCGACCTGCTGCTGCTCGACGAACCGTCGAACCACCTCGACCTCGAAGCGACGATGTGGCTCGAAAGCTTCCTCAAATCCTATCCGGGCCAGCTTGTCGTGATCAGCCACGAACGCGACCTGCTCAACAATGTCGTCGACCATATCCTGCACCTCGAGGGCGGGAAGGTGACGCTTTATCCCGGCGGCTATAATGATTTCGAACGCCAGCGCGCCGAGCGCCTGGCACAGCTCGCCGCCGCCAAGGCCGCGCAGGATGCGCAGCGCGCCAAATTGCAGGACTATGTCGCGCGCAACAGCGCGCGTGCCTCGACCGCCAAACAGGCGCAGTCGCGCGCCAAGCAACTCGCGCGGATGCAACCGATCGCCGCGGTCGCCGAAGACCCGAGCCTCGCCTTCGATTTTCCGAGCCCCGACGCGCTGAAGCCGCCGCTGATCACGCTCGATCTCGCGAGCGTCGGCTATGCGCCGGGCGAACCGATCCTGACGCGGCTCAATTTGCGGATCGATCCCGACGACCGCATCGCACTGCTCGGCCGCAACGGCAACGGCAAGACGACGCTCGCGCGCCTGCTCGCGGCGCAGCTGACGCCGATGGACGGCGCGATGGCGGCGTCGGGCAAGATGCGCGTCGGCTATTTCACCCAATATCAGGTCGAGGAACTCGACGGCAGCGACACGCCGCTCGGCCATATGACGCGCGTGATGGCGGGCAAGACGCCGGGTGCGGTGCGCGCGCAATTGGGACGTTTCGGCTTCACGGGCAACAAGGCGACGACCGAGGTCGGCAAGCTGTCGGGCGGCGAACGCGCGCGGCTCGCGCTCGCGCTGATCACGCGCGACGCGCCGCATCTGCTGATCCTCGACGAGCCGACCAACCACCTTGACGTCGACGCGCGCGAGGCGCTGGTGCAGGCGCTCAACGGCTTCGACGGCGCGGTGCTGATCGTCAGTCACGATCGCCATATGCTCGAACTCACCGCCGACCGGCTGGTGCTCGTCGATGGCGGCACCGCGCGCGAATTCGACGGCAGCATGGATGATTATGTCGCCTTCATTCTTGGCCAGGGAACGGGCAAGGGCTCGGCGGCGAATGACGATGGCAAGGGCGGGGCAAAGCCCAAGGATGCGAAAGCCGCGCGGCAGGAAGCCGCCAGGGCGCGCGAAGCGCAGGCGGCGCTGCGCAAGAGCGCGAAGGAGTTGGAAGCCAAGGCGGGAAAGCTCGCGCAGCAGATTTCGGCGATCGACCGCGCGATGTTCGACCCCGCTGGCGCCGAATCCGCGCTCGCGAAACTGACGATGGGCGAGCTGTCACAGCGCCGCGGCAAGCTGGCCGCCGAGCTGGAGGCGGCCGAGGCGGCGTGGATGGACGCGCTCGAAGCGATCGAGGCCGCGGCGGCTTGATAGCCCCTCCCCTTCAGGGGAGGGGTTGGGGTGGGGTCCATCGGCCTTGCGCAAGGCCGATGGACCCCACCCGCTGCGACTAGGGAGCAAAGCTCCCAAGCCTCGCTACCCTCCCCTGAAGGGGAGGACGTCACCGCCACATTGACTCGCCTTCCCCAATCCATCATAATAGTTTCAATTGAAACCATATGAGGGAATGACCATGGCCGACCTGTTCGAAAACCCACTGGGCCTCGACGGCTTCGAGTTCGTCGAATTTTCGGCGCCCGAAAAGGGCATGCTCGAACCGGTGTTCGAACGCATGGGTTTCACCCGCATCGCGCGGCACCGCTCGAAAGATGTCGAGCTGTGGCGCCAGGGCGACATCAATCTGATCGCCAATTATGAACCCAAATCGCCCGCGGCCTATTTCGCCGCCGAGCATGGCCCGTCGGCGTGCGGCATGGGCTGGCGCTGCCGCGATGCCGCCAAGGCCTATGCCGAGGCGATCGAACGCGGCGCCGAACCCGTCGAGGTCAAGACCGGGCCGATGGAACTCCGCCTCCCAGCGATCCGCGGCATCGGCGGCTCGATCATCTATCTGATCGATCGTTATGGCGCCGACCTAAGCATCTACGACATTGATTTTGTTTACGAAGAGGGCGTCGATCGCCATCCGGTCGGCGCGGGGCTGAAGCTGATCGATCACCTGACGCACAATGTCTATGGCGGCCGCATGGCGCATTGGGCGGCGTTCTATGAGCGGATCGCGGGCTTCCGCGAAATCCGCTATTTCGACATCAAGGGCGAATATACCGGCCTGACGTCGAAGGCGATGACCGCGCCCGACGGCAAGATCCGCATTCCGCTGAACGAAGAAGGTGCGGGCGGCGGCGGCCAGATCGAGGAATATCTGCGCGCCTATAATGGTGAGGGCATCCAGCACATCGCCTTTGCCTGCGACGATCTCTACGCCGCGTGGGACAAGCTCAAAGCGCTTGGCAACCCGTTCGCGCCGGCGCCGCCAGAAACCTATTATGAAATGCTCGCCGAACGCCTGCCCGGCCATGGCGAGCCGGTCGACGAACTGAAATCGCGCGGCATCCTGCTCGACGGCTCGACGGCGGAAGGCGACCCGCGGCTGCTGCTCCAGATTTTCGGGCAGACGGTGATCGGTCCCGTCTTCTTCGAATTCATCCAGCGCAAGAAGGACGAAGGGTTCGGCGAGGGCAATTTCACCGCGCTGTTCAAGTCGATGGAACTCGACCAGATCCGCCGCGGCGCGCTCAACGTCGAAGCGGAGCCCGCCGAATGACCAGCCCGATCAAATTGGGCGGCGTCCACCACGCCGCCTATCGCTGCAAGGACGCGAAGCAGACGGTCGACTGGTATGAGGCCATGCTCGGCATGACCTACACCACCGCCTTTGCCGAGGATCATGTGCCGTCGACCGGCGAATATGACCCCTATATGCACGTATTCCTCGACGCGGGAAACGGCAACATCCTCGCCTTTTTCGAGCTGCCTAATCAGCCCGAGATGGGACGCGACGAAAATACGCCGCAATGGGTGCAGCATCTGGCTTTCAAGGTCGGCAGCTATGACGAGCTGGTCGCGGCGAAGGCGCATCTGGAGGCGAACGGCGTCGACGTGCTCGGCCCGACGCACCATGGCATTTTCAAGTCGATCTATTTCTTCGACCCCAACGGCCACCGCGTCGAGCTGGCGTGCGACATCGGCACCGACGAGCAATATGCCGAACTGAAGCGCGTCGCGCCGCTGATGCTCGAGGAATGGAGCCGGACCAAAAAGGCGCCGCGCCACGCCGACTGGCTGCACGCCGCGGCGAACGAGTAGCGCTCAGAACCTCCGCGAAAAGCTGACCAGATCGGCGTCGGGATCGCCGTCGCCGCAGATCAGCCCGCGGAGCATCTGCGCCGCCATCATCGAAAAGGTGATGCCGTTGCCGCCAAAGCCCATCGCCGCGTAGCAACGGGGCATTCTTGGAATGCGACCGATCGTCGGGGTGCCGGTTCTGCTGTCGCCGAAACTGCCCGCCCACGCATGGACCGGAGTCGGATCGATCATCGGCAGCAGTGCGCCCAGCTTGCGCGACAGGGTTGCGGTCTTCGCCGCAATCTTGGCATCGCGTTCGTCCGCATCGCTGATCTCTTCATCCTCGCCGCCGCAAATCACTTCGCCCGCCGGAGTAGTGCGAATATAGAGATAGGGGTCGGCGGCTTCCCAGATCATCGCCGCCGTTGGCCAGATCGCGCGCGGTTGCGCCTTCGTCGCGATCGACCAGCTGGAGATGATCCTGTTCCCCTTGCGGGGGATGCCTTTCATCATCTCATAGCCCGTTGCGACGACCAGATCGCGCGCGCGGATTTCCGGGCCATCGGCGCTCTGGAGCGTCACGCCGCTTTCGCCGGGCGCTACCTCGCAGATGTCGACCGGGCTATAGACGCGCGCCCCGCGTCCGATCGCGACATTCAGATAGCCCGCCGCCAATTGGCGCGGATCGGCCGAATAATTGCCGAAACCGACGATCGCATGGCGTCCCTTGATGCCATAGCGATCCAGCACCGCGGCGGGTTTCAGCAGTTCGATCTCGAACCCCGCGCGTCGCCGGGCATCGGCTTCACGCGCCAACCCCTCGGCATCGAGCACATTGCCGTGTAGATAGATCGAGCCGCGCGTCGCGGCATCGACCTTCAGCCCCAGCCGCTCGGTCCGCTCGCGCAGCGCATCGACCGACTGGCGCGACCGCCGCCACAGCCGCTCGGCGCGGTCGCGGCCGATATGCTCGGCCAGCAGCGACAGCGGCGTGTCGATCTCATACTGCAGCATCGCGGTCGATGCCGCCGTCGATCCTTCGAGCGGCCGGCGGCGATCGACCATGACCACCTGCAACCCTGCCTCCGACAGCGTTTCGGCGATCAGCGCGCCCGAAATCCCGGCGCCGATGATTGCGACATCGCAGCCGATGTCGCGGGTCAGCGGCTGGGTCGGCACGCTCGGGCGCCGCCGCGCGGACCAGATCGACTGGCCGGTGCGCAGATCGCGGTGGTGGGTGACCGAGGCTTGGCTTGATCGCGAGGGGGGCTTCGTCATGGAATGCTCCGTGCCGCGGCCGAGGCGACACGGATCTAATCCCCCGCGTGCCATCGGGTTGCACACGGCGGCGAACGAATAGGCCGAACTTCTAAAACCGTTCGTGTCGAGCGAAGTCGAGACACCCTGCGCCAGTTCTCCAACGATGGGCATCTCGACTTCGCTCGATGCGAACGGGATCTTTGAGCGGCGCGACTATCAGTGCCTAAAATGCCGCATCCCGGTGAAGACCATCGCCAGCCCCGCCTCGTTCGCGGCCGCGATCACCTCGTCGTCGCGGATCGATCCGCCTGGCTGGATGACGCAGGTCGCGCCCGCCTCGACAGCTGCCAGCAGCCCGTCGGCGAAGGGGAAGAAAGCGTCGCTGGCGACTGCGCTGCCGACGGTACGCGACTCCGCCCAGCCGTGGCTCTCGGCCGCTTCGCGCGCTTTCACCGCGGCGATGCGCGCGCTATCGCGGCGGTTCATCTGTCCCGCGCCGATGCCCGCGGTCGACCCGCCCTTGGCGTAAACGATCGCGTTCGACTTCACATGCTTGGCGATCGTCCACGCGAACAGCGCGTCGGCGAGTTCCTCTTCGGTCGGGGCGCGGTCGGTCACGACCTTCAGATCGGCGCGGGTGATGCGGCCATTGTCGCGGCTCTGCGCCAGCCAGCCGCCCGCGATCGTCTTCATCATCAGCCCGCCGCGCGCCGGATCGGGCAAGTCGCCGGTGAGCAGCAGGCGGAGATTCTTCTTCTTCGCGAACACCGCCCGCGCATCGGCGTCGGCGTCGGGGGCGCAGACGACTTCGGTGAAGATGCCGCTGATCGCTTCGGCAGTCGGCCCGTCGAGCGGCCGGTTGACCGCGATGATGCCGCCAAACGCCGATACGTCGTCGCATTTGAGCGCCGCGTCATAGGCTTCGGCAATCGTTGCCGCGGTGGCGACACCGCAGGGGTTAGCGTGCTTGACGATGACGCAGGTCGGATCGGCTTCGCGAAATTCGGTGACCAGTTCGAGCGCCGCGTCGGCATCGTTGATATTATTGTAGCTCAGCTCCTTGCCCTGCACTTGTTCGGCCTGCGCAATCCCGCGCGCCGCCGGACCCGCGGGCAGGTAAAGCGCCGCCTGCTGGTGTGGATTCTCGCCATATCGCAGTTCGGCTGAGAGCTTCGCGGTAAGCGGCAACGTATCCGGGAACAGCTTGCCCTGATCGGCAAAGGCGAACCAGCTCGCGATCATCCCGTCATACGTCGCGGTGTGGGCAAAGGCGGTGGCGGCGAGGCGCTTGCGCAAGCCTAGCGTGGTCGCGCCGCCATTCGCGTCCATTTCGGCAATCACCGCGGCATAATCCTCAGGCTCGGTAACGATGTTCACAAAGGCATGGTTCTTCGCCGCCGATCGCACCATCGCCGGGCCGCCGATGTCGATATTCTCGATAATCTCGTCGCGCTCCGCACCCTTCGCGACCGTCGATGCGAACGGATAGAGGTTGACCACCACCAGGTCGATCGCGCCGATGCCATGCGCGTCCATCGCCGCGACATGCGCCGCATCGTCGCGCACCGCCAGGATGCCGCCGTGGACCGTCGGGTGCAGCGTCTTGACCCGCCCGTCCATCATTTCGGGAAAGCCGGTGAGATCGGCGACGTCGAGGACAACGTGCCCGGCGTCGCGCAGCGCCTTCGCGGTCCCCCCGGTCGAAACCAGCTCGACCCCGTGGCGGACGAGCGCGGCCGCCAGATCGGCAAGCCCCGCCTTGTCGCTGACGGAAAGCAGGGCGCGGCGGACGGCGACGAGATCGGTCATGGGAAGGGTGGCCTTTGAAGACGGGAAAGACGCGGTCCCCCTAGGCGGGCGTGCCAATTATCGCAAGCGCCGCACCATAAAATCGCCGTGTCCCCGCTAAGGCGGGGACCCATCATCTGCCGATTCAAAATGGCGCCGACCGGAGATGGGCTCCCGCCTTCGCGGGAGCACACGGCTTCTTACATCGCCGAAGACTAAAGCCCCAGCGCCGCCGCGATCTGGTCCCAGCGCACGAGCTTGAAATTCTGTGCCTTGGCGCCGTTGTCGCCGTCCTGCGCGATGAAGATGCCGTCGGGATAGGCGGGGCCGAAATTGCCCGCGACCACCTCGATCCCGTCGGTTTCGCTCGTCGCGCCGAACGCGCCCGCGGCGACGGCGAAGCGGCCGATATAGTCGATGCCGGGCAGGCGATAGACCGCATAGGCATTGTCGCCCTGGCTCGATGCGATCAGGTAACGCTGGCCCTTGTGGTCGATCGTCGCCAGCCCTTCGAGGTCGGCGACGAGCCGCTGGTTGTCGATCGGCGCGACCATGCGTGCGGCCGCGCCCTTGCCCTGCTGTTTGAGTTCCCACAGCCCGCCGACCTCTTCGCCGACATAGAGCGTGTCGCCGTCGAAGACGCAGCCTTCGGACTGGGTCGGGATCTTGTGTTCCCACTCGATGCTGAAGGTCGGCGCGCCGCCCGCGGGCAGCCCCACCGTGCCGACGCGCACCGTGCCGTCCTTGACGATCAGCGCCGCGGTGATCGGTTCGCCCGGCGCGCTTTTCTTGACGCACAGGCCATAGGCTTCGCCCGATCCGGCGGGCGCGCGGCCGAGCGCGGTGATCGCGGGCGCCGCGCCGTCGAGGCGGAAGATCGCGAGATGCGCGTTCACGCCGTCGTTGCGGTCGCTGGCGACGATGATGTCGCCCGCCATGTCGACATTGTTGACCAGCCCGGCCTCGATGAAGGCGACATCCTTGCCGGTGAGGTCATAGATGTGCAGCCCCGCCTTCTTGTCGGTCGCGATAATCAGTGCGCGATTCGGATTGGCGGGATCGACCCAGACCGCCGGGTCGTCGGCGGCATCGGCGCGGTTGGTGCCGACCGGCTGCGTCTCGCCGCTCGCGGTCACCTGCACCGGCGGCAGGCCGGTGATCATCGGCTCGCTCGCGGCGCATCCGGCGAGCAGCGAGGCAAAGGCGAGCGAAGTCAGCAACTTCGCCTGACGGGTGACGGACATGGCGATTCCCCTTGTTCATGCAGCGCAGCCGCGCGCTTGACCGCGCCCCCTTTCATCTCGGCGTCGCCGCGTCAATCGCACAATATTTCAGCCATATAAATGTCATCATAACGTCATTTGACTCGCCGCAAACTGTCACATGACGCCCCTAGACGCCCGGCAACCACAAAGGGGGGTCTCATCAAAATGATTCGAACTTTCAGCCTGCATTCCGCCGCTGCTCTCGCGCTTGCCGCCGCGCTTGCTGCCGCCCCCGCCGCCGCGCAGCAGGCGCCCGCCGACACGGCACCGATCCAGCGCGACGATGATGAAATCACGACCTCGCAGGACATCGTCGTGCTCGGCAGTGTCGGTTATCGCAACCGCAGCGACGAGGCCGAGCCCGTCCTTTCCTATGACAGCGAATTTTTTCAGCGCTTCGAGCCGCTGACCGCGGGCGACGCGCTGAAGCGCGTGCCGTCCGTCACCTTTCTGTCGGACGTCATCGAAAGCGACGGCGCGCGGCTGCGCGGCCTGCCGCCGGGCTATACGCAGATACTGATCAATGGCGAGCGCGTGCCCGGCAATGCGTCGGACCGCAGCTTCTTCCTTGACCGCATCCCTGCCGAGCTGATCGACCGCGTCG
Organism: Sphingopyxis sp.; assembly: GCA_030148985.1. GTDB lineage: Bacteria > Pseudomonadota > Alphaproteobacteria > Sphingomonadales > Sphingomonadaceae > Sphingopyxis. The sequence goes on from JASBSJ010000067.1 coordinate 15,826, forward strand.
AGATCGTCCGCTCGTCGTCGGCGCGCCGCACCGGCGACGCGGTGGCGGGAACGATCAATATCGAACTGCGCGACGGCTTCGAGCTCGATGGCGGTTATGTCCGCGCGGGCGCGCTTTATTATGACGACGAAGAACTCGAGCCGAGCCTGGGCCTCGTCTATGGCGGTCAGGTCGGGCCGGGCCGCCTGTTGATCGGCCTCAACTTCCAGGGGCGCCATAACCCCAAGAAGAAATTCTCGCTCCGCTATGGCGATTCGCCCGAGAATGATCCCGATTTCGCCACCAATGAGTTCGACAATCGCGAAGATCAGACCGACACGCGCGACGGCAAGGATTATTCGGCCAACGCCAGTTACGAGATCGACGGCGAAACCACCGATTTCCGCGTCAGCGGCTTTTTCGTCCGCACCGATCGCTTCGAAAGCGAGCGCAGCTTCGAATATGACGATCCGACTGCGGTGAACGGCCCGCTGCCGACCGGGAACCTGATCAGCGACAACGCCAACGACAATGGCATCGACCAGCAGAATTACAGCATCGACACCAAGCTGTCGCACGAATGGTCGCTCGGCGAGACGACGCTGCGCGTCGGTTTCGCGCGCTTCGACGACGAACAGACCGAAAGCGAATATCAGATCGAGTTCAACGACGACGGCGACGACCCCGAGTTCGAGCAGGAATTTTTCACCACCGACATCGCCGACAAGGAATTTTCGGTGAAGCTCGATCATAAGTTCGAGCTGGGCGGCGATACGCAGCTGATCATCGGCGGCCTTTATCAGGACAAGGACCGCAGCACCGCGATCCTCGAAGCCGATGATGATGCCGAATTCCCGGGGCTGGAGGACAGCTACGACCAGTTCGTCGATAATCCGGCCGACCTCGTCGTTCCCTTCGGCGAGCTCGAACCCGCCGACGGCGGGGTGAACAGCATCGAGGAACGCCGCCTCGACGCCTTTGCGCTGGTGCAGGGCAAGTCGGGCGGGCTGACGTGGGAAGCGGGCATCCGGTATGAAACGACGCGCTTCGACATTACGGACTTCACCGAAGCGGCGGCGGTGCCGACGCAGCGCAACGAATATGAAAAATGGCTGCCGTCGGCGTCGATCAAATTCGATCTGACCCCGCGCGACCGCATCACCGCGTCGGTGGCGCGCACGAACCGCCGCCCCGATTTCAACTTCATTTCGCCCGCGCTGCTCGAAGAGGAAGTCGGCGACAGCGATCTGCTCGGCAACCCGCTGCTCGGCCCCGAAACGGCGTGGGGTTTCGACCTGGGTTACGAACGTCGCATCGGCCGGACCGGCGTCGTCGGCATCAACGCCTTCTATCGCGACGTCACCAACCTGATCGAACTGACCAACACCGGCGAAGAAGGGTCGGAAGGGCCAGGCACTTTCGTTTATCAGCCGCAGAATGTCGGCGACGGCAAGGTGTGGGGTGTCGAGTTCGACCTGTCGACCGATCTTGGCTTCCTTGGCCTGCCCGACACCGGCATCTTCGGCAACATCTCGTGGCTCGACAGCGAGATCACCGATTTTGCGGGCAAGCGTCGCTTCAACGGCCAGTCGGACTATGTCTATAACATCGGCTTCATTCAGGACATTCCGGCCTGGGGCGTGGCGTTCGGCGCGACGCACCGCAAGCAGGGCGCGGCCTATGATCGCGTGATCAGCGAAGAAGTCCGCACCACCTATGGCGCCGACCTCGAAATCTTCGTCGAAAAGCGGATCGGCAGCAATTTCACCATCCGCGCGGTCGGATCGAACCTGCTGAACGGCGCCAAGCGCGAAGTGTTCAACAAATTCGACAATCTGGAAGACCAGCTCGACCGCGATTTCGACGAATATGAGCTCGAAAGCGAAAAGGCCGGGCCGGTGTTCCAGCTGATGGCGCGCTACGCCTTTTAAGGGTTCGGCGGCCGGCGCTCAGTCCCTTGGGCGCCGGCCGTGCTTCCTCCCTGTCGCGCAGCGATGGGGAGGTGGCAGCGCGGAGCGCTGACGGAGGGGCCATGGCGCTGGTGTCGGAAGGCCCCTCCACCATCCGCTTCGCGGACGGTCCCCCTCCCCATGGCTTCGCCACAGGGAGGATCATCCTACCCGATATGCTTGAAGATCCACCCCACGCTCACACCGCCCGCGGGTGCGGTGCCGGTGATGACGAGCTGTTCGGTCGGGTGCGGACGGCCGTCGCCGTCGACCCACAGGCTTTGCTCGATTTCCAGCGCGCCGTCGGACGTGCGGAACTGCCACAGCGGGCCGCCGCTGATGCGCAGCAGCGCGCCCAGCCCGTCGGCGGTCAGGCTCGCCGAAAGATTGCGACCGAGGTGAAAGCGCATCGTGAAGCGCTTGTCGCCCTTGCGCCGCGTGCGCGGGGCGGGGAGCAGCATGTCCTCGCCGCGCAGCTCGCGCCCGTTGGGCGACAGGATCAGCAGGCGGCGGTGGATCAGGCCGTGGCGCCGCACATAGCCGTCATGGCTCATCTCCAGCCGGCTGCCCTGCGGCGTCTCGCGCCGGTCGAGCTCGACTTCGGTCACGCCCTTGCCGAGCGTGCCGCCCGGCAGGATCGCGGTCGAATTGCTGTCGCCCAGCGTCAGCGTCGAATGCGCGGCGGTGGTGCGGAGCCCGCGCGCGAGGTCGGCGGGGATCGTCGCACCGGTCAGCGCCGCACCGCCGCAATTGACGACGATCCGCTCGTCACCGTCGCTGAGTTCGAAGGCGAGGGTGGAGGCGCAGCCCGCTTCGGTCACTCTTGCAATCGGTGGGGGCGCGGCGTCGGCGAGCAGCACAACCTTGTTCGCGACGAGCCGCTGATAGCCCCAGTCGCGCGCCTGCTTGAGTGGCCGGGTTCGCACGCCGCTCGCTGCGACGATCGCCTGCACATGCGCCGCCGACGTCGCGCCGCTGCCCTGCCAGCAGCCCATGCCGCCGTCGGCGTGGAGCAGCCCGAGCAGCGCGGGGACGGCGCGCGCGAGCACTTCCTGGATGAAGGGCGGCACCTCCATCCGGCGCATGTCATAGGTTTTCGCGAGCATCGACAGCGCCATGATCGCATCAAGCTGCGCCTGCGGCGAGCGCGAGATATTGCCCCCGTCGGCATAGAAGTTCGTCTCGAGAACCTTGCGCAGCCCCGCTTCGCCGAACACCTGCCGCGGCTCGCCGCCGGGCATCAGCAGCGACGCGGCGACGATGCCGACCCACGCGACCATCTGTCCCGTGCCCGGCCGCGTCTTGTCGGCGACGCGGTCGAGGTGCCGCGCCGCGCGCGCGAGGTGGTTCAGCACCGCCGAGCGATAGACAAGGTCGCTCGACGACAGGATCAGCGGCGCGTGCGCGGCCCAGAACAGAATGCGCCATCCGGTATTGTCGGCGCGCCACGCGGGTTCGCTCACCGTCTCGCCATGCGTGCCAAGCCAATGGCGCACCACGGCTTCGGCGATCGGCGCGCCGTCGGCGCGGGTGCCGGTCGCGGAAAGGTCGCGCAGCCAGGCGAAACTGTGGAGATAATCGGCAAAGGCGGGCGCGACGGTCAGCGATGCGAAATCGAGCTGACCGAGCGGCAGCTTCAGCCCGCGGTGCAGGAAGTGGCCGGCGCGAATCGCGGTGCCCGCGCGCGCGTCGCCGGGCACGGGGTCTGCGGGCACGCCGAGCAGTTTCAGCGGAAAGCGCCCTTTGAGGCGCAACGCATGAAGCGGAGTGCGCCACGTCAGCCGCGTGATCGCATTGGCGACGCGGTCGCCGAGCGACAGCCCCTTATCGGCGGGCAGGCGGATCAACCGCTTGCCGGGTTCGATCGTATCGTCGATCGGCGCGGCATCGTGACCGGAATCGAGCGACGGGTCGGCGGGGGCGGTGGTCAGCGGTCTCCCCTCCATCGATCAGGTCCCGCGCAGCCGCCGGATATTGTCGGCGTAGGCGTCGGGTCCACCCTTGAAGGTCGCAGTGCCCGCAACGAGCACGTCGGCACCCGCGGCAATGGCGAGCGGCGCGGTGGCCGCGTCGATTCCGCCATCGACCTCCAGCCTTATGTCGCGGCCGGTTTTCTCGATCATCTTCTTCACCGCCTCGATCTTGCGAAGCTGGCTGGAGATGAAGCTTTGTCCCCCAAAGCCGGGGTTGACGCTCATGATCAGGACCAGGTCGATGTCGTCGATCAGATAATCGAGCATCTTGGCGGGGGTTGCGGGGTTCAGCGACACCCCCGCCTGTTTGCCCAGCGACTTGATATGCTGGACCGTGCGGTGGATGTGCGGCCCCGCCTCGGGATGGACGGTGATGATGTCGGCGCCCGCCGCGGCAAAGGCGTCGAGGAAATGATCGACCGGCGAGATCATCAGATGGACGTCGAAGGGCAGCGCCGAATGCGGGCGCAGCGCCTTCACCACCATCGGGCCGATCGTCAGGTTCGGCACATAATGGCCGTCCATCACGTCGATATGCACCCAATCGGCACCCGCCGCCTCGATCGCGCGCACTTCCTCGCCCAGCCGCGCGAAATCGGCGCTGAGGATCGACGGGGCAATGCGGACGGCGGGCGGCGTGGCGGTCATGGACCGGCCTTAACCATCTAAGGAGTCGGGAGCAAGCGGGGGCAGGGGGGGCGGCTGTGGAAAAGCGGGGTGGGAGGGGCTGCGCTGTTGGGGGGAATGTCTGGTTGCGACGGATTGCGATCATAAATCCTCCCTGTGGCGAAGCCATGGGGGAGTCGCAGACGGCGCGCAGCGCCAGCGGGGCCGCCGCGAAGCGGTGGTGGAGGGGCCCCGACGTCGCGCCATAGCCCCTCCGTCAGCGCTTCGCGCTGCCACCTCCCCATCGCTGCGCGACAGGGAGGATCGCAACTAGCAAAGTCTGAATCCGACCGTTGCGCTCCTCCCCGGAACGGGGAGGGGCACCACCGAAGGTGGTGGAGGGGTACCATCGGTCGAACGCGGCCTATGCGGGCCCGTACCCCTCCACTACCCTGCGGGTGGTCCCCCTCCCCCTGCGGGGGAGGACCGGCAGATACCCACCCCATGCTGGCCACAAAAAAACGCTGTCCTACATGATCCGACTGTGCAAGCCTTCGTCCCGGCTCTTTGAATATGTCGACAAAAAGCAACGGCCGCCCGGCCTGCGGGTTTGCGCAGCAACCGAGCGCAACGCATCGGCGGCCGCGCAAGGCTGACTTTTCCTGAACTTTGGAATGAACGCATTGCCCCCGCGGCCAATCGCATGGCGGACGCGCAAGGCTGAACTTTCCTGAACTTTGATCGGATTTCGCGGCCCTTGCGCCGACTGGATCGCCGACCCCTTTACATCAACCCCGCCGCCTCGATCGCCGCAACGGCGTTGTCGATCCGGGCGTCGCCTTCGCCCTCGATCCACGCCCATTTAAGCTGCCGACGGTCGAGCTCGCCGATGGCGACCTCCATGAACTGATGCCGCGCCAGGTCGCTGCCGAACAGGCGGGTGCCGTCCTCCTGCCAGGGGACATCCATCGCGGGGACGAGATACAGGTCCGCGACCTCGGTCCACGCATCGATTTCGGGCAGGCGGCGGCCGAGCAGCATGATCGCCCAGGCCTGCGTCATCAGCGGGTCCGTGTCGGACACCAGCCAGTCGGGGCGCTCGGCGAGCGCCGCCGCGGTCGCGGCGCGGTGGCCGTCGAAAATGGCGAGCAGGTCGATCGCGTCGAACTTGGTCCCGTGCGCCTCGGCATAGGTGCGCCCATATTCGGGGACGACGAGCCCGCCGAGCCGCAGCGCGAGCCGCGGCGCGAGGGTCGATTTGCCCGTGCTTTCGGCGCCGTGCAGGCAGATGTGCCGCGTCACAGCGCCGACCGTTCGGTCGCCGCGGCGCGGTGCCATTGGATCAGCCCGTCGATCGACAGGCCGAGCAGTACGACATAGACCGCGCTCGTCGCGTAAAGCCCGCGCGCGGCGAAGAGCGGGATCGCGATCAGGTCGACCAGAATCCAGAGGAACCAGCTTTCGACGCGGCGGCGGGCGAGCAGCCATTGCGCGGTGACGCTCATCATCGCGATCGCACCGTCGATCCACGGCGCCGCCGCGTCGGTGTGGCGGTCCATCGCATAGCTCCACCCCGCCCAGGCGGCGAGCGTGCCGAGTCCCCAGCCCCAGCGCGCGCGGCGGCTCATCCAGCCGACGGGGACGCCGCTTGTCGTCCGCGCGCGCGTCCACGCCGCCCAACCATAAAGGTTGAGCGCGAAGAAGAAGCCCTGGAGCAGCATGTCGCTGTACAGCTTCGCTTCGAAAAAAACGAAGGCATAGAGCGTCACCGCGACGAGCGCGAAGGGGTAGTTCCAGACGCTGCGCAGCGCGACGAGCGCGACATTGGTCAGCACAAAGGCGGCGGCAATCCACTCGACGGGGTTCATGCGTCGCTGCGACCTGCGTCGGGCCGGGGCCGCGTCCACAGCCCGTCGCGGCTGATCCGCCGCCCTGGCGGGCGGCGGAGCACCGACCAGCCCGCGCGGGCGACCCAGCCCAATTTGGCCGCAAGCGAGCTGGCCGCGCGATGGTCCCACGCATGGTCGCCGCGGCGCCGCACCTCGCGCGCGATGTCGCCATAAATACCCGCGGCGGCGAGCACCGCCCAGCGGCTGCGCGGCGGCAGTTTGCGGGCGCCCCAGCGCGCCGACGCTTCATATTCCTCCGCCATCTCGGCGAGCCAGCGTGCCATCACCGCGAGGCGCGGGCGAAAAGCGGGGTGCATATGCTGCCCCGGTGGAATGTCGAGCTCGACCATCCATTCGACGGGCAGGTAACAGCGGTCGGCCGCGGCATCCTCCGCCACATCGCGCGCGATATTGGCGAGCTGGAACGCGATGCCAAGGTCCGATGCGCGGTCGAGCGTCGCTTCGTCGGCGGGGTCGATGCCCATCACCAGCGCCATCGCGACGCCCACCGCGCCCGCGACATGGTAGCAATAGCGGAGCAGGTCGGCCTCGCTGCGCGGGCGCCAGTCCTTTGCGTCAAGCTCGAAGCCCGCGACGATATCGTCGATCACCGCGCGCGGAATCGTCACCTCGGTGAGCAGGAAACCCAGTGCGTCGAAGGCGGGTTCGCCGGTTGGCTCGCCCGCAAAGGCCTTGTCAGTCAGCGCCCGGATGCGTTCAACCGCCGCCGCCGGGTCGTGCCCCGGTCGCATCGTGCCGCCATGATCCTGTCCGTCAGTCAGATCGTCGGCGGCGCGGCACCAGGCGTAGAGCAGCCAGACGCGCTCGCGCGTTTCGCGGTCGAACAACTGGCTCGCCAGCGCAAAGCTTTTCGATCCGCGCGCGATGCTGTCGTGCGCGAAACCGTGGAGGGCGTCGGCATCATAGGCCTCCGCTTCGGTCATCAGAGATTTTCGGCCTTCATCGCGAAAATTGTCTGATGCGGTTCGTAGGCCGCCATCTTGTCGAGCAGCTCGTCGAGTCCGGCATCGACGATCATGATCCCCGCGTGCGCCGGGCGGATGAAGCCGACGTCGATCATCCGGCGGTTGAAGGCGATGAGGTCGTTAAAGAAGCCCGCGGCGTTGAGCAGCCCGACGGGTTTGGTGTGATAGCCAAGCTGCGCCCAGCTGATCGCTTCCCACAGCTCGTCCATCGTCCCGACACCGCCGGGGATCGTCAGGAATCCGTCCGACAGGTCGGTGAACATCTTCTTGCGCTCGTGCATCCCGCTGACGACGTGCAGTTCGGTGCAGCCGCGGTGCGCGACTTCGGCGCCGACGAGCGCTTCGGGGATGATGCCGATCACCTCGCCGCCCGCTTCCAGCGCGCTATCGGCGACCGCGCCCATCAGCCCCAGCCGCCCGCCGCCATAGACGACGGCGATGCCGCGGCTCGCCAGCGTGCGGCCGACGTGGCGTGCGGTTTCGATATAGATGGGATCGTCGGGGGTCGCGGACCCGCAATAGACGGCGAGGCGTTTCATCGTTTGATGGCTTTCACAAATTTCCGTTTGGGCTGAGCTTGTCGAAGCCCCGTCCTTCTCTTGCCGCCTTTGAAGGAAGAACGGCCCTTCGACAAGCTCAGGGCGAACGGAGTCGTGTCATTCGAGCATGAGCGCAGCGGTCGCCTTGGCGCTGCCGACGACACCGGGGATCCCCGCGCCCGGATGCGTCCCCGCGCCGACGAAGTAAAGATTGGAAATCACGTCGTCGCGGTTGTGCGCGCGGAAATAGGCCGACTGCCACAGCACAGGTTCGAGGCTGAAGGCGCTGCCCAGATGCGCGCTGAGGTCGCGGCCGAAATCGGCAGGGGTGTAGTGAAAGCGCGTGACGAGATTGGCGCGAAGACCGGGGGCGACGCGCCGCTCGACCTCCTCGATGATCGCGTCGGCGAAGCGCGCGCCGAAATCGCCGTCCCAGTCGGCTTTTGCCTTGCCGAGATGCGCGACGGGGGCGAGTGCATAAAAGGTCGAGTGCGCGGGCGGCGCCATGCCGGGATCGGTGATGCTGGGATGGTGGAGATAGAGCGAGAAATCGTCGGGCACGACGCCGTTTCTGTAGATGTCGGCGAGCAACCCCTGATAGCGCGGGCCGAACAAGATGCTGTGGTGCGCGACGTCGGGATATTCGCCCTTCGCGCCGAAATGGACGACGAACAGCGACGGCGACCAGCGTTTGCGCGCCAGGCTGCGCGCCGTTTTCGGCCCGCGGGGATGATCGGCGAGCAGGTCGCGATAGCTGTGCATCAGGTCGCCGTTGCACGCCACCATCTCGGCGTCGCCGTGCCAGCCGCTCGTGGTGGTCACCCCGGTGGCGCGGTCGCCCGCAGCGTGGATCATCGCCACCGCATCACCCAGCCGCAGCGTCCCGCCCAGCCGCTCGAACAGGCGGACCATCGCGGCGACCAGCCGGTTGGTCCCGCCGCGCGCGAACCAGACGCCGCCGTCCTTCTCGATCGTGTGGATGAGCGCATAGACGGCGCTCGTCGTCATCGGATTGCCGCCGACGAGCAGGGTGTGGAACGACAGCGCCTGCCGCAGCCGTTCGTCGCGAACATAGGAGGAGACGATCGAATAGACGCTGCGCCACGCCTGATATTTCATCAGCGCCGGGGCGGCCTTGATCATCGTCGAAAAGTCGAGGAAGGCCGTCGCGCCGAGCTTGACATAGCCCTGTTCGTAAACGCCCTTCGAATAATCGAGGAAGCGTTCGTAACCCGCAACATCGGCGGGGTTCATCCGCGCGATCTCTGCATGAAGCGCGGCCTCGTCGTTCGAATAGTCGAAATTGGTGCCGTCGGGCCAGTTCAGCCGGTAAAAGGGGCTGACGGGCATCAGCTCGACGTCGGCGGCCATGTCCTGCCCGCTCAGTTCCCATAGTTCGCCAAGGCACGGCGGGTCGGTGATGACGGTCGGCCCGGCGTCGAAGGTGAAGCCGTCGCGCACCCAATGATAGGCGCGCCCGCCGGGCTTGTCGCGCGCCTCGACGATCGTCGTCGCGACGCCCGCCGACTGGAGCCGGATCGCAAGCGCGAGGCCGCCGAAACCGGCGCCGATGACGATCGCGCGGCGGCTCATCGCCAGTCGAGCCTGGCGAGCGCGGCAAGCGCGCGGCTGACGGGCACCGGCGGCTTGCCGGCGAGCAGGCGCAGCCGGTCCGCTGTGGTTGAACGCCCGGCATAGAAGCGCGCGATCAGCCGCGGCGAGAGGCGATAGAAGCGCTCGAAAATGCGGTAGCGCGCCTCCGGGTCGGCGGCGCGGAACAGCATGGCATCGAGCATCCGGTAGTAGCGCTGGCGGTGCCACGACGCCGCGGCGCGCGCGCGGAGCCGCCCGGGCAGGTCGGCGCGGCCGACCAGCGCGGGCAGCGCAGCGGCGGTGCGCACCGCGTGCGGCAAGGAATAGCCCGTGGTTGCGTGAAACATTCCCGCACGCGCACCGATCCGCGCGGTGCGGTCCGATGCCGGCCACAGCCGGTTGAAATCGCCTGCGACCACCACTGGTAACACTCCACTCTCCTCGCGCATCGTTGTGGTCACCTGCCAGCCCTGCGCCGCGGCATAGGCGGCTATCCTCTCGCGCACCAGCGGTTCGTCGAGGGCGGCGTCGTCGCTGTAATAAGTGTCCTCGACGAACAGCGTCTCGGCATCGAAGGGGAGGAGGTAGACAAAGCGATAGCCGTCCAGCTGCTCGACCGTCGCGTCCATGACCACCGGCTGCTCGATGCCGTGCCCGCCCGTGATCGTCAGCGCCTGCCCGACGAATTTCTGCCAGCCGCAGTCGAGCGTTGGAAACTTGCCCCCGCCGCGCGCGTCAATCACATGCTTCGCCGACAACCGCCCGCCGCGCGCCAGCAGCAGATGGTCGGGCGCGACATGCTTCGCGCGATCGGCGATGATATGCCCGTCGGGCAGCGCCGCCGCGACCGCCTCGGCAAGCGCCTCGCCGGTGATGCTCTTGTACCCCATGTCCAGCGTCCGGTCGTGCGCGGGAAAGCGCACATCGTAGCGCGGCCAGTGATAGCGGACGAGCGGTGCGACGAGCCAGCGGTCCTTCTTGGCGATGTCGCTGTCGAAAAAGGACCAGACATGATTGCCGCCGACCTGCCCCGGCTCGACCAGCCGTATGTCGAGATCGGGTCGCTTGGCCGCCAGCGCGAGCGCGGCAAGACCGCCCGCAAGCCCGCCGCCGACGATCGCGATGTCGCATTTATCGAAATTCGGCCCCACCATGATTCCGCCCTAGCCGCCCATTGCGTCCGTGCAAAGCCATTGCAACGCGCCGCCGAACGGCTAGCCTCCCGCCATGACCGGCTGGGCGATCCTTTTGTCTGCGCTTGCGATGACCGCCATCGTCGGGGTGCGCTATCTGATAACCAGCGGCGCCTTTGCGCTCGCGACGCGTGTCCGCCATCCCGGCCTCTATCGCGGGCTCGAACCGCAGATGCGCCGCGAGATCGGCTGGAGCCTCGCCAGCGCCGCCATTTACGGCATTCCCGCCGGGGTGGTCGCCTGGGGATGGCAGGCGCATGGCTGGACGCGCATCTAGACCGACGCCGATGCCTTTCCGCTCTGGTATCTGCCCGTCAGCCTGCTCCTTTATCTGCTGCTCCACGACACATGGTTTTACTGGACGCATCGTTGGATGCACCGCCCGCGCCTCTTTCGCCTCGCGCACGCCGTCCATCACGCCAGCCGCCCGCCGACCGCGTGGGCGGCGATGAGTTTCCACCCGATCGAGGCGATCACCGGCGCCATCGTCATTCCCGCGCTCGTCTTTGTCATTCCGATCCATGTCGGGGTGCTGGGTCTCGTTCTGGCGATCATGACGCTGATGGGGGTCGGCAATCATATGGGGTGGGAGATGTTCCCGCGCGCGCTTGTTCATGGACCAGCAGGGCGCTGGCTGATAACCGCGACGCATCACCAGGCGCATCATGCCGCCTACCGGGGGAATTATGGACTTTATTTCCGTTTCTGGGATCGCGCGTGCGGCACGGACATCGGGCTTGGCCGCTTTGATCCTGTGCGCCCTTGCGGCGAACGCCCCGCCGCCACCGACGGTTGAGGTCAGCGTTACCGGGCTGCGCAGCACCAAGGGGCAACTGCTCGTCTGCCTGACGACCAAGGCCAGCGCCTTTCCCGATTGCAGCAAGGACAAAGGTTCGGTGCGCATGGCGGTGAAGGCCGCCGATGCCGCCCGCTTCGACATCCATGCGCCCGCGAACGGCACCTATGCCATTGCGGTCGTCCATGATGAAAATGGCAATAACAAGATGGACAAGGCGATCTTCCTGCCGCGCGAAGGCTTTGGCTTTTCGCGCAATCCCGCGATTGCCATGGGCCCGCCGAGCTTCAAATCGGCAAGTTTTGCGGTTGCGGGCGATATGCGTCAGTCGATCAAGATGAAATATATGCTGTAGGACTGGCGACCACACCGGAGCGATCGACGGCTTTGGGGGCGGGCTCGATGCAGTCGTTGGTAGGCTTGCGTGATCCAGTCGGCACGAGGACCGCGGAATCTTTCCAAAGGTCAGGAAAGGTCAGCCCGGCGCGTTCTCGATCCGAGCAGCGTAGGCCGAGGGATATTTCCAAAGGTCAGCCTTGTGCGGCCGCCGATCAGTCGTTCCGGCCGGATATGTCGCACCGGGTTGCTGCGCACGCCCCCGGCGAGCCGGTCATCGCTTTTGTCCACATATTGAAAGAGCAAGGGTGAAGGCTGGCACAGCCGGATCATGTAGGACAGCGTTTTCTTTTTGTCGCGGTGAATGTCCGCGTTGGGGTGGGAAACGGAAATACATCATCACGCCAAGTCGGGTAGCCTCGGACGGCGTGGTAAAATGCGAAACCAACTTGCTGGTTTGCGACGTCTGAGCATCATCAAACCCCACCCTAGCGTGCTCCTGTTTCCATCAAGCGAATTCGCTTTGGCGGGACCCCTTTGCTTGATCATTATCAAGTATCGCAAAAAGTGCTCAGCTCACTTAATTCCTCCTACATAACCTTGCGCGACGGACAAAAGCTCCGACATTGCCGCGTAATCTGTGAGCGGACTTTGGGCCCAGATGACTACATTTTCGAGAAGACTTGTGCCCTTGGCACCGCCCAACGTCGGCTCTTCACTGACGTAGAAAATGAGAGTCACCACAGTCTGGCGATCTTCGTCGTAGACGCTGATTTCCTTGCGTCGTTTGAAATCGTAATAGGCGACCCGGACCTCGTCGCCATCGCCCAAAGCAATGCCGACCTGAGCCAGATCTTTTTTCGTCGGGCGCACGTAAATGTCGGGCAGCGCCGCGCGAATGGCATACGGCGTTCGTGGTGGCGAGTCCTTCCAATCCAACGGACTGGGGGATCTGTAACCAATCTTCAATACTTCGAAGGCCTCCTCGACCGTAGGCGCTATGCTTTTGTTGCCGTAACCCCTTGCTGGATTGACCGGTCCACGGAGAAAATAGGCGGAACGTCGGTCGCATTGTACCAATTGCCACCCATCACGCTTGGCGCGGTCGATCGATTTTGGGGGATGGATACAGCGAAAAGACTGCGAACGGCCGGCTTCATGCCAAAGCCCGCTCAGCCCGTCGCGGCCGGACGCCCGATACCTCTCCGGATGCTGGATGAGGAGATCCCGGATTTCCGAGCGATAGATTTGCGCGGTGGCGAGCGCGGCTTGATATCGCGCCTCCTCGAGTTCTTGCTTTTCTCGCGCCGCGTCCAGCTCTTCAGCCGTGGTTTGCCTTAGGTGGGGATTATTGTGTCCCTGATCGTTAGCTTGGGAACATGCGCCAAAGAGCGCGCACCAAGCGGCCACAAAGACAACCAGCATTGCTTTGCCGAGGGGTGACATCACGCTGTGCTATCAAGAACGTATAAGGTCCGCAATCGGTCGCAACCAGCCACAGCCCAAACCATCCTTACCCGCTATGCGCATCGCGCAATTCGCGTTTCAGCACCTTGCCGATCGGGCTGCGCGGCAGTTCGGCGACCATGCGGATTGCGCTCAGCCGCTGCGTCTTGCCGACCTTGGCGTTGCATGTTTCGCGCACGCTTTCGGCATCGGCGCCGGGTTTCAGCACAACGAAGGCGACCGGCGTCTCGCCCCATTCCTCGCTCGGCATCCCGACGACCGCCGCCTCGACGACCCGGTCGTCGGCGAGGAGAATGGCCTCGAGGTCGCTGGGGAAAATGTTGAACCCGCCCGAGATGATCATGTCCTTCGCGCGGTCCATCAGCGTTAAAAACCCGTCCTCGTCGATGCGGCCGATGTCGCCGTGGCGATAGAAGAGGTTTCCCTCACTGTCGTACCAGTGCATCGCCTTGGTCGCGTCAGGGCGGTTGTTATATCCGGTCATCATCGCGGGACTGCGGCCAACGATCTCGCCGACCGACCCCTGCGGCAGTTCGTTGCCATCCTCGTCGATGACCTTGGCGATATGGCCGGGCGCGGGTTTGCCGACGGTGTGCAGCTTGTCGGGAAACTGATGCGCTTCGAGGATGAAGGCGGCGCCGCCCTCGGTCATGCCGTAAATCTCGACAAGGCCGCCGGGCCAGCGTTTCAACACATCGGCCTTGAGCGCGGCGGGGAAGGGCGCTGAGGTGCAATATTTCATCACAAAGCTGCTGAGGTCGAAACGGTCGAAATCGTCGAGCGCCATGATGCGGCGATATTGCACAGGCACGAGCATGCAGTTGGTCGCGCGTTCGCGCTCCGCCAGCCCGAGGAAGCCGCGCGCGTCGAATTTCTTCATAAGGACAACCTGCCCGCCAGAGCCGACCGTCGGCATGAAGCTGGCCATCGTCGTGTTCGAATAGAGCGGGGTCGATAGGATCGTCACCGCGTTCGAGCCATAGGCGGGGGCGCCGCGCTGGATATGCTGCCAGCGCATCGCGTGGCTGTGGATAATGCCTTTCGGCGTGCCGGTGGTGCCCGATGAATAGATGATGTTGAACCCGTCGTCGGGGCCGATCGCAACCGGCCGGGGCAACGCGCCCGCTGGCGCGATCCAGTCGGTCAGCGGCGTGCCCGCGTCGCTGCCGTCCATCGCAATCAGGTCGCTCGCGGCGATGTCCTGCCCCTGGAGGCTGGTTTTTGCTGCCGCGTCGAGGAACAGGTGGCGCGCGGCGGTATCGGCGATCATCGCCGCCATCTGTTCGCCGGTCGCGCTGTTGGTGATCAGCCCCGCGACGCCGCCGGCTCGCAATGTGCCGAGGATGACCGCCATCTGTTCGACGCTATTGAGGCCCGCAATCGCGGTGCGATCTCCTTTTTGAAAGCCATTCTGCTGTAGCCGCGCGGCGATTCGGTCGGTCAATTGATCCAGTTCGGACCAGCTCAGCCGCCGCTCGGCATCCGCAGCCGCTACGGCATCGGGACGTTCCGCGGCGTGGGCACGGACAAGGTCGGGCAGGGTGGCGAAGGCGCCGTCGAGCATTTCGATACTGGTCATGGCCATGGACTAGCACAGCCGAAAGGCGGTGCAATGCCGGCGGGGTGGCGGCGCGACACGGTGTTGCGGCGGCGATCGGGGTTGCGGGGATGGCATCATCGGAAAGCGGCCCGGAGGGCAGCGGGAAGCCGCTCGTCGGCGTCTATCATCCGCTCGCGGAACGTGCCGACAGGCTACGCGCCGCGATCGAGGGGGCGGGGCTGGCGACGCAGGTGTTGCCGTCGCACGTCAACGGGCTGCGTCCGTGGCGCGATTGTTGTTTTGACCTGCTTCTCGTCAACCCGTTCCTCGACTGGCAGGACCCTTTCGCCTTTGTTCGCCTTGCCGCTTCAGTCGCGGGGCGACGTCCGCTGATCGCAATGTCGGACCGCGACTCGCTCGATGACCGGATGCTGGCGCTTGCCGCCGGGGCGGACGATGCGGTTGGCTGGATCGACAATCTTCCCGAACTGCTCGCGCGCATAGCGGGGTTGCTCCGACGCAGCCGCGTTGCGGCGGGGCAGCTCGGCGCGGGCGAGCTCAGAATCGACCTGATCGACCGGCGCGTAGAGCGCGCGGGGCGGGTGATCCGCCTGCCGCTGCGCGAATTCGACCTGCTCGCCAACCTGGCGCGCGTTCCCGACCGCCCGCTGTCGCGCGACGCGCTGCTGAAGGCGGTATGGCGAATCGATTTCGATCCGGGGACGAACCGGGTCGAGGTGCATATGTCGCGGCTGCGCGCCAAGGTCGATCGCGGTTTTTCGTGGCCGATGCTGCATACGGTGAAGGGCGTGGGTTATGCGCTGCGCTCGCGGCCGGAAAATTCACCACCTTGAAGGGGTTGTCGGCGGCTTTGGGGGTAGGGAGCTGCCGATCCTCCCCCGCAGGGGTAGGGGGACCACCCGCAGGGTGGTGGAGGGGCACAGGCCCGCATAGGCCCGCTTTCGATCGATGGTACCCCTCCACCACCTTCGGTGGTCCCCCTCCCCGTTCCGGGGAGGATCGCAATGTTCGCTTCCGGCCATCCCGCGCCCGCTACACCGACCCTGTCACGCATCCCACCTCGCTTGACCAAAAGTTTCAGCTTGCTACTCATCTTCGACATAAAGAGAGCCACGATTCCCGGAGATGATGCCCGATGCACCCCTCAGTCCATGCGCGTAGCAATCCCGACAAGGCCGCGATCATCGTCGCCGAGACGGGCGAAGAAATCAGCTATGGCGAACTCGACGCCGCGTCGAACCGCGCAGCGCAACTCTTTCGCTCGCACGGGCTGGGGCATGAGGATGTCGTCGCCTTCATGCTCGACAATACGCCGCATTATTATGGGCTGACCTGGGGCGCACAGCGCGCGGGGTTGCGTTATGTCTGCATTTCGTCGCGGCTGACGCGGGACGAGACCGACTATATCCTCGAAAATTCGGGCGCGCAGATTTTGGTCGTATCTGCAAGCCTTGCGGGCGCGGCGCAGCAGCTGACGACCGGCATCAAGCGCTTTGCGATGGGCGGCGTCATTCCGGGCTATGAAAGCTGGGAGGATGCCGTCGTCGCGATGCCCGCGACGCCAGTCGCGGACGAGCGCGCGGGGGTCGACATGCTTTATTCGTCGGGGACGACCGGGCGGCCGAAGGGTGTGCGCGTGCCGCTGCCCGAAGACCCCGCGATCGACGCGATGAACAGCCTAGTCATGCTCGCGTCGGCGGTGTTCCAGATCAATGCGGACAGCATCTATTTGTCCCCGGCGCCGCTCTATCACGCCGCGCCCTTGCGCTGGTCGATGACGATCCATCGGCTTGGCGGCACTGTCGTCCTGATGAAGAAATTCGATCCCGAGGCGGCGCTGGCGCATATCGAAAAATATCGCGTGAATAGCAGCCAATGGGTGCCGACGCATTTCGTGCGGATGCTGAAATTGCCCGAGGAGGTACGCACCCGCTACGACACCTCATCGTTGAAGGTCGCGATCCACGCCGCGGCTCCGTGCCCGGTGCCGGTTAAGCAGGCAATGATCGATTGGTGGGGGCCGGTGCTCTTCGAATATTATGCCGGGTCGGAGGGCAATGGCATGACCTTCATCTCCAGCGCCGACTGGCTGACGCACAAGGGCAGCGTCGGGCGCGCGATCCTCGGCACCGTGCATATCATGGGCGAAGATAATGAAACCGAACTTGGCCCGAACGAGGAAGGTACTGTCTTCTTCGAGAGCGAGAATGTCTTCGAATATCATGGCGATGATGAGAAAACCGCGTCGAGCCGAAACTCGAAGGGCTGGTCGACGCTCGGCGATGTGGGCAAGCTCGACGACGAGGGCTTCCTCTACCTCACCGACCGCAAGAGCTTCATGATCATCTCGGGCGGCGTGAACATCTATCCGCAGGAAATCGAGAATCATCTCGTCACGCATCCGAAGGTCGCCGACGTCGCGGTGGTCGGCGGCCCGCACGAGGAGATGGGCGAGGAGGTGATCGCGGTGATCCAGCCCGCCGACATGGCCGAAGCGGACGACGCGCTGCGCGACGAGCTCATCGCCTATGCGCGCGAAAAACTGTCGGGGGTGAAGATCCCGCGCCGCATCGATTTCCTGGAAGCGTTGCCGCGTCACGACACGGGCAAGCTCTACAAGCGTCTGCTGCGCGACCAATATTGGGAGAAGGCGAAGGCGTGAGTAGCGTTGTAAAGCTAGGAAAACTTGAGCTGGTCGATCTCCGGACTGCCTGGCCCCATGAGGCATTGAATTTCACCAAATGGCTCGCCGAAAATGACAACCTTGCGATGTTGGGCGAAGCGCTCGGTTTGGAATTGACCTGTGAAGCCGTTGAGAAGGCTGTCGACAATTTTAGTGCGGATATCTTAGCCAAGGACGTCGTAACAGATCGATGGGTGCTTATCGAAAATCAGCTAGAGATGACCGACCATAGTCACCTTGGCCAAATTCTGACCTACGCTGCCGGATTGGATGCTGAAACGATCATTTGGATCGCGCGGGAGTTTCGAGAACCGCACCGTGCAGCGATCGATTATCTTAATCGAATAACGGCGCCTGAGTTTAACTTTTTCGGCGTCCAAATTGAGCTGCTGAGGATCGGGGATAGCGCGTTTGCGCCCCGCTTCAACATACTGGCGAAGCCTAACGACTGGTCAAAGAGCGTTTCTGCAAGAGCGGCAGGCAAAGCTGCGGTGTCAGGCCTGCATCAGGAGTGGCAGGATTACTGGTCAGATTTCTTCACCGTCGCTGAGGACCGAGGGCTGAACCTGAAAAACCGAGTGCCCCCGAAAGAAGGATGGTGTCGGATCGAACAGCTTTGCAGCGGCGCTCGCAATGCGGCTTCTTGGCTCCACTGGTCGGATAAAAGGCTACGCGTTTTGATCTGGTTGCAGGGCGAGGAACGACTGGATTTGTTCGACGAATTATATGCTGCGAAATCGCTCATCGAGTCGGCAATTGATACCCCTTTGAGTTGGGAGCGGCTCGAGCACAAAAAATCGAGTTTTATATCGCTAGATGGGCCGACGCCCGCGGCAGACGACAACTTCACCCTTGATTATCAGTGGTATATCGACTCAGTAACCCGACTGACGGCGGCGGTTAGGCCTTACATAGGCGCCAAGCAATGACCGCGCGCGTGGAATTCTTCTTCGATCTGTCGAGTCCGTGGACCTGCCTTGCTTTCCACAATTTGCCGAGCGTGCTCGAACCCGTCGGCGCGGCGGCAATTTACCGGCCGATCCTCGTCGGCGGGGTGTTCAATGCCGTGAACCCTGCCGTCTACGCGGCGCGCGAGCAGGCTGATAACCGGCGGCTCCAGCATAGCTGGAAAGTTTTGAAGGACTGGGCGCGGCTCGCGGGTGTGCCGATGAATTTCCCATCGCAATGGCACCCGGCAAAAAGCATCGCCGCGATGCGGTTCTGCTGCGCGCTCGAAGACGATCAGGCGGCGCTCGTGCGGTTCGCGCGCGGAGCCTTTGCGAGCTATTTCGACCGGCAGGAAAATCTCGACGACCCCGCGATGCTCGCGGCGGTCGCCAATGCCGAGGGACTCGATGGCGCCGCACTCGCCGCCGCGGCCGGCAGCGATCCGGTCAAGGCGCGGCTGCGCGCCAATACCGATGAACTCATCGCGCGTGGCGGCTATGGTTCGCCGACGATCTTCGTCGACCGCGATGACATGTATTTCGGCAACGATCAGCTTCCGCTCGTCGAAGCCGCCCTAAAACGTACAGCGTAGAGGACTCTCCCATGAAGGACCGGATTTCGATCACCATGCTGGAGGGCGGGATCGCCGACGTCCGGCTGATCCGCGCCGACAAGATGAATGCGCTCGACACCGCGATGTGGGAGGCGCTGGCGCAAGCAGTCGATCAGTTGAAGGCCACCGTGGGCCTCCGCGTCGTCGTCCTGTCGGGCGAAGGCTGCGCCTTCTGCGCCGGACTCGACCTGTCCAGCCTCAGCAATGAGCGCGATCCGGGGGCGAGCAGCGCGGGCGGCAGCCTGTCCGATCGCACGCGGGGCATCGCCAACAACGCCCAATATGCCGCGTGGGGCTGGCGCGAACTGCCGGTGCCGGTGATCGCGGCGGTGCACGGCGTCGCGTTCGGCGCGGGGAGCCAGATCATGGCGGCGGCGGACATCCGCATCGTCCACCCCGATACGCGCATCGCGATCATGGAAATGCGCTGGGGCCTCGTCCCCGATGTCGCCGGCATGGCGCTGTGGCGCACGCAGGTCGCCGACGATGTGCTGCGCGAGATGATCTACACCAACCGCGAGTTTACCGGATCCGAAGCCAAGCTGCTCGGTTTTGCAACGCATGTGTCGGACGATCCGCTGGCCAAGGCGATGGCACTCGCCGAGGTGATCGCCGACAAGAATCCGCACGCGATCCGCGGCGCCAAGCGGCTGTGCAACATGCTCGGCCATGCGAGCGATGCCGAAATCTTGCAGGCCGAAAGCGACGAGCAGGTGAAGGTGATCCGCACCCCAAACCAGATGGAGGCGGTGATGGCGGGGATGCAGAAGCGGAAGCCGAATTTTGTGGATTGAAGATCCTCACTGTGGCGAAGCCATGGGGAGGGGGACCATCCGCAGGATGGTGGAGGGGCCGCGACGATAGTGCCATTGCCCCTCCGTCAGCGCTTCGCGCTGCCACCTCCCCATCGCTTCGCGACAGGGAGGAACAGGTTAGAGCAACCCTAAAAACCGCGCGGCATTGTCCCAGTCGCGCTGCTTTACCGCGCGGGCCTTCTGCGCTTCGCTGTCGGCGCCCCAGCGGCGTTCCTGATAGAGTTCGTCGAGGCTGACCGCCTGCCACAAGGCATCGGCGTCGAAGGCCTTTTCGATGAGCGCGAGACCCGCGACAAGCGATCCGCCGATCGTCACCAGCGGCGTGAGCGCGGTGATTCGCCAATGGTCGAGTGCGCGCACCGCGCCGTGCAGTGCGGCAATTGTCGTTTCGGGCTGGTCGATCGGAAGCACGCCCTGCGTCAGCGCAAATTCGATCCCGTAGCGTCCCTCGGCCCACGCGAGCAGCGGATTCCACGCCGCCGCCTGTTCGGCGTGCAGCGCCGCATCGCGCGCGTCGCGATAACACAGCAGGTCGCTTTGCGCATAGGCGGCAACCGACGCGGCAAAGGTCGCGACGTCCGGCGCGGCCAGGTCGATCGCGGCGTTGGTGAGCCCGGTCATCGGCATCGCCGCCGGGTCGATCGTCTCGCCGACATCGCGCCATTCGGTCGCGATCGCTTCGGCCAGCGCGGGATTAGCAACCGCCAGCGGCGCGCGCTGCGGCGTGCGCACCGGCCGCCCGTCGAGCGCGATGCCCCAGCCGGTACCCTCGGGAACGACGGCCACCTCTTTCCAGAAGCGCTTCACAGCTCTTTGGGCGACCGCCAGCGGCGTGCGAGGAGCAGCGGCATCACCGCAAAATCGAACACGCCGATCAGCACGATCGCAACCCCGATCCAGCGGTCGGTCGGTTGGCCCGCCAGCGAAAAGCCGCCACTGATCAGGATGAAACCGATCGCGATGAAGGCGACGCCCATCAGGCGCATAATCGTCATCGCGAAAAAACGCTTCCTGGCGAGTGCGTCGTCGGCGGGTGTCATGCGCCCTCCCTATCGCCGCCAAGGTGGCGCATCAACTGTGCGAGCGCGCCGTGGCCGGTCGCCTCCATGCCCGCGATGACCCGCTCGCGCTCGTCGGCCGACTTGTTCTGCGACAGCTTGATTGTCGGGCGCCACGCCGTGATCCGCATTTCGAAGCTGACAATCGCGCCGGTCATCTTGCCGAACAGCGCCGGATTCATCTTCGCACGCGTCCACGGCGGGTTCGCGCCGACGCGCACTTCATGCGTCGCCGACAGCGTATCGAGATGCGCCACCAGCGCCGCATCGTCGAGCTTCGTCGCCATCCCCTCCATCTCTACCGCGACATAATTCCACGTCGGCACCTGGTCGGCGTCGGCGTACCAGCTCGCGCTGACATAGGCGTCGGGGCCCTGCACCACGGCGAGTGCGGTCGCGCCATCGAGGTGCCGCGTCAGCGCATTGCCGCGCGCGAGGTGGAATTGCAGCATCGTCCCGTCGTCGCTCAACACCACCGGAGCGTGCGCAACGCGTGGCCCGTCGGGGGTCCCTGCAAAGATCGCGGCAAAGCCGATCTCGCGCACCAGCAATGCGGCAAGGTCGTCCTCTTTGGGGCGAAAGGCGCTGTTCGGATGCATCAGCTCGCTTTGGGTGGGCGCGCCGGATGCTTCTTCGCGCTGGGCTTTTTCCCCGCGGGTTTCCCCGTCGCCGACTTGCCGGGCTTGCCCGGTTTCGCTTTTGCCTTGGGCTTCGGCTTGCCGACGAAATCGGTCGGTTTGCTGTCGGCGGTGCGTCCGCGCCGTTCGCCGCGCCGCGCCTTGCGGATCTGTTTGCTGTGCGCTTTTGCCTGCGCTTTCAGTGCCGATTTGGGCGGCGGGCCTTTCTCGGTCGGGTCGATCCCGACTTCACCGAGCAGCAGGTCGAAGCCGAGCGCGTCGAGGCTCGCGGCGAAATGTTCGGGTAGCTCGGCCTGCACATCGATCGCGCCGCCGTCGGGATGGTCGATGCGCAGCCGACGACTATGCAGGTGGAGCTTGCGGCTGATCGATCCGGTCAGGAACGCGCCCTTGCCGCCATATTTGCCGTCGCCGACGATCGGATGGCCGATCGCCGCCATATGGACACGCAGCTGGTGGGTGCGCCCGGTCAGCGGCTGGAGCTCGACCCACGCGGCGCTGTTCCCCGCGCGCTCGATCACGCGGTAGCGCGTTTTCGAGGCGAGTCCGCTGTCATGGACGTGCATCTTTTCGCCGCCTGACCCCGGCTGTTTGGCGAGCGGCAGGTCGATCTCGCCCTGCTGAATGTCGGGGACGCCGACGATGATCGCCCAATAGGTTTTTTTCGCGCTGCGGTTTGAAAAGCTCTTGGCGAACCAGGCTGCGGCGCGCGGGGTGCGCGCGACCAGCAGCGCGCCTGACGTGTCCTTGTCGAGCCGGTGGACCAGCTTCGGACGCACCGGCGCGTCATATTTCAGCGCGTCGAGCAGCCCGTCGACATGATGTTCGGTCTTGGTCCCGCCCTGCGTCGCGAGGCCAGGTAGCTTGTTGAGCACCAGCGCGCTTGCATCGCGGTGGATCAGCATCGATTCGGCGAGCGCGACGTCGACGTCGGTCAGCGGGCGGCCCTTGCGCGCCGGGCGGGCTTCGGCCTCGACCGGCGGGATCGGCATGGCGAGCGTCTGCCCCGCCGCGATGCGGTCCGAGACATCGGCCTTTTTGCCGTCGAGTGTCAGTTGCCCCGACCGCGCCCAGCGTGCGAGCAGCGCGTGCGGCGTCCCCGGCCGGTGGCGCTTGAACCAGCGGTCGAGGCGGATGCCGTCGTCCTCATCGCCGACGATCGCGCCGTCGAGGTTCGCCTTCGGCGCGCTCATGCCGAAAACTGCCGGACGGCGAGCATGCCCGCGCCGCAGGCGAGCAGCGCGCCAATCACCGACGCCAGCACGTACAGGGCCGCTTGGCCTGCCTGTCCGCGCTCGAACAGCAGCCAAAATTCAAGGCTGAACGACGAAAAGGTCGTGAAGCCGCCCAATATGCCGACGCCGACAAACAGCCGTGTCGTCTCGCCGCCCGCGCCGCTGCGCGCGAGCAGGCCGATCAGCAGCCCCATGGCGAGGCTGCCGACGATATTGACCGAGAGCGTCCACCACGGAAAGCCGGGGCCAAGTCGCGCGAGCATCGCCTGCCCGACCAAATGGCGGGCGCCGGCGCCGATCGCGCCGCCGATCATGACGGGAAACAGGCTGTTCATGGCGCTCGCCCTAGCCCGAAACCGCGGCGAGGCAAAGGTGGCATTGCCAGGCCCCGGATCATGCGTCGGGCGATGCGTCGGGCGATGCGGCGGCGGTCGCGGGCCGCTCGTGCGCCGCGCGCCAGTCGGCGGGCTTTGCGAAACGGCCTTGCCAGATGCCGCGGCGCGCGGTTTCGGCGCCGGCTTCTTCGGCGAGATAGTCGGTGCCGCTGGCAATGGCCCAGCCCTGGCGGACCATTTCGGCGCTCAGGTCGATCCCATCCGGCGAAACCCCCGTGCGGCAAGCGGCAAGCGTCCGGCCATAGCGGTCCTTAGCCGACAGGGCGCAGTGAAGCGCCCCGCGCCCCACGAGCCGTTCGAGCGCCTGCCGCGCCTCGCGTCCGCAGGGCCATTGCATTCCGGCGCGCGTGCAGGACTGCCGATATTCGACCGCGTCGATCCCGATCAGCCGGATCGTCAGGTCGGCGTCGCCGTGCCGCACCGTCAGGCTGTCGCCATCGATCACTTGCACCAGCGGCACCGATGTTACGGGTTCCGGGCGCGCGAACCATGCGGCCATCACCAGCGCGGCCAGCAGCACGGTCGCCGCGATCGCGCGAAGGCGTCGGAGCCAGACCAGGCGGGTCAGCGAGGAGGGGCGCCGCATCGCCATCGGCATCACCTGATCGCGTCGGGTCGTTTTGGCAAGGCTTATGTAAGGAGTTGACGATGAGAACAAAACATGTCCAAAATGGAGCATTCTATTGGGCGCGACTCCCGATCTGAACAACGCGATCGACGCTTTGATCCGGATTGGCGGCGAACGGGAGCGAACAAAATGCGAATGCCACCAAAATGACGGCAGGATCACGTCAGGGTGGAGCGGTGACAATGGGGGTGACTTCATGATGGATCAAGGAACGCAGCCTTGGGTCGGTTTCTCGGACGAGAGCGCGGGAGTCGGCGAAGCGTTTTCCGCGAGCGGGTCGATCGCGCGGGGCGTCGCTTCGCCGATGCTTTTCGTCGGGTCTGAGGGCGAATGGCCTGCGCGCGCGGCACTGGCCGACGTGCGTCTTGCGAGCACGCTCGCGCCGCCGCGAGCCGCGGCTTATATCGGCCAGGTCGCTACGCTCGACATCGTGTGGCTGGGAGCTGCGGAAACGGTGGACGCCGCAATATTCGCCGAAATCTGTGCTGCGGTCGAACAGCGCGGATGCACGCTCATCTGCGAAACCGCGATGGTCGCGCTCGATCGGGTTGCGGCGGCGATCCCGGCCTCGATCGATGCGCAATTGCTTGTCGACGCCGATGCGGCCGACAAGTTGATCGCCCTCGCGGCGGCGCGGCGCACGCGCTTTGTCGAACTCAGCGATGTGGCGCGCGACGATGCGATGGAGCGCATCGACCGATTGCAGGAAGAGGTGGCGCGTATCGCGCGGATGCTGGGCGACCTTGCGGCGCAGCAGGGCGGGTTGCCGGGGGCGCCAACCGGCTACGCGCCGCGCAGCCGCGACGTCGACGATTTCGCCGGTCAACTTCGTTCGCCCCCCCGCGATTTTGCCGCGATACCGCGCAGCTTCATGCCCGAGGAGCGGACGCTCGATCGCCAGCGCGCCAAGCAAGTGCGGCGAATGCTGCGCCAGCGGCGGATGCGCGAACATTATTTCCCCGCTGATCTGTTCGCCGACCCGGCGTGGGACATGCTGCTCGACCTGTATGCCGCGCGGCTCGAACGCCAGCCGGTTTCGGTGTCGAGCCTCTGCATCGCCGCCGCGGTGCCCGCGACGACCGCGCTGCGCTGGATCAAGACGATGACCGACGCCGGGCTCTTTCTGCGCGAACAGGACCCGCACGACGGCCGCCGCATCTTCATTGCGCTGGCCGAGGGTGCATGTGACGCGCTCTCCCGCTATTTCGACGCGCTCGACGAGTAGTGGCGGCACGGGCCGCGTCGGGGATTCCATTGGGTCGCGTCTGGGCTTATGAGGAGATTCCGACCAAGGAGGATAGCCGCCGATGCCGATCATGGCCGCCCGTGTCTACCACGAGGGCAAGCTCGTGCGCGACCTTGGCCCTCAGGAAATGCTGCCCGAGGACCGCGATCCCGGCGATTTTTTCTGGCTTGGCCTTTACGCTCCCACGCCCGACGAACTTGCAGGTATCGCCAAACGGTTCGGCCTTCATCCGCTGGCGGTCGAAGATGCGCTGAAGGCGAACCAGCTACCGAAGGTCGAGGCTTATGGCGAGCAGCTTTTCGTCGTCGCACGCACCGCCAATCTCGATGGCGATACGATCCATGCGGGCGAAACGGCGTTGTTCCTTGGCCCGAATTTTCTTGTCAGCGTTCGCCACGGGTCGGCGCGCGCGCACACCGACGTCCGCGCGCGGCTGGAAAGCCTGCCGGCCAAGCTCGCGCACGGCCCGGATTATGTACTCTATGCTGTGCTTGATTTCATCGTCGACGGCTATTTCCCGGTGATCGACGCGATCGAGGATCGCATGTTGGGTGTCGAGGGCCGCGTGATGGACACCCCGCTCAGCGCCGTGGACATTCGCCATCTTTACAAGCAAAGGCACGAAATCATCCGTTTCCAGCGCCTGGTCGGCATGATGAAGGATGTCGCTGCGCGGCTTGCAACGGGCGATGAACTACCGGCGATCGATCCGGTCGTGCGCCCCTTTTATCGCGATATATGGGATCATGTTCAGCGCGCCGAATACCGGCTCGCCGGGCTGCGCGACATTGCGGTGTCGGTGATCGAAACCAACGGGATGCTCGAACAGCAGCGCCAAGGCGCGATCACCCGGCAATTGGCAGCATGGGCCGCGATCCTCGCCGTCCCGACCGCGATCGCAGGCATTTACGGTATGAATTTCGACCATATGCCCGAACTTCGCTGGACCTTCGGCTATCCGCTGATCGTGGGCGGGATGACCGCAATCTGCCTAACCCTCTATTGGCGCTTCAAGCGCATCGGCTGGCTCTGATCCGCCGACGCGCGGCTTGCCAGCGGCGCCGCCTTGTGGCAGGGGCGCGCTTCCCTTCGGGGGCGCTTAGCTCAGTTGGTAGAGCATCTCGTTTACACCGAGAGGGTCGGCGGTTCGAGCCCGTCAGCGCCCACCATTTGCAAGGGGTCAGCTTTCCGAAGAACGCCGCTGCGCGCGCCACACGCTCCATAGCGTGAAGACACCCATCAAGGCCCATACGACGTTCAATCCTGCTGAGGGCAGCGCGCCATTATAGCCCGAGTTCAGGACAAAGCCGCTCGCGCCGATCACGTTCATCCACTGGTAAAGATAGCCGCGCGGTTCAATTCGGCCGAGTGACAGCAGGACGTAGCTGGCGAGGATGAGGGCGGCGGCGAGCCAGCCGACCACCTCGACCGCGATCTGGAAAACGCTCATATGCCGTCCCTTCGGGTGGCCTCACCCCGGTCGGGGACAGGCAATTCAGCGCATCGTCTGTTCGAGGCCCTCGACCGCGTCCTTAGCTTCGGCGAGGCTGAAGCCGGTGCGCTCGCTGACCAGCTTGATTGCCTCGATCTTGCGGTCCTGGCGGATCAGGGCGCGGATTTCCTCATCGTCGATCCGCTCGTCGCCGACGCGGACCATCGGGCGCGGCGGCGGTGCGATGAGGTCGCGGCCTGCCCTTTGCCCGCGCAGGTAGCGGGCGAGGAGCAGGCCGAGCACCAGACCGACGACAAGGATCAACAGCTTGCCCATGCCGGGTTGCCCCCGCTTACGCCGCCAGCTTGCGCAGGACGTAGTGCAGGATGCCGCCGTTCATATAATATTCGACCTCGTTCGCGGTATCGATGCGGCAGAGCGTGTCGAAGGCGAAGGTCGATCCGTCGGGGCGCGTGACGTTGACGGTCACCGTCTGGCGTGGCTTCAGATCGGCGACGCCGGTGATCGTGAACTGGTCGTCGCCGGTCAGGCCCAGCGTCTCGCGCGTCTGGCCGTCGGTGAACTGGAGAGGCAGCACGCCCATGCCGACGAGGTTCGAGCGATGGATGCGCTCGAAACTCTCGACGATCACCGCGCGGACGCCGAGCAGATTGGTGCCCTTTGCCGCCCAGTCGCGCGACGAGCCGGTGCCATATTCCTTGCCGGCGATGACCACCAAGGGCGTTCCGTCGGCCTTGTGGCGCATCGCGGCGTCATAGATCGGCATGACCTCGTCACCATAGCGCGACATGCCGCCTTCGATGCCGGGGACCATTTCGTTTTTGATGCGGATGTTGGCGAAGGTGCCGCGCATCATCACGTCGTGGTGGCCGCGGCGGGCGCCGTAGCTGTTGAAGTCGGCCTTGCTAACCTGATGTTCCATAAGCCATTTTCCGGCCGGCGAGTCCGCCTTGATCGACCCCGCGGGGCTGATGTGGTCGGTGGTGATGCTGTCGCCGAGGATCGCGAGCGGCTTGGCATCCACAATGTCCGACACCGGCGCCGGGGTCATCGTCATCCCCTCGAAATACGGCGGGTTCGCCACATAGGTCGAGCCCGCGCGCCACTGATAGGTGTCCGACCCCTCGACCGAAATCTTCTGCCAATGCTCGTCGCCCTGATAGACATGGGCATAGCGCGCCACGAACATGTCGCGGTCGACCGCGCCGGCGATCGCGTCGGCGACTTCCTGATTGGTCGGCCAGATGTCGGCGAGGAACACGTCCTTGCCGTCCGGATCCTGCCCGATCGGCGTGGTGGTGAAATCCTCGGTCACCGTGCCCTTCAGCGCATAGGCGACGACGAGCGGCGGCGAGGCGAGATAGTTGGCGCGCACGTCGGGCGACACGCGCCCTTCGAAATTGCGGTTGCCCGACAGGACGGCGGCGGCGACGATGTTGTTGCCGTTGATCGCCTCCGAAATCGGCCCCGCGAGCGGCCCCGAATTGCCGATGCAGGTGGTGCAGCCATAGCCGACGAGATTGTAGCCGACCGCGTCGAGATGATCCTGAAGCCCCGCCTTGACCAGATAGTCGGTCACGACCTGCGACCCCGGCGCGAGCGAGGTCTTGACCCACGGCTTCGGCTTCAGCCCGCGCTCGTTCGCTTTTTTGGCGACCAGCCCCGCGGCGACCATCACCCCGGGGTTCGAGGTGTTGGTGCAGCTGGTGATCGCGGCGATGACGACGTCGCCGTCGCCAATGTCATGATCCTTGCCCGCCACCGGAACGCGCTGCGCCGCGTCCTTGTTGTAGATCTTCTTGAGGTCGGCGTTGAACTCATCGTCGACCGCGGTCAGGATGACCTTGTCCTGCGGCCGCTTCGGGCCGGCCAGCGACGGAACGACGCTGCCCATGTCGAGCTCGAGCGTGTCGGTGAACACCGGATCGGGCATGTCGGCCGACAGCCACAGCCCCTGCGCCTTGGCATAGGCTTCGACCAGCGCGATATTCTCGTCGCTGCGGCCGGTGAGGCGCATATAATCGAGTGTCTTGTCGTCGATGCCGAAGAAACCGCAGGTCGCGCCATATTCGGGCGCCATATTGGCGAGCGTTGCACGATCCGCGAGGCTCAGCGACGCAAGGCCGGGGCCATAATATTCGACGAAGCGCCCGACGACGCCCTTGGCGCGCAGCATCTGCGTCGCGGTGAGCACCAGGTCGGTCGCGGTGACGCCTTCCTTCAATTTGCCCGTGAGCTTGAACCCGACGACTTCGGGGATCAGCATCGACACGGGCTGGCCGAGCATCGCGGCCTCCGCCTCGATCCCGCCGACGCCCCAGCCGAGCACGCCCAGCCCGTTGATCATCGTCGTGTGGCTGTCGGTGCCGACGCAGGTGTCGGGATAGGCGACCGTCGCGCCCGACGCGTCTTCGCTCGACCACACCGCCTGCGCGATATGTTCGAGGTTCACCTGGTGACAGATGCCGGTGCCCGGCGGCACCGCCTTGAAATTGTCGAGGCTTTTCGACCCCCATTTCAGGAAGTCATAGCGTTCGCCGTTGCGATAATATTCGATCTCGACGTTCTGTTCGAACGCCTTGGGATGCCCGAATTCGTCGACCATGACCGAGTGGTCGATGACGAGGTGGACGGGGACGAGCGGGTTGATCTTCGACGTGTCACCGCCCAGCTTGGCGATCGCATCGCGCATCGCGGCGAGGTCGACGACGCAGGGAACGCCGGTGAAATCCTGAAGCAGCACGCGCGCGGGGCGATATTGAATCTCGCGGTTCGAATGCGGATCCTTCTGCCAGTCGACGAGCGCCTGAACGTCATCGGTCGACACGGTGAAGCCGCCATCCTCGAAGCGCAGCAGATTTTCGAGCAGCACCTTCATGCTGAACGGCAGGCGCGAGACATCGCCCAGCTTGGCCGCGGCCTTGTCGAGCGAATAGTACGCATATTCTTTGTTGCCGACGCTCAGCGTCGAGCGGGTGCCCAGCGTGTCGTTGCCCGTGGTGGTCATAGGATATCAGTCCCCATGTTGGCGCGGCGGGGAATGACTGTCCGATGGCGCAGCGGGAGAGCGGGGCCAACGGGAGTCGCACGCGCGGGTTTATGTTGGCGCCGCCTTACGCCGGGGGCGGGGAAATGCAAGGGGGTGGGGGTGGTTGGTTGGTGCCGATTGCGTGGCTTATGCCGCGCTGATCATCGTTTCGCTGATTTCAGCCTTTACCCAATTCAGCAAAACCAAATTTCGAATTGCGCCAGCCACCGCCTCTCGCTTTTCAGAAGATTGCCAAGATGGCTTCCAGTCCAAAACATAGTCTAATATGTCCTGTTCCGCTATTGAGTCGGCAGGCCGCCGTGACTTTACCCAACGACAGGCATAAATAATCGTCGCAACTTCTTCTGCTTGTTCTGTGCTTTTAATCCGACTGAACAAATCTACAGTTTTATCGATTTTTCTACGATACAGATCGATGTCATGGCTCAGTTTCTTTCGATCTTTCTCGTACTGGTCGCTGACACGAAAAGCGATCATTTTCCCAAGTTGATTCTCTTGAAGCCAGTTGCGGTTAGCAAAATCGTGAAGCGCAGTCTTCATGTCGCCCGAGAAGGGGCCATAGCTGCCTTTGCCGAACTCGAAGCCGGTGGGCACGCCCATTTCCGTGATGATGTAAGCAATTTTTTGAAAGATCGTCCGCCCCACAGGGTTTGCGTAGGGCTGAGCCTGTAGTTCACGCAGTACCTCGATCAAGGCGACCCAGCTCGGATTAGGCTTTGTTGCTCTAGTGCCCCGGCCGCTGAGGCTGAGCTGAGAGGGAGCTGCCAGGAACTCAGTGGTCAACTCGCCTTTTGGCGTGCCGTAAGGGGCATAGACTTCGATGTCGAACGGCAGCTTATGCAATTTTGAGTAAATTAGTGGGCCGACCTCGGGCCACGACAAGCCTCCATTGCCGCATCCGAGCGGGGGGAGGGCCAAGCTGGTGATGCCCCACGCCGCAGCATGTGTAGCCAAAAAGTCGAGCCCCTGTTCTATATCCACTAACCGCGAAGCCGAGCGCCAATGTCCCTTCGTCGGGAAATTGATGATCATCGTTCCGGTAGTGTCGGTATAGAGATAGGGTTCCCCCAATCGTACTTCGCCACGCGCGCAACGAGCCTCATAATCCTTAGCCATTCGAGGAAAGCGTTTCTTGAATTCGAGCGCTACCCCTTTGCCCATGACTCCGACACAGTTGACCGTGTTGGTCAACGTTTGCGCGTCGCTGGCGAACATATCCCCGATCAGAGCTTTGAACATAAATGGTCCTCTAACACGGTCATGTTCGAAAGAACAGAACGGGATCGACGATCGACGGCAAGTTCGGCGCTTGCTGAGCCACTCGCGCCTTTGCTATTTGATCAATCACCCGGGCGCCTCTTAGAAATTCCGGCGGAATCCGGTGCGGCACCAGCACCTCTGCACACTTGCGAGATTTGTGCTGATAATATCGTGCCCGATTCCCCGGGTGTCTCCAATCCTCCGCGAAAACGTCATCAAAGTTGATCAGTCCCCATTGCGATGGATGCAGGAAGCGGACCCAATCGCTTGCTGCGTTGCAGTCCGTTATGACGGTGCCATCGACGCCGAATACATCGGTCGAAATAGCCAGCACGCAGAGCGATCCTGCTTCGTTCAGTCGCTTGAAAAGCATCGGATTCCGAGCGTGGAAGTAAAGGTTGGCGTACTGATGTAAGCGCAGGCCTTGGGGTACGCGCGTTCGATCACGTCGGTCCTGAACAGGCTGCATGGCAACCGAAGCGTGCCGAAGCCGGGAGGCGCTTTCATATGAAAGAATACCATTCGCAAGAACCGAAGGTTTGCGATCGGCATGATGCATTGGAGTTCAGCGACACGCGGGTCCATAATGAATGACTTTTCGCGACGAGATTTATAACGTCAAGAAATATGGTGATGTCCGCAGCGAAAAACGCTTTCCTACATTATCCAAATAGGTTCAAAATTGTTCCGATTCAGTCCAAGGTGATTCGGGAGGTTGAGCTATGGCGCGTGCGGTGGAGCGGGGTTCGCGGGGGGAATTGGGGGCGAAGGACAGCGTGGGGGATGGTGCCCTCCCCGCTGCGACTAGCCAGCAAGCTGGCAAGTCTCGCTGCCCCTCCCGCAAGCGGGAGGGGAGCAAGGGCGCGCGGGAGGGGATGAGGGAGAATCCCTTCATGCCCGGATTGTGCGTGCGGTCGGACGGGTGGACGGTGGCGCGGACGCGGGTGTTTCTGGCTACGCTGGGGCAGACGGGGTGCATCACCGATGCGGCGCGGATTGCGGGGGTCAGCACGACGTCGGTCAACCGATCGCGCGCGCTGTTCACGCCGTTCGACAAGGCGTGCGCCGACGCGATCGCGCGGGCGCTGCGCGGGTTGGAGGCGGTGGCTTACGAACGCGCGGTCGAGGGGCGCGAGATGGTGATCCTGCGGAACGGCAAGGAGGTCGAGCGGCGGATCGTGCCGTCGGATTCGCTGCTGGGGCTGCTGCTGAAACGCGGCGACCTGAAGAACGGGCGCGACGTGCAGCTGACGGCGGAGGAGGCCGCGGCCTATGAGCTGCCCGCCGCGGTGCGCGACCGCTTTCTGTCGCGCGAGGAATATTTCAGCGGCATGGTCTTTGCCGGGTTCCGCGACGATCCGACCGGGGGCAAGCGGCAGGGGCCGACGCAGGAGGAAACCGACGAGGTGCTGATGAGACGGATCACGATGGCGATCCGCCTTCGCGACAATCCGCAGCGCCAGCGCTGCGCGGGGTGCGGGCAGGGAATGCCGCTGACCGACGCCGAATGGGACGCGTTCGACAGGGCCGACAGGGACGGGACGCTGGAGCGGCTGGTGGCGGGCGACCCTAACGATTGAGCGCGTCGTTGATGGTCGTGAAGATGGTTTCGAGATTGAGGCCGAGCGACTGGAAAGCGATGATGCACGCGAGCGAGATCAGCGCCGCAATCAACCCATATTCGATCGCGGTCGCGCCGCGCTGGTCGCGGAGTAACGTCGTTAGCGGCATGGCGCCTGGTCCTTTTTCGCGTCATGGTCCCGTGGCGGACGATAGGCGGCGTGGGTGGGGCGCGGGTTGAGGAACAGGCTTAACGCGCTGACAAGGTGGATGTTATTCCGGTTGCGGGCGGCTGATCAGGCGGTGCCGCGGACGGCGAGGCGGACGGGGATGCGCGTGCCGCTGCGCGTGCGTTCGTCATCCTCCAATGCCATGGCAACGAGCGCTTCGCCCGCGGCGTCGAGGTCGGGCTCGAGCGTGGTGAGCGCGGGGTCGGCGAGCGTGCCGGCGCGGATGCCGTCGAAGCCGATCAGCGCGACATCGTGCGGGACGCGGCGGCCGGCGTCCTTCAGCCCTTGCAGCACGCCGAGCGCGAGCATGTCGCTGGCGGCAAAGATCGCGTCGACGTCCGGGTGCTGGGCGAGCAGCGCCTGCGCGGCGGCGACGCCCTGTGCATGGCGGTCGGCGGCGGCGGGCGGCTCGGCGATGATCGGGGTGAGGCCGTGGACTGCGAGGGCGGCGGTGAAGCCGTCGCGGCGCTCGTCGAACTGGCGCTGCGGCGATTGCTGCGGCCCGACGAAGGCGATGCGGCGGCGGCCGAGCTTTACCAGATGCT
Source organism: Sphingopyxis sp. (assembly GCA_030148985.1). Classification (GTDB taxonomy): domain Bacteria; phylum Pseudomonadota; class Alphaproteobacteria; order Sphingomonadales; family Sphingomonadaceae; genus Sphingopyxis. The sequence goes on from JASBSJ010000067.1 coordinate 49,049, forward strand.
CGGCGGCGAGCTGCCCGCCCTCGTCATTTTCGCTGCGCATCCAGTGGAACGGGCTGCCGGGGCTGCCCCAGCAGACGAAGTCGAGGCCCGACGCCTGCGCGTCGGCGAAATAGGCCCATGCCTCGCGGTTGCTGGTGGTGCCGATGACGATCATCGCGTCGGCGAGCCCCGATGCGACGAAATCGGCGCGGAAATTGTCGGGATTTTCCTGGAAACTGACGAGCAGGTTGAAGCCGCGCGCCGAGGTCGCTGCGGCGATGCTGCCGAGCAGCGCGAAGTAGAAGGGGTTGATCGCGCTGCGGTCTTCGCCGGGGCGGCAGATGGTGACGAGCGCGATCGTCTCGCTGCTCTTGAGGCGCAGCGAGGAGGCGTGGCGGTCGACGACATAGCCCAATTCGCGCGCGGCGGCGGCGACGCGCGCGCGCGTTTCGGCGTTGACGCCGGGCGAATTGCGGAGCGCGCGCGAGACGGTCGATTGCGATACGCCCGCGCGCTCGGCGACGTCGAACGATGTCGGGCGCAGCATCTTTGCGGTCATGGCGGCGGCACTCTCCCCTCTCGGTCCCGTCTCTTGCCGGGGGGGCGGGGCTTGTCAATGTGCGGGTGGCGGGGTGTCGGGCCAGCGGATGACGATGTGGAGGCGATGGTCGCTTGCGGTGCGGCTCCAGCTGCCCTTGAGCTGGCGTTCGATCATCGTACGGATGAAGCGCGTGCCGAAGCTTTCCTGTTCGACATTCGGGGTGTCGGGCAGGCCGCTTTCGGTCCAGTCGAGCGTCACCTGCCCGTCCTCGCGGTGCCAGCCGACGCGAAGCTCGCCCTGGCCCGACAGCGCGCCATATTTGATGCTGTTGGTGACGAATTCGTGGAGCGCGAGCGACATCGCCTGCGCGCCCTCGTCATCGAGCCGCACCGCGGGGCCAGTGACCGCGGCGAGGCGGTCGGGCGACACGCCCGCAAGGTCGAGCTCGCGGTGCACGATGCGTTCGAGCTCGACGGTGTCGACCGCGCCGGTGACGAGCATCTGCTTCGCATCGGAGAGCGCGCGCATCCGGCCGTCGAACTTCGCCTCGAACTCGTCGAGGCTGGACGACTCACGCAGCGTGATGCGCGCGAGCGCACCGATGCGGGCGAAGGCGTTCTTCATGCGGTGCGCCATCTCGCCGATCATCAGCTCGCGGTCGGCGGCGCGCAGCGCCTGTTCGTCGGCGAGCGCGCGAAAGGCGCCGACGCGCCGCTGCTGAAGCCGGAGGAGCTGCATCGCGAGCAGCATGATCGCAAAGCCGAAAAGGAAGATGCCGAAGGGCCGCCCGAGCCGTTCGAACAAGCGGCTGTACGAAATGCGCAGCGTCCATTGATGGTCGGCGACACGCAGCACCTGTTCATGCGGATCCCAGCCCATCGTGCCGTGGCGATAGACGAGCGGCGCCGCGGGCCCTTCGCCCGCATAAACCTCCAGCCCCTCGATCTCGCCGAGCTGGTCGCCGAGGACCGCGGTCATCAGATCGTCGACGCGGAAGGGCGCATAGACGAAGGCCTCGATCGGCCGCGCGCCGGGGGCGGTGGCAAAGGTCACCGCGCGCGGCGTCTCGCCGGGCAGCGCGGCGGCGCCGGGCAGCGCCCGGTCGGCGTAAACGGGGACATAGATGAGGAAGCCGGGCTGGCGCTGCGCGGTGCCCGTTTCCTGGACGAGCCGGACGATGCCGCTCGCCGCGGGCTGGCCCGTCTGCCACGCGCGGCGCATCGCCTCGCGCCGCACCGGCTCGCTATACATGTCATAGCCCAGCGCCTCGTCGCGGCGCGGCGTATCGGGTTCGAGGAGGACGATCGGAAAGCCGACCGGCTGATCGCTGGCGGGCCAGACCGGAATGTCGCGGCCGTAATTCTGGCGCAGCATCGCTTCGGCGGCGGCGGGCGTCGCCTGACGCATCGCGACGGCGATGCCGATACCCTCCAGCCCTGGCGCGTGGACCTGCGGCCGCAGCGCGGTCAGATAGGCGCGGATGCCGGGGCCGCTCGACCGGCTGTCCGATTGATAAAGCGCGCGCACCCCCTCCAGCACCGCGACATGATCGCGCAGCCGCGTGTCGATCCGCATCGCGGTGCGCTCGGCGCGGTCGCGTTCCTCGCCGCGATTGTAAAGAAAGCTGCCCACTGCCGCGGCGAGCGTGGCGATAAGGATGATGAGGCCAACGAAGCGCGCCGAAAGCGCCAGCAACCGGTCTGCCCATGACGAAGGGCGCATGTTTTTATCCTGCCTGCTGGCTGCCGCAGCAGCATCCCCCTCTGTCCGGCGATCTTCCATGCCGCGCCGCCGTTGGCAAGTTTATTTCGCGCCGGTCCGGCGATGCCTGAAGGGTTGCGAATCGCAACCCTTGGCCTATGCTCGCGCCACTTTCGCAGAAAGGATTTGTGATGATTGTTTATGGTTCGATCGTGTCGCCCTTCGTGCGCAAATTGCTGGCCTATCTGGGCGAAAAGGGAATTGCGTTCGAGCTGAAGGGCGTCGGCCTGGGCGATCCCGATCCGGGTTTCAAAGCCGCATCGCCGCTGGGCAAGATGCCCGCGATCGACGACGACGGCTTCATGCTCGCCGATTCGAGCGCGATCATCCATTATCTTGAGGCGAAGCATCCCGGACCCGCGCTGATCCCCGCCGACCCCAAAGAACGCGGGCAGGTCATCTGGTGGGAGGAGTTCGCCGACACGGTGTTCGCGGCGTGCAGCGGCAAGATGTTCTTCAACCGCATCGTCGCGCCGAAATTCCTCAGCCGCGAAGGCGACCTTGCCGCCGCCGCGGCGGCCGAAGCGGAGGAACTGCCCAGGCTGCTCGATTATCTGGAAGGCGCGATCCCGCCGTCGGGCTTCCTCGTCGGCGACCGGCTGACGCTCGCCGACCTTGCGGTCGCGTCGCCGCTGATCAACCTGCGCCATTGCGGATCGTGCATCGACGCGGCCAAGCATCCCAAGATCGCGGCATGGAGCGAAGCCATCCTGTCGCGGCCGAGCATGGCGCCGTGGATCGCCAAGGAAGAACGGATGATAGCGAAGGTGCTGGGCGGGTGATGGAGCGAGATCGACAACAATTCTCAGAATTTATTGAAACGATTCGGTCGTAAACAAGCGCTGCATATCGCCGAGGGGTATGCCTTCGGGAGCGAAATCTACCGGCAAATTTTCATACATATTGGGAAGCCACGGCAGTCGTTTTTTGATTTTTTTTTGTTACAGTATCTTCCGTTACCTGAACCGTGATGCGCTTGAGTCTTACGCCAGCGCCGAATTCGCTATCGAGAGCATCAGGGTTAACTGCACGGATGCTGGCCGGATCACCGATGTCTGCAAATGTCGCGAAGATAGGGTAATTGTCCACCAAGACGTTGCCGAACTTGCCAAACTTGACTTTCCGCGGAACTTCACGGGGTTGGGCAAGAAATTGCGCGCGTCGTTGCCATTGCTGCTCGCGAGACAGGGAATCATTATCGTCGGACACTGGCATGGCTGGGCTGGATGCCAGATAATTGATCAAATCAACTTTCGATGTGCCGTGCAATAGTGCGAAAAGAGTTCGCCCATCCGGCAGGTCGACCGCCACCGCCTCACCCCGCGCGTGGCATCCTGCACCACCCATGGCGGGGAGGCGGACCGCTCCGCATTTCACGGCGACCACGCTCGACCCCGAGCGCAGGCCCTGCGGCGTATCCACTTCAACAGTCAGCCGGTAACGATAGTTGGGGCCGGATTCGACGACTCCGCAGGCGCTGAGAAACGTCAATGCGGCCGCCAGAAGGAAAGAGTAGGTGGAGACCGCGCGTTGGCTGCGCCAACGCATCTCTCCGCCTTTGATGCCGGGCGCTTTCAAGGCCGTGCCGCCGTAGTCAGCCTGAGCCTGCGGTTCGAAAGTTGCAGCGTCAAATCCACGACTCTTTCCTCTCAGCTGACAATTGCCCTCAACCCTTATGAGCTCAAGATATTGTTGGATTACGAGATCACGGTGACGACATACTTAATTCCCTGATCTGAGCGTTGAAGGAACAGGTAGGGCGGCACCATGGAATGCGGGTTGGAGTGTTTGGCGATAGGGCGAGATCCCGGCCTTCGCCGGGATGACGGAGAGAGGGGATGATGGGAGGATGACGGACGGAGCGGGGATGGCGAAGGGGATCGAGGGTTAGGGCCGTCCGGGTTTTGCCCCACGCCGTGCCCCTGCGAAGGCAGGGGCACGGCGTGGGGCTTGGCCGATCGAACGGTCGGTGGTGTCGAAGGCTATGGCGGGTGATAGGCCCCTGCCTTCGCCGGGGCGCGAAGCTTCGCAGGGGCACGCGGCGGCTTGGAACCGCGAGGGTGCTGCGCGGCTTCGGTTCGCCGCTGCGCTTCAGCCCGCGGCCTTGCCCCCATGGTCGGCCCAGAATTTCGCGATGCGGCTGGTGATGAGTTCGGTGGCGAGGACGCGGGCGGTGTCGCGGGGGAGGCCGAGGGCTTCGGCCATCGGGCCGCCGAGCTGCGCGTCGCCGAGTGCCATCAGGACGAGCGCGAGCGTGTCTTCGTGCATCAGCCGCTTTTCGTCGGCGCCCGGCGCCATGCCGTCGATCAGCCGGTGGATCGCCTCGACGATCGGGTCGAGCGCGTCGTCATTGCCCGTCGCCGCCATCCATGTCGCGAGCGCGCCCGCGCCGCCGCTGTTGAAGGCGTCGAAGGCGAGGTCAACGATCTCGCGCACATTGCGCTCGCCCGGCGGCGATTCGGCCATTTTTTTGCCGATCGTTTCGCACACGGTTTCGGCCTGATAGGCGGCGAGCGCCTTTTGCAGCCCCGCGGCGCTGCCGAAATGGTGGAGCAGATTTGCGTGGGTGCGGTCGATCCGCGCCGCCACGGCTTTCAGCGTCACCGCCGCCGGCCCCATTTCGATCAGGATATGACGCGCCGCCTCGAGCGCCGCCGAACGGCTTTCCTCAGGACTGAGACGCTTTTTCACTATTGACATTTATGTAAGTTAACCCCAATTTGCTAGCCCCACCACCCCTTTTCGACGGTATACGCCATATGTCCAGCCTTTCCCGGTCGCCGACCCCCGCCGATCTGTCGATCACCCCGCGCGACATGCGCTTTGGCCGCGACGACAAACAGGGTCGCTGGTGGCTGAACGGCGATCCGATCGCCTCGGCCTTTCACACCGCGCTGTCGGTTACCTTTCCCAAGGGCGAGGCGATGTTCATCGAGGCGGTGAAGGCGCACCGGGGCGGCGTTCCCGACAAGCTGGCGCGCGAAATCCGCGCCTTTACCCAGCAGGAAGTGATCCACAGCCGCGAGCATGTGGTGTTCAACAAAAAGGCGGCCGAGGCGGGGTACGACCTGTCGCCGCTCGAAGCCGACGTCGATGAAGTGATGGAGCTGATCAAGGCGCGGCCGCCGATCGTCAACCTGATGGCGACGATCGCGCTCGAACATTATACCGCGATGATGGCGGCGGTGATGCTGCGCGACGAAAAAATGTACGCGGGCGCCGAGCCCGAATGGGCGGCCCTGTGGAAATGGCACGCGATCGAGGAAATCGAGCATAAGGGCGTGGCATACGATACCTGGCTGCACGCGACGAAGGACTGGAGCCGCTTCCGGCGCTGGCGCGCCAAGTCGATCATGATGCTGCTCGTCACTTCGCGCTTCTGGCCGAGGCGGGTCAGGGGCATGAAGGCGCTGCTGCGGCAGGACGGCCTGACCGGCTGGCGCGTCACGGCGCGCATCTGGTGGTATCTGCTCGGTTCGCCGGGGGTGCTGCGCAAGAGTTTTGTGTCGTGGCTTTCCTATTTCATGCCGGGCTTCCACCCGTGGAACCACGACGACCGGGCGCTGATCGGCAAATATGAAAGCGATTATGCCGACGCGGTGATGCCGGCGCATTCGTCGCGGCCCGAACTGGCGGCGGCCGCGGGCTGACCTGACCCTTTCCTGCGAAGGCGGGCCGTTCGGAGCGGTCCTCTCTCTCCCGATTTCCGGGGTCTGCCTTTGCGGGATTCACGCGTCGCCGACGCCCAATTCCACCGTGCGGTCGATCCCGATCGCTTCCAGAAACATGCGGTCGTGGCTGACGACGAGCAGCGCGCCATCATAGGCGGCAAGCCCGCTTTCGATCGCCGCGAGCGAATCGATGTCGAGGTGGTTGCCGGGTTCGTCGAGGAGCAGCAATTGCGGCGGCTGCGGCGCGCCGAGGACGCAGGCGAGCCCGGCGCGGAGCAGCTGCCCGCCGCTGAGCGTGCCGGCGATGCGGTCGGCGGCGTCGGCGCGAAAGCCGAAGCGCGCGAGTGCGGCGCGGCACTGGTTGTTCGTCGTTCCCGGATTGCGCGCGAGGAAATTGGCGGCGATCGAGCGCGCGGGGTCGAGCAGGCTGACGCGCTGGTCGAACAGCGCGAAAGGGACGCCGACGCGAATCTGCCCCGCCCATGGCGCGAGCGTCCCCGCGACGAGCGCGATCAGCGTCGATTTGCCCGATCCGTTGGGGCCGATAATCGCGATCCGTTCGGGGCCGGTGACGGTGAGCGACAGGTTTTGGATCACCGGCGGGCCCGCGTTATAGCCCGCGGTGATGCGATCGAGCGCCAGCACGGTGCGTGACGGACTCAGGCCCGTCGACGGCAGCCCGGCCGACAGGGGATCGACGGTTTCGATGCGCGCGCGGGCGGCGGCGAGTTCGGTTTCGGCATCGGCGCGCTGGCGGTCGGCGTGGCGGCTCGCGGCGGCGCGCGTTTCCTCGGCGCGGCGCTTGAGCGCGCCGGTCAGGATTTGCGGCATGTCACCGCGCGCGGCCTTGGCGCGCCCGCGCTTGTCGCGGCGATCCTGTTTCTCGTGCGCGGCCTGCGCCTGCCGCCGCGCGGCGTCGATGCGTTTTTCGGCGCCCGCAAGCTCGGCCTCGGCCGCCGCCTGCTCGATGGCTTTGCGCCTTTGGTAAGCGCTCCAGCCGCCGCCATAGCGCGCCGCGCCGGTGCCGGAGAGTTCGACGATCGCGTCCATTTCCTCGAGCAGTTCGCGGTCGTGGCTGACGACGATCGCGCCGCCGCGCCAGCCGCGGAGGAGCTGGCGGACGATCGCGCGCCCTTCGCGGTCGAGATTGTTGGTGGGTTCGTCGAGGAGGAGGAAGTCGGGCGCGGCGAACATCGTGCCCGCGAGCGCGGCGCGCGTGCGCTGGCCGCCCGAAAGCTGCGCGAGCGGGGTGTCGGCGGGGACGGGCAGGCCGATCGCCGCGAGGGCGGCGTCGAGCCGGGCGTCGAGGGTCCAGTCGGCGCGCGCGAGTTCGTCGGCGGTGGCGGTGCCCGCCTCGGCCTTGCGCAGCAGCGCCAGTCCGTCGGTGGCGCCGAAAAGGTCGGCGATGGGGGCGGCGGCATCGACCTGCACCGTCTGGCGCAGCATCGCGATGCGGCCGTCGATCGCGATATGGCCGTCGGCGGGGGCAAGCTCGCCGGTCAGGAGGCGCAGCAGCGTCGATTTGCCGACGCCGTTGCGCCCGACGATGCCGGTGCGTTCGGGCTGGAACTGAAGGTCGAGGTTCGAAAGGACGGCGCGGCCGTCAGGCGTGGACCAGCTGAGATTGGCAAGGGTGATCGAGGGCATGGACAAGGGCTTTCCTGGCGGCAAGGCGGGGCGGCGTTGCGGTCAGGTTGCGATCCATGGCGGGGACTCCGTAGCGGTTGAGCGGCGCTTTTAGGATGATTGGCGGCGCGATGCTAGTGCCCCATGTCGGCAGCCGATGCCTTTGGCGCGTCGGCCCTGGGCGGGCGCAGCAGGAGGACGAGGGGGACCGAGAGCGCCGTCACCCACATCATCGCCCAGAAATCGTCGATATAGGCGACCATCGCCGCCTGCCGGTTGATCTCGGCATCGACCATCGCCAGCGCCGTGTCGCCGACGATGCCAAAGCGGTCGGCGGTCGACGGGTCGAGGAGCGCGACCGAGCTGTTGGTGACATGCGCGGCCAGATCCTGATGGCTCGTCTGGATATTCGCGCCGAGCAGGGTCGTGACGACCGAAATGCCGACCGAGGCGCCGAGGCTGCGCAGCAGGTTGAGCAGGCTCGACCCGTCGGTGCGGTGCTGCGGCGCGATCGTCGCGAAAGCCATGGTGTTCAGCGGAATGAAGATCAGCCCCATGCCGAGCCCCTGCACCAGCCCGCTGATAATCACGGGCTGCATCCCCATGGCGAGCGACCAGTGGCTCATCTGCCACAGCGAAAACGCCGCGATGGCAAGCCCGCTGCCGACGAGCCAGCGCGCGTCGATCTTGCCCAGCAATTGCCCCGCGACCCACATGCTCGCGAGGATGCCGATGCCGCGCACCGCGAGCGCCAGCCCGGTGTCGATCACCGGCCAGCCGAAGAGATTTTGCAGCATCGGCGGCAACAGCGCCATCGACGCAAACATGACGATGCCGATGACGATCATGAAGCCCATCGCGGTGACGAGGTTGCGGTCGGCGAGCATCGCGCGGCTGAACAAGGGTGCGCGCGCGGTGAAGAGATGGACGAAGAAGATCCACAGGCAGGCGACCGCGACGCCGAGTTCGATCCAGATTTCGATGCTGTCGAACCAGTCGAGATGCGCGCCGCGGTCGAGCATCAGTTGCAGCGCGGCGAGCCCGAGCGCGAGCATCGAAAAGCCGAAAAGGTCGAATTTGCGGCTCGCCCGGCGCATAGCGGGGAGCAGCGCCCACATCAGCGCGAGCGTGACGAGCCCGACGGGCAGGTTGACGTAGAAAACCCAGCGCCAGTTCGCCTGTTCGGTCAGCCAGCCGCCGAGAACGGGGCCGAGAATGGGCCCGATCATGATCCCCATGCCCCAGATCGACATCGCGCGCGCGTGGCGTTCGGGCGGGTTGATGTCGAGCATCACCGATTGCGACAGCGGCGCGATGAAGGCCGCGAAAACGCCTTGCAGAAAACGGAAGGCGACCATCTGCTCGAGCGATTGCGCCGCGCCGCACGCCATCGACGCGACGATGAAGCCGACGATCGCGGCAAGGAACAGCTCGCGCCGCCCGATGCGGTCGGCGAGCCAGCCGGTGATCGGCATCGCGATTGCGCTGGCAAGGATATAAGAGGTGAGCACCCACGTCACCGTCTCGCTCGTCGCGCCGAGCGCCGACTGCATGTGCGGGATCGCGACATTGGCGATCGTCGTGTCGAGGATCTGCATGATCGACGCGCCCATGACCGCGACGGTAAGCAGGCCGCGGTAGCGAACGCGTTCGTGGAGCGGGATGCTGTCGTCGGCGGGCAGCGCCGCGGCGGCAGGACGGCGGGGGAGGGAGCGGGAGGCCATGGCTAGCTAAAGCCCCTCCCCTTCAGGGGAGGGGTTGGGGTGGGGTCGATCGGCCTTGCGCAAGGCCGATAGACCCCACCCACTGCGACTAGCGAACAAGTTCGCAAGTCTCGCTGCCCTCCCCTGAAGGGGAGGGAGGGGGTTGCGTAAAGCGGCACGGCCACCCCCTACTCCCCCGCCACCGTCCCGCCGCCGGTAAACACCGTCACGTCCGCCGACAGCCCGGCGATCATGTCGCGTTCGGGCTTTTCGTCGAAGGCGATGCGCACGGGGACGCGCTGCGTCACCTTGACCCAGTTGCCGGTGGCGTTCTGTGCCGGGAGCACCGAAAATTCGCTGCCGGTGCCTGCGCCGATCGTCAACACATGGCCGCGAACCGTCAGCCCCGGATAGGCATCGAAGCGGATTTCGGCGCGCTGGCCGACGCGCATGTCGGCGAGGTCGGTTTCCTTGAAATTGGCCTCGACCCACGGATGCGCGGTGTCGACGAGCGTCAGCGCGGGCAACCCCGCGACCATCGCCTGCCCGACCTGCAGCCGGTCGGCCTGCGCGACGCGGCCCGCGCTCGGTGCGCGGACGGTGGTGCGCGCGAGGTTCACCTCGGCCTGCGCGCGCTGGACGCGCGCGGCCTGAACCTCTGGATTGAGGCCGCTCGACGGCCCCGCGGCGAGCTTGGTGCGCGCCTCCACCGCGGCCGCCTCGGCCTGGCGGACGCGCTCGCGCGCCTGCGCAAGCGCGTGGCGCGACGCATCATAGGCGGCGCGCGTCGTGAAGCCCTTTTCCATCAGCGCCGCCTGCCGGTCGAAATTGACCTGCGCGAATTTGACCTCCTCGCGCGCCGCGGCGATGTCGACGTTGGAGGTGTTGGCGCTGGCCGACAGATTGCCGACTTCGACCTGCGCAGCGTCGATTGCCGCGGTCGCCTGCGCGACGCTGAGCGCATAGGGTTCGCTGTCGATGCGGAACAGCAGCTGGCCCTTTGCGACCTGCTGGCCATCGCGGACCGCAACCTCGGTGATGCGCCCGCCGACTTCGGCGGCGACCGACACCTTGTCCATCTGGACATAGGCATTGTCGGTCGACACCGACCCGCCGCTGAGCAGCCACCAGCCCGCACCGCCCGCGACGAGCAGCGCGGGTAGGCCGAACATGAGGAGGCGCGTGCGCCAGCCGGGCTTTGCCGCGGCCTCGGCGGCGGGGGGCGGCACGGGGTCGGCTTTGGGTGCGGCTTTCGGCGGCGCGGCGGCTTCTGCGTCGGCGCGGGTGGGGGAGAGCTGATCCATCAGGCGGGCTCCGCTTCTTTCGCGCAAACGCGGCGCGACAGGTTGGCGCGCACGCGCTCGACCAGATCGACGAGCTGATCGCGTTCGGCGGCGCTGAGCCCTTCGAGCGATTCCTCGTTCAGCGCCTCGACCGCGGGGCGGATGCCGCCGAGCAGGTCGGCGGCGCGCGCGGTCAGGTACAGCTGCCAGGCGCGGCGGTCGGCGGGGTCGGCGCGGCGTTCGAGCAGCCCCGCCTCGACCAGCCGGTCGACCATGCGCGACAGGGTGATCGGCTCGACCTCGATCAGCTCGGCGAGCGGCCCCTGCCTTATGCCTTCGTGGCGTTTGAGGTAGGTGATGAGCCGCCATTGCAGCGCGGTGATGCCGCTGTCCCGGACGCGCGCGTTGAAGGCGCGGCGATAAAGGCGGGCGGTGTCATTGAGGATGAAGCCGATCGTTTCCGTCATAGCTTAAACTATAATAGCAATTGCTACTATATTCAACAGCCACATGGGATTGGCAAGCTGCTCGAATATGGTGTAAAATTTCTTTACAATGCTTGCATGACGTCATTTTTCAGGCAGGATGCGCCGATGACTTTGACCGCCGACCTTTTCTGGTCCTTTCGCTCGCCGTACAGCTATCTTGCCATCGGCCGCTATCGCGCGCTCGCCGCGAGCCATGACGTGACGATCAACCTGCGCCCCGTCTATCCGCTCGCGATCCGCCAGCCCGATTTTTTCGAGCGCAACCACCCCAATTGGCTGAGCTATACGATGCGCGACATGATCCGCGTCGCGCAGTTTCACGGCATCCCATTCGGCCCGCCGCGCCCCGACCCGATTGTCCAGAATTTCGCGACGCGCGAGATCGCCGCCGAGCAGCCGCATATCTATCGCCTCACCCGCACCGGGCAGGCGGCGGCGCGACGCGGCAAGGGGCTGGGTTTTGCGCACGAGGTCGGCCAGCTGATCTGGGGCGGTGCGGTGGACTGGCACCTGGGCGACCATCTGGCGGGCGCGGCGCGGCGCGCGGGGCTCGACCTCGCCGAGCTCGACGTCGAGGCGGTCGACGATGCCGCGGCGCTCGACAACGAGATCGCGGGCAACCAGGTCGCGCTGGAGATTGCGGGGCATTGGGGGGTGCCGACGTTGGTGTTCGAGGGCGAACCCTTTTTCGGGCAGGACCGGATCGAGATGGCGAAGTGGCGGATGGAGCAGAAGGGGCTGCGGGCGCGGTAGGGTGGGGGTCGGGTTGTCATTCTGACGTCGTTTGTGTTGAACGGCTGTTTTGGGGTGGGGAGCGGCCTGAAGCGATCCTCCCCGGCACGGGGAGGGGGACCATGCGAAGCATGGTGGAGGGGTACGCGGTGTCGAGCGCTGCGTATGAACCTCCTGTACCCCTCCACCACCCTTCGGGTGGTCCCCCTCCCCCCTTGGGGGAGGACCGCTTCAGACCGCTTGCGGTCGTTTCCAGACATTCATCATTTCGGACCCTTCAACAGGCTTCATCCGGGGTCTCCAGTAGCGCCGTTGTCATGGGCCCCGGATCAAGTCCGGGGTGACGGGGCTATTATGGCAGCTATCGGTCGAAGTGCGGCATTCTGTAAAATTCGCGCAGAGGCGCAGAGATCGCAGAGTGGAAGCGCATTCTTCTTTGCGATCTCTGCGTCTCTGCGCGAATCTTGTTCCAACACGGTCCTTCGAACAAAAACCGCTGCCGACATCTTCCAATCATTCGTCATCCCGGACCCTTCGACAAGGTCGGGACAGCCGCGGCCCGCGCCCGTTGCCCGGTTGCGCGAGTTCCGGTGAAACGGGTAAGGCGGGGCCATGACCATCGACCCCAAATTTTTCGAGGCACGCGACGGCGTGCGGCTGGCGTGGCGCGAGACGGGTGAGGGCGGGCCGCTGTTGCTGCTTCATGGCCTGTTTTCGAGCGGCGAGGTCAACTGGATCAAGTTCGGGACCGCGGCGCGGATCGCGGCCGAAGGCTACCGCGTCATCATGCCGGATCTGCGCGTCCACGGGTCGAGCGATGCGCCGCACGAGGAAGAATTTTATCCGCCCGACGTGCTGGTGCGCGACCTGGAGGATCTGGTCGCGCACCTGGGCCTGACCGATTTCGACCTTGGCGGCTTTTCGCTCGGTGCGCGCACCAGCGTGCGTGCCGTCGTTGCGGGGATGAAACCGCGTCGGCTGATTCTGGGCGGCATGGGGCTGGCGGGGCTCGCCGGGTGGGAGCGGCGCGGCGCCTTTTTCAAGCGTGCGATCGCCGAATATGAAAGCGCGAAGCGCGGCGACGACACCTGGCTGTCGATCCAGTTCATGAAGACGATGAAGGTCGACCGCATCGCCGCGGGGCATTTGCTGGAAAGCTTTACCGACACGCCGCCCGAGGCGCTGGCGGCGCTGACGATGCCGGTGCTTGTCGTGTGCGGCGAGCAGGACCGCGACAATGGATCGGCCGAGGAGCTGGTCGCGGCGCTGGCCGATGCGCAGCTCGCGACGATTCCGGGGACGCATATGTCGAGCGTCACCGAGTCCGAGCTCGGCGAAGCGATTGCGGCGTTCCTCACGGCTTGACCCGGCGCGCGGGGGGCGCCAAGCTGGACCCATCGCGCCAGAGAGCGCAGACGGATATCCAGAGGACGCACCCCATGAAAGCCATGATTTCGACGCTGTCGCTTGCCCTGTCGCTCGCGGTGGCGACCCCCGCCTTTGCGCAGGCGGCGCCCGCCGCGGCCCCCGCCGCCGCCCCCACTGCTGCCGATGCCGAAGCCTTTATCGCCGCGGCGGAGAAAGACCTGTTCGACTATACGGTCGAGGCGAGCCAGGTGAACTGGGTCAATTCGACCTATCTGACCGAGGACACCGACGCGATGGCGGCGCGGATCAACGCGGTCGGCACCGAAAAGGCGGTGAAATATGCGCTGGAAGCCGCGAAATATAGCGAGGTTCCGGGGCTGAGCGCCGAAACGAAGCGCAAGCTCAACATCCTGCGCACGGGCCTCGTGCTGCCCGCGCCGACGACGCCGGGCGCTGCGACCGAGCTCAACCAGATCGCCACCGACCTGCAGTCGCAATATGGCAAGGGCCGCGGCACGCTGAACGGCAAGGAGATTTCGGGCTCGGACATCGAGGAGCAGATGGGCAATGCCGAGCGGACGCCCGCCGAGCTCGCCGAAATGTGGACGAGCTGGCACGACAATGTCGGCGCGCCGATGAAGCAGGATTATGTCCGCATGGTCGGCATCGCGAACGAGGGCGCGAAGGAGCTGGGCTTTGCCGACACCGGCGCGATGTGGCGATCGGGATACGACATGCCGCCCGAAGAGTTTGCCAAGCTGACCGAGAAAATCTGGCAGGACATGAAGCCGCTCTATGTCGCGCTCCACACCTATGTCCGGTGGAAGCTCAACGAGAAATATGGCGACGCGGTGCAGCCCAAGACCGGCGCGATCCGCGCCGACCTGCTCGGCAATATGTGGGCGCAGGAATGGGGCAACATCTATCCGCTCGTCGCGCCGCCGGGAACGGGCGACCTGGGGTACGACATCGGCGAGCTGCTTACCGCGCAGGGCAAGTCGCCGCTCGACATGGTCAAGATCGGCGAGAATTTCTATTCGTCGCTCGGCATGGCGCCGCTGCCCGATACCTTCTGGAAGCGGAGCATGTTCACCAAGCCCGCCGACCGCGAAGTCGTCTGCCACGCATCGGCGTGGGACATCGACAACAAGGACGATATCCGCATCAAGATGTGCATCAAGGTGAATGCCGACGATTTCATCACCATCCATCACGAGCTTGGGCATAATTATTATCAGCGGGCGTATAACAAGCAGCCGTTCCTTTACCTGAACGGCGCCAATGACGGCTTCCACGAAGCGATCGGCGATTTCGTCGCGCTGTCGATCACGCCGCAATATCTGGTCGACATCGGACTGCTCGACAAGGCGCAGGTGCCGAGCGCCGACAAGGACATCGGCCTGCTGCTGCGGCAGGCGATGGACAAGGTGGCGTTCCTGCCGTTCGGCCTGCTCATCGACCGCTGGCGCTGGGGCGTGTTCGACGGGACGATCCAGCCCGCTGACTACAACAAGGCGTGGACCGACATGCGCACTGAGTATCAGGGCATCGTCCCGCCGGGTGCCCGCCCCGCCGATGCGTTCGACGCGGGGGCGAAATATCATATTCCGGGCAACACGCCCTACACGCGCTATTTCCTCGCGCGCGTGCTGCAGTTCCAATTCTATGAGGCGGCGTGCAAGCAGGCGGGGTGGAAGGGGCCGCTCCACCGCTGTTCCTTCTATGGCAACAAGGACGTCGGCGCGAAGCTGAATGCGATGCTAGAGATGGGGGCGTCGAAGCCCTGGCCCGACGCGCTGGAGGCCTTCACCGGCAAGCGCGAGATGTCGGGCAAGGCGATGGCCGATTATTTCGCGCCGCTGAAGGCGTGGCTCGACGAACAGAACAAGGGCAAGCCGCAGGGGTGGTAAGGCGCCGCGGGTGACGAATGACGGGGCCGGGAAGGGGACTTCCCGGCCCTTTTTTGTTGGTCGGCGGGGATGACTGTTTTTGGGGATGGCGAGGGGCCGATCCTCCCCCGCAGGGGGAGGGGGACCACCCGAAGGGTGGTGGAGGGGTACAGGCCCGCATAGGCTGCGTTCGACCGATGGTGCCCCTCCACCACCTTCGGTGGTCCCCCTCCCCGTTCCGGGGAGGAGCTTCCCGGCTACGCCTTGTCCGCCTCCACCGTCTGTTTGAATCGCGCCAGCCGCGCCGACGCGGCGGCGGCATGGGGGCCGATCCAGCGGTCGTGGATGTCCTGGATCGGCATGGCGTTGAGGTGGTTCCAGCGTTCGCGGCCGCGGCGTTCGGGGATGACCAGCCCCGCCTCCTCCAGCACTTTGAGATGCTGCATCACCGTGCACCGGTCCATGTCGGCAAAGTGGGCGCAGATCGCCCCGGTGGTCAGCGGCTGATCCTTGAGATCGTCCAAAATCTGCCGCCGCACGGGCGAGGCCAGCGCCTTGAAAACCGCATCATATTCGTCGTGAATTGACATGTTGTAAAAATATAACATAATCATCCGCGACTCAAGCGGAGAATGAGGCATGGAACTGAAATTCAGGGTCGCGGCGCGGATCGCGAAGCCGGTGGACGAGGTGTTCGAGGCGGTCGCCGATCCCGCAAAGCTGTCGGCCTATTTCACCACCGGCGGCGCCAAGGGGCGGCTGGAGACCGGCGCGACAGTGGAATGGGATTTTGCCGATTTTCCGGGCGCCTTTCCGGTCTATGTGATCGAGGTTGTCGAGGACGAGCGCATCGTCCTCGAATGGCAGGCGAGCGAGGGCGAGGCGCCCAATGTCGAGGGCGGCGAGCTGGCCGACGCCGATTACCGCACGCGCGTGACGATGAGCTTCAAGGCGCTCGACGACGGGCGCACGCTGGTCGAGATCGCCGAGGAGGGCTGGCGCGAAAATCTGGGTGCGCTGAAATCGAGCTATGGCAATTGCCAGGGCTGGGCGCAGATGCTCTGCGCGCTCAAGGCATGGTTGGAGCATGGCATCAATCTGCGCGAGGGCATGTACGTATAGGGCGCGCTAATCCCCGGCGGCGCGATCGATCAGGTCCATGAAATCGCGCGCGGCGTTGCGTTCGGCCGCGTCCTTGAACGCGACGTCGAGATCGGGGGCGTCGCCGAGCATATACATGAGCGCCCACAGCGCGAAGCGGCGGCCGGGGTTCATCTCCAGCCCGAAATCGACGCGCATCCGCTCGGTGCCCGCGGCCCGCGCTTCGGGAGGAATTGCGCCAAGGTCGGCGGTGCCGAAATAGCGGCGGAGCTGGTCGTCGAAATCCATGGGGATCTTCTTTGGCCGATTTTGGTCGGCTAGCAAGTCTGACCAACGTCGATCCTGTCCCTTTCCCTCCCCCTTGATGGGGGAGGCAGCGAAACTTGCGAACTTGTTCGCTAGTTGCAGCGGTGGGGGTGATGTTTCGGCCTGACGCGGCGGTGCGAGGAGGCACCATCACCCCCATCCAACTTCGCCTAGCGCCTTCGGCGCAAGGCTGCGTATCCTTCCCCCATCGAGGGGGAAGGTCGGTTGGCGAAACCCGCCCGGTTGTCATTCGCGCGCGCCGCCGATAGGGCAGCGCGGGTGAAGACCAGCATCGAGATCGGAACCGACGCGGCGGGGCAGGGCGTGCGTATCGACGTGCAGGAACTGCTCGCGACGCGCCTGCTCGTCCAGGGCAATTCGGGGTCGGGCAAGTCGCACCTCTTGCGCCGCATCCTCGAGGAAAGCGCCGCGCTGGTGCAGCAGATCGTGATCGATCCCGAGGGCGATTTCGTGACGCTGGCCGACGCCTTCAGCCATGTCGTCATCAACGGCGGCGATTATGACGAGCGCGAGATTGCGGCGATGGGTGCGCGGATTCGCGAACATCGCGCGTCGATCGTCCTCAGCCTCGAATCGCTGGACATCGAGGCGCAGATGACCTGCGCCGCGGCGTTCCTCAATGCGCTGTTCGACGCGCCACGCGAACATTGGTTTCCGGCGCTGGTGGTGGTCGACGAGGCGCAGATGTTCGCGCCCTCGGCGTCGGGCGACGTGTCCGACACCGTCCGCCGCGCGAGCCTGTCGGCGATGACCAATCTGATGTGCCGGGGGCGCAAACGCGGGCTGGCGGGCGCGATCGCGACGCAGCGGCTGGCGAAGCTCGCCAAGAATGTCGCCGCCGAGGCGAGCAATTTCCTGATGGGGCGTACCTTCCTCGACATCGACATGGCGCGCGCCGCCGACCTGCTCGGTATGGAGCGGCGGCAGGCAGAGGCGATCCGCGATCTGGAGCGCGGGCATTTCCTGGGGCTGGGCCCCGCGATCTCGCGCCGCCCGCTGTCGATCCGCATCGGCGCGACGCGGACGGCGACGCGGATGGGGACGCACAGCCTGATGCCGCTGCCGGTCGCGGACGGTGACGATATGCGATCGATGCTCTTTGCCGAGGAGGAGGTGCCCGCGGTGCCGTGTGCCGTCGCGGTCGAACCCGAGCCCGTCGCGGCGGGCGAACTGCTCGAACGGATCGCGGCCAGCGAACCGCTGCACGCCGATGCCGCTGCGCCGCCCGTGCTCGACATCGTCGAGGCGGCGGCCGAGGCCGAGGAGGCCGACGCGGTGGTGATCGCGACGCTGGCGGCGATGCTCGACGATCCCGACAGCGCCTTTCAGCCCGAGGCGATGCTGTTCCAGGATTTTTCGGTGCGCTGCCGGATGGCGAAGCTGCGGAAAGTGCCGCTCGATCTCGCGGCCTTTCGCCGCCGCTTTGCGCTGGCGAAGGGGGGCGTGTTCGACCCCGGCGAGCCGCGCTGGCAGGGCGCGCTTGCGGTCGCCGACCGCCTCCCGCCCGACATGGTCGCGCCCTTTTTGCAGATCGCGCGCGCGGCGATGGAAGGCGCGCCGTGCCCCGACGACGAGCTGCTCGGGCGCGCCTATGGCAGTCGCTCGCCCGGACGCATCCGGCGGCTGATCGATTATATGGAGAAACAGGGGGCGATCGTCGTGCGCGCCGATTTCGGCGGGCGGCGGTCGATCGGGATTCCGGAGTTGGGGCTTAGTACCGAGGCGGAATGAAGATCCTGTGCCCCTGCGAAGGCAGGGGCCCATCTTCCCAAGCTGGCGATTTATCCATCCGGCGGTTGAGAAGTCTGCGGGCAGGAGATGGGCCCCTGCCTTCGCAGGGGCACGGAGGGGCTCGTCATGCGACGGCCGGACCGTTCAATTCAGCCCGCGACGGCCGAAGGTTGCGGGCCGCTGGCTGTGGAAAATCTGCGCGGGGTCGATCATCGCCGCGGTGCGGGCGCGGTCGAGCGCGTTGTAAAGCGGGCCGTGGGTCAGCTCATAGGGGAAGCGCACGCCCATGCGGTCGATTTCGGACCACATCACGACGGCATAGACGACCTGCCCGCCATAATGGATTTCGCAGCGCGAGCGCGCGGGCATCGAGGCGCCGGCGATCTGCGCGCCGCCCTCCGACAGGTCGGTGATGCGGCCTTCCACAAGGTTCAGCACGCCGTTGACGGTGACGTCGATGGCGACGGGGGTGCGCTGGTGGCTGCGCAGCGTGGGGGTGGGGGTGCTGGTCATGGCGCGATGCTACGCCAATCATGGTAAATATTCCGGTAACGAAAAAGTGCCCGAAGGCCGCTTGTTGCAACGCGCCGCGCACAATGGTCTATCCGGGCGATGATCCGCTCGATCCTTCCCTACGGCATTGCATTGGCCGCAGCGGCCTTGCTGCTCGAATGGCTGAATTATCGGCACCTCGCGCACCGCTGGTCGGCCGAGTTCACCATCGCCTGCATCGCGGTGATCTGCGTCGCGCTTGGCATATGGGTTGGCAACCGGCTGACCGCGCGGCCGCGCGCGGCATTCGCGCGGAATGAGGCCGCGGTCGCGGCGCTCGGGCTCAGCGCGCGCGAATGCGAGGTGCTGGAAATGCTGGCGGCCGGCCACGCCAACAAGGTGATCGCGCGCGAGCTCGACATTTCTCCGAACACGGTCAAGACGCACGTCGCGCGGGTGTATGAGAAGCTGGCGGTCGCCAGCCGCACGCAGGCGGTGCAAAAGGCGCGGGGGCTTGATATTCTGCCGTAAAATCGGACGATCGCCGCCAAATCACCCATTTGGGCGATGGATTTCCTCCGCCGTTCCGGTCCAGCTCGCCGGGCATTCCATCGATAGGGAGTAAGGTGAATGGGCAGGATCATTGCAGTCTACGGCGCCATTGCGGGCGTCATCGTCGCCATCGGCATGTTCATCAATATGAACTTCATCGCCAGCCATGGCGCGATGGGCATGGTCGCCGGCTATCTGTCGATGCTGGTGGCGCTGATCTTCGTCTTCGTTGGCGTCAAACGCTATCGCGACGTCAACCTGGGCGGCGTGATCGGCTTCTGGAAAGCGCTCGGCGTCGGGCTCGGCATCGGTCTGGTGGCATCGGTTTTCTACATTCTCGGCTGGGAGCTTTATATGTGGCAGACCGGCGGAACCTATTTGACGGACTATATCGCCCGAACCGTCGAGGACATGCGCGCGGCAGGCACACCGGCCTCCGAAATTGCCAAATTTTCGGCCGATATGGGGGCGATGGCCGAGCGATATAAAAATCCGCTGTTCCGCATGGCGCTGACCCTGACCGAGATTTTGCCGGTCGCGCTGCTGGTGTCGATCGTATCGGCGGCGCTGCTGCGCCGGAGCAGCTTCATGCCGGCAATCCAGCCGCGCGGTTAGGGTCAGGCCCTTAAGATCGATGGGAAACGGATCGGCGTTTCCGGTCTGCTTCCCATCCTCGCCGCTTGCCGCTATGGGCGCGGCATGACTGACCTGCACCTTCATCCGTCGCTGCGCGAGCCCGCGCAAACGTCCAAGGCCTGGCCGTTCGAGGAAGCGCGCAAGCTGGTCAAACGCTATCCGGAGGGCAAGCCGGGCGGTGACGCCGTGCTGTTCGAGACCGGCTATGGCCCGTCGGGGCTGCCGCATATCGGCACCTTCAACGAAGTGCTGCGCACGACGATGGTGCGCCGCGCGTATGAAACGCTGACCGGCGGCGCGCCGACGCGGCTGGTGGCGTTCAGCGACGATATGGACGGGCTGCGCAAGGTGCCCGACAATGTGCCGAACGGCGATATGCTGCGCGAGCATTTGGGGCGGCCGCTGACCGCGATCCCCGATCCCTTCGGCAAATATGAGAGTTTCGCGCATCACAATAATGCGATGCTGCGCGAATTTCTCGACCGCTTCGGATTCGATTATGAGTTTGTGAGCTCGACCGAGTGCTATCGGTCGGGGGCGTTCGACGAGGCGCTCAAAAATGTGCTGCGTCACAATCAGGACATCCTCGACATCATGCTGCCGACGCTGCGCGCCGAGCGCGCCGCAACCTATTCGCCGATCCTGCCGGTGAGCCCCAAGTCGGGCATCGTGTTGCAGGTGCCGGTGACGGTGGTCGACGCCGAGGCGGGGCTGGTGGCGTTCGAGGATGAGGGCGAGACGATCACGCATTCGATCCTGGGCGGCGGCGCCAAGCTGCAATGGAAGGTCGACTGGGCGATGCGCTGGGTCGCGCTGGGCGTCGATTATGAAATGTACGGCAAGGATCTGACCGACAGCGGCGTCCAGTCGGGCAAGATCGCCAAGGCGCTCGGCGGGCGCAAGCCCGAGGGGCTGATCTATGAAATGTTCCTCGACGACAAGGGCGAGAAGATTTCGAAGTCGAAGGGCAACGGCCTGTCGATGGAGGAATGGCTGACCTATGGCAGCGAGGAAAGCCTGGCCTTTTACGCCTATCGCGAGCCCAAGGCGGCGAAGCAGCTGCATATCGGTGTCGTGCCGAAGGCGGTCGACGAATATTTGCAGATGCGCGGCGCTTACCCGGCGCAGGAGGCCGACAAGAAGCTGGGCAACCCGGTGCATCACGTCCATGCCGCGCGCGGGCAGGATGTGCCGGAGACGGTGCTGCCGGTGACCTATGGCCTGCTGCTCAACCTTGTCGGGGTGATGGGCGCCGACGCGTCGAAGGAGCAGATCTGGCGCTACCTTGGCCAATATGTCGCGGGCGCCGATGCGGCGACCTATCCTGAGCTCGACCGGCTGATCGACAATGCGATGGCGTATAACCGCGATTTCGTCGCGCCGACCTTGCAGCGCCGCAAGCCCGCAGGCGGCGAGGTTGCGGCGCTGCGCGAGCTCGATGCGCGGCTCGCGGCGCTGCCCGGCGATGCGTCGGCCGACGACATCCAGAATATCGTTTATGAAATCGGCAAGGACGAGGCGCATGGCTTCGAAAACCTGCGCGACTGGTTCAAGGCGCTCTATGAAACCTTGCTGGGATCGAGTGCGGGGCCGCGGATGGGCAGCTTTATCGCGCTGTTCGGGGTGGAGAATACGCGGCGGCTGATCGCCGAGGCGTTGGCGTGAAAAGCGGCGTCATTGCGAGCGAAGCGAAGCAATCTCCTGCCATCGGCCATGGCTTCGGGCCGAATGCTGGAGATTGCGTCGTCGCTTCGCTCCTCGCAATGACGAAAGAGTTTTTATGATCGACATTTTCACCACCGGCGGGACGATCGACAAAGTCTATTTCGATGCGCTGAGCGAGTTTCAGATCGGCCCCGCGGCGATCCCCGACATGCTGCGCGAAAATAATGTCCATGTGCCGCACCGCGTGACGCAGCTGATGCGCAAGGACAGCCTCGAACTGGACGATACCGATCGCGAGACGATCCGCGCCGCGGTCGCCGCGAGCGATGCCGACCGCATCCTTGTGACGCATGGCACCGATACGATGGTTGTCACCGGACGCGTGCTTTCGGGCATCGAAGGCAAGACGATCGTGCTGACGGGCGCGATGCAGCCCGCGTCGGTGCGCGCGAGCGATGCTGAGTTCAACGTCGGCTTTGCGCTGGCGGCGGCGCAGACGCTGCCGCCCGGCGTCTATGTCGCGATGAACGGGATGATTTTCGATCCCCAGCGGACGGTGAAGGACCGCGCGGGGGCGCGGTTCGTGGCCGAATAATCGCCTTGAAAATCCTCCCCCTCGATGGGGGAGGCGGCGAGACTTGCGAGCTTGCTCGCTAGTCGCAGCGGTGGGGGTGCGGTCTCGGCCAGAAGCGACGGCTCGTTGACGCACCATCACCCCCATCCAACTTCGCCTAATCGCTGCGCGATAAGGCTGCGTATCCTTCCCCCATCGAGGGGGAAGGGGGTTTCAGCCTGCGGCGGTGACCTGTCGCAACACCGCGGCATAATTGGGCGCAATCGTCATCATATCATGCTTGCCCGCGCGGCCGAGCGCGGCGTGAACCTGGGGCAGCCGATAGCAGGGCACGCCCATGAACAGATGATGTTCGGCGTGATAATTCACCCAATAGGGCGCAACCGTCGCGCGCGCGAGCCAGCCCGCGCGGGTGGTGCGCGCGTGGCTGAAGGGATCGTCGCTGCCCGTCGTCGTGCAGGCATGTTCGGCGATGTTGCGGATGCGGAGGTAAAGCTGGAAAGTCGTGGCGAGCGCGGCAAGCCAGAGGAGGTAGGGTGTCCAGCCATAGAGCGCGAGCGACAGCCCAAGCAGCACCGCCTGGACGAGCAGAAACCGCCCCACCGCGCGCGTCACCGCCATCGCGCCCGCGAGGTCGATCGTCGGTGACGTCATGCCATCGTCCGATTGTTTGTTGAACGGCGTTCCCGCCCTGGTGCTCGCGCCGGCCTTTTGCGCCGCCTCGCCGCGCAGCATCGCTTTGAGGCCGACGAGCGCGAAACCGAACTGCGCGATGCGCTGCTTGAAAAAGGTCTGGCCGGTGAGATCGCGCACGACCTTGCGCCACAGGCTCGCGCGCGTCGTGGGGAAGGGTTTCGACAGCGCGAGGTCGGGGTCTTCGGGTTGCTGCGTGAACTTGTGATGCTGGAGGTGATAGGTGCGATAGGCGATGAGGTCCGATCCGACCGCAGCGCCCGTCAACCACTGGCCAAGGAAATTGTTGATCTTGCGGTTGGGATGCAGCGCGCCGTGCGCGGCGTCGTGCATCAGGATGGCGAGGCCGAGCTGGCGGCCGCCGACGAAGACGATTGCGAGCAGCCATGCGGCCGGGTTTTGCGACCAGGCGGCGAGGCCGACAAGCGCGATGCTGACGATCCACGCATGGGCGACGATCCACAGACCGCGCCACGCCGACGCGCGCGTGATCGCCGACCATTCGGCGCGGTCGAAAAAGCGGTCGGGCGGAAAGAGGCGGACGGCGGGCATGAGGCAGCATAACAAGTTGCGAAGCGAAACCCAACCTTTTCTATCGCGGCCTAACCCTTGCGGAACAGCGCCTCGGCCGCGGCCTTCTGGCTCGCGGCGGCGGCCCGGTGCGCGCGGATTCGTTCGATTTCAGCTTCGAGCGCGGCGACGCGCGCGTCGAGTTCGTCGACCGAGAGCGGGTCGAGCGGCTCGCGGATGAGCGCGCTCAGCACATCGTCGCGGCGGCGCGGAAGCTCGTCATCGTCCATGGCCATGCTCCTGAAATGACGCGCGACTGTTGACCCGTGTCGCAGCACTGTCAATAAGGCGCGGCAGGGGGTAAAAGCCGGACCCGGACCAGTGGGGGAATATCAAGCGTGACCAGCCTGCCAGCAGACATGACCGCCGTCGCCATCAGCGCGCCGGGGGGGCCGGAGATGTTGCAGCCCGTGACGCGGCCGGTGCCGCAGCCGGGCGCGGACGAGGTGCTGATCCGCGTCGCCGCCGCGGGGGTGAACCGCCCCGACGTGTTGCAACGCATGGGCTTTTACCCGCCGCCGCCGGGCGCGTCGGACCTGCCGGGGCTGGAGATCGCCGGGACGGTGGTCGCGGTCGGGCCGGGCGGCGATCCCGAAATGCTGGGACAGGCGGTGTGCGCGCTCGTCGCGGGCGGCGGCTATGCCGAATATTGCACCGCGCCGGCGGGAAGCTGCCTGCCGGTGCCGCGCGGCTTTTCGATGACCGAGGCCGCGGCGCTGCCCGAAACAATCTTCACCGTGTGGCACAATCTGTTCGAGCGCGGCTATGTGCGGGAGGGCGAGACGGTGCTGGTCCACGGCGGCACCAGCGGCATCGGCACGACCGCGATCGGCCTGTGCAGGTTGTTCGACATCCGGGTGATCGTCACCTGCGGCAGCGCGGAAAAATGCGACGCAGCGCGGGCGCTGGGCGCCGATCTGGCCGTCGATTATTCGAGCGAGGATTATGTCGAGGCGGTGAAGGGCTTTACCGGCGGTGCGGGCGTGAACGTCGTGCTCGACATGGTTGGCGGCGATTATGTGCCGCGCAACCTCGAATGCCTGGCCGACGACGGCCGCCACGTCACCATCGCCTTTCAGCGCGGCGCAAAGGTCGAGATCGATATTGCACAGGTGATGCGTCGCCGCCTGACGCTGACCGGATCGACGCTGCGCGCGCGCAGCGCCGAATTCAAGGCGCTGCTCGCCGACGAGATCCACCGCACATTGTGGCCGCGGCTGTCCGAGGGCGCGTGGAAGCCGGCGATGGATCAGACCTTCGCGCTGACCGACGCCGCTGCGGCCCACGCGCGGATGCAGGCGGGCGCGCATGTCGGCAAAATCGTGCTGACGGTCGGCTGACCGGCGCCCGCCTCGGTGTCAGGCCTTTTCGCTATAGGTCGCGGCGTAGCTCACCGGAAAGGCGACCGACCGCGCGATAAAGCAATATTGGTGAATCTCGCCGTGCAGCGCGTCGGCGCGCGCCACGTCGCTGCCCGCGGCAAGCTCGATCGCCGGGCGCAAGGTCGCCTGCAGAAAGCGGCCGGCGCCGCTGCGTTCGGTTTCGCCGAGCCCGACGGGCTGGTCGCGATAGCTGTGGACGACGATCCCGGCGTTGGCGGCGAGATGGAGATACCAGAGCATGTGGCACGCCGAGAGCGCCGACAGCAGCATGTCTTCGGGATTATAAAGCGTCGGGTCGCCGCCGAGCAGCGGGTCGTTCGAGCAATGGACCACGGCTTTGCCCGGCGCGGCGAGATCCCACGTCCGGTCATAGCTGCGATAACCCTTGGTCCCTTCGCCGCGGTTGCCCGTCCAGACGATCTCGCTGGTATATTCGTGCTGCTTTGCCGGGACCGTATTTGTCACACCATTCTCCTTTGGATTGGAAGCCGCGTCGCGGATGATTGCGGATCATCGGGGTGCCCCACCCGGCCGGCCAACAGGCCGGCGGATACCGCGTGGCGCGGCTGCTGTGCGAAGCGATCGTGCATTGGTTTCTCACGATTTTCGGCCGCAAGGATAGTGGGGGGGGCCGCCGACGCCGCGCTCTTACCGAAGGCCGTCGGCCCCGGCAAGAGCGCACGGGCGCCCGAGCGAAGGATCAGGACGGCTCGGGAATTTTGAGCCCGGCGAGCAGGCGATCGACCAGCGCATCGACCGCCTGTTCGGCGGCGGCGATCGAGTCGGCCAGCCGCTGATCGCTGAACTCGTCATATTCGATCGCGATCGCGTGACTGTCGTGCAGGCCGATATAGGCGAGCGGCGCGGCGAGCCCCGATTCGACGAAATTATTGTGCGCCTGCCGCCCGCCCGGATCGTAGCCGTAATCGCCGCGCGCCGAGAGCGTCACCAGCGTCTTGCCCGCGGGCAGCATCGGCCAATAGGGATCGCCGTCGCGGGCGCGGTCGAAGCCGAAGGTGACGCCGACGCGCACGATATTGTCGAGCCACGCCTTCAGCGTCGCGGGCATTCCGAAATTATACATCGGCGCGCCGACGATCACGATGTCCGCCGCGATCAGTTCGGCGACGAACCGGTCGCTTTCGGCGAGCCGCGCCTTTTGCGCCGCGTCGCGCTTTTCGGGGCGCGTGAAGGCGGCGGCCACCCAGTCGGCATCGACCGGCGCGGGCGGATGCTGGCCGACGTCGCGATAGGTCACGACGTCAGTCGGGCGCTGTACGGCCCAGCGTTCGACGAAGCGCACGCCGAGGCGGCGGGTGTGCGACCCGTGCGGATCGCGGCCCGACACGCCGGGCCGCGCGCTGGAATCGATATGGAGTAGGCGGAGGGCGGCGGGGTTCGATTCGAACATGGTGAAATCCTTTTCATCCATTGGAGAGGTGCTATCGTGAATAATATGGATTATTCCAGCAGGTCGAACGCGAATCCGTCATCTCATGACTCAATCTGATTCATCTTTATCGCAGCCGCGCCGCCTGCCGCCGCTCGCCGCCTTGCGCGCGTTCGAAGCCGCCGCGCGCCATGTCAGTTTTCGGCAGGCGGCGGAGGAGCTGGGGGTGACGCCGACGGCGATCAGCCACCAGATCCGCCTGCTGGAGGACAGCCTGGGGTTCGCGCTGTTTGTGCGGCGCGCGCGCGGCGTTGTGCTGACCGACGCGGGGCGGCGATTGTTCCCAACCTTGCGCGACGGCTTCGATGCGTTCGAGCGCGCGATCTGGGAATTGTCGCCGCGTCCGCGCCGCGTCGCGGTGACGCTGAGCGCGACGACGCTGTTCACCGTGCGCCGCATCCTGCCCGCAATCGGCCGGTTCCGCGAGCGCTTCCCCGACTATGACCTCAGGCTTCATGCCTCCGACGATCCGGTCGACCTGATCGCGGGCGAGGCCGATGTCGCGGTTCGTTATGGCTCGGGCGCGTTCCGCGGTCTGGTCGCCGCGCCCTTGCTGGCCGAGCGCTTCGGCGTCTTGTGCAGCCCCCGGCTGGGGATCGCGCTCCCGGAGGATTTGCGCGGCGCGACGCTGCTGCACATCGAATGGCGGCGCGCGGGGAAGGCGCCCGACTGGCGCCGGTGGGCGCGGCTTGCCGGGATCGAGGGGCTGGCGGTCGATCGGGGACCGCGCTTCACCGAAGACGATCATGCGCTGCAAGCTGCGGCGGCGGGCAGCGGTGTGGTCTTGTCGGGGCTGGCGCTCGCGCAGCCGGCGATCGATGCCGGGCTGCTCGTCCACCCGTTCGGACCGGTGATCGAGGGCGAAGCCTATCATGCGGTGACGACGCCGGGCAGGCGCGACGAACCCGCGGTGCGCGCGGTCTGCGACTGGCTGCGCAAGGACGTCGTTTAGCGCGCCATCGGCCTGTGCTTGCGCGCAACGCGATTAAGGTCTAAACCGTCGCCGGACGGCCGCCCCGCGAGGGGCGGCCCTTATTATTTCCGCTTTTGGAGTTTCCGTCATGGCCAATGCCAATCCGACCCCGCTGATGCCGCATGCGACCGCCGCCTGGCTGGTCGACAACACCGGCCTGACTTTCGGCCAGATCGCCGAATATTGCGGCATCCACATCCTCGAAGTGCAGGCGATTGCCGACGAGACCGCGGCGACCAAATATACCGGCCGCGACCCCGTGCGCGCGCACGAACTGTCGATGGAAGAAATCGAAAAGGGTCAGAAGGATCCCGACTACAAGCTCAAGATGAGCGTGCAGTCGCAGGACACGATCCGCCGCACGCGCGGGCCACGCTACACGCCGGTCAGCAAGCGGCAGGACAAGCCCGACGGCATCGCGTGGATACTGAAGAACCACCCCGAAGTGTCCGACGGCGCGATCGGCAAGCTGATTGGCACGACGCGCAACACGATCGGCGCGATCCGCGACCGCAGCCACTGGAACAGCGCGAACATCGTGCCGAAAGATCCGGTGACGCTCGGCCTCTGTTCGCAGCGTGAACTCGACGCGCTGGTCGCCAAGGCGGCGAAGAAGGCGGGGATCAAGGCGCCCGAGGATAACCGCCTGGAGGGCGACCGCGAAGCGCTGCTCGAAGAGCTGCGCGCCGAACGCACCGCGGCGAACGAAGCACGCGCTGCCGAAGAAGCGCAGGCCGACGCCGACAGCGAAGGCTGAGGCATGGCGGGGGCGGACGAGGACAATATCCCGGCGGCCAGCGGTTCGCCGGACGCCTCGCTGACCCAGGACGACAGCTTTACCGCGACGAGCTACGCGGGCCTGACCTATCCGTGGGGTGAGGCCGCGCCGGGCGTGGGCGAGACGATCCGCATCGCGAACGGCATCAGCTGGGCGCGCATCCCCATGCCGGGCTCGCTCGGCCATATCAACAGCTGGCTGCTCGACGACGCCGACGAGCGGGGCGAGGGCGTTGCGGTGGTCGATACGGGCATCTGTCTGACGCTCTGTTCGGATGCGTGGAAGGCGCTGTATGCGGGCGCGCTCAAGGACCGGCGGATCACGCGCGTCATCGGCACGCATCTGCACCCCGACCATATCGGCCTCGCGGGTTGGATCGCAAAAAAACAGGGCGTGAAGCTGTGGATGACGCGCGGCGAAATGCTGACCGCGCGCGCGATCGTCGCCGATTCGGCCGACAGCGCGCCCGACGAGGCGCTGGCGCAGTCGCGCGCTGCGGGCTGGGACGCCGACGCGATCGAGGCGCAGCGCGGGCGCGGCTGGAACATGTTCCAGCGCATGATCTTTACCCTGCCGCGATCCTATGTGCGGATTGCCGACGGCGAGACGCTGACCATGGGCACGCATCGGTGGCGCGTCGTTGTGGGGTCGGGGCACAGCCCCGAACATGCGTGCCTGTGGAACGAGGCCGAGGGCGTGCTGATTTCGGGCGACCAGGTGCTGCCGCGGATCAGTTCGAACGTGTCGGTCAATATCACCGAACCCGACGCCGATCCGCTGGGCGAATGGCTGGCGTCGATCGACAAGCTGCTTCGCATCGTTCCCGCCGACGTCACCGTCTGCCCCGCGCATGGCGAGCCGTTCAAGGGGCTGCACGTCCGGCTGATGGCGCTGCGCGACGAGCATCGGATGCGGCTCTATAACCTGGCCGAAGCGGCGGCGAAGGCGCCGATGCGCGCGGTCGACGCCTTTCCGCTGCTCTTCAACCGTCCGATCGGCGAGCATAACCGCGGGCTGGCGACGGGCGAGGCGCTCGCGCATCTGAAGCGGCTCGAGGTCGAGGGACGGGTGAAGCGCGAGGATCGCGGCGGCGTGTGGTGGTATCACGGCGTGGCGTGAGCGCCGCTCAGCTGGCGTCGTGGAAAATCACCCCCAGCGTGTGCCGCTGCCCCGAATGGATTTCGCTCACGCCGTGGCGCATCGCGACGCGGTAATCGCCGCGCGACCCGCGCACCGGACGGACATTCACCGCGAAGATCACGGCATCGCCCTTCGCCAGCGGCACGACCGCGGCGCGCGACTGCATCCGCGGCCGCTGTTCGGTCAGGATGAACTCGCCGCCGCTGAAATCCTGGCCCGGCGCCGACAGCAGCACCGCCGCCTGCACCGGAAAGACATGCTCGCCGTACAGATCCTGATGCAGGCAATTATAGTCGCCGGCGCCATAGCGCAGCAGCAGCGGCGTCGGCCGCCGCTGCCCCGCGGCATGGCAGCGTGCGAGGAAATCGGCGTGGTCGGCGGGAAAGCGCGCGGGCAACCCCATCCGCTCGTGCCAGCGGTTCGCGAGCGGCGCGAGGCGCGGATAGAGGCGGCTGCGCAGTGCTGCGACGAGCGGCGACAGCGGATAGGCGAAATAGCGATATTCGCCGCGGCCGAAGCCGTGCCGCGCCATCTGGATATGGCTGCGGAAGAGCGGCGGTGTGTCATAGGTGGCGGCGAGCGCGTCGCATTCGCCGTCGCCTAGAAGCCCCGGCAGTCTCGCCCATCCGGCGCCGTCGAGCGTGGTCGCCACCGTGTCCCAGTCGATCGCCGCGAGGCGGGCCGCGATGTCGGTTTCGATTGCCGTCGTCATTCGCGCGACATGACGTCCGCGCGGCGATGACGCGCCCCGTTTCTTGCGACCAAAGGCGAAAGCTCAATCGCCGCGCTGCATGATCCAGCTGAACGCCATGGCGTTGAACAGCGTATAGAGGCCATAAAGCGTCGCGGCGGTGACGGCGCTGCGCGTCGCGATCGCCATCGCGCCGACGAGCAGCAGAAATTCAAGGACATAGGTCGCGTGCGGCCCGACCTTGTCGGCGAGCGGGCGGACCATCTGTTGCACCAGCGGGTCGTCGCATTCCATGAAGGCGCGGTGCATCGCAAAATTGCCGACCCCCGCACAGAAAATGGCAATCATGGCAATCAGCATAGGATTGCAGATGGGGTGTTGGGGGTGGAAATGCCAGCGGATTTCGGCCTATGACCGGCGCGGTGCAGGCGCGCAGCGGTGCGTGCCGATTGAAATGCCGCGATTTCCTCCCCGGCGAAGGGCCCCTTCGATGACCTTTTTTCCGCGCCATACCGCCATCACCCTGCTGGTCGCGGGGGGCGCCGCGCCGGCCTTTGCCGCCCCCGCCGCGCCGACGATCTCGCCGCTGATCGTCCCGGCGATGGTGCCCTCGCTGCTGCCCGAAACCACCCCGCTGCCGCTGCCCGACCCGGTGCGCGCGATGATCGCGGCGGCGATCGACAGCGGGCAAAAGCGCGACGTCGACGCCGTCGTGTCGCTGGCCAAGGCGACCAATCCGCGCTCGATCGGCGACATCGACGCGATGCTGGCGGCGGCCAAGGCCGTGCGCGAGGACGGCGAGCAGCCCGACCCCGTGCGCCAGATGCTCGCCGCGGCGATGGCGAGCAAGAAGGACGGCGATGTCGAGGCGGTGGGCAAGCTTGCCAAGACGACGCTGCCCGACCAGGCCGCGAAAATCGACGCGCTGCTCGCCGAATATCGCGCCGACCGCGCAGAGGAGCGCGCCGCCGAAGCCGCCGCGGCGCGCGCGAAGCTGGCGCAGGCGAAATTCTGGCAGAACTGGAAGGGCGAGGGGCAGATCGGCGCCTCCTATAGCACGGGCAACACCAAATCTTCAGGACTCAGCGTCGGCATCGCGCTCGCGCGCAAAGGGATCGACTGGAACCAGCGGTTTCGCGCGCAGGCCGATTATCAGCGGACCGGCGGCCGCACCTCGGTCGAACGCTATCTGGTCGAATATGAACCGCAGATCGAGGTGAGCGAGCGTGCCTTTGCCTATGGGCTTGGCCGCTGGGAACGCGACCGCATCCTGGGGTTCGGCGAACGCTGGAACGCCTCGGCGGGGCTTGGCTACAAGCTGATCGCCGACAAGAAAATGGCGCTCAGCGTCAAGGCGGGGCCGGCGTGGCGCGACACCGATTATATCCCCGGGCGCGGCATCGACGACAGCGAACTGACCGGGCTCGCGGGGCTCGATTTCGGCTGGCAATTGTCACCGACCTTGCGGCTGACGCAGGTCGCATCGACGATCGTCGGCGGGCGCAACACGTCGACGAGCGCGCTGACCGCGCTCAATGCCAAGCTGACCGGGGCGCTGTCGGCGCGCTTTTCCTATTCGGCCGAAATCGACACCGACCCGCCGCCGGGGGTCGAGACGGTCGACACGATGACGCGCTTCACGCTGGTTTACGGTTTCTGATCGCGGTCAATCGAAGACCTCGGCGCCGCCGATCGTTTCGCCTTCGGCGAGCAGGCCGGCTCCGGGGACATGGTTGAATTCGATGCGGATGCCGTCGGGATCCTCGAACAGGATCGAATAATAGCCGGGCGCCCAGGGTTCCTCCTGCGGGCCGTGGACGAAGCGGATGTCGGTGCGGTCCTTCAAAAAGGCGTAGAGCCGATCGACCGCGGCTCGGTCGCGCATCCGGAAACAGGCGTGGTGCAGCCCCGGCGCGCCCTGATCGAAGTGTTTGCCGGCGTTTTCGGGGCTGGGCGTGCGGATGCCGATCGCCGTGCGCCCGCCGACGCCGTAGAGCATCGCGTCGCTGTCGAGCACGAGCTTCAATTCGAGATAGCGAATGACGTCGCGCCAGAAGGCGGTCGAGCGCGCGAAATCGCCCGCGGTGAGGATGACATGCGCGACGCCATTGAGGTCGCCGCTCATTTGATCGCCGCGAGCGTGTAGAGAAATTCGGCATATCCCATCGTCGCGTCGACCAGCCCCGCGACCTTGGGGTTGGTCGAATCGATGAGGAAATATTCGTCGGGGGCGTGCGCGCCCGACCCATGGCCCAGCCCGAAATGTCCCGCCGGGATCGACACCGGCGGCGCCGTAAAGGTCGCGCCCGGCCAGCTGCCCGCGATGCGGGGGTTGAGGCTGGTTGCGACGCCGAGCCGTTTGTAGGTCGCGAGTTCGGAGCGCACGAGGCGGCTGTCCTCGGCAACCTCGGTGGGGTCGTAGCCACCCGAGACATTCATCTCGACATCGGTAAAGCCATGCTTGTCGAGATGCGCGCGGAGTTTCTTTTCAGCCTCGGCGCGCGTCTGGTTGGGAACGAGGCGCAGGTCGAGCTTGGCGACCGCGCGGCCAGGCAGGATCGTCTTGCCGCCGGGGCCGGTATAACCCGCGACGAGCCCCTCGATATTGACCGTCGGTTCCTGCGCGAGCCGGATCAGCGCGTCGTCAAACGGCAGATTGTCGATCCAGTGGGTGATCCCCAGTGCGGCCTTCATCTCCGCTTCGTTGCCCGCTTTTGCTGTCTCGCGGATCAACATCTTTTCGCGCTCCGTAAGCGGGCGGACATTTTCGAACCAGCCCTCGATCGCGGGCGTATTGCCGTCCTTCGTCACCAACGTTTGCAGCGCCTGCACCAGCCGCCACGCGGGCGAATCGACCATTGCCTTCAGGCTAGAATGGACGTCTTTTTTCGGCCCGCGGCCCCATTTTTCGCCGCTTGCGACGAGCTCGAGTTCGATGATCCCTTTTGACCCCAGGCTGACCGTCACGTTCCCCGTCTGGCCCTGCGAGGCGAAGGGGATGAAGATGCCTTCGCATTTCCGGAGCGCGGCCAGCACGTTGGGCTTGGTCGCGATCTGGCGGAAGTGCGGCGAGCCGATCTCCTCCTCGCCCTCGCAGATCAGGACGATGTTGACCGGCAGCTTGGCCTTGGCGGCGCGGATTGCGTGGAGCGCAGCGAGGAAGGCGGCCTCTGGCCCCTTCTGGTTCACTGCGCCGCGGCCCATGATCGCCTGCCCGAAACCGGGGCGGTCGACCATCCGGCCCTCGAGCGGCGGCGACGACCATTCGGACGCGTCGAACTGTTTGACGTCATACATGAAATAGATGCCGAGCGTGCGCGGCGCGCCGACGTCGATCGTCCCGAAGACGCCGGGATGGCCGTCGGTCGGCACGATCTCGACATTGGTGAAGCCCGCGTCGCGCGCGAGCTCGGCCATGAAAGCCGCACCCTCGGCCATGTTGAGATTTTCGGCGGCGATCGAGGGCAGCGCGATCCAGTCGCGGATACGCTGGATCGAGGCGTCCTTGCCGGCTTCGGCGGCCTTGCGGATGGCGGCGCTCTGGCTGCTCGCGGCGAGGGCGGGGAAGGGCGCCATGACCGCGGCGCCAGCGCCGAGCATGGTAGCACCGCGAATCAGGTCGCGGCGGTTCGGTCGGTCGTTACGAAAATCCATGGCTTGTCCCCTGCGGTGATATTGGCGCGGGGAGTGTTGGCGGATTGCGAATAGAAGGCAAGCGTCGCGCGAACGACGTGTGGGTCAGGCGGCGTCGCGAACCGCGTAAATGGCCGGTCGGTAGCGCGGTTCGGGCGGCGTTTCGCCCCGTTCGGCGGAGACTTCCAGCCACAGCCGCATGGCGATTTCGATCTCTCGCGCGGCCTCTTCGGCCGTGGCGCCATGCGCGCTGCAATATTTGAGGTCGGGCACGTCGGCGATCCAGCAGTCATCCTCCGCCGACCAGAACAGGTTGATGTGATAATGAATGCTCATGGCTTGATCATATCCAGTCCGTTGCTGTCGATCATATCAAGCAGTTGCCGGATTTGATAGGGCTTCGCCTCCTTGCCGCTCGGCTGGAGGTTCAGATTGCCCGGCACCTCCGGGTGCTGGAAGATATGATGGCTGCCATTGGTGCGCTTGAGTTCGAATCCGAAGGCTTCGGCGATCCGGCACAGTTCCTTGAAACTGGCGCGACCGTTCATACGGATGCGGGTATAGAGCTTGGCGATGCTGGTCACGAGTAATGCTCCGCTAATTGAGCATTAGCCGTAAACCACGAAGCTGCGGCGCATAAAGTTAAATGGCTGCAACGGCCGGTGTGCAACAGCTTCACGCCCCCGCCAGCAACCCTTCATCCCTGATCCGCTGCTGCCACAGCTTCGGCGCGTTGACGTGGACGTTCTGGCCTTCGCTGTCGACCGCGACGGTCACCGGGAAGTCCTGCACCTCGAACTCGTAGATCGCCTCCATGCCGAGGTCGGCGAAGCCGACGACCTGACTGCCCTTGATCGCGCGCGCCACCAGATAGGCGGCGCCGCCGACCGCCATCAGATAGGCGCTCTTGTGCTTGGCGATCGCCCGTGTCGCGGCGGGGCCGCGTTCGGCTTTGCCGACGCAGGCGAGCAGGCCCTGGCCCAGCATCATGTCCATGAACTTGTCCATGCGCGTCGCGGTGGTCGGACCTGCGGGGCCGACGATTTCTTCGCCGACCGGATCGACCGGGCCGACGTAGTAGATCACGCGGCCCTTGAATTCGACGGGCAGCTCTTCGCCCTTCGCCAGCATGTCGGCGATGCGTTTGTGCGCGGCGTCGCGGCCGGTGAGCATCTTGCCGTTGAGGAGCAGGCGGTCACCCTGTTTCCAGCTCGCGACGACTTCGGGGGTGAGATTGTCGAGGTCGACGCGGATCGCCGCCGTGTCGGGCTGCCAGTCGATCTCAGGATAATCGGCGAGCACCGGCGGTTCGAGGAACGCCGGGCCGCTGCCGTCGAGCGTGACATGCGCGTGGCGCGTCGCGGCGCAGTTCGGGATCATCGCGACGGGCTTCGAGGCGGCGTGGGTCGGCCAGTCGGCGATCTTGACGTCGAGCACGGTGGCGAGGCCGCCGAGCCCCTGCGCACCGATGCCGAGCGCGTTGACCTTTTCATAAAGCTCGATGCGCAATTCCTCGGTCGGCGACGACGGGCCGCGCGCGAGCAGCTCGGTCATGTCGATCGGGTCCATCAACGACTGCTTGGCGAGCAGCATCGCCTTTTCGGCGGTGCCGCCGATGCCGATGCCGAGCATCCCCGGCGGGCACCAGCCCGCGCCCATCTGCGGGACCATTTCGAGCACCCAGTCGACGATGGAGTCGCTGGGGTTCATCATCTTGAACTTCGACTTATTCTCGCTGCCGCCGCCCTTCGCGGCGACGTCGATCACGACCTTCGCGCCGGGCACCATTTCGACGTTGAGCACCGACGGCGTATTGTCCTTGGTGTTGACGCGGCTGAACGCCGGGTCGGCGAGGATCGAGGCGCGGAGCTTGTTTTCGGGGTGGAGATAGGCCTTGCGCACGCCCTCATCGACAACTTGCTGAAGGCTGCGGGGCGAATCGAGGCGGCAGTCCATGCCCCATTTGATGAAGACGGTGACGATGCCGGTGTCCTGGCAGATCGGCCGGTGCCCCTCGGCGCACATGCGGCTGTTCGACAGGATCTGCGCCATCGCGTCCTTCGCGGCGGGCGAGACTTCGCGCTCATAGGCAGCGGCGAGCGCGCGGATATAGTCCATCGGATGAAAATAGCTGATGTACTGGAGCGCGTCGGCGATCGTTTCGACGAGGTCGTCTTCGCGGATGATGACGGTGTTCATGTGCAGCCTTTCGCCCTTTTGATGGGATTCGGCGCCTCCCTAGACCCGGCGGGCCGCGACGCAAAGGGGTTTGGCGCCGCCACAATAGGCGAAAATCAAGTGCAATGTGATGTTGTAACCTTGGTCATGTTATGCCATATCCCGCGCAGCAATTGCCGTAACGGAGAATCGGGTGACCCAAGTCGCCAGCCCTGCCCCTGTCCTGACGCGCCTCGGCGCGCTGGTTCGGGCTGCGCGCGGTTCGCGGCCGTTGACGTCGCTGTCGGGCGATCAGCTGGCGATGGGACTGTCGGGGCTGTGCCTCGTCCATTGCCTTGCGACGACGATTTTCTTCGCCTCGATCGCGTCGGTCGGCGGGGTGTTTCTCGAAAACCACCTGTTCCATGAGATCGGGCTGATCGTTGCGATCGGCTTTGCGCTCATCACGCTGGTCGCGGGCGTGCTCAGCCATGGCTTCATGATGCCCTTCGCGGTTGGCAGCTTCGGGCTCGGTATGATGGCGGGCGCGCTGGCGCGGCCGCACGACGGCAGCGAAGTGGTTGCGACGATGATCGGCGTCGCCGTGGTCGCGCTCGGCCACGACCTCAACCGCCGCGCGCGGGGCTGACCCGGCGCCAAAGCGGATCGGTCCGCCGCTTGCGGGCACCCCGCAAAGAGCCTACATTGCACCATAGTCAGCGCGCGATTTTCCGCGCCAGAGGAGCTGCAATGGGCAAGCATGACCATCCGCACGTCGAAGCCAGCGGCGCCTCGCTCGCCAAGGCGGCGCAGGCCGCGCTCGAAGGCGCGGGCGAAGCGTGGACCGATATGCGCGCCGAGATTTTCGACGCGGTCGCCGAAATCGGCAAGCCGGCGAGCGCCTATGAGATCGCCGACATCGTCTCGCAGAAGCGCGGGAAGCGCGTCGCGCCCAACAGCGTCTATCGCATCCTCGACCTGTTCGTGGCGAACAACCTCGTCCGCCGGGTCGAAAGCGCCAACGCCTTTGTCGCCAACAGCCATCCCGGCTGCCTGCACGATTGCATCTTTCTGATCTGCGATACGTGCGGCACCGCGGTGCATGTCGACGATGACAAGCTCTCGACCGGGGTGCGCGCCGCCGCCGAAAAGACCGGCTTCGCCGCCGAGCGCCCGGTGATCGAGGTGCGCGGCAAATGCGCCGAGTGCCAATAGGGTGAAGTGCCGCGCGCTGCCCGGTGGCCGCGCGAATGCGGCGATCGGGCGCGATCCCTGAATGCTGTTCGGGGGGCTTCAGCAATGGATCGAGGCCGAGCGGGCGCGTCCGCCCGCGCCGACGCGCGCCTGGTACTGGACGCTGACGCTGGGCATCGCGGTGCTGCTGTTCGGGGCGTCGCTCACGCAGACTTTTCCGCAAGACGGGGCTGGCATTGCGGCGGGTTACGGCGCGCCGGTGCTTGCCTTCGAATTTGCCGGTGGGCAGGGCGATCTGGAAGCGATTTTCGGCGTCGAAAGCGACCCGCAGCAGGTCGCGCGGCTCGCCGCGATGCGGACGGGCAACGAGCGCGACTATCTTTACATGCTGCTTTATGCGGGCTTCCTCGGCTGCGGCTGTTTTGCGCTGTGGCGCGAGCTTCGCCTCCGCGCGCTGCTCGCCGCGACCTCGCTTCCCGTCGCGGCCGCCTTGAGCGACGCCTATGAAAACTGGCTGCTCTTCGACATCCAGACGGCCTTTACCGCGGGCGATTATTCGCCCGCGATGGCGAGCCTGCCCTATCCGGTCGCGGCGAAATTCGTGCTGCTTGCGCTCACCAATGTCGTCATCGGCGCGGCGGCGACGCAGATCGGGCGGTGGTGGGCGCTGTGCGGGACGCTCGCCATCCTTGCGGCGATCCCGACCGTGATGGCGATCATCACGCCCGCCGCTTTTGCATGGATGCTGATCCCTTCGGCGGCGGGCGGATGGCTGTTGCTGCTTGCGCTCGCGGCGGCGGGAAGCTGGCGGGCGTTCGCGCGCGGGCAGCCGCTGGTCGGCGGGGACGCAATGCCCGGCTGACGGTCGCGCTCGCAATTCGGCGCGACATCGCCTATATCGGCGCCATGTATGACTATGTTTCCATAAGCGCCGACGACGCGGCCGCCCCGGCGCGCGTTCGCGACGGCACGATCAAGCTCCACGACGAAGCGGGTTTTGCCGGGATGCGCAAGGCGGGGCGGCTGTCGGCCGAGATCCTCGACGCGCTCGTCCCCTTCGTCCAGCCGGGCGTCACGACGGCGGCGATCGACGACCTCGTCCGCACGATGATGCTTGAGGGCGGCGGCATCCCTGCAACGCTTGGATATCGCGGCTTCACGCACAGCTGCTGCACCAGCATCAACCATGTCGTTTGTCATGGGATTCCCGACGATAAACCGCTGCGCGAGGGAGACATCGTCAATATCGACGTCACCAGCATCGTCGACGGCTGGCACGGCGACACCAGCCGCATGTATCTGGTCGGCGAGGTGCCGATCAAGGCGCGGCGACTGGTCGAAGTCACCTATGAATGCCTGATGCTCGGCATCGAACAGGCGAAGCCCGGCAACCGCATGGGCGACGTCGCGCACGCGATCCAGACCCACGCCGAACGTCACCGCTATTCGGTCGTCCGCGATTTCTGCGGCCACGGGCTTGGCCAGATGTTCCACGATGCGCCCGAGGTTGTCCACGCCGGTCGCCCCGGCACCGGCCCGGAGCTGCGCCCCGGCATGTTTTTCACGATCGAGCCGATGATCAACACCGGCAAATATGCGGTGAAGATGCTCAACGACGGCTGGACCGCGGTGACGCGCGACCGCTCGCTGTCGGCGCAGTTCGAACACAGCATCGGGATTACCGAGACGGGCTGCGAGATTTTCACCGCGAGCCCCAAGGGACTGAACGCGCCGCCCTGGGGCTGACCGGCACGATGATTCCCATTTCATCACCCGGGCTGACAACATCGCAGCCTAAGGCTGTCGGGCCTCCCCAACTGACATTCGATATCCTGCCATACAAGAAGCGCCGCTAGTCGGCCTTCTTGTCTTTGGCCTTACTGGTCTTAGGACTCGACTCTTCGCCGCCCTTGTGCGGTTTAGGGGGAGTGTTCAACATTCGTTTGAGCACTTCGCTTTCTTTCTCCTGATTGGTTTCCGGCATGATAACTCGCAATGATTTCGTGGGGGCCACGCTAAAGATAGAACGGGCCGACCATCACATCCACCAATTCGAACATATTGTCAGGGCTTACGTGGCTGAGAACGTCAAAGCCCTGCGCCCTGAGCCCAATCCTAAGCGACGGAAAGGGAAAATCATTGGAAGCAGCCTGCCTCCCCACACACCCACCATCGTTGGCGATGTAATTCATAACCTGAGAACTTCCTTGGACCACGCTTACTGCGCTCTCGTCAAAGCCAACGGAGGCGAGGTCCACAGGCACACAATGTTCCCGTTCCATAAAGATCGGCAAAGTGCGAAAGGATCCCTCAACGGACATAAAAACTGTGGCTGTGCGCCAAGTGAGGCAGTCCAAACTCTTATCTTGGACACGATAAAGCCCTTCGAGGACGGAGGGAATGATCTCTACGGGCTGCATCGATTGGACATCGCGGACAAGCATCACATTCTTATCGCGACCAATGCCACGCTCGCCATAACACGACTCGATATCCTTGATCCTTGGGGTAGGCCCACAGGCGGCGGTTTTCGGACCATGTCCATCATAGTGCCATACGGCGAACAGACTCGCGCCATCGGCCTCAGCGACGGAATGGGGGCGAAACTCTACGGCGATCCTAGCACGACCTTCGATATACGCTTCGCAGATGGAGAGTTCTTTAAGGGTGAGAGTATTTTGAACACGCTCAAACGACTGGCTAAGTTGACAAGCGATACTGTCGAAGCCCTCGCCAAACTCTGAACGGGGCCTTGACGTGTCGCACCACGTATTAGTGGGCGCATGTTGCTTTGTCATCTATATCACTCCCGACTTGATCCGGGGTCCACGAAGGCTGGCGCTGCGTT
Organism: Sphingopyxis sp.; assembly: GCA_030148985.1. GTDB lineage: Bacteria > Pseudomonadota > Alphaproteobacteria > Sphingomonadales > Sphingomonadaceae > Sphingopyxis. Next base: position 88,677 of record JASBSJ010000067.1, read on the forward strand.
GGAAGTCATGGATCCCGGATCAAGTCCGGGATGACGACGAGACGCTTCTGCCCCCCAATTTCATGCTTGCACCCTCGCCGCTTCGCGCGCAGTCTTGACGTTAACGTCAACGATAGGCGTACAGGGAGAGCGATATGGCGAAACGGGTCTGGACGGCTGCGCTGCTGGGCGGCGCTCTGCTGGGATTGGCGGCGTGCAACGCGTCAAAAAATGATAGCGTCACCGGCTCCGGCTCGCTCGACGCGGCCGAAAAGGCCAGCGAGACGCTGCTCAAGACCGGCGGCAATGGCGACGACTGGGGCGCGATCGGTTTCGGTTATGACGAGCAGCGGTTCAGCCCGCTCACCGACATCAATGACAAGAATGTCGGCGAGCTTGGCATCGCCTGGTTCGCCGATCTGGAGGATGCGCGCGGACAGGAAGCGACGCCCGTCGTCGTCGACGGCGTGATGTATGTGACGCACGCCTGGTCGAAGGTCAGCGCGTGGGACGCCGCGACGGGCAAGCCGCTGTGGAAATATGACCCCAAGGTGCCGGGTGAGCGTGCGGTCCACGCCTGCTGCGACGTCGTCAACCGCGGCGTTGCCGTGTGGGGCGACAAGGTTTTTGTCGGCGCGCTCGACGGGCGGTTGATCGCGCTCGACAAGAAGAGTGGCGCGGAACTCTGGTCGACGCAGACCTTCGACGCCGACCGGCCCTATACGATCACCGGCGCGCCGCGCGTCGTGAAGGACATGGTGCTGATCGGCAACGGCGGCGCCGAATTCGGGGTGCGCGGTTATGTCACCGCCTATGATGCCGACACCGGCAAGGAGCGCTGGCGCTTCTATACCGCGCCCAATCCGAAGAAGGAAAAGGACGGCGCAGCGAGCGACGCGATTTTCGCGAGCAAGGGCAATGCCACCTGGTCCGACACGGGTGAGTGGCAGACCTCGGGCGGCGGCGGCACCGTGTGGGACGCGATCGTCTATGACAAGGATCTCGACCAGGTCTATCTGGGCGTGGGCAATGGCAATCCGTGGAATCACGGGACGCGATCGAACGGCGAGGGCGACAACTGGTTCCTGTCGTCAATCGTCGCGGTCGATGCCAGCACCGGCGCCTATAAATGGCATTATCAGGAAACGCCCGGCGAGACGTGGGACTATACCGCGACGCAGCCGATCATCCTGGCCGAGCAGGCAGTGGACGGCACGCCGACCAAGGTGCTGTACCATGCGCCGAAGAACGGCTTTTTCTTCACGATCGACCGCGCCACCGGCAAGCTGATCGACGCCAAGCCCTTCGTCGACGGGATCAACTGGGCCACCGGCTATGATCTGGCGACGGGCCGCCCGATCGAGAACCCCGAGGCGCGCTTCTACAAGACGGGCAAGCCGTTCATCGCGATCCCCGGCGCGCTGGGCGCACACAACTGGCACCCGATGAGCTATAATCCGGCGACGGGGCTCGTTTATATTCCGGCGCAGCAGATCCCGCAGGCCTACGTTGCCGACATGAACGAGCTCGACCGGCGCAAGGTCGTCGGCTTCAACGTCGGCACCTCGCTCACCGGCACGATGATGCCCGACGACAAGGCGGCGTATCGCGCGGCGGTTGCCGCAACGACGGGCCGCCTCGTCGCCTTCGATCCGCGCACGGGCAAGGTGGCGTGGGGCGTCGATCATCCTGCGGCGTGGAACGGCGGGACGATGACGAGCGCGGGCAACCTCGTGTTCCAGGGCACGAGCACCGGCCGCTTCCGCGCCTATGCCGCCGATACGGGCCGGCAATTGCTCGACCTCGACATGCAGTCGGGGATCGTCAGCGCGCCGTCGACCTTTCGCGTCGGCGGGGTGCAATATGTCGCCTTCCAGACGAGCAAGGGCGGCGCCTTTCCGCTCGTTGCCGGGGTGGCGGGCGGTGCGACGCGCAAGCTCCCCAATATCCCGCGCCTTATTGTGTTGAAGCTCGGCGGCACGGTGCAGCTGCCGGCGCTGCCGCGGACGACGGCGCTCGCGTGGAACCCGCCGCCGCAGTTCGGGACGGTGGCGCAGGTGGCCGCGGGCAAGGCGCTGTTTGGGCGTTATTGCATCGTCTGTCACGGCGACAGCGCGATCGGCAACGGCTTCACGCCGGACCTGCGCGTCTCGGCCACGCTTGCGAATGCCGACGCGTGGAAGGCCGTGACGCTCGACGGTGCGCTCAAGGACCGCGGCATGGTGAGCTTTGCGCGGGTGCTGAGCCCGCAAGATGCCGAGGCGCTGCGCGCCTATGTCATCGACCGGTCGATCTGGACCAAGGCGAACCTCGCCGACAGCGCGGCGCCGATGGGGCGGTGAGCCAAACCATGCCCTCCCCTTCAGGGGAGGGCAGCGAGACTTGGGAACTTGTTCCTTAGTCGCAGCGGGTGGGGGCCATCGGCCTTGTGCAACGCCGATGGCCCCCACCCCCACCCAGTGTCAGGTAAACCGTCCCCCGGACGGTTTAGGTCATGCCGGGGGCATGAACCGACCTGACACTCCTGAAGGGGAGGGGCTTTAGAATGGCTTGGCTGCCGCTTTTTTAGGCACCGAACTCGCCCGATTGCTCACCCCTTGGGCAATGCCGCAATTTCATGTCACAAATCTTGCCGAAAGCTTGCGATTCGCCAATTGGCACGGCTCTTGATTGGTGCAAGATGACGGGGCCTCGCAGCGACTCACGGGTTGCGAACCGGACCAGGCGGGCCTGATCCGGCTTTGAGTGCGAGCGACGAGACAGACCCAGTGGGGGACGAAAAGCGTGAAGAAGATTGAGGCGATCATCAAGCCGTTCAAGCTCGACGAAGTGAAAGAGGCGCTGCACGAAGTCGGCGTCAGCGGCATCACCGTCACCGAGGCCAAGGGCTTCGGGCGGCAAAAGGGCCATACCGAACTCTATCGCGGCGCCGAATATGTCGTCGATTTCCTGCCCAAGGTGAAGCTGGAGGTCATCGTCGAGGATTCGATGGCCGAGCGCGTCGTGGAGGCGATCGCCGCCGCCGCGCAGACCGGCCGCATCGGCGACGGCAAGATCTTCGTCATCCCGGTCGAGACGGCGCTGCGCATCCGCACCGGCGAGCGCAACGAGGACGCGCTCTGACCGCCCCGCACCAACCCCATCCCAGCAATCCCCGGCACGCCGGACCATTACGCAAGAAGGAAGCTTAAATCATGGCTACGAAGCCCAAGGATATCATCGCGCGGATCAAGGAAAACGACATCGAGTGGGTCGACCTGCGCTTCACCGACCCCAAGGGCAAGTGGCAGCATCTGACGATGTGCGCCGGGGTGATCGACGAGGACTCGCTCGAAGACGGGCTGATGTTCGACGGTTCGTCGATCGAGGGCTGGAAGGCGATCAACGAAAGCGACATGATCCTGAAGCCCGACCTCGACGCTGTGTACGACGATCCCTTCTCGGCGACGCCGATGCTGGTGATCTTCTGCGACATCGTCGAGCCGTCGACCGGCGAAGGCTATGCCCGCGACCCGCGCACGACCGCGAAGCGCGCCGAGGCCTATCTCGCCTCGACCGGAATCGGCGACACCGCCTATGTCGGCCCCGAAGCCGAATTCTTCATGTTCGACGATGTCCGGTTCGAAACCGGATATAACAAGTCGGGGTTCGAGATCGACGACATCGAGCTGCCGACCAATTCGGGCCGCAGCTATGAGGGCGGCAACCTTGCGCACCGCCCGCGCGCCAAGGGCGGTTATTTCCCCGTCGCGCCGATCGACAGCGCGGTCGACATCCGCGCCGAGATGGTCTCGACGATGCTCGAAATGGGCCTGCCGTGCGACAAGCATCACCATGAAGTCGCCGCGGCGCAGCACGAGCTGGGCCTGACCTTCGGCACGCTGACGCAGACCGCCGACCGCATGCAGATCTATAAATATGTCGTCCACCAGGTGGCCCACGCCTATGGCAAGACCGCGACCTTCATGCCGAAGCCGATCAAGGACGATAACGGATCGGGGATGCACACGCACATCTCGATCTGGGAAAAGGGCAAGCCGCTGTTCGCGGGCAATGGCTATGCCGGCCTTTCGGACATGTGCCTCTATTTCATCGGCGGCGTCATCAAGCACGCCAAGGCGCTCAACGCTTTCACCAACCCGACGACGAATAGCTACAAGCGGCTCGTCCCCGGTTTCGAGGCGCCGGTGCTGCTCGCTTACTCGAGCCGCAACCGCTCGGCCTCGTGCCGCATTCCTTACTGTGCGGGCGCCAAGGCGAAGCGCGTCGAGTTCCGTTTCCCCGACGCGATGGCGAACCCCTATCTCTGCTATGCGGCGCTGCTGATGGCGGGGCTCGACGGCATCCAGAACAAGATCCATCCCGGCGATGCGATGGACAAGAACCTCTATGACCTGCCGCCCGAAGAACTGAGCGAAGTGCCGACCGTGTGCGGCTCGCTTCGCGAAGCGCTCGACAGCCTGACCGCCGATCACGACTTCCTGCTGAAGGGCGACGTGTTCAGCAAGGACCAGATCGAGGCTTATGTCGAGCTGAAGTGGGACGAAGTCTATCGTTTCGAACAGACGCCGAGCCCGGTCGAGTTCGACATGTATTACAGCGCCTGATCCCTCCGCGGGTCAGCGACGCTGGCAAGGGGCGTCCGGTTCGGGGGAGCCGGGCGCCCTTTTTCGTGGCGCGATGAGGCAAGCGGCGGTTGCGCGCCATCGATCCGTATCGAACCCTTCCGGTCTGCTGACGTGACGGTCGGTGCGCTTTCGCCTTTGTTAAACAGTGCGGCCTATATCCGGCAGGCTATTCGAGGGGGCTCGACCGTGATCCGTAACCTGATTCTGATCGCCGCGATGCTGTTCACGATCGGCTGCGGCAAGGTCATCGAACTGGCGAATCTGACGCGCACGGTGGCGGCGCCGCGCGAGGAAGTGTTTGCGCGGATGTTCGGCGACGGCAGCGCCTTCAGCAGCCTGCCGCTGGTCACCAATGGCGGATCGACGCGGCTTTACGAACTGGTAGCGTACAAGGGCGAACCCGGTTTCGAGAAGATGGTGCCGAAACAGCGACCCGACGCCCAAAAGATCAGGATCGCCGTCGCGATGGAAATTCCGCGTGAGGCGCATCTGTTCTACAGCGTCGATGACGGCGCGCTCAGCACCGGGCTGAAATTCACCTTCGATGAACTGGCGCCCGACCGTACGCGCGTGACCTTTGTCATCGACGAGCTGACCGGCACCGGTTCCGACGGCCTGACGGTAAACCGCGTCGCGCTGCACCGCATTGCGCGCGAAGCACTGGCGCGACTGAACGAATTCGACGAGGCCCGGGAACCCGCCTGACGCGGCCGCACAGCCCCGGTGATGGTAAATGCAGGGAGGTTGCGGGCCTTTCGCGCGGGTGGCAAGTTGCGCTTGGGGTGGGCTTGATCGCTAAAGGCTGTTCGTCGATGCAAAAATGCTTGTTCGCCGTCCTGATCCCGCTGGTTCTCGCGTCGTGCGGCGGTGGGGGCGGGAGCGATACGCCGCCGCCCATGGCCAATGCGCCGCCCGCCTTCACCTCGCTTCAGACCGCCAGCGTCGCTGAAAATATCACGAACGCCTATCAGGCCACCGCGAGCGATTCCAATGGCGATACGCTGACCTTTACGATCGACGGCGGCGCCGATGCAGCGCGTTTTGCAATCACGAGCGCGGGCGCGGTGCGCTTCAATGCGGCGCCCGATTTCGACCTGCCGGGCGACGCCGACGGCGACAATGTCTATGCCGTCGTGCTGCGCGTCAGCGACGGGCGGGCGAGCGTGACGCAGGCGGTCAACATCACCGTCACCAACAGCCGCGAGGGCATCGCCGTCGCGCGCGTGGGGACGGGGTTCAGCCAGCCGCTTTACGTGGCGCCGATCCCCGGCGACAGCCGTGTCTATGTCGTCGAGAAGGGCGGCAACGTCTATCGCTTCGACCCCGCGGACGGCAGCCGGACGCTCGTGCTCGACATCACCGACATTTCGACCGACGGCGAACGCGGGCTGCTGGGCCTCGCGCCTTATCCCGACCATGCCGCGTCGCAGCGGCTGTTCGCGGTCGCGACGGCGCCGAACGGCAACGTCCAGGTGCGGCGCTATACGCTGGGCCAGGCGGACAGCTCGACCAATTACGACCTCGTACTCGATATTCCGCACCCCGGTTTCGACAATCATAATGGCGGCTGGATCGGCTTCGGCCCCGACGGCCATGTCTATGTCGCGGTCGGCGACGGCGGCGGTGGGGGTGACCCGAACAACAACGCCCAGAACCGCAATGTGCAGCTTGGCAAGATCCTGCGCTTTGCCGTCGGCGCTGGGGGCAGCAGCTATGGCCCGGCGCCCGGCAATCCGTTCCTGGCGGGCGGCGGCGATCCCTATGTCTTCGCCTTTGGCCTGCGCAACCCCTTCCGCGCCTCCTTTTCGGGATCGACGTTGCTGATCGGCGATGTCGGGCAGGGCGCGATCGAAGAGATCGACATGGTGACGACGGCGCAGCCAGGGCTGAATTTCGGCTGGCGTTTTCTGGAGGGCACGCAGTCCTATTCGGGGACCGCGCCGGCGGGCCTGACGCCGCCTGTCGCCGAATATGGCCATGGCAGCGGGGCGCGCCAGGGGCGTTCGGTCACCGGCGGATATGTCTACCGCGGGCCGGTGACGTCGTTGCAGGGCCAATATGTCTTTGGCGATTTCGTGTCGGGCAATATCTGGACGGTGCCCTTTGCCGATCTGATGGTCGGCCAGACGCTGCCGTCGTCGCGCTTTGCGGTGCGCAACGAGGATTTTGCGCCCGACGCGGGGACGATCGGCAACATCGCCTCCTTTGGCGAAGACAGCGCGGGCAATCTGTTCTTCGTCAGCTTCGGCGGTGACATTTTCATGGTGCGGCCGGGCTGACGCCTTGCCGTGGCGTCGTCAACAAGGCACACCCCTGATCGTCGCCCCCGCGCAGGCGGGGGCCGCTATCGGCGTAGCGCAAGGTTGCCAGCGGCCCCCGCCTGCGCGGGGGCGACGATAATAGGAAATCGGAGAGCCCCCATGAAATCATTGTCCTTCGTCGCCCTGCTCGCGCTTCAGCTCGCCTTCGCACCCGTCGCCGCGGCGAAGCTCAGCACGGCCGAAAGCGCGATGGCGGCGATCGTCGCGGCCGAGCAGGAGCGCAGCGTCGCGCTGCTCGAAAAGCTGGTCAACCAGAACAGCGGCTCGCTCAATCTCGACGGCGTCGAAAAGGTCGGGGCGATGATGCGCGCCGAGCTGGAGCCGCTGGGCTTTACCGTGACGTGGAAGCCGATGCGCGACACCGGCCGCGCGGGGCATCTGATCGCGACGCATGAAGGCAGGCCGGGCGGCAAGCGCCTGCTCCTCATTGCCCATCTCGACACGGTGTTCGAGCCCGATTCGCCCTTTCAGCGCTTCGAGCGCATGGGCGACAAGGCGAAGGGGCCGGGGGTCGGCGACGACAAGGGCGGCATGGTCGTCGTCGTCGCGGCGCTGCGCGCGATGCACCAGGCGGGGACGCTGAAGGACGCGAATATCGAATTTTACATGACGGGCGATGAGGAAGATGTCGGCGACCCGCTCGAAAAGGCGCGTGCCGACCTGATCGCCGCGGGCAAGCGCGCCGACGTCGCGCTGGGTTTCGAGGGGCTGATCCGCGATGGCGGCGCCGACATGAGCTCGATTGCGCGGCGCTCGTCGGAAAGCTGGACGGTCACCGCGACGGGAAAGACCGGGCACAGTTCGGGCATTTTCAGCGCCGACGCGGGCGATGGCGCGATTTACGAGCTGGCGCGGATCATCCACCGTTTTCGCACCGAGCTGCCCGAACCCAATCTGACCTTCAACGTCGGGCTGGTCGCGGGGGGCGAGCAGGTATCGCTCGACGAGGGCAAGATCCGCGCGAGTGCGAACGGCAAGACCAACATCATCGCCGCCACCGCGATCGCGCGCGGCGACCTGCGTACGCTGTCGGCCGAACAGGCGGAACGGGTGAAAGCCAAGATGGCGGCGATCGTCGCCGACCATGCGCCGAAGACGAGCGCGACGCTTGCCTTCGACCCGGGCGGCTATCCGGCGATGGCGCCGACCGACGGCAACCGCGCGCTGCTGACGCGGCTCAACGCCGTCAACCGCGACCTTGGCCTGCCCGAAATGGCGGCGCTCGACCCGCTGAAGCGCGGCGCCGCCGACATCAGCTTCGTCGCGCCGTTCGTCGATAGCCTTGCCGGGCTCGGCGCCTATTCGACCGGCGACCACGGGCCGGAGGAGACGGTCGACATCCCCAGCATTGCGCGCCAGGCGACGCGCGCCGCCATATTGATGTCACGCCTTTCTGCTGAAATGCGTTGATGACGAAAGTGGGCGTGGCGCTTGATTCATTCGCTGCCGCCATTAGGTAGCAATGCGAGACGGATTCACCGCCGATGGGAGACAGGACATGAGCACCGAAACGCACCTCAAGCAGAATTACATCGGCGGCCAGTGGGTCGACAGCAAGGGCGGCAAGCCGCATGACGTCATCAACCCCGCGACCGAGGAGCCGGCTTCGACCGTCGTGCTCGGCACCGCGGCCGACATCGACGATGCGGTCGCGGCGGCGAAGGAGGCGTTCAAGAGCTTCTCGCAGACGACACGCGAGGAACGGCTCGCGCTGCTGAACCGCATCGTCGAGGAATATAAGAAGCGCGCGGGCGACCTTGCCAAGTCGATGGCGGCCGAAATGGGCGCGCCGGTGAGCTTCGCGGGCACCGCGCAGGTCGGCGCGGGCATCGGCGGTTTCCTCGGCACCATCGCCGCGCTGAAAGACTTCAGCTTCACGGAAAAATATGCCGCGGGCGTCATCGCCTATGAACCCATCGGCGTCGTCGGCATGATCACGCCGTGGAACTGGCCGCTGAACCAGATTGCGCTGAAGGTCGCCCCGGCGCTCGCCGCGGGCAACACGATGGTGCTGAAACCGTCGGAGGAATGCCCCGGCAATGCGGTGATCTTTGCCGAGATCCTTGACGCCGCCGGTGTTCCGCCGGGCGTGTTCAACCTGGTGCAGGGCGACGGCCCGACCGTCGGCAACGCGATCAGCGCGCATCCGGGGATCGATATGGTGAGCTTCACCGGATCGACCCGCGCGGGCATCCTGGTGGCCAAGGCCGCCGCCGATACGGTGAAGCGCGTCCATCAGGAACTGGGCGGCAAGTCGCCGAACATCGTCCTGCCCGACGCCGATTTCGAAACGGTGCTGCCGCCGACGGTGCAGGGCGTGCTGGTCAACACCGGGCAAAGCTGCATCGCGCCGACGCGCATCCTGGTGCAGAAAGAGCGTGAGGCCGAAGCGGTCGGCGTGATCAAGGCGATGTTCGACGGCACGTCGGTCGGCGATCCGATGAGCGAAGGCGGCCACATCGGCCCCGTCGTCAACAAGGCGCAGTTCGACAAGATCCAGGGGTTGATCCAGTCGGCGATCGATGAGGGCGCGACGCTGGAAACCGGCGGCACCGGCCTGCCGAGCAACGTCAATCGCGGTTATTATATCAAGCCGACGGTCTTTTCGGGCGTCACCCCCGACATGCGCATCGCAAAGGAAGAGGTGTTCGGGCCGGTTGCGACGATCATGGCCTATGACACGCTCGACGAGGCGGTCGATATTGCCAACGACACCGAATATGGCTTGTCCGCCGTGATCTCGGGCGACCCCGCCAAGGCCGCGGCCGTGGCACCGAAGCTGCGCGCCGGCATGGTCGCGGTCAACGCCTGGGGCCCGGGACCGGGCGCGGCGTTTGGCGGTTACAAGGCGTCGGGCAACGGCCGCGAGGGCGGGGTGTTCGGGCTGAGGGATTTCATGGAAGTGAAGTCGATCAGCGGCATTCCGGCGTAAACGGTCGTCGCCCCCCCGAAGGCGGGGGCCGCGGGCGTCCTTATGCGGCGTCGTTGCGTAAACCTCCAGCGGCCCCCGCCTTCGCGGGGGCGACGTCAAGATCATCAGACCCCTCCCGTTCACGGGAGGGGTTTTGCTATCGGCCGATAGCGATTATGCGCCCCGCATGACCACGCGCTCCCCGCTCGCCCCCGCATCCTTCCCCGACCTCCCCGACATCGCGGGGGTTAAGCGCCGCGTCTCGCGTGCGCGGTACAAGGATTGGGATCGTTGCGACCTCACTTTTGTCGAGCTGGCGCCGGGCACCACCGTGGCAGGCGTGTTCACGCGCAACGTCTGTTGCTCGTCCGAAGTCGAGATGGGGCGCGAGCAGGTGAAAAGCGGCGCCGCGCGCGCGCTGATCGTCAATGCGGGCAACAGCAACGCCTTCACCGGCTATCGCGGGCGCGAGGCGGTCGAGGCGATCATGGCGCAGGTCGCGGACCATCTCGGCTGCGCGCCGGGCGAGGTGTTCGTCAGCTCGACCGGGGTCATCGGCGTGCCGCTGCCGAAGGACAAGGCGCGCGCGGGCGTCGCGGCGGCGCTGACCGCCGAGCCTTGCTCGTGGGAAACCGCGGCCGAAACGATCGGCACCACCGACACTTTTGCCAAGGGTTCAGCGGCGAGCGCGATCGTCGGCGACCGGACGGTGCATGTCGCGGGAATCGTCAAGGGGTCGGGCATGATCGCGCCCGATATGGCGACAATGCTCGGCTATATCTTCACCGACGCCGCGGTCGCGCCCGCGCTGTTGCAGGACATGCTGCGCGAGGCGACGGGCGGGACGTTCAATGCCATCACCGTCGACAGCGACACCTCGACCAGCGACACGGTGCTGCTGTTCGCGACGGGGCAGGCGGGCAACGCGCCGTTGACCACGCGTGACGATCCCGGCGCCGATGCGCTCTACGCGGCGATCCGCGACGTCGCGCTCGATCTCGCACACCAGGTTGTGCGCGACGGTGAGGGCGCATCGAAATTCATCGAGATCCAGATCACCGGCGCGGTCAGCGACGACAGCGCCAAACGCGTCGCGTTCGCCATCGCCAACTCGCCGCTGGTGAAGACGGCGATCGCGGGCGAGGATGCCAACTGGGGCCGCGTCGTGATGGCAGTGGGCAAGGCAGGCGAGCCCGCCGACCGCGACAGGCTCGCGATCCGTTTCGGCGACCATTGGGTCGCGAAGGACGGCCTGCCCATCAACGGCTATGACGAGGCGCCGGTCGCCGCGCATCTCAAGGGCCAGGACATCCGTGTCGGCGCCGATCTCGGCCTTGGCGAAGGCCAAGCGACGGTGTGGACGTGCGACCTCACGCACGGATATATCAGCATCAACGCGGACTATCG
>JASBSJ010000074.1 GCA_030148985.1 Sphingopyxis sp.
GGTCGGCGAGCAGCCGTTCGGTGTCGGCAGCCGACGCGGCACGGCCAAAATACCAGCCCTGCCCCTTGGAACAGCCGAGCCGCGTCAATTCGATCGCGGTCGCTTCATCCTCGACGCCCTCGGCGGTGATCGGCATCGCCAGGCTTTCACCCAGACGCACGATCGCGACGACGATCGCCTGCGCGTCGGGGCTGCCGCGCATCGCTGCGACGAAGCTGCGGTCGATCTTGATGCGGTCGAACGGCAGCGCGCGCAAATGCGAGAGCGAGCTGTATCCGGTGCCGAAATCGTCGAGACTGAGCGACACGCCCTGATTCTTGAGGCTGGTGACGATCGAGCGGACCAGCGGCAGGTTTTCGAACAGCGAGCTTTCGGTGATCTCGACCTCGAGCTGCGCCGCGGGAAAGCCCGTTTCGACGAGCAGCTTGGTCAGCTTCTGGCTGAACCACGGATCTTTGAGCTGTTGCGGCGAGATATTAACCGCGAGAACGATCGACGGATCCCAGCGCTTGGCGATTTCCATGGCTTCGCGGATGACCTGAAGCGACAATTCGCCGATCAGCCCGCTTTCTTCGGCAACCGGGATAAATCGTTCGGGCGGGATCAGCCCATATTCGGGCGATTCCCAGCGCATCAGCATCTCGAACCCGATCAGCCGCCCGGTGGCGATGTCGACCTGCGGTTCGAAATGCGGCACAAACTCGCCGCGCGGCATGCCTTCGCGAATGCCCGTTTCGATCTGGTTGCGCACCTGCACCGCCATTTCCATGCCCTGTTCGAACCAGACATGGCGATTCCGCCCTTCGTCCTTGCAATGATACATGGCGATGTCGGCCTGGCGGACCATGGTTTCCATCGTCACGCTGCTGTCGCGGGCAAGCGCGATGCCGAGCGAGGCGCCGATGCGGATTCGCTGCGAATCATGCGTGACCTTGTTGTCGAGCGCGGTCACCAGCTCCGCCGCCAGCGCGTCGATGTCGTCACGCGCGGCGGGATCAAAGGTCATCATCGCGACGAATTCGTCGCCGCCCAGCCGCGCCTTGGTGGCGCTGGGCGGCAACACGGCGGCGATGCGTTCGGCGGCGACCTGGAGCACGCGGTCGCCCGCGGCGTGCCCGTGAATGTCGTTGACCGTCTTGAAATGGTCGAGGTCGAGCAGGAACAGCGCGACCTCGCGCTTCTCGGCCGCAGCCTCGGCGATCATCCGCTGGCCGGTCACGAGCAGCGCGCGGCGATTGAGGAAACCCGTCAGCGGGTCGGTGTCGGCCAGGTAGCGCGCGCGCCGTTCGGCCTCGGTCCGTTCCCGGATTTCGCGGTTGAGATCATTGTAGCGACGCCAGCCGAAGAGGATCAGCGCGACGTTCAGCACGAGCGCGGTCGCTAGCACGCGGTCAGGGCCGCCGCCGATGCCGATCAGCGCCTGGATGACGTGCTGCATCACATTGCCGCCCGTGCCGATGAACAGCAGGATCGCGGCGACGACGACGCCCCCGGTGATGATGTCGCGTTTGGCGCCCTCGCTGCGGTCCAGGGGCTTTGGCGTAGAATTCATATGAGTTTGTCCCACCCTCGGCTGCCTTATGGCGCGAAGCGGTGAAATTTGGGTTAAGTGCGGCATTGGGTACCCGCCTTGCCTTGGCGCGGATATTTGTGTAGGGGCCGCCGCGTCCGGGCACATATTGCGCACGGGCAGACACGACATCCGCGACGGAAAATCTGTCCACGGATAGCCGCTGGTTGGCGAGGTTTCGCTCACCGGCGTGCTTTGCGTTGCGGGCTGTCAGAAGGGATTTTTGAGCGCATGTTCGACAGTCTGAGCAATCGGCTTGGCGATGTTTTCGGGAAGCTCCGCGGCCGCGGCGCGCTGACCGAGGCCGACGTGCGCGCGGCGATGCGCGAAGTGCGAATCGCCTTGCTCGAGGCCGACGTCGCGCTCCCCGTCGTGCGCAGCTTCGTCGATCAGGTCACCGAACTTGCGATCGGCCAGAATGTCCTGCGTTCGGTCACGCCGGGGCAGCAGGTGGTCAAGATCGTCAGCGACGCGCTGACCGAGATGCTCGGCTCCGAAACCGCCGAGCTCGACCTGGCCGTCACCCCGCCCGCGGTCATCATGATGGTCGGCCTGCAAGGTTCGGGCAAGACGACGACGACCGCGAAGATCGCGAAGCGGCTCAAGGATAAAGAGCGCAAGAAGGTGCTGATGGCGTCGCTCGACGTCAATCGCCCCGCCGCGCAGGAACAGCTCGCCGTGCTCGGCACCCAGATCGACGTCGCGACGCTGCCGATCGTCGCGGGGCAGGGGCCGGTCGAGATTGCGCAGCGTGCAATGCAGGCCGCCAAGCTCCAAGGCTTCGATGTCCTGATGCTCGACACTGCGGGCCGCCTCCACGTCGATCAGCAGCTGATGGACGAGATGCAGGCGGTGTCGCGCACTGCGAACCCTGCCGAAACGCTGCTCGTCGTCGACAGTCTGACCGGGCAGGATGCGGTGCAGGTCGCGCAGCGGTTCAGCGATCAGGTGCCGCTCACCGGCGTCGTCTTGACCCGCATGGACGGCGACGCGCGCGGCGGTGCTGCGCTGTCGATGCGCGCGGTGACCGGCAAGCCGATCAAATTCGCGGGCACGGGTGAGAAGCTGGGCGAGCTCGAGCTGTTCCAGCCGTCGCGCATCGCCGGCCGTATTCTCGGCATGGGCGCCGTCGTCAGCCTCGTCGAACGCGCCGCCGAGACGATCCAGGCCGAAGAGGCCGAGGCGATGGCCGCGAAGATGGCCAAGGGCCAGTTCGACCTCAACGACCTTCGCACGCAGCTGAACCAGATGCGCCGCATGGGCGGCCTTGGCGCGCTCGCGGGCATGATCCCGGGGCTCAAAAAGGCGCAGGTCGCCGCGGCGCAAAGCGGCGCCGACGACAAGACGCTCGTCCATTTCGACGCGATCATGGGGTCGATGACCCCCAAGGAGCGCGCGAAGCCCGAAATCATCAATGCGAAGCGCAAGATCCGCATCGCCAACGGGTCGGGCACGACGGTGCAACAGGTGAACAAGGTGCTGAAGATGCACCAGGAAATGTCCACCGCGATGAAGAAGATCCGCAAGATGGGCGGGCTCAAGGGCCTCGGCGCACTGTTCGGGCGCGGCGGCGGCATTCCGGGGATGCCCGGACTTGGCGGCGGAATGGGTGGCGGCGGCATGGGCGGCCTGCCCGGCCTCGGCGGTGGGGGCATACCGCCCGATCTCGCCAAGCTGATGAATAAAAAGAAATAGTTCGATTAGTTTGACCATTAGACACTGAAGGAAAATAACATGGCTACCTCCATTCGCCTTTCGCGCGGCGGTTCGAAAAAGCGTCCCTATTACAAGATTGTCGTCGCCGATTCGCGCAGCCCGCGCGACGGCCGCTTCATCGAACGCATCGGCAGCTACAACCCGCTGCTCGCCAAGGATAATCCGGAGCGCGTGAAGCTCGACGGCGAGCGCGCCGCGCACTGGCTCTCGGTCGGCGCGCAGCCGAGCGACCGCGTTGCCCGTTTCCTCGACGCCGCGGGCATCAAGGAACGCGCCGCGCGCAACAATCCGAACAAGGCGGTCCCTGGCGAAAAGGCCAAGGAGCGCGCCGAGGAAAAGGCCGCGAAGATCGCTGAAGCCGAAGAGGCTGCTGCTGCAGCTGCTGCCGCTCCGGCGCCCGAGCCCGAAGCCGAAGCGCCCGCCGCTGAAGAAGCGGCTGCCGACGAAGCCGTGGCCGAAGAAGCCGCCGCTCCCGAAGCCGCCGAATCGGACGCGACCGGCTCGGTGAAGAGCGAAGAAACCGCTGAAGCCGTCGCCGAAGCCGTCGCCGACGAGGCGCCGACCGATGCGACCGCCGAAGACGCGACCGCGATCGCCGAAGAAGTTTCCGAGGGCGGCCCGGTCGCCCCCGAAACCGAAGAAAAGGCCGAAGGCTAAGCCTCTATGACCGCCGACCGTCCCGTCACCCTCGCCGCCATCGCCGGCGCGCATGGGGTGCGGGGCGAGGTGCGTTTGAAGCTGTTCGGCGAAGGCGCGGAGGCTCTCCGCGCCTTTTCCGTTTTCGACGCGGGGGGCGCCAAGCTGACGCTCAAATCGGTGCGCCCCGCCAATCAGGGCGCGGTCGCCACCTTCGCCGAAATCACCGACCGCAGCGGTGCCGAGGCGCTACGCGGTACGATCCTGACCGTCCCGCGTTCGGCGCTGCCGCCGCTGGGCGAGGGCGAATATTATCACCACGACCTGATCGGACTGCCGTGTATCTCGACCGACGGTACAGCGATCGGCCATGTCGCTGCGGTCGAGAATTTCGGCGCTGGCGACATCCTCGAAATCGAGAAGCCCGGCGGCAAGCGCTTCATGGTGCCGATGACCGCGCAGGCGGTGCCCGCGTGGGACGCCGACGCGGTGACGGTGAACGCGGCCTTCATCGAATAAAGTCCCGGTGGAAGCGTGGCCCATGGCGCCCCAGACCCGCCTGCAATTCGGCCAAAGACTCATTTTCGGGACGTGTGCGCTCATTTCGTCGCACAATGCACTCCAATTACCGGCGCAATGCGCCAACGCTCTTGCCGGACATCATCGGCTCGCGGAAAGGGCGAACCGATCACGCGGGGGCGGCTCATTGAAGGAGTAGCGTAATGAGTGCGGTTTCCAAAAGTCCGAAATTGCTGTTGCTGTTAACCATGCTTGCTGCGCCTGCGACGGCCGCCCTGGCCATGCAAGCGCAGGATGAAGCGTCCGAGGAGGTCATGGCCACCGTCTATGGCGAGCGGATGCCCGACCCGTCGGAAATGACAAAGGGTCCCCAGGTCGAAGGCATCATCTCGGCGCGCAGCGGCAACCAGATCCAGGTCACGACCGTCGATGGCACCAAGACCCTGCTCGTCGTCAACGAGAATACGCGCGTGAAGTCCAGCGGCGGCTTCCTCGGTTTGAGCCGCGACAAGCTGGCGACCGACGCGCTGCTCAACGGGCTGCCCGTGAAGGTCGATACGCTGCAATGGGCGGGCGGCCTGTTCGCGAGCGAGGTCGATCTCAAGAGCAAGGATTTGCGCACCGCGTCGATGATTCACACCGGCACCGACCAGCGCTTTGCCGAACAGACCGCGGCGACCGAGGCGCTGCGCAGCCGCGTCGGCGACATCGACCAGTATAATGTGAAAAGCACGACGAACGTGAATTTCGACGTCGGCAAAGCGGTACTCTCGGCGCAGGCAAAGTCCGATCTCTGCGCGACCGCGGCCGCGGCGGACGCGATGGACAACGCGCTGCTGCTGGTCGTCGGCTACACCGATTCGACGGGCAGCCAGGAATTCAACCAGATGCTCAGCGAAAAGCGCGCGGGCACTGTCGTCAACCATCTGCAACAGGCGTGCGGCTGGAAACCCTATCGGATGCTGACGCCCGCCGGCATGGCCGAAGCCGATCCTGCGGCGGATAACGAGACCCCCGAAGGCAAGGCGCAGAACCGCCGCGTCGCGGTGAACGTGCTGGTCAGCAAGGGCCTCGACGGAATGTAAGCTTTGCGGGGGTGGGCTCCGGCCCACCCCCCGTTTGACGCCGGTTCGTCCTGAAGTTGGAACTGGCTTGAAGTGGTGAACTGCCGTTCTCAACGTTCGTCATTCCCGCGAAAGCGGGAACCCAGTGCGTGCGTCGACTGACCCCTCCCTGGGTTCCCGCTTTCGCGGGAATGACGAAGTTTTTAAAGATGCGGAATGCCGCCTTCCGGCCGCTGCCATGAAGGGAATGGCGGCTCGCGCCCGATTGTTGGCGCGGCATCGGCCTGCTAGCGTCGCATTGTCCATAGCCGGAGAATGCCATGCGCCTGCGATCAGCCCTTTCCCTTGCCCTCCTGCTGGGCTGTGCAAATCCCGCAGCCGCGCAAGAGGCCGGCGCCGACGATCTCGCTGCCATCGCGCCCGAAATCGACGCGCTGTTCGCGCGGCACCAGGGCGAACAGCATGTGCCCGGCATGGTCTATGGCGTCGTCAAAGACGGCCGCCTTGCCTATGTGAAGAGCATCGGCGTCCAGAGCCTTGCCGACCGGCGGCCGGTGACCCCCGACAGCCTCTTCCGCATCGCCTCGATGACCAAGGCCTTCACTGCGCTCGCGATCCTAAAGCTGCGCGACGACGGCAAGCTGCGCCTCGACGATCCCGCCGAGCAGCATGTGCCCGAGATGCGGGAGTGGACCTATCCGACCGCCGACAGCCCGCGCATTCGCGTGCGCGACCTGCTCCATCATGTCGGCGGTTTTGTCACCGACGATCCGTGGGGCGACCGGCAGCAGATATTGCCGCAGGCGGATTTCACGCGGATGATCGCCGCGGGCGTGCCGTTCAGCCGCGTGCCGCAAAGCCAGTTCGAATATTCGAACTTCGGCTATGCGCTGCTCGGCCGCATCGTCGCCAATGCGTCGGGCATGCGCTACGCCGACTACATCGGCCAGACGATCCTGACCCCGCTCGGCATGACGTCGAGCGGCTTCGACGTCGCCCGCGCACCCAAAGCGCGCACCGCCGTCGGTTATCGCTGGGAAAATGAGCGCTGGTCGGTCGAACCCGAAATGGCCGATGGCGCCTTCAACGCAATGGGCGGATTGCAGGTGAGCGCGAACGACTATGCCAAATGGGTCGCTTTCCTGCTTGCGGCGTGGCCCGCGCGCGACGATCCCGACACCGGGCCGGTCAGGCGCGCGACGGTACGCGAGATGGCGCAGGGGCTGAATTTCGCCTCGGTCGCGAACCGTATGGGCGCGAGCGGCGCGCCCGCGTGCAAGCAGGCCGCCGCCTATGGCATGGGCTGGCGCGTCGCGCAGGATTGCGATCTTGGCCTCACCATGGCGCATGGCGGCGGCTATCCGGGCTATGGCAGCTATATCGTGCTGTTGCCCGAACGCGGCGTCGGCGTCTTTGCCATGGCGAACCGCACCTATGCCGCGCCGTCGGCACCGGCGTGGGACGCGGCGGTGGCGATGGAAAAAGGGGGGCTGGCCGAACCTCGCGCGGTGCCAGTGACGGCGGCGGTGGCGGACGCCTATGCCGCGGCAAGGGCGGCCTATGCCAAGGGCGATCTGGGTCCGCTGGACGGCAAGCTGGCGATGAACTTTCTGCTCGACCGCTCGGCCGATAATTGGAAAGCCGAATTCGCGAGGTTGAAGGCAGCGGTAGGCAATTGCCCGACCGACGAGCCCCTCGCGCCGATCGGTGCGATGTCGACCGCGTTCCGACTCAACTGCGAGCGGGGCAAGCTCGACGGAATATTGCTGCT
The DNA here is from genome assembly GCA_030148985.1 of Sphingopyxis sp. GTDB lineage: Bacteria > Pseudomonadota > Alphaproteobacteria > Sphingomonadales > Sphingomonadaceae > Sphingopyxis. The sequence goes on from JASBSJ010000074.1 coordinate 7,277, forward strand.
CGCACCGACGACACCGGCGACGATACAGGCCCTGCGTCTGCGTATCGTGCCGCCCGAGGCTCAATAGCGAAAACGGGGCGAGGCCTTGGCAAGGGACGACCTCACTCCGTTTCGCTTTGGACGTTGAGAGGAGGCAGGGGACTCTGTCGTGCCCGGCGGATCCTCGCGATCCGTTCGCCAAGGAGCTGGAAGGGGGCCGCGAGCCGTTGGAGGCCGTGGGCGATATCGGTGCTGAAGCGATCGTGACCTTCGTTCCAGCCGCGCATGAAATGTTCGTCCTGCATCGCCAATATCCTTTCGCTGAGGCATCCAGGATGCACCTGTCGGCGCCGCGCCGCCAACAAAAGGCGTAGACCATGGTATAAGGTGGGCTTATAAAGTCTTATGACCCGCCTGCCGCCCCTTGCCGCGATACGCACTTTCGAAGTTGCCGGTCGTCTGCAGAATTTCTCGCGCGCCGCCGAGGAACTCGGGCTGACGCAAGCCGCGGTCAGCTATCAAATTCGCCAATTGGAGGATCGCATCGGTCGCGCGCTGTTCGTGCGCGAAAAGGGACGCGTTCGCCTGTCCGAAACCGGCCAGCGGTTACTCCCCGCGATGAGCAATGCCTTTGCCATGATGACCGACGCCTTCGCCGCGCTCGGCAGCGACGAGGCCGATGTGCTGACGATCAACGCCGCCACCAGCTTTGGCGGCACCTGGCTCAGCGCGCGCATCGGCAGCTTCCAGCTCCTCTATCCCGAACTCGCCGTGCGGATGTCGATGAGCAATGACCTGATCGATTTCGACGCCTCGAACGTCGATGTCGCGATCCGCATGGGGCGCGGCCAATGGCCGGGGCTGCGCGCCGATTTCCTGATGCGCCAGCATCTTGCGCCGCTCGCTTCCCCCGCCTTTATCGCAGCGCACGATATAAGCGAGCCCGCCGACCTGCTGCGCGTCCAGCGTCTCGCGCCGAACGACAGCTGGTGGGCTAAATGGTTCGCCGCCGTTGGGGTCGAGACCCCGCCAGTGCCGTCGCAGCGCGGGATCGAGCTCGATAGTCAGCTTCAGGAGGCCAGCGCGGTGCAGGCGGGCTATGGCGCCGCGATGATGAGCCCCCTGTTCTGGCAGGCCGAACTGGCGAGCGGCCGCATGGTCCAGCCGTTCGACACGGTCCATATTTCGGACCGCGCCCTGTGGCTCGTCCATCGCGAAAACCGCGTCGGCGTGCGCAAGATCGAACGCTTCCGCGAATGGCTGCATCAGGAGCTCGCCGCCGATCGTCACCTGCTTCCGGCGGAGCTTTGGGCGCCGCTTTAGTTGGAGGAGCGGCCCGCGGGTCGTGCATCGCGCGCGGTTGGCGATTCCGCCCCGCGCCTTTTCATCATCGTTGGCGCCCGGCGATAGACCTGTGAAAAGGCGGCGTTGAACGATCGCACGCTGCCAAAGCCCGACGCCAGGGCAATTTCGGTCATCCCCAAATCGGTCGTGTCGATCAGCCGCTTGGCACGTTGAACGCGCGCTGTGCGGGCTGCGCCCAGCGGCGTGGTGTCGAGATAGCGCCGGAACAATCGGTTCAGGTGCCGCGCGCTGATCCCCAGCCGATCGGCCAGGGCATCGACGCCCGCTTCGTCAAGCGCGCCTTCGTCGATGAGCCGGAGTGCGCGATCGACCGTTGCGCGCGCGCCGTTCCACGCCGGCGAATGCGGCGCGGTTTCGGGGCGGCAGCGCAGGCAGGGGCGCAGCCCCGCGGTCTCTGCGGCGGCGGCGCTGCGAAAATAACGGACGTTGCGCGACAATGGCTGGCGGACCGGACAGATGGGACGACAATAAATCCCGGTGGATTTGACGCCGATGAAGATCACCCCGTCGAAAGCCGGGTCGCGGGCATATCGGATGCGTTCGCACAGGTCGAAATCCAGTTCGTCGGCGTCGATGATCTTCGGCGGCAGCATCGCAGTGCTTTTAACGCGGCCGGGCGCATCTGTCCTGCGGCGCCGGTGATGAGGTCCGATTTCTGCCAGCAAATCCTGCGCGGCGGGCGTATCGACTGCGCGAGGCAGCAAGGGAGGTTATGCAGTGGCTTCGATCCATCATGAAATTTCGATCGATGCCGATGTCGATGCGGTCTGGGATGCGGCGCGCGATGTAGGGCGACTGCACGACCGCCTGGTGCCGGGATTCGTCGTGTCGACCGAAATGCTGGCTGGCGAGGGGCCGCCCGTGCGGCGCGTGACCTTTGCCAGCGGCATGGTTGTCGATGAAATCATCGTTTCGATCGACGATGCCCGCCGCCGTCTGGTCTGGACGGTCAAGGAGTTCGACCATCATAACGGGGTGTTGCAGGTCGCCAAGGCGGGTGAGGGAACGCGGGTGACATGGACGGCGGACATCCTGCCCGATGCTCTTGCCGATCAGGTCTCACCGGCAATGGCGCAGGGGCTGGCGCTGATGAAGGCGCATCTGGAAAAGCCATTGGGCAGCAGCTGATCGCTGATCAACAGTTCGGCATATGCCGCCAACATAGTGGCGCCGGATCCGCTAGGCTCTGGATTCTGTCACGCCGCCTGGGCGCGCGATCCGCTCGCCCATGTTACGTCGGGCAATGTTCTGAATCCCGGCCGCGCAAGGAAATATCCCTGGATATAGCGCACGCCAATTCGGCGCAGTACGTCATATTCGGCCTGAGTTTCGACCCCCTCGGCGATGACGGTGATGTTCAGCGAATGCGCCAGGCGAATCACGCCTTCGACGATCATCCGGCGCGGCATGCTCGCTTCGATCCCGCGGATCAGCTCCATGTCCAGCTTGATATAATCGGTTTGAAATTTGGCGAGGAGGCCCAGTCCGGCATGGCCCGCACCAAAATCGTCGATCGCTGTGCCGAAATTCATCTCGCGATAGGCGTCGACAATGTCGCGCACATGATCGGTGTCGTCCATCCGCTCATTCTCGGTAAATTCGAAAATCAGCCGGTCGGTTGGAAAACCGGTCGCCCGCGCGGTCTTCAGGGTCAGCTGGATGCAGGCCTTCGGCGAATAGACCGCATTGGGCAAGAAGTTGATCGACAGGCGTGCGCCGGTTTCCAGAATGCCGGCCGCGACGGCACCCTCGATCGCGGCGACTCGGCATTGCTGATCGAAGGCGTAGCGGTTTTCGGGCGTGACCCGCGCCAGCACCTCGCCAGCGTCCTCACCATTGCGACCGCGCACCAGCGCTTCAAAGGCAAAGGGGCGTCCGGTGTCGGCATCGACAATCGGTTGAAATGCCATCGCAATTTCAAATCGCTCACCTTCCGACCGGCAGCCTTGACACCCGACGCTCATTTTCATTCTCGAGTGATCAGGCAGCCTGGCAAAAATATGCTAACGCATTGTAAAATATTGGCTGGAAAGGGCGATTTTCCTGAAGAAGCCGACCCTCGCCGTTGCCGTCACTTCGTCCGCAACGGAAGGCTTGCCAAATGCTTGGCACGGGCGTCATTGGGCGGATGACCTTCACCGCCGTCCCGCTGACGCTCTATCCCGACATGTTCCCCGGCCCGCTGGGGCACAGCATGGCGGGGCGTGCGCTGGAAAGCGGGACGTGGGCATGTGCGCCGGTGCAGATTCGCGACTTTGCGACCGACAAGCATCGCACGGTCGATGACACGCCCGCGGGCGGCGGCGCGGGCATGGTGCTCAAGGCCGATGTGCTCGGCGCGGCAATCGACCACGCCATGGCAGCGCATCCCGGCCTGCCGGTGCTGGCGATGACCCCCCGCGGCGCGCCGATCACGCAGGCGCGCGTGCGCGACCTGGCGGCCGGTCCCGGCGCGATCATCCTGTGCGGCCGGTTCGAGGGATTCGACGAACGCATCTTCGACGCGCGCCCGATCGAGCAGCTGTCGATGGGCGACATCATCCTGTCGGGCGGCGAGATGGCGGCGCTGCTGCTGCTCGACGCTTGCATTCGGCTGCTTCCCGGCGTAATGGGCGCGGCTTCAAGCGGCGACGACGAATCGTTCGAAAACGGTTTGCTCGAATATCCGCACTATACCCGACCTGCTAGCTGGGAAGGGCGCACGATCCCCGAAGTGCTGCGATCGGGGGATCATGCGAAGATCGCGGCCTGGCGGAAACAACAGGCCGAAGATCACACACGGTTACGCAGGCCGGACCTTTGGGAGCGTCATATCGATGCTCGGGCCCGACCTGCCTCTGGCGCGCGGCAAAAGAAGAAGGACTAGAGGCATGAACCTCATCCAGACGATCGAAGCCGAAGAAATTGCCAAGGCTGGCAAAGACATTCCGACCTTTCGCCCCGGCGACACGCTGAAGGTCGGCGTGAAGGTGGTCGAAGGCGAACGCACCCGCGTCCAGAACTTCGAAGGCGTGTGCATCGCGCGCTCGAACAAGGGCATGGGATCGAACTTCACCGTGCGCAAAATGTCGTTCGGCGAAGGCGTCGAGCGCGTCTTCCCGCTCTATTCGCCGAATATTGACAGCATTACCGTCGTCCGCAAGGGCGCCGTCCGCCGTGCGAAGCTTTACTATCTGCGCGGGCGCACTGGTAAATCGGCACGTATTGCGGAACGCCGCGATTACCGGTCGGAAGCCGGCGAAGGCTAAGGAGAAGTTTCTCCCAACAAAGCCGAAACAGCTTTCCAAAACGACCGGTTCGGCCAAGGGGCGGAACCGGTCGTTTTTCGTTTCACGGACAACATAAAGGACAGTTTCATGGGTTACCGGATCGTCGTCGCGGGTGCGACGGGCAACGTCGGACGCGAAGTCCTCGCCATCCTCGCCGAGCGCGAATTTCCCTATGACGAGCTGGCGGCGGTCGCCTCGTCGCGCAGCCAGGGCGACGAGATCGAGATCGGCGACAGCGGCAAGACCGTGAAATGCCAGAATATCGAAAATTTCGACTGGGCGGGCTGGGACATGGCAATCTTTGCCATCGGCAGCGACGCGACCGCGATCTACGCACCCAAGGCCGCGGCAGCAGGCTGCGTCGTGATCGACAATTCGTCGCTCTATCGCATGGACCCCGACGTGCCGCTGATCGTGCCCGAGGTGAACCCCGACGCCATCGACGGCTATGTGAAAAAGAATATCATCGCCAACCCCAATTGCTCGACCGCGCAGATGGTTGTCGCGCTGAAGCCGCTGCACGATGCCGCGACGATCAAGCGCGTCGTCGTCTCGACCTATCAATCGGTGTCGGGCGCGGGCAAGGCGGGCATGGACGAGCTGTGGAACCAGACGCGCCAGATCTTCGTCGGCGACGAAAAGGACGTGCAGAAGTTCACCAAGCAGATTGCCTTCAACGTCATCCCGCACATCGACAAATTCCTCGACGATGGTTCGACCAAGGAGGAATGGAAGATGGTCGTCGAGACCAAGAAGATCCTCGATCCCAAGATCAAGGTCACCGCGACCTGCGTCCGCGTGCCGGTCTTCGTCGGCCATTCGGAAGCGATCAACATCGAGATGGAGAATGAGCTGTCGGCCGAGGATGCGCAGCGCATCCTGCGCGAAGCCCCCGGCGTCGTCCTCCACGACAAGCGCGAAGACGGCGGCTACATCACGCCCGTCGAATGCGTCGGCGATTTCGCGACCTTTATCAGCCGCGTGCGCGAGGATCCGACGATCGAGAATGGCCTCAACCTCTGGTGCGTGTCGGATAACCTCCGCAAAGGCGCGGCGCTCAACGCGGTGCAGATTGCGGAGCTGCTGGGGCGGCGGCATCTGAAAAAGGGCTGAGGGTAAGATGCTGTGCCCCTGCGAAGGCAGGGGCCCATCACCCGAGTTTGCGCTATGCATTGCCGTCCTTGTAAAACGCGAGGGTAGGAGATGGACCCCTGCCTTCGCAGGGGTGCCGGGGTGTCAGCGCATCTCGACTTCGCTCGACGCGAGCGGGTAGGGAGGGACGTGCCGTCCATGTCCGCCACCCCGCCCGCGCAGCGCCGCCTGATCGGCCTCCTCCTCGCGCTGCTCCTGATCGCGCAGATCGACCAGCCCTATCCCGAGGTCGCGCTGCTCCAGCATATCCCGACGATGCTATTGATCGTCGCATCGCCGTGGCTGCTTCGCCGCTGGCCGTTATCGACCGCGGCGGTCGCGTGCATCGCCTTCTTCCTCGCGCTCCACACGCTCGGCGGGCGCTACGCGTACAGCAATGTGCCCTATGACGACTGGGTCCGCGCGCTGACCGGGACGTCGCTGTCCGAGGCCTTCGGATGGACGCGCAATCATTATGACCGGCTCGTCCATTTCGCCTTCGGCGCTTTGTCGGCGCTCCCGGTGGCCGAGGTCGCGCGCCGCTGGGGCGGGTTGCGCGCGCGCGGCGCCATGCTGGCGGTGCTCGGCTGGGTGCTTTCCCTCTCGGCGCTTTATGAAGTCTTCGAATGGCTGCTCACGATCGTCGCGGCGGGCGAAACCGCCGAGCGCTACAACGGGCAACAGGGCGACATGTGGGACGCGCAAAAGGATATGGCGCTCGCGGCGCTCGGCGCGATCGCCGGGCTGGCGATCGGAGTGCGCAAGTAGGTGGGCCTCGGGATAGGTGGCCCCACCTGATGTTAAACGTCATCCCGGCGAAGGCCGGGATCTCGACCTATCGTCAGGACGCCCCGGCGAGATCCCGGCCTTCGCCGAGATGACGGAAAAAGGGGGGGCGCTGACCCACCCTCGCACTGCCGTCAAAGCGCGCGTTTGGGCGCGAACAGCCGATCGAACCCGTCGGGCGTTCCTTCGACCTTTTCCAGATGCGGCCAGCGCAGCCCGCCGTGATAGGCGATCTCGACGGTGCGATAACGCCCGCCGCGCTCGACGAGCAGGCGCAGCGGCGTCTTGGCCTCGGCGGCGGTGCGGATCGCGCTTTCGATGCGTTCGCGGCTGTAGCTCATCCCGTCGACCGCGACGATCTTGGTGCCGTTGACGATGTCGGCGCGGAATGCCGGGCCGTCCCACAGGATGCTGCCGGCAACCCCGTCCTTGTCGATGGTCAGGCCGAGCGAATGGGTGAGGTCGACATTTTTCCCCTGCGCCATCCGGTCGCGATCATAGGCATTTGGCGTGTCGCGCCAGACTAGGCGATACCCCGCGCGCTCGATTCCGCCGACGGGCGCCGGGCGACCCGAAGCCTGCATCCGATCGCGCAGGAAACCCGCCCAGTCGTATGGATGCGCTGCGTTCAGCGCCGCGACGACATCGCCAAAATCATAGGTCGATTGCCCCCAGTCGCCCTCGCGCCCGCCGAAAAAGGCGCGTGCGAAATCGTCCAGGCTTTTGTGGTTGTTCGTGGCATCGCGGATCAGCATGTCGGCCTCGAGCCACATCAGCGATCCTTCATTGTAATAATCCTCGGTCCGCGACCAGCTTGGGAATGGCTTGGGCTTGCGCGCCGCGATGATCGGGTCGAGCGTCGTATCCTCGACCGAGCGCCAGCTGCGCCCGGGCTGCACGCTGTAGTTGGCGGCATGGCTCGCCCATTCGCCGAGGATCGTTTCCTTCGACTGCATCCCCGACCGGCCGGCGAGGACGAGATCCCAATAGCTCGTCTGCCCTTCGTAAACCCACAGCAGATTGTCCTGCATCGGCGTGCGATAGTCGGGGGTCCACAGCTTGTCGGGGCGGCGGTATTTGCCGTTCCAGCTGTGGACCAGTTCGTGCGGGAGCAGCCCGCGCTCCCAGTCATTCTCGTCCCATTTGGTGAAATAATCGACCGCGCGACTGTTCTCGCTCGACCGGTGATGCTCCAGCCCGATGCCGCCGAGTTCGTCGGTCAGCGCGAGCAGAAACTCGTAGCGGTCGAAGTGCCGCATTCCGAACAGTGCGACCGCCTCCGACACGAGCGCCGCGTGGCGCGCGATATGGTCGGGGCTCGCGGCAAGATACTGGGCCTCGTCGGCGACGACGTTCAGCGTGACATTGTGGCCCAGATCCCATTTGCGGAAATGGCGCCCCGCGAACATCGGGCTGTCGATCAGCACCTCGTAACTGGTCGGCGCATAGCTGTAGCGGTTGCCCGAGGTTTTCAGCCCGTCGAGCGCCGCAACGCCGGTCCAGCCTTCGGGCAGCACCACCTCCAGCTGCACGGGGATTTGCCGCGTGAAATAGCCGGCGGGATAGAGGCTGACCTGTTCCCATTGCAAATTCATCATCGCCGGGGTGACGACGACGCGGCCCTCGCTGCTGCGCGTCGGTGACAGAAAATCGAACGCGACCTCGATGGCCTTCGCGCCCGCGGGCACGTCGATGTCGAAGGCATAGACATCGGTCGGCTGGCGCGTCCAGGCGAGCGGCTTGCCGCCCGCCGATGCCGTAAACCCCGCCATTTCGGCGATCGCGCCGCGCGGCGCGTGCTTGCCGGGCAGCCATTCGGGATAGAGCAGGGTCAGCTTGCCGGGCTTGGCGACCGGAATCGTCTGGCGGACGCGAAAAATGCCGCGCGCAACGTCGGTCGCATCGACGCGCAGCTGCATCGTCCCCGGATAAGGCTTGTCGGCGGGGAGCGGGATGGTGAGCGGCTGGACGACCGGCTGCGGGCGGCTGTTCAGCTCCTGCGCCGACGCGGCGGGGGTGAGGGCGAGGGGGGCGGCGAGGAGTGCGGCGGCGACGAACGGTGCTGTTTTCATGGTGACATTCTTTAGACAGGGATGAAGGGGCAGGTCCAGCGAAAGCCCCTCCCCTTCAGGGGAGGGGTTGGGGTGGGGTCCATCGGGCTTGCGCAAGGCCGATGGACCCCACCCCCAGCAACAAGGCCGCGCGCGGCCCAGTTTCGCAGCCCACCCCCGCCGGGGAGGGGGTGGATTTTTAACGCGCCAC
>JASBSJ010000085.1 GCA_030148985.1 Sphingopyxis sp.
TCCTTGCGCATCCCGTTGACGAGATAGCGTTCATAGCTGCCGGGCAGCGCGTCGGTGCGCGACCCGAAGACGACGAAGGTCGGCGGCCGCGTGCGCGCCTGCGTGATGTAACGCAGCTTGATCCGCTTGCCGCCCGGCGCCGGCGGCGGATTCGCGGTCACCGCCCCCTCGAACCAGCGGTTGAGCCGCGCGGTCGAGACGCGGTTCGTCCAGATCGCGCGCTGTTCGAACGCCACGCGGACCAGCGTGTCGATCCCCTTGCCCGTCGCGCCCGAAATGCTGAGCACCGGCACGCCCTTGACCTGGCTGAGCCCATCGTCGAGCGCGGCGCGCACGCCGTTGAACAGCGACGAGGGATCTTCGGCCACATCCCATTTGTTAAGCGCGACGATCAGCGCGCGGCCTTCCTGGAGCACACGGTCGGCGATGCGCAGGTCCTGCGCCTCCAGCCCCTTGGTCGCGTCGAGCAACAGCACGACGACCTCGGCGAAATCGACCGCGTGGAGCGCGTCGGCGACCGAGAGCTTCTCCAGCTTGTCCTGCACCTTCGCGCGCTTGCGCATCCCGGCGGTGTCGAACAGCTGGATCTCGTGAACCTCGCCATCGTCTTCCCATTTCCAGTCGATGCGGATCGAATCGCGCGTGATCCCCGCCTCGGGCCCGGTGATCAGCCGATCCTCGCCGATCATGCGGTTGACGAGGGTCGACTTGCCCGCATTCGGACGGCCGACGATCGCCAGCTTCATCGGGCCGAGCGGCGCGTCGTCGTCCTCATCATCCTCGGTGGGCGGCGGCAGGGCTTCGGCTTCGGCGGCATCGAACCCCTCGACGATCGGGCGCAGCGCGTCGAACAGGTCGACGATGCCCTCGCCATGCTCGGCGCTGAGTGCAATCGGATTGTCGAAGCCCAGCGAATAGGATTCCATCAAGCCGTTTTCGCCCTGCTTCCCCTCGGCCTTGTTGACGAGGAGGATGATCGGCGTGTCCTCGCTGCGCAGCCAGCGCGCGATTTCTTCGTCGAGCGGGGTCACCCCCGCGCGGCCGTCGATCATGAACAGCGCGGCGTCGGCCTCGCGCACCGCCTTTTCGGTCTGGACGCGCATCCGGCCGGGCAGGGTCGCCGCGTCATAATCCTCGAACCCCGCGGTATCGACGATGGTGAATTTCAGCCCGAGCAGTTCGCCGTCGCCCTCGCGCCGGTCGCGCGTCACGCCCGGCTGGTCGTCGACGAGCGCAAGGCGCTTGCCGACCAGCCGGTTGAACAGCGTCGATTTGCCGACATTGGGTCGGCCGACAATGGCAATCGTCGCATGTCGCGACATGACTTGGTTCCTATCCTATCCGGGCCGCCCCGGCCCGAACGCGGTCAGCGCCAGGCCGTGAGACGTCCGTCGTCCGCCAGAATATACAAAATATTGTTCGCGACCACCGGCGACTGCGACAGCGACGATTTGAATTCGGTGGTGGCGAGCAGGCTGCCGTCGGTCGGCGAGAATTCCTGCATCTGCCCTTCGCTGTTCACCGCGATCAGGCGCCCGCCCGCAAGGATCGGGCCGGTCCAGCGGATCGGGTCTTTCTTTTTCTTCTCGGTCTCGACGCGAAAGCGCGCGAGTTGCTGGAGCCAGCGCACCTTGCCGCTCGACCGCGCGACACACAGCAGCTTGCCGTCGTCGGTCATCGCATAGACCCATTCGCCGACCACATAGGGCGTCGAAATGCCGGCGATCGAGATTTCCCAGCTGCGCTGGCCGGTGACCAGTTCGTAGCTCGCCATGCGGCCACCCTGGCCGAGCGCAAAGACGCGGCCGCGGTCGATGACGGGATCGGCATCGACGTCGGTCAGCGTCGACACCGACAGCGCCATCGACGTGCGCGCGAGCGCATCTTCCCAAAGGTCGCGGCCGTTTTCGTAGCGATAGGCCTGCACCTCGCCCGACGAGAAGCCGGCGACGATCGTCCCCTGCCCCGCCGCGGGCGATGCCGCACCGAACACGCTGCCCGCCTCCAGCGACGCCGTCGCCTGCCACTGGACGGCGCCGTCGGCGGCGTTGAGCGCGAAAATCTGATTGTCCTGGCTGATGACATAGACGCCGCCAAAGGCCACCGTCGGCGCGCCGCGCAGCGGACCCGCGGGCCGCACCTTCCAGATCACCGACCCGTCGGTGACATTGAGCGCCGTGACGTCGCCAACGCCGCTCGTCGCATAGACGACATTGCCATCGATCGCCGCGCCGCCGCCAAACAGCGAATCCTTGAAATCCTTGCCCGTGCTGCCGATCGCGACGCTCCAAAGCTTTGCGCCGGTATCGGCGGCAAAGGCGGAGACCACCGCATCGGTGTCGACGACGAACAGCCGGTTGTCGGCAATCACTGGCGACGAGGCGAGGCGCTGTTTGTTCGTGCTGCCCGCGATGTCCGCTTCCCACAGCTTCGCGCGCGTCGCGCCGAGCGCGGGGTGGCCCATCGATTTCGATGCATTGCCGCCCGATTGCGCCCAGGCGGCGTTGACCGCCGGTTCGGGCAGGACGACGGCGATTTCGGCGGTTGCCGGATCGACCTTGATGCTGGCATCGTTCGACAGGATCGACACGCGATTGCCGATCGTCGGCGTCTTGGGTCCACCGTCGCCCTTGAACACCCCGCAACCCGCCAGCGGCAGCGCCAGCAGCGCCGCATAAAGTCCGAAACGCGCTTTCCACATATTAATTGGCTTCCTCAGTCTTGTCGGCGGCGGCGGGCGCCGCCCCCTTTTGCTCGGCCGCGACGCTCTCGGCGGCGCGGTCGGCGACGGCATCGACGCCCAGCATCCCTGCCATCTGGACCGACCGCGATTGCAGCGACTTCGTCACGTTGGGCAATTGGGCGATCCGGCCATAGAGCGCACCGGCCTGATCGAACTGGCCGAGCTGATAATGCGCGCTCGCCGACAGCTCGGCCGCGCTCGCAAACCAGCTCGACGCCGGATCCTTGGCGTCGACCATCGGCTTCATCCTCGCAATCACCGCCTCGGGCTTCAGCGTGTCATATTCGAACGCCGTCTGGCGGATCAGCGCCAGGTCGCGGAGCGACTGGTCAACCTCTGCATCGGCGGCGACCTTGGCCATCAGCGCGGCGGCGGCTTTCAGGTCGCCTGCGTCGGCCTTGATATTCGCCTGCTGCATCATCGCCGCAGCGCGATAGGCGGGGGTGCCTTCGGCAGCGATCTTCTCGAGCTCGCTTGCCGCGGCGCGCGGCTGATTGGTCTGGAGCTTGTCCAGCGCCGCAACCAACTGTTCAGCCTGTTCGCCGCGCGCGACGTCCTGCCGGTGATTCCAGTAAAGATAGCCGCCGAACGCCAGCAGGACCACCAGCACGCCGCCGATGATCCAGCGGCCATAGCGCTGCATGATCGTGTCGAGCCGGTCCTTGCGGACGGCTTCATCGACTTCCTGCAACAGCGCGGCGTCATTCGTCGGGCTCAGGGCCAATCAAACCTCCGTAAACTTCATGGCGGCACAGGGCCGGCCCGCTTCCTTAGCGACGGCACGGGGAAAGGCCAAGCGTTTCACTTGGTCCGACGCGCGGCCTTTATCCAGCGTAGATCTGATCCTCGGTCGGGAATGAACGGGACCTGACTTCGCTGGCATAATCCTGCACCGCGCCGCTCACGACGCTCGCCATATCCTGATAGCGCTTCACGAATTTGGGAACGCGCTCGAACATCCCCAGCATGTCGTCAGTGACGAGCACCTGGCCGTCGCACTCGGCCGAGGCACCGATACCGATCGTCGGGCAATCGACCTTGTTCGTGATCTCGATCGCGATCGATTCGAGCACGCCCTCGATCACGATCGAAAAGGCACCCGCCTGCGCGACCGCGACCGCATCTTCGACGATCGAACGCGCTTCTTCCTCGCTCTTGCCGCGCACGCCATAGCCGCCGAGGATGTTCACCGCCTGCGGGGTCAGCCCGACATGGCCCATCACCGGGATGCCGCGCTGGGTCAGGAATTCGATCGTCGGTGCGAGCACCTTGCCGCCCTCGACCTTCACCGCAGCAGCGCCGGTTTCCTTGAGCAGCCGCGCGGCATTGTCGAACGCCAGCTGCGGGCTCGCCTCATAGCTGCCAAAGGGCATGTCGACGATGACCGCGGCATGATAACTGCCGCGGACGACCGCGGCACCGTGTAGCGCCATCATCTCCATCGTCACGCCCACCGTGTGCGGCAGGCCATAGATCACCTGCGCCAGCGAATCGCCGACGAGCAGCATGTCGCAATGCGGATCGAGCAATTGCGCCATGCGCACCGTATAGGCGGTGAGCATGACGATCGGCTCGCCGCCCTTGCGCTGGCGGATGCGCGGCACCGTCAGGCGCTTCATCGGCTGCGGCGTCGGGTTCGCGCGGCTGGTGGATGTGTCGAGGGTGAGCGTTTTGGGGAGCGTAGACATGGCGCGAGGGCTTAGCCGATGCGACCATCTTTTGCCAATGCAATCGCGGGTGGTCTCAGCGCGGCGCGGCGGTCAACGGCGCGCCGTCGCTCCCACCGCCGCCACCGCTTCGCGCACATTGTCGCTGAACAGGCCGTCGATGCCGGTCGCGAGATAGGCGTCGATCTCGCCGCCGAGGTCGCCGGGTGCTGCCGGATTGACGCTGCCCTTGTCGCCGAGCGGCAGGAAATAATTTTCGCGGCGAAAGGTCCAGGGATGCACCTTCAGCCCCGCTTCATGCGCATCGCGCACCAGGCTGGTCGGTTCGCCGAGCCGGCCGAGCGCGCCGCGCGGAATGACCATCGCCTTGTTCGGACCAATCCCGTCGGCGTAAGCGGCGATCATCTTGAGTCCGGCGGGCGACGTCATGGCGGCATAGCTCATATCCGGGCGGTCGGCGGGGCCGCCGCTCGCATCGACCAGCTGGATCAGCGGCAGATCGCTGTTTTCGCGCAGGTCCATCAGATTGCCGACCTCGAAGCTCTGGATGAACACCGGCGCGGTGCGGCCGCGATAACCGAAGCGGTCGAGCAGCGCGAGTAGTGGCGCTTCGTGCGGCAGGCCGATCGCCGCGAAATAGCTCGGGTGCTTGGTCTCGGGATAGACGCCGACCGGCGTCGTGCGCCCGCGGTTCACCTCGGCGAGCAGCGTCAATATCTCCTCAAAGGTCGGCACCGCGAACTGCCCGTCGAACGCCGTCCCGCGCAGCTGCGGCAGCCGCTCCTTCGCGCGCAAGGTCTTGAGTTCGGCGAGCGTGAAATCCTCGGTGAACCAGCCCGTCACCGCGTGCCCGTCGATCGTCTTCGTCGCCTTGCGATCGGCAAATTCGGGCCGGTCCGCGACGTCGGTCGTCTCCGAAATCTCATTCTCGTGGCGCGCCACGAGCACCCCGTCGCGCGTCAGCACCAGATCGGGCTCGATGAAATCGGCGCCCTGTTCGATCGCCAGCCTATAGCTTGCGATCGTATGTTCGGGCCGCTCGCCCGACGCACCGCGATGCGCGATGACGATGGGCGGCTTGCCGTCGAGCGTGGGCTGCGCGGTCACCGGATCAGCCGAGCAGCCGGCGGGCAGCATGAGGGCCAGAAGGGCCGCAAACCATCGCGTCATGCCGCAAAGCGCGCCTGCCATTCGTCGGCGGAAAAGCCGACGCTGACCCCGTCCGCCGCTTCGACCACCGGCCGCCGGATCATCGCCGGCTGGTCGAGCATCAACGCCTTGGCCGCGGCGGCATCCAGTCCTGCCTTGGCCTCATCGGGCAATTTGCGAAAAGTCGTGCCGGCCTTGTTGAGCAGCTTTTCCCAGCCGAGCGCATCGATCCAGCGCTGAAGCCGGTCGGGGTCCAGCCCGTCTTTCCGAAAGTCGTGGAACCGGTGTGCGACACCCTGTTCATCGAGCCAGCGGCGTGCCTTCTTCACCGTGTCGCAGTTTGGAATGCCATAGAGAATCATCGTCATGGCGAGGGGATTAGCAGGCGTCGGTTGCAGATTCGAGGCTGCACAGCGGCGATGATCAAGAAACCACCGGGCGGTCCGCGATGCGCGTGTTGGCGCTCGCCAGCTTGCCGCGCAGGGCGCGCGCGAAACCCTCGTGCAGCTCGGCCGCGATCCCGGGATTGGCGGCGAGATAGGCGCGCAGCGCCGCGGCGGGGACGAACCACAGCCGCGCATTGCTACCGAGCACGACCGTGCCCGTCGCGTGCGACCCGTCGAGCACCGTCGCCTCACCGATCAGCTCGCCGTCGGACAAGCGGCCGACCTCGACGCCATCGCGCAGGATCGCCGCGCGTCCCTCGGCCAGATAGAATAGGCTGGGTGCTGCCTGACTCTCGCGGATCAGCACCTCGCCGCGCTTCGCCGAGATCCAGTGCCCCTGGTCGATCAGGCCGCGCGCAGCGTGCGCGCCCAGCCCCGGAAAATGCCGACGCCGCAATTCTTCGTCCTCGGGCGAGAAGCGCACTTTCGCGCTGCGGAGCCACAACCGCAAAAGGATGCCGATGTTGACCGCGAGGATTGCCAGGACGAGCAGGCTGTAACCGGGGTCCGACGCGCGAAAGAGGGTGAGCGGCAGCGCGACCAGCGCCGCCGCGGCCAGCCCGATCCGCGCATAGTCGATACGCACGACGAAGCTTGTCGCCAGAAGGAGCAGCAATGCCCCGTAAAGGAACCACGCGAAGTCGAAACTCGCCATAGCCAATCGCTCGCATCCCGACCCGCCGCGGGGTCACTGGGTATATAACGTCGTCGATAGCCCTGCACCTTGGACGCGCACCCATTGCGGCGCCAAGTCGCAATAAACTATCAGTTCATGGTCCCGAAGAAAAGCATAGGTGCGCAAATGTCACGATAATGCTAATTTTCCGCCCCGTTCGCTCCGCAAACATTGCGTCCCGCGGACATAGGCGCCATGGGGCGCATGATTCGATGATGAAATGACAGGCTGATGACGAAAAACTGGCAACCGCATAGCTGGCGCTCGCACGAGGCGCGCCAGCTGCCCACCTATCGCGACGCCGATGCGCTCGCGGCCGCCGAACGCGAACTCGCGGGCTATCCCCCGCTTGTCTTTGCGGGCGAGGCGCGCGAGCTGACGAGCGATCTCGCGCGCGTTGCGGAGGGCAAGGCGTTTTTGCTTCAGGGCGGCGACTGCGCCGAAAGCTTTGCCGAATTCCATCCGAACAATATCCGCGACACCTTCCGCGTCCTCCTCCAGATGGCGGTCGTGCTGACCTTCGCGTCGAAAATGCCCGTGGTAAAACTCGGCCGCATGGCGGGTCAGTTCGCCAAGCCGCGCTCGGCCGACATGGAAGAGATCGATGGCGTGTCGCTGCCGAGCTATCGCGGCGACAACATCAACGACATCGCGTTCGAGGAAGCGGGCCGCGAGCCCGACCCCGCACGGATGGTCAAGGCGTATAACCAGTCGGCGGCGACGCTCAACCTGCTGCGCGCCTTCGCCGGCGGCGGCTATGCCAATCTGCATCAGGTCAACGCCTGGACGCACGACTTCATGGACCGCAGCCCGTGGGCGAAGAAATATCAGGAAACCGCCGCGCGGATTTCCGAAGCGCTCGCCTTCATGGAAGCGTGCGGCGTGACGCCCGAAACCGTCCCGCAGATCAAGGGCACCAGCTTCTACACCAGCCACGAGGCGCTGCTGCTCCCTTACGAGCAGGCGCTCACCCGGCAGGACAGCCTGACCGGTGGCTGGTACGACACCTCGGGCCACTTCCTGTGGGTCGGCGACCGCACCCGTTTCGAGGGGTCGGCGCATATCGAATATCTGCGCGGCATCGGCAATCCGGTCGGCATGAAATGCGGACCGAGCCTCGAACCCGACGTACTGCTGCGCCTGCTCGACACGCTGAACCCGAACCATGTGTCGGGGCGGATGACGCTGATTACCCGCTATGGCCATGACAAGATCGAGGCGCAGCTGCCCAAGCTGGTGCGCGCGGTGAAGGAATCGGGGCACCCCGTCGTCTGGTCGTGCGACCCGATGCACGGCAATGTTATCAAGACGCCCAACGGCTACAAGACGCGCCCGTTCGAGCGCATCCTTGCCGAAGTGCGCGGCTTCTTCGCCGTCCACCGCGCCGAGGGCACGCATGGCGGCGGCATCCATATCGAGATGACCGGCCAGAATGTCACCGAATGCACCGGCGGCGCGATGGACGTGACGCAGATGGACCTCGCCGATCGTTATCACACGCACTGCGACCCGCGCCTGAATGCGGGGCAAAGCCTCGAACTCGCCTTCCTGCTGGCCGAAATGCTCAATCAGGAAATGGCGGATCGCGCCAAGCAGGCGGCTTAATATCGCCAACCCTGATTTGGTGTGCCCCCGCGAAGGCGGGGGTCCATCTCCCACCGTTTAATTCCGAAAGAGCCGGTGATGGGTCCCCGCCTTCGCGGGGACACACGCTTTTGCTTATTCAGCGTCGCCTGGCCACCGCTTCGTATCCGCAAACGCCCGTCCCAGCGCGACGTGCAAATCGGCATCCTCGGCCGCACCGCCCAGCGGGATCTGATCGGAGAAATTGTCCGTCGCGCGGTGATAATCGCCCGACAGAAAGGTTTCGAGCAGCTTCATGTCCGAAAAGCTGCCGCCGACCATCAACGACGTGACACCCTTCGCGCCCAGCGCCCAGCCGTCCTGCCGCTGGATGAAGGGATCGGCCTCGCCATCCTCGTCGAGCGTGCGGCCAAGCTTCGTCGCTGCCTCGCGCACCACCGCATCATAAGCGGGCTTGCCGCGGCCGATCGTCGCGACCGGCGTGCCGCGCGGCGAAATTGCGATCGTGTCGACGTTGAGCGCCACGGTGATCTCGCCCAGCGGCACCACCGGATGATCGGCAAAATAACGCGCACCGAGCAGGCCCTTTTCTTCGGCGGTCGCCGCCAGGAAATAGATGTCGCGGTCGGGGCGCGCACCCTTGCCCAGCCGCTTCGCTACCTCGATCAGCACCGCGATCCCGCTCGCATTGTCGACCGCACCGTTGCAGATGCGATCGGCCTCGCCCTCGGGCGCGCAAATGCCCAGATGGTCCCAGTGACCCAGGAACAGCACCGCCTTGCCGTCGGGTTTCGCGCCGGGCAGCTTGGCGATCACATTGTGGCTGGCAAAGGCGCGAACCGCCGACTGCGCCGTGAAATTCGCGGTCACGGGCAGCGCGGCGCCCTTATAGTCCGCCGCCTTGGCCGCCTCGCGCAGCGCGGCGCCATCCTGACCCGCGGCTTTGAACAGTGCATCGGCGGCGGCGCTCGACAGGAAGCCGCTGACCGGCGCGCCCGCCTCGGCGCTGGCCAGGCGCATGGATTTGCTGCCGACGCTTTCGCGCAGCGCGTCCCACGGCACCGCGTCGGTCGCGATCACCAGCACCGCGCTCGCCCCCGCATCGGCGAGCATCTGCCGCCGCTCGCGATAGCGCGGCAGCGTCTCGCCAAAGGGCGCATTGTCGAACAGCATGATCGCGAGTTTGCCCCGGACGTCGGCGTTGACCTGACCCGCCCCGTCGATGCCATAGCCGACGAAGACCGCGGGAAGACCCGCGAGCGCCACCGACGCATCGCGTCCGGTCACGACGATGCCGTCATCGCCGAGCGCGAAATCGCGGCCGTTTACCTTGAAGGTCGCGGTTCCGCTGAGCGCCTGCGTTTCGACAAAGGGCACCGGCTGGAGCCACGGCGTCGCGCTGCCCGGCACGGCTTCGAGCCCCGCCTTCGCCCATTCGCCGACGATATAGGCGATCGTGCGATCCTCGCCATCGGTGCCCGGCGCGCGCCCTTCGAACGCATCGTCCGCCAGCACCCTGATATGGGCGGCCAGCTCTGCCTCGGTGATCGGCGCGTCGGCCTTGGCGGGCGCGGCCAGAGCCGGGGTCGATAAGGTGATGAGGGCGACGGCCGCAACGGCGGCGCGGAAGGGAGCAGCGTTCATGGGCGCGCGGCATGACATTTCCGCCGCGGGCAGGCAAGGCGGTTCGTCGAACGACGAACGACCTTCCTTTCGCCCTCCCCTTCAGGGGAGGGCAGCGAGACTTGGCAGCTTGCTGCCTAGTCGCAGCGGGTGGGGTCCATCGGCCTTGCGCAAGGCCGATGGACCCCGCCCCAACCCCTCCCCTGAAGGGGAGGGGCTAAGATCTCACCGCCCCGCCCGCGCCAGCATCGCGCGCGCCGCGGCGACGTGCATATCCTCGATCATCCGGCCTTCGTGCCGCTGCGCCCCGCCCGTCGCCGCCGCAACCAGCGCTTCAGCCGCGGCGACCTCGCGCGCTGTCGGCGCGAAAGCGGCGTTGCACGGATCGACCTGCGACGGGTGGATCAGCGTCTTGCCGTCGAAGCCCAGCCGCCGCCCGTCGGCCGCCTCGGCGGCGAAGCCCGCCGCATCGTCGATCGCATTGTAAACGCCGTCGAAGCACCAGACGCCGCCCGCGCGCGCCGCCAGCACGATCGCCTGAATCGCGTGGCTCATCGCGCCGCGATCCACCCCGCCCGGCAGCTTCAGCTCGTGCGCGAAGTCGTTAAGTCCCGCGATCAGCCCCGCAACGGCGTCGTCCGCGGCGATCTCGCGCGCGGCGTAAATGGCGGCGGGCGTCTCGATCATCGCGAGCAGCGGCACGCCAAGGCCGCGTGTGAGGTCGAGGTCGCCGACCGCATCGACCTTGGGCAGCACAATGGCATCGATCGCCAGCCCCGCGACCGCATCGATGTCCGCCGCCTGATGCGCACTCCCCGCGCCGTTGATCCGCACCGCCACCCGCTTGCCCGAATACCCCGCTGTCACCGCCGCGCGCATCGCCGCACGCGCCTCGGCCTTGCGGTCGGCGGGCACCGCGTCCTCCAGGTCGATAATCAGCATGTCGGCCGCGAGACCCGCGGCCTTTTCGAGCGCGCGGGCATTCGATCCGGGGACATAGAGCAGCGAGCGGGGAGCAAAATCGATCATGCGCTTTTCTGTGGCGCAGCCGGGCCATTGCCGCAATAAGGAAGGCGGGTTTGCAAAGAGACGTTTTTGCAAGAGGGGATAATCGATGGAATTTGCAATCGCACTGGTGGTTCTGGCGCTGGTGTTCCTGATCTGGGCGTTGACGCCCGTGCGCCAGGGCTTCGCCTATACGATCGAACGCTTCGGTCGCTACACGCACACCGCGCAGCCGGGGCTCAACTTCATCATGCCGATCTTCGACCGTGTGGGTCGCAAAGTGAATATGATGGAACAGGTGCTCGACATTCCGGGACAGGAAATCATCACCAAGGACAATGCGATGGTCGCGGTCGACGGGGTGGTGTTCTTTCAGGTGCTCGACGCCGCCAAGGCGGCCTATGAAGTCAGCGATCTTTACCTGTCGATCATGAACCTGACGACGACGAACCTGCGCACCGTCATGGGGTCGATGGACCTCGACGAAACGCTGTCGAAGCGTGACGAGATCAACCTTCGCCTGCTCCACGTCGTCGACGATGCGACGACCCCCTGGGGGGTCAAGATCACGCGCGTCGAGATCAAGGACATCCGCCCGCCCGCCGACATTTCGAACGCCATGGCCCGCCAGATGAAGGCCGAGCGCGAAAAGCGCGCCAACATCCTCGAAGCCGAAGGGATGCGGGCATCCGAGATCCTGCGCGCCGAGGGCGAAAAGCAGGGCCAGATATTGCAGGCCGAGGGCCGCCGCGAGGCCGCCTTCCGCGACGCCGAAGCGCGCGAGCGCGAAGCCGAGGCCGAAGCGAAGGCGACGCAAATGGTGTCCGACGCGATCGCCAGCGGCAATGCGCAGGCAATCAACTATTTCATCGCGCAGAAATATGTCGAGGCGGTCAATGCCTTTGCGACCAGCCCGAACAGCAAGACGATCCTGTTCCCGGTCGAGGCGACGCAGCTGATCGGCACCTTGGGCGGCATCGGCGAACTCGCCAAGGATGCGTTCGAACGCAAGGGGGGCGCCTGACATGCCCGACTGGCTCAGCAATATGGAACCGCATTGGGCGTGGCTCTCGCTCGGCGTGCTGCTCGCGGCGGCCGAAATCATCGCGCCCGGTTTCTTCCTCATCTGGATCGGCGCCGCAGCGGTCGTCACCGGGGTCATCGCCTGGGTCGTGCCGCTCAGCGTCCCGCTTCAGCTCGGCATCTTTGCCATCCTGTCCTTTATCGCGCTCTATGGCGGGCGCCGCTGGCTCAAGGCGAACCCGATCACCACGACCGACCCGCACCTCAACCTTCGCGGCGGCCGTCTGGTCGGTGAGGTGCTGATGGTCACCCAAGCGATCGAGAATGGCCGCGGCCGCGCCAAGGTCGGCGACGGCGAATGGCCGGTGCGCGGCCCCGACGTGGCCGAGGGCGCGAAGGTGCGCGTGGTCAGCGCCGACGGCGGGGTGCTGGTGGTGGAGTTGGCGTGACCACATCCGTCGCCCCCGCGCAGGCGGGGGCCGTTGTCGGCCTTGCCCAGCGCTGAAGCGTAAACCGATTGCGGCCCCCGCCTGCGCGGGGGCGACGACTACGTCTCAGCCACCCCTTGGCCGCGAATAAATTGCCGTCACATGCCCCAGCGCGTCGGTGTCGCCGATGTGTCGGAACCCCAGCTTCGCCGCCACCCGCTCCGACGCTTCATGGCCGCGGTCGATGATGCAGCGCACATGCTTTGCGTCGAGGTTCGCGTCGGCCCAGCCGAGCACCGCGGTCATCGCCTCGGTCGCATAGCCCGCGCCCCAATGGTCGGCATCGAACGCCCAGCCCGCTTCGGGCACACCTTCGAGTTCGGGGATGCCACGGCCAAAATAGCTAAGCCCGCCCATACCGATCAGCCGGTCGCTCACCTTGTCGGCGAACACCCAGTAACCGAAGCCCATCACCGGCCACAGCCCCGCCGAGCTTAAAAACTTGCCCCAGCTGACATCGGGCGCGCGCGGTTCGCCGCCGATAAAGCGCGTGACGCGCGCGTCGGCCCACATCGCAATATGCGTATCCTTGTCGGCAAGGCGTCCGGGACGCAGGCGCAGGCGATCGGTTTCGATGACGGGGGCGATATTCGACATGCGCCGCGATGTGCCGAAGCGAACGCGCGCGGTCAATCGGGGTTCAGATAATGATCGAACAGGTCGTGCAGCACCGCCTTGCCATCGACCTGTTGCCTGGCGCGCATCACCGCCAGCGTGTCGACGCGCGTCAGCACGTCCACATGGCGCAGTACGGCGTGATAGTGCGGCCGGTCGGTGAAATCGTGGAACAGCAGGACGCAGTCGGGTTTGCAGTGGATGATCGCCTGGAGCAGGCAGGCGACGCGAAAGCGCCCGTCGATCAGCACCGCGTCGGGGCTGCCCCCCATACCGCGCCAGACCTGCGTGTGATAGCGCGGCCAGTCGCGAAGGCGGCTTTCATCGGCCGGATAGCCCCATTCGCCGACCGGACCGATGTCGATATGGACCGGGGTGAACTCGACGGGCTCGGCGGCGATCCCCGCCTGCACGCGCGCGAGCCAGGCGGGGTCGCTGTCGACGCTGACGATGCGCCGCACCTGCCGCGCCGCGACGAGCGTGCTGCCGCCGCAGCCGAATTCGAGCAGCGATCCCAGCCCCGCCAGCTGCAATTCGAAATGCCGCACTTCGGCGGCGGTCATATGTGGTTGCATGGTCCCCCTCCCCATGATCCCCCCGAGCGCGCAGCGTTATGGCAATCGGCGCCGGGCGTCCAGTTCGGCGCCGCCTGCCCGGACGCTTGTGCCGCCCCCAAAAATTGCTGTCCTACTTCGCTGCGACGTGCCAGCCTCCCTCTCGCTCTTTCACATCACCGGCTTCGGCAAATTCCGCTTAAAGCCACAAAGGAGACAAATTGGCTGCGCACATGCGTATATTTTGTCGCTTTAAGTGCCGGTCGTCGCGGCGCCGCCAGCGCCCGCGCCTGTCCCCTCGCCCCTGCATGACCTTTGGAATCGGCCGGCGCGGCACGCCTCCATCGCGACATTCGCATTGGCGCGGCGCGGCACCCGCGCTATCGGCGGCGGCATGAGCCTGTTTCCGCCCGCCTCCTGCCCGCGGCTGATCGTCAAGATCGGGTCGGCGCTGCTTGTCGATCCCGATGGCGCGGTGCGGCGCGACTGGCTCGCGGGCATCGCCGCCGACATCGCCGAGCGCACGCGCGCCGGGCAGCAGGTCGCGGTGGTGTCGTCGGGGGCGATCGCGCTCGGCGCGCGGCGGCTGGGGCTTGCCAAGGGCGGCCGCGCGAGCCTCGAGGATGCGCAGGCCGCTGCCGCGACGGGGCAGATCGCGCTCAGCCAGGTGTGGGCCGAGGTTCTCGGCGCCGAAGGGCTGACCGCGGCGCAGATGCTCGTGACGCTCGGCGACCTCGAACATCGCCGCCGCTACCTCAACGCCGCGGCGACGCTCGACCGGCTGCTCAGCCTGGGCGTTGTGCCGATCATCAATGAGAATGACAGCGTCGCGACCGAGGAAATCCGTTTCGGCGACAACGACCGGCTCGCCGCGCGCGTCGCGCAGGCCGCCGCGGCGCGCGGCGTCATCCTGCTGTCCGACATCGACGGCCTGTACGACCGCAACCCGGCGCAGCCGGGGGCGGTGCATATCGCGCGGATCGAGCGGATCGACGCGAAGATCGAGGCGATGGCCGACACCGGATCGGCGTCGGGCATGGGATCGGGCGGCATGGTGTCGAAAATCGCCGCGGCGCGGATCGCCAACGCCGCGGGCGCGCATCTGGCCATCGCGTCGGGGCGGATCGACCGCCCGCTGTCGACCGAGGCGCGGCACAGCCTGTTCGTCGCCGAGCGTGGCGCGAGCGCGCGCAAGGCGTGGCTCGCCGGCGGACTGACCGCCGAGGGACGGCTCACCATCGACGCAGGCGCGCTGAAGGCGCTGACGGGCGGCGCCAGCCTGCTCGCCGCCGGGGTGACTGCGGTATCGGGCGGCTTCGCGCGCGGCGACATCCTCGACATCGCCGGACCCGACGGGCGCGTCGTCGCGCGCGGCCTGTCCGAATATCCCGCCGCCGACGCCGCCGCAATCGTCGGCCTTGGCCGCGACGCGCAGGAAGCCGCGCTCGGCTATGCGCCGCGCAGCGCGATGGTCCACCGCGATCATATGGTGCTGCTGTGATCCTCCCCTGCAAGGGGAGGGGGACCACCCGCAGGGTGGTGGAGGGGCACGCGCAGTCAAATGCGGCGTTCGACCTCCTGTGCCCCTCCCCCATGCTTCGCATGGTCCCCCTCCCCGTTCCGGGGAGGAACGTCTTATGACGCACCGCACCCTCGCGATGACCGGCGCGACGGGTTTCGTCGGCGGCGCGACGCTCCGCCAAGCCATCGAGGCAGGCTGGCACGTCCGCGCCCTCACCCGCCGCCCGCAGCCCGAGCGCGAGGGCGTGACCTGGATCGCCGGCGCGCTCGACGATCGTCAAAGCCTTACCGAAATGGCGGCGGGCGCCGACGTCGTCATGCACATTGCGGGCGTCGTCAACGTGCCCAACCGCGCCGCTTTCGAAGCGGGCAACGCCACCGCAACCGCGAATGTCGTCAAGGCCGCGCGCGACGCCGGCGTGACGCGCTTCGTCCATGTCTCGTCGCTCGCGGCGCGCGAACCCGCGCTTTCCGACTATGGCTGGTCGAAGGAGCGCGCCGAGGCCGTCGTGCAGGAGAGCGGGCTCGACTGGACGATCGTGCGCCCGCCCGCGGTGTTCGGCCCCGGCGATACCGAGATGCTCGACCTGTTCCGTATGGTCCGGCGCGGCATCGCGCTGCTGCCGCCGTCGGGGCGCATGTCGGCGATCTATGTCGACGACCTTGCCCGCCTGCTCGTCGCGCTCGCCGCCGACCGCGACGCGAGCATCGGCCAGGTCTATGAACCCGACGACGGCGTGCCGGGCGGCTGGTCGCACCGCGGCTTCGCCCGCGCGATCGGCCGCGCGGTCGGCCGCGCCTATGTGCCGACGCTCACGACCCCGGCGCTGCTGCTCAAGGCGGGCGGGCGGATCGATCGGTTGGTCCGCCGCGACCGCGCCAAACTGACCCCCGACCGCGCGCGCTATATCGCGCATCCCGACTGGGTGGTGACCGAGGGCGCGCGCCCGCCCGCGACGCTCTGGCGCCCCGAGCGCGAAACCGACGATGCGCTCGCCGAAACCGTGCGCTGGTATCGCCGCGAAGGCTGGCTTTGATGTCTGACCCCGATCCCGACAACACCGCCACAACCCAATCGTCATCCCGGCGAAGGCCGGGATCTCACCCTATCGATTTACCGCACCGGCGAGATTCCGGCCTTCGCCGGAATGACGGATTGAGGGAATATCGGCCGCCCATGCCCCTCCATCGCCCGCCCGTCGAAGCGTGCATTGCCAAGGACCGGGTGCATCCCTAGATTTGTCCGATGACCGACAGTAGCGCGACCTCGCCCAACGATCCCGCCGGCCCCTGGGCCATCCCCGTCCGCCGGCCGCTGCCGGGTGAGGACAAGCCGCGCAGCACAACGAGCTTTCCGCGCAAGGTCTGGAACCTGCTCGTCGGGATAAAGGACGCGCTGGCGCTCATTTTCCTGCTGCTTTTCTTCGTCGCGCTCTTCGGGCTGCTCGCGGGGCGCCCCAATGCGGGCCTGCCGGTCAGCGAAGGCGCATTGCTGATCGAGCTCGACGGCATCGTCAGCGAACAACCCGCCGAGGTCGATCCCTTTGCGGCGCTGTCGGGCGGCGCGCAGATCAAGGAAATCCGCACGCGCGACGTCGTCCACGCGCTCGAAACCGCCGCCGATGACAAACGCATCACCTCGGTCGTGCTCGACCTCGACCGCTTTCTTGGCGGCGGACAGGTGTCGCTCGCCGACATCGGCGCCGCGGTCGACAAGGTGCGTGCGAAAAAGAAGCCGGTGCTCGCCTTTGCCACCGCTTACACCACCGACAGCTATCAGATCGCCTCGCACGCCAGCGAAATCTGGGCCGACAGCATCGGCGGCGTCGCGATTGCGGGGCCGGGCGGGTCGCGTCTCTATTACAAGGGGCTGATGGATCGCCTCGGCATCACCGCGAACATCTATCGCGTGGGCACCTTCAAGAGCGCGGTCGAACCCTTCCTTCGCAGCGATCAGTCGCCCGAAGCGAAGGAGGCCAATCTCGCCTATGCCAGCGTACTTTGGGACAATTGGCTGGCTGATGTGAAGAAGGCCCGCCCGGCGGCCAAGCTCGACGCCTATATCGCCGATACCGCCGGCGCCGTTCGCGCGGCGGGCAACGATCTGTCGAAGGCGTCGCTCGACGCGGGCCTCATCGACAAGCTCGGCAGCCGTATGGCGTTCAGCCGCCGCGTCGCCGAAATCAGCGGCGCCACCGACGATGGCAAGCCTTGGGATTATAACGCCATTCCGCTCGAAAACTGGGTCGCGGCGAACCCGCCCGCTCAGCCGGGCAGCGTGATTGCGGTCGTTCCCGTCGTCGGCGAAATCGTCGATGGCGAAGCGCCGACCGGCCTCGCGGGCGGCACGACGATCGCCGAGCATATCCTTGATGCTGCGACCGACAGCAGCGTCAAGGCGATTGTGCTCCGCGTCGATTCGCCCGGCGGATCGGTGCTGGCGTCGGAGGAGATCCGCCAGGCGCTGCTCGCGGCCAAGGCCAAGAAGCTGCCCGTCGTCGTCTCGATGGCGAATGTCGCCGCGTCGGGCGGTTATTGGATTTCGACCCCCGCCGACCGCATCTTTGCCGAGCCTGAAACGATCACCGGGTCGATTGGCGTGTTCGGCATCCTGCCAAGCTTCGATCAGGCGCTCGCCAAGATCGGCGTCAACGCCGACGGCATCGCAACGACGCCGCTGTCGGGTCAGCCCGACATTTTCGGCGGGGTGAACGACGAATTCAACGCGCTGGCGCAGGCGAGCGTCGAGGACATTTATACGCGCTTCACCGGCCTGGTCGCCAAGAGCCGCAAGCAGCCGCTCGACAAGATCCTGCCCATCGCCGAAGGGCGCGTGTGGGCGGGCGGAACCGCGCGCCAGCTGGGCCTCGTCGACCAGTTCGGCGGCCTGCCCGATGCGCTCGCCGCGGCAGCGAAGCTCGCCAAGGTCGAGGGCGATTTCCACGCCAAATATTTCGAGGAAGAACCGAGCGAATTTTCCAGGATGCTCGCCAACTGGTCGGGTGCTGGCGAAGAGGAAACCGCAGCGCTCCCGCGCGGCTGGTTCGGCATCGCGGCGATGAACCGCCAGCTCACCGAGCGGCGGCTGGTGCAGGATCTGACGATGCTGACCCGGTCGGGGTCGATCCAGGCGTCGTGCCTCGACTGCCGCGCCTATATGCCCGCCGTTCCGCGGCCGGGTCAGGGTGAGGCAAGTGGCGTGTTGGCGACGCTGGCGCTGCTGTTCAAATAACCACCGAGGCCGTCCGCCCCTTAGGCCGCGACCTTCGCCACCTCGCCGATATGCCCCGCAATCGCATCGGCAAGCGTATCGACGAGCGCGAGCGGCAGGTCATGCCCCATGCCTGGAATCGTCAGCAGCCGCGCCCCTGCGATATGCGCCGCCGTGTCGCGTCCGCCCGCCAGCGGGACGAGCGGATCGTCCTCGCCGTGGATCACCAGCGTCGGCGCCTTGATCGACTTCAGCATCGGCCGCCGGTCGCCGTCGGCGACGATCGCCGCGACCTGTCGCGCAAAACCCGGCGGATACCAGCCGCGCTCGAAATCGGTGCGCACGCGGCGCTGGAGCCTTTCCTCGTCGGACGGATAGCCGGGGCTGCCGATCACCCGCGCCGCCTTCACCCCATAGGCAATCAGCGCCTCCTTGTCGCCGCTCGTCGGCCGGTTCGCCAGCGCCTGCATCGCCTCCTTCCGCGCTTTCGGAAGGCGGCGGTTGCCCGTCGTCGACATGATCGAAGTCAGCGACAGCACGCGGCCCGGATAGCGCGCGGCGATATGCTGCGAAATCATCCCGCCCATCGACACGCCGACGATATGCGCTTGGGTAATGCCCAGATGGTCGAGCAGGCCGATGCCGTCGGCCGCCATATCGGCGAGCGTATAGGCGGGGCGCACCGGCAGGCCGATCGCCGCCTTGACGAACATCCACTTGAGGTTCGGCACCCCCGCCGCGTCGAAGCGCGTCGACAGCCCGACGTCGCGGTTGTCGTAACGGATCGTGCAAAAACCCCGATCGTTGAGCGCCGCGACGAATTCGTCGGGCCACAGCGTCAATTGTCCGCCCAGCCCCATCACCATCAGGATCGCGGGCGCATCCTTCGGCCCCCGATCCTCATAGGTAATGTCGATGCCGTTCACGGCCGCCTGTTCGGTCTGCATGAAATATCCCTGGCTCAAGCGCCGACCATCGGTCGATGCTGACATGATTGTTCACAGGGGAACCTGCCCATAACCGGTCGATTAGGCAAGCCTAGCCATCGCCGCGGGGGCCGCGATAGGCGGGCAGCGCGAGTGACCAGTGGATCGCCGCGCCGCGCAGCGCAAAGCCCGCGAGCGCGCCGACGATCGCCGCCACCGGCGTTCCCGCGCCCAGCCAGATGAGCAGCAGGAACAGCCCCGACGCCAGCGCCGCGGCGGTCACATAGACTTCGGGGCGCACGATGATCGACGGCACGCCCGCCAAAATGTCGCGGATCGTCCCGCCGACGCAGCCGGTGATGACCCCCATCAGCAGCGCTGGAACGGGCGGCACGCCCCACGCCAGCGCCTTTGCGGTGCCGAACACCGCATAGGCGGCGAGCCCCACCGCGTCGGCCCATTCGAGCAACTGCCCCTGCCACCAGCGTTCGGGCGTGACCCAGACGATCAGCGCGATCGCAATGCACACCGCGGCGATCGCCCCGTCCTGCACCCAGAAGACCGGCGCGCCGATCAGCAGGTCGCGTACGCTGCCGCCGCCGACCCCCGTGACGAGCGCGAAAAAAGCCGCGGTGACCAGCGTCTGCCGCAGCCGAACCGCCATCAACGCGCCCGACAGCGCAAAGACGCCGATGCCGATCAGGTCGAGCAGGCGAATGAGGGACTGGGTTTCCATTATTTGCGGCGCTAACACTCGCCCCACAGTCGCACAATGGACGATGCACAAGGAGGTTGACGATGAAGGGTCGATGCACCTGCGGAGGTGTGAGCTATGAACTGACGACGGCGCCGATGATCGTCCATTGCTGTCACTGCCGCCACTGCCAGCGCGAGACGGGAAGCGCCTTTGTCATCAACGCCCTGATCGAAAGCGAGCGCCTGCAAGTCGAAGGAACGGTCGAGTTGGTGCTGACGCCGTCCGAAAGCGGCCGGGGGCAGGAAATCGCGCGTTGCCCCAGCTGCCGCATCGCGCTGTGGAGCCATTATCCGACCGCCGGGCGCCGATCGTCCTTCGTGCGCGTCGGCACGCTCGACGAACCGGCTGCGTGCCCGCCCGACGTCCACATCTTCACGCGCAGCAAGCAGCCGTGGGTCGGATTGCCGGCAGACACGCCGACCTTCGCCGACTTTTACCCGTTGCGCGAGGAAGTCTGGAGCGCCGCGGCGATGGAGCGGTGGCACGCGATGATGGCATCGTAACGCGCCGCCGGTCCGCGCCGGTCGGATTTGGGCCGGTCAGATGTGGATCGGCTTGCCCGTCACCGCCATTGCGGCTTCCTTGATCGCCTCGCTGTGCGTCGGGTGCGCGTGGCAGGTATAGGCGATGTCTTCGGACGTCGCGCCGAACTCCATCGCCTGCGCCGCCTGCGCGATCATCGTGCCCGCGACGCTCGCGATGCACCACACGCCGAGCACGCGGTCGGTCCTGGCGTCGGCGATGATTTTCACGAAACCGTCGGGCTCGTGGTTGGTCTTGGCGCGGCTGTTCGCGAGCATCGGGAATTTGCCGACCTTGACCTCGCCCTTTTCCTTCGCCTGTTCCTCGGTCAGCCCGACGCCGGCGATTTCGGGCCAGGTATAGACGACCGACGGGATGACATCATGGTTCACGATGCCGGTCTGTCCCGCGATATTCTCGGCGCAGGCGATGCCTTCATCCTCGGCCTTGTGCGCGAGCATCGGCCCCGGCACGACATCACCGACCGCCCAGATGCCATCGACAGCGGTGCGGAAATCATGATCGATCTCGATCTGGCCGCGCTGGTTGACGGTCAGACCCGCCTTGTCGAGCGCAAGGCCGTCGGTGTTGGGTCGCCGGCCGATCGACACGAGCACGACATCGGCTTCCAGCGTCTCGGCTTCACCGCCCGTGGCGGGCTCGAGCGTCAGCACGGCCTTCTTGCCCTTCACTTCGGCCTTCGTCACCTTGGTCTTCAGCTTGAATTCGATGCCCTGCTTCTTGAAGATCTTGTTCGCTTCCTTGCGCACATCGGCATCCATGCCGGGCAGGATCTGGTCGAGAAACTCGACGCAGGTGACCTTGGCGCCCAGGCGGCGCCACACGCTGCCCAGTTCCAGCCCGATCACGCCGCCGCCGATCACGACCATGTGATCCGGAACCTTGGCGAGTTCGAGCGCGCCGGTTGAATCGACAATCACGCCCTTGTCATTGTCGACCTCGACACCCGGCAGCGGGGTCACCGACGATCCGGTCGCCACGATGATATTCTTCGCGCGATAGGTCTTGCCCGCGACCTCGACCGTGTCGGCGCTGGTGAATTTCGCATAGCCCTTCAGCCAGTCGACCTTGTTCTTCTTGAACAGGAATTCGATGCCGCCGGTCAGGCCCTTGACCGCATCCTTGCGCTGGCCGTGCATCGTATCGAGGTCGAGTTCGGGCTTCACCTTGATGCCCATCTTCGCCATCGACCCGTTCGCCGCCGCATCGAAATATTCGGACGCATGAAGCATCGCCTTCGACGGGATGCAGCCGACGTTAAGGCAGGTGCCACCCAGCGTCTCGCGCCCCTCGGCGCATGCGGTCTTGAGCCCCAGCTGCGCCGCGCGGATCGCCGCGACATAACCTCCGGGACCGGCACCGATGACAAGGACGTCATAGTCGTAATCAGCCATAACTCACTCCATATGCGTTCCTGCGAACGCAGGAACCCAGGGCGTCAAAGTGATAACCCGTCGAACAAATCCAGCCATTGCGGATTATCGCGTTCGATCAGCTCAATTTTCCACGCCCGCTTCCATTTTTTCATTTGCAGTTCGCGCTGACGCGCTTGCTGAATATCGTCGAACGCTTCGTACCAGACCAATCGCGTACAGCCATATTTCTTGCTGAAACTCTCGGTCACCTCATTGCGATGCTGCCAGACCCGTTTCAAAAGGTCACCGGTTACGCCTAGATACAAGGTGCCATTGCGTGCACTCGCCATCAGGTAGACATATCCGGGCCGGGTCATTTTGCCGTTCCGCATTCCTGCGAACGCAGGAATCCAGAGTCTGATTGCACCGTCATTTCATCCTACCCTGGGCTCCTGCGTTCGCAGGAGCACGTGTCATTACAAATCGATCAGCAACCGCGTCGGATCCTCGATCGCTTCCTTGATCGTCTTGAGGAAGGTCACCGCCTCGCGGCCGTCGATCAGGCGGTGGTCATAGCTCAGCGCCAGATACATCATCGGGCGCACGACGATCTCACCGTTCACAACGACCGGACGCTCGTCGATGCGGTGGAGGCCCAGCACCGCCGACTGCGGCGGGTTGATGATCGGCGTCGACATCAGCGATCCGAACACGCCGCCGTTCGAAATGGTGAAGGTGCCGCCCGCCATGTCGTCCATCGTCAGCGTGCCCTCCTTGGCGCGCTTGCCGAAATCGCCGATCGTCTTTTCGATGTCGGCAAAGCTCAGCGTTTCCGCATTGCGGATCACCGGCACGACGAGCCCGCTCGGGCCGCTCACCGCGACCGAAATGTCCATATAATTGTTATAGACGATCTCGTCGCCGTCGATGCGGCCGTTGACCGCCGGGATGTCCTTGAGCGCCAGACACGCGGCCTTGGTGAAGAAGCCCATGAAGCCCAGCCGCACGCCATGCTTCTTCTCGAACAGATCCTTGTAACGCGCGCGCGCCTCGATCACCGCTGACATGTCGACGTCGTTGAAGGTCGTCAGCATCGCCGCGGTATCCTGCGCCGCCTTCAGCCGCTTGGCGATCGTCTGGCGCAGGCGGGTCATCTTGACGCGCTCTTCCTGACGAGCGGGCGCGCCGCTCGCAGCGGGAGCCGCAGCAGGGGCCGGAGCCGACGCAGGCGCCGCTTCGGGCGCGGCATTTGCTGCGGCGAGCACATCTTCCTTGGTCAGACGGCCGTCCTTGCCGCTGCCCTTGATCTTCGTCGGGTCGAGCCCGTGTTCGAGCACCAGACGGCGCACCGCGGGCGACATGGTCGTGACCGTATCGACGCCCTCGCTCGCGGCGGGCGCGGTCGCGGCGGGGGTCGGCGCCGCCGCTTCGGCCTTCGCGGGGGCGGGCGACGCGGCCGCACCGCCCGCTTCGATCGTCGCGATCACCGCACCGACATTGACCGTGTCACCCACTGCCACGACCTGCTGTCCCATCACCCCGGCGACGGGCGACGGCACTTCGACCGCGACCTTGTCGGTTTCAAGGCTGGCGATCGGTTCGTCGAGCGCGACCGCTTCACCGGGCTGTTTCAGCCATTCGCCGATCGTCGCTTCGGTGACGCTTTCGCCCAGCGTGGGGACTTTGACTTCGGTGCTCATCAGATGCAGTTCCTTGGGGCTCAGGCTTTATTCTTGGTACGGCGGATTTCGGCGCGAACCGACAGACCGAGCGCATCGGCAACGAGCGCCGACTGTTCGGTCTGGTGGCGGCTCATCAGGCCGGTCGCGGGCGACGCTGCGGAGGCGCGACCGGCATAGCGCGGACGCATATTCTTCTTGCCCGCCTCGATCAGCGATTCCTCGATCAGTTCGTTGACGAAGAACCAGGCGCCGTTGTTGCGCGGTTCTTCCTGCGCCCAGACGACATCCTCAAGCTTCGGCATCCGCTTCAGCCGGATCGCCAGCGCTTCGCCAGGGAAAGGATAAAGTTGTTCGATGCGGATCACCGTCGTGTCGGTCAGGCCCGCGGCATCGCGCGCCTCCATCAGGTCGTACCCGACCTTGCCCGAACACAGGACGACGCGCTTGATGTCGGCGTCAGCGGGCGGGGTGCGGTCGGACATAATGCGGCGGAAATGCGCGTCGCCGATGAAGTCCGACCGTTGCGACACCGCCAGCTTGTGGCGGAGCAAAGATTTCGGGGTCATGATGATCAGCGGCTTGCGGAACGAGCGCAGCATCTGGCGGCGCAGGACGTGGAAATAGTTCGACGGGGTCGAAATATTGCACACCTGGATATTGTCACCCGCGCACAGCTGCAGGAAGCGTTCGAGGCGCGCCGAGCTATGCTCGGGCCCCTGCCCTTCATAACCGTGGGGGAGCAGCATCACGAGCCCGTTGGCGCGCAGCCACTTGGCTTCGCCCGCGGCGATGAACTGGTCGATCATGATCTGCGCGCCGTTGGCGAAGTCGCCGAACTGCGCTTCCCACAGCACGAGGCTTTTCGGATCGGCCATCGCATAGCCATATTCGAAGCCGAGCACGCCATATTCGGACAGCGGGCTGTCGAGCACCTCGAACCGGCCGTGCGGCACGGTCGTCAGCGGCACATATTTCTCTTCGGTCTTCTGGTCGACCCAGACGGCGTGACGCTGGCTGAACGTGCCGCGGCCCGAATCCTGGCCCGACAGGCGGACCTGATAGCCTTCGCTGAGCAAGGTGCCAAAGGCGAGGCTTTCGGCAGTCGCCCAGTCGAACACCTCGGCGTCGCTCTTGTCGGCGAACATTGCGGCGCGACCGTCGATCACGCGGCGCAGCGTTTTGTGGACCTCGACATTGTCGGGGATCGTGGTCAGCGTGCGACCGATCGAATCGAACAGCTTTTCGGACACGCCGGTCGCGATGTTGCGGCGGGCATTTTCGGAATCGGTCGGCGCATAAAGGCCCGACCAGCGCCCGGCGAACCAGTCGGCCTTGTTCGGCTTGTAGCTTTTCGCGGCTTCGAAATCACCTTCCAGTCGCGCGACGAATTCGGCGCGGCGCGCATCGGCCCAGCCCGCGTCGATCACGCCCTCGGCCTCCAGCTTCGCGGCGCACAGCTGCGACACCGGCGGATGCTTGCGGATGCGCTCGTACATCAGCGGCTGGGTGAACGACGGTTCGTCACCCTCATTATGGCCGAAGCGACGATAGCACCACATGTCGATCACCACGTCGCGCTTGAACTGCTGGCGGAAATCGATCGCAAGCTTGCACGCAAAGGTCACCGCCTCGGGATCGTCGCCGTTGACGTGCAAAATCGGCGCCTGAACGCCCTTGGCGACGTCCGACGGATAGGGAGACGATCTGGCAAATTTCGGGCTCGTCGTAAAACCGATCTGGTTATTGACGATGAAGTGAATGCAGCCGCCGGTGTTGTAACCACGAATGCCCGAGAAACCGAGGCATTCCCACACGATCCCTTGCCCCGCGAACGCGGCGTCGCCGTGGATCAGCACCGGCAGCACCTGTTCATGCTTGACCAGGTCGTCGCGCACGACCTGCTGCGCGCGCACCTTGCCGAGCACGACCGGATCGACCGCCTCGAGGTGCGAAGGGTTGGGGACGAGCGACATATGCACCGAGGCGCCGCCGAACTCGCGGTCGGTCGACGTGCCGAGGTGATATTTGACGTCGCCCGAGCCGCCGACGTCGTCGGGATTCGCGCTGCCGCCCGAAAATTCGTGGAAGATCACCTGATAGGGTTTCGCCATGACGTTCGCGAGCATGTTCAGCCGCCCGCGGTGCGCCATGCCATAGACGATTTCCTTGACGCCATATTGGCCGCCATATTTGATGATGGCTTCCATCGCGGGGATCATGCTTTCGCCGCCGTCGAGCCCGAACCGCTTGGTACCGACATATTTGCGCGCGAGGAATTTTTCCCATTCCTCGGCCTCGATCACCTTGTTCAGGATGGCGCGTTTGCCCTCGACCGAAAATTCGATGATCTTGTCGGCGCCTTCCATCCGCTCCTGCAGGAACTGGCGCTCCTCAATGTCGGCGATATACATATATTCCAGGCCGACCGAGCCGCAGTAATTCGCCTGCAGGATCGCCACGATCTCGCGCACCGTCGCCTTTTCGAGGCCCAGCGTGCCGCCCAGCCAGACCGGCCGATCGAGGTCGGCGCCGACGAAGCCATGATATTCAGGGGTCAGGTCCGCGGGCAGCTCGCGCTGGCTGAGCCCCAGCGGGTCGAGATTGGCGGCGAGATGGCCGCGCACGCGATAGGTACGGATCAGCATCATCGCGCGGATCGAATCATTCGCCGCGCGCTCGACCTCGGCCGACGACAGCGGGGCCCCCGCCTTCGCCGCGGCGGCCTTCACCGCAACCTGCATCTGCTGCGGGTCGAGCGCCGCGGTCAGGTCGTCGCTGTCGATGACCGGCCAGTTCTTCGGCGCCCAGCTGGGACCGGCCTGCGGCTCGTCGATGTCGAAGCTTTGTCGTTCGAGGTTCATAATCTCACACTCGCAGCGCCCCTGCGAAGGCAGGGGCCCATCTCCTGGGGCCTAAACATGGTGCTGACGGGGCAGTTTTTCATCACCCTTGGATCTCGAACCACAAATCCCGCCAATCGGGATTTGCTTCCTCGATCATCCGCACCTTCCAACTTCGTTTCCATCGCTTGATCTGCCATTCGCGCCTGCGCGCTTCTTGCAAATCCTCATGCACTTCGAACCAAACCAATAACGTACAGCCGTGGGACTTCGTAAATCCTTCGATCAACATCTCCCGATGCTGATAGACACGCTGCACCAGAATTGCGGTCGATCCGGTATAGATGGCGCCGTTTTTGCGGTTCGCCATGATATAGACTGCGCCGCTCTTCATGATTCACCGCGTCGGGTGATGGGCCCCTGCCTTCGCAGGGGCACAGGCACGAAAGAGCGGCGCAAAAATCAGACGCGTTCCTTCAGCACTTCGGCCAGCGTCGTGCCGAGTTCGGACGGACTTGCCGACACCTTGATGCCCGCGGCTTCCATCGCCGCGATCTTGCTTTCGGCGTCGCCCTTGCCGCCCGACACGATCGCGCCGGCATGGCCCATGCGACGGCCCGGCGGCGCGGTGCGGCCCGCGATGAAGCCCGCCATCGGCTTCTTGCGACCGCGCTTCGCTTCGTCGATCAGGAACTGTGCCGCCTGCTCCTCGGCATCGCCGCCGATTTCGCCGATCATGATGATGCTCTTCGTGGCTTCATCGGCAAGGAAGAGTTCGAGCACGTCGATGAAGTTGGTGCCGTTGACCGGGTCGCCGCCGATGCCGACCGCGGTCGTCTGACCCAGCCCGACATTCGAGGTCTGGAACACCGCTTCATAGGTCAGCGTGCCCGATCGCGAGACGACGCCGACGCTGCCCTTTTTGAAGATGTTGCCGGGCATGATGCCGATCTTGCACTCTTCGGGGGTCAACACGCCGGGGCAATTCGGGCCGATCAGGCGCGATTTCGAACCCGACAGCGCGCGCTTCACCTTGACCATGTCGAGCACCGGAATACCCTCGGTGATGCACACGATCAGCTCGATCTCGGCATCGATCGCCTCAAGGATTGAATCGGCGGCGAACGGCGGCGGCACATAGATGACCGACGCGGTCGCGCCCGTCGCATGTTTCGCTTCGTCGACGGTATTGAACATCGGCAGGCCGATGTGCGTCGTGCCGCCCTTGCCCGGCGTGACGCCGCCGACCATCTGCGTGCCATAGGCGAGCGCCTGTTCGGTGTGGAAGGTGCCGGTGGCACCGGTCATCCCTTGCGTGATGACCTTGGTATTCTTGTCGATGAGGATGCTCATAGATTTCGTTCCGTTTCTCGTGCCCCTGCGAAGGCAGGGGCCCATCTCCAGATGTATCGGCCACCCGCTCGCTGCCCCTGCCTTCGAGCGCAGGTGATGGGCCCCTGCCTGCGCAGGGGCACAATCCGTTTACGCGAGGCTGGGGTCCAGATTCTTGCAGGCTTCCAGCAGCTCCTTGACGGCGTCGACCGACACCTGAAGCCCCGCCTTGTCTTCGGCATCGAGTTCGATCTCGACGATCTTCTCGACCCCGCCCGCACCGATCATCACCGGCACGCCGACATAGAGGCCGTCGAGGCCATACTGGCCATCGACATAAGCGGCGCAGGGCAGGATGCGCTTCTGGTCACCCAGATAAGCTTCAGCCATCGCAATGCCGCTCGCGGCAGGCGCATAGAAGGCCGAGCCGGTGCCGAGCAGCGCGACGATCTCGCCGCCGCCGCCGCGGGTGCGCTTGACGATCGCGTCGATCTTGTCCTGGCTCGACAGGCCCATCTTGACGAGGTCGGGAACGGGGATGCCGTTGACCGTCGAATAGCGAACGACGGGAACCATCGTGTCGCCGTGGCCGCCGAGAACGAAGGTGTTCACATCCTTCACCGACACGTCGAATTCGTCGGCGATGAAGTGGCTGAAGCGCGCCGAATCGAGCACGCCGGCCATGCCGACGACCTTGTTGTGCGGCAGGCCCGAGAATTCACGGAGAGCCCAAACCATCGCATCCAGAGGATTGGTGATGCAGATGACGAAGGCGTCGGGGGCGTTGGCCTTGATGCCCTCGCCCACGGCCTTCATGACCTTGAGGTTGATGCCGAGCAGGTCGTCGCGGCTCATCCCCGGCTTGCGCGCGACACCGGCGGTGACGATGATGACGTCGGCGCCCGCGATGTCCTTATAATCGTTCGACCCGGTGATCTTCGCGTCGAAGCCCGCGATCGGGCCGACTTGCGACAGGTCGAGCGCCTTGCCCTGCGGCACGCCTTCGACGACGTCGAACAGGACGACGTCGCCGAGTTCCTTCTGCGCGGCGAGCAGCGCCAACGTTCCGCCGATATTCCCGGCTCCGATCAATGCGATCTTCTTGCGTCCCATGGCGCGCGGCACTCCCTTCCTGGCAAGCCCGGCAATTGGTTCACAGACCGGCAGGAGCACGGGCTAAAGCTCCGCTTCCGGTCCCAAGACTGCGACGCCCCTACGCCGATTCCGTTAACGAAACAACCGCGAAAAGTGCGATTTTCCGCCTTTTTATGCTAATAGTTCGCAATATCTTTTATAGATGCGGCGAAGAGTTTCTCGATAGCGATTACCCGCTACCGCGCGCGCAGCCCGTAGCGGCGGATTAACCCTCCCTTATCTCCGCTTTGTTACGCGCGAGCGGTGACGCGCGCGATCATCAGCTTCGATACCGAATTGTCGGCGGGCCTCTATAAACGGGGCGAGGACGCGCGCGCCAATTTCGAAAGCTCGATCCTCGGCCGCTGCCGCGAGGGCGATTTCGGCATCATTTTCCAGATGGACATGCTCGAAAAATACGGCCTCAGGGGGGTGTTTTTCGTCGATCCAATGCCCGCGCTTGTCCACGGGCCATCGATCGTCCGCGACATCGTGGCACCGATCGTCGCGCGCGGGCACGAGGTACAGCTCCATATCCACACCGAATGGCTCGCGTTCGCGCGGTTCAATCCCGTCGGGCGGCTGACCGGGCGCAACATGGGCGACTTCCCGCTCGGCGCGCAGAAAAAGCTGATCGGGCTCGCCGCCGACATGCTGATACGCGCCGGCGCGCCCGACCCGGTCGCCTTTCGCGCGGGCAATTTCGGCGCCAACGACGATACGCTGCGCGCGCTCGCCGCGCTGGGTTTCGCCTATGACAGCAGTTTCAACGGCGCTTATGTCGGCCATGGCTGCGACATCGCGATCGACCGCACCAATATCGGGATGCGGATGCATCATGGCGTGTGTGAAGCGCCGGTCAGCGGCCTGATGGACCGCGCCGACAGCTTTCGCCCCGCGCAGCTGTGCGCCATGTCCGAAGAAGAAATGCGCGACGCGCTGGGTCATGCGGTCGACAGCGGCGCGATCCAGTTCTCAGCGTTCAGCCACAGTTTCGAGCTTTTGAGCCGCGACCGCGCAGTCCCCAACCGGCTCGCGATCGCACGTATGGAGGCGCTGTGCCAGGCCGTCGCAGCGGACCGCCGCGTAACCAACGGTGGTTTTGCAGACCTGTCCCCGCCGCCCGCGCAGCCGGGGCCGATCGGGATGCCCGAACCGCGACCGCTGCGGACATTGCGCCGCACCGCCGAGCAGGCGGCAGGGCATCTCGCCCACGAAGTGCGCTACGTCCGCAGCCTTGCCTATGTCACCGCCAACACGTCACGCTGGGGGAAGATCGCCGGGGGCATCCTGCTGGCCATGGCCTAAGGCGAGATAATCGTCCGACTGCATTTCGGCGAGGCGGCTTGCCGTGCGCTCGAACTCGAACGCGCCGTCGCCCGCGACATAAAGCTGATCGGGCATCGCCGCGGCGCTCGCGAGCAGCTTGACCTTATATTCGTAAAGCGCGTCGATCAGCGTAACGAAGCGCGCCGCCTCGTTGCGGTTCTCCGGCCCCATGCGCGGGATGCCGACGATGATCACCGCGTGGAAGTGCCGCGCTACCGCCAGATAATCGGCGGCGCCGCGCGCCTCGCCGCACAAGCGCTTGAACGAAAAGACCGCGACACCCTTCAGCGCCTTCGGAACATGCAGCGTCCGCCCGCCGCCGACGTCGAGGTCGAGCGATGGCACATGTGCGCGATCTTCGGGCGGATAGTCGGTGAGGCGGAAGAAGGCCGCCGACAACGCCGCGCTCGCCGCATCATCGGCGGGGACGAACCAGCGCGCCCCATCGCCCAGCCGGTCACGGCGATAATCGGTCGGACCATTCAGCCCCATCACGTCGAGCCGGTCCTCGACCAGCGCGATGAAGGGCAGGAAATGCTCGCGGTTGAGCCCGTCCTTATAGAGATCCTTGGGCGGGCGGTTTGACGTCGCGACCATCGTGACGCCGCGATCGATCAGC
Source organism: Sphingopyxis sp. (assembly GCA_030148985.1). Taxonomy (GTDB): domain Bacteria; phylum Pseudomonadota; class Alphaproteobacteria; order Sphingomonadales; family Sphingomonadaceae; genus Sphingopyxis. The sequence continues at coordinate 30,823 of JASBSJ010000085.1, forward strand.
GCGGTGAACAGGCGCGACAGGATCATCGCGTCGGCACTGTTATTCACCACCATCTCGTCGAACGCGAGGCAGCGGACATTCTCGGCCAGCGCGTCCGCAACCAGCGGGATCGGATCGCCGCTCTCGCTCTTCCGGACCTCGCGCATCCGCGCATGGACGTCGAGCATGAAGGCGTGGAAATGAACACGCTGCTTCCGCTCGATCGAAAGCTGGTCGTAGAAAAGGTCCATCAGCATCGACTTGCCGCGCCCGACCGCGCCCCACAGATAGACGCCGCGCGGCGCCTCGGGCTTGCGGCCCGCAAGGCGCCACAGCAGGCTGCCGCGCTTCGGCACCGCCTGCAATTCCTCCTGCAACTGGTTCAGCCGAACCGCGGCGGCGCGCTGTTCGGGATCGGGCCGCAGCTCCCCCGCCGCGACGAGCGCGTCGTATGTCGCAAGGACAGTGGTCATCTGCTCGCCTTGCGGATCGTCCCGGCAAAACTCAGCACGATATGGCTGTCGTCCGCGCCCTGCACGACGAGGCCGCGCAGGAAGATGAGCCGCCCCGTCTCCCGTACCAGCTCAACCACAGCGTCGAGCGGCTCGCCCACCCGTCCCGCGCCGACGAACTGCGTCGACAGATCGAGCGTCACCGAATGACCCGCGTTTAGCGATCCGAACTGGTGCGACGCCGCGAACAGCGCGATGTCGACCAGCGCCAGCGTCACCGCGCCATGGACATTGTCGCCCAAATTGCTGTGCTTGCGTTCGGGCAGCATCCGCACCCGCGCGCGCGGACGGCCATCGGACGTCGGCGATTCGACGCGCACCGTCAGCGGTTCGATGAAGGCGTTGAAGCGCGTCGGGTCTTTCAGATCCCAGCTGACCCAGCCGCCCTCCAGTTCCTCGGCGCTGAAATTGTCGCGGCGCTTCGGTTCCTCGATGCCGTCGTTCACACCTGCCGCTCGGCCTCGAGCTTCTTGATCTCGGCGATCGCGCGCGCGGGGCTCAGACCCTTGGGGCACGCATTGGCGCAGTTCATGATCGTGTGGCAGCGATAGAGGCGGAAGGGATCTTCCAGCTCGTCGAGCCGCTCGCCCGTCATCTCGTCGCGGCTGTCGGCGAGCCAGCGATACGCCTGGAGCAGGATCGCGGGGCCAAGGAACTTGTCGCTGTTCCACCAATAGCTGGGGCAGCTCGTCGAGCAGCAGGCGCACAGAATGCACTCGTAAAGCCCGTCGAGCTTTTCGCGTTCGGCGGGCGATTGCAGCCGTTCCTTACCGCTCGGCGTCGTCGTCTTGGTCTTCAGCCACGGTTCGATCGACGCATATTGCGCATAGACATGGGTGAAGTCGGGGACCAGATCCTTGATCACGTCCATCGCGGGGAGGGGCGTGATCGTGATGTCGCCCTTCAGATCTTCGATCGCGGTGGTGCAGGCAAGGCCGTTCTTGCCGTTCATGTTCATCGAACAGCTGCCGCAGATGCCCTCGCGGCACGAGCGGCGGAAGGTCAGCGTCGAATCCTGCTCGCTCTTCATCTTGATGAGCGCGTCGAGCACCATCGGGCCGCATTTATCAGTGTCGATCTCGAACGTGTCGAAATGCGGGTTCTGTCCCTTGTCGGGATCGTAGCGATAGACTTTGAATTTTTTGACGTTCGTCGCGCCTTCGGCCGTGTGGACCTTGCCGCCCTTTTGCGGGCGGCTGTTCTTGGGCAGGCGGAATTCGGCCATGTCGGGCTCCAATGATGCAGTCGCGGGATCGACTAGACCCGATTGGCGGCGCCGACAAGGGGGTGATGACGCGAAATGCCTTCCCCCTTGATGGGGGAAGGATAAGCAGCCTTATCGCAAAGCGATTAGGCGAAGTTGGATGGGGGGTGATGGTGCGTCCTTGCACCGTCGCTTCGGGCCGAGACTCCACCCCCTCCGCTGCGACGAGCCAGCAAGCCGGCAAGTCTCGCTGCCTCCCCCATCAAGGGGGAGGGCAGCTCGCTTTATTCACCCGCCAACTAACGCTAGGTGCGGCAACGATGAGCGAAGACGCCGATCACCCAGCCGTCACCAGCCGCAGCGCCGCGCGCGGGCTCGGCACCACAGTGCTCGCGCGCCTGGGTGCGGTGGTCGAGATCGTTGCGCAACCGCTTTATGTCCTGATGTTCGGCCTTGCGGGCTATGGCCTCTACGCCGTGCTGTGGGCGGCGGTGAATCTCATCGAAAATATCTTCGACCTCGGCATGACCAGCGCGATGCAGCGCACCGTTCCGCAATCGGCGAGCGATGCCGAGGCGGCGGCGGCGCTGCGCACCGCGATGATCTTCGGCGTCGGGCCCTGCATCCTCGTCGCCGCGCTGATTTTCATGTTCGCCGCCGACCTGGGCCCCTTCCTCAACGTCGCAGCAAAAGACCGCGAACTCGTCATCCCGGCGATCAAGATTTTCGTCTGGGCGCTGCCGCTCTGGGCCTTCGTCGAAATCGCGACGTCGGCGCTGCGCGCGCGCATGGTGTTCGGCGCCGAAATCCGCCTGCGGATCGTGTGGGAACAATTGCTGCGCCTGGTCTTCGCGGGCCTCTTCTTTGCCGGCGGCCTCGGTCTCAAGGGGTTGTTCATCGCGCACCTCTTCTCGCTCGCGATCACCGCCGCGCTGTCGGTCCGCCTGCTCGCGCGGCAATATAGCTTTGCCGATCTCTGGCGCGGGCCGTGGACCAGTCAGACGTCGCGCGACACCTTCTGGGCGGGGCTATCGATCCTGCCGTCGAACGTCATCACGCGGCTGTTCGGCGACGCGCCCGCGCTGATCCTCAACATGCTGCTCCCCGGCGCAGCGGGTGCGGCGGCGGCGGGCCTCTTCACGATCGCGCGCAAATTGTCGAGCGTGGTTCAGCTTGTGCGCATCGCCTTCACCTATGTGATGGCGCCGCTCGCCGCGAGCGCCGAACGCCGCGACCGGCGGCAGGTTGCCGACATCTATGCCTATGCGACCCGGCTGATCGCGGCGATCGCGCTGCCGCTCGCCGCGGTGCTCGCCGCGGGCAGCGCGTCGCTGCTCAGCCTGTTCGGCGATCAGGCGCAGGCGGCGCAGGCGGCTTTGGTGATCCTGCTCTTCGCGCGCGCGGCCGAGGCGGTGCTCGGCATCTCGGCGCCGGTGCTGCAAGTCGTCGCCGCCTTTCGCCACCAGCTCACCGCCAGCATCATCGGGGTTGCCGTCGCCGTCGCCGCGGGGTGGCTGATGGTCGGCCATATCGACCCGCTGACCGGCGTGACGCTGGCGACCGCGATCGGGCTGGTCGTGATGGCCGCGATCCCGACGCTGCAACTCGCCGCGGTCGAGCGGCTGCATCCCTTCGATGCGCAATTCCCGGCAGTGGCGGTGCGCGGGATCGGCATCACGATCGTCGCCGGGATTGCCGCGATGCTCGCCGACCTGTTGCCCGATCCGGTCGCGCTGCCGCTGCTCCTCCTCATCGCCGCCGCGGCGATCTGGCTGGCGCTGCGCTTTGCGCTGCCGCTCGCCGACCGCGCCTCGCTTGGCAAGACCGCGCGCCGCCTTCGCCTGATCGGACCCGACGACCGATGACCGACACTTCGCTCCGCGTCGCCGTCTATGACCTCGACCGCACCGTGCTGCGCACGCCGACCTTCACGCTGTTCCTGCTATGGGCGGCATGGCGCGAGACACCGTGGCGCCTGCTACTGCTGCCCGCGCTCGCGGTATTGATGATCGGCTATGCGCTGCGCCTCTACGGCCGCGACCGGTTCAAGCCCGCGGCGATCCGACTGATGCTCGGCCGCACCATTGCGCAGGCGCGCGCCGAGCGGCTCGCCACGCGGTTCGCCGCGCGGCGCGTGCCGCGCGACGTGCCGCCGGGCGCCGCCGCGTGCATCGCACGCGACCGCGCCGAAGGTTTCCGGCTGCTGATGGCGACCGCGGCGCCTGAGTTTTATGCGGGCGCAATCGCCGATGCGCTGGGTTTCGACGCCGTCATTGCCTCGCGCCATCGCCGCGACGCTGCCGGAAACTGGCTACCCACGCTCGACGGAACCAATTGCTATGGTGCCGAAAAGGCGCGGCGCGTCGCCGAATGGCTCGCCGCCAACGGGGCCGAGGGCGCGCATATCCGCGCCTATTCGGATCATGTCAGCGACGCGCCGACCTTTGCGCTGGCGCGCGAGGCGTGGCTCGTCGGGCGCGGCGACAAATTCGTGCGGCTCGCCACCAAACATGGCTGGCAGGTCGCCGATTTCGAGGATGCCGCCGCGGGACCATCGGTCGGGGTCCAATGACGCGCATCCTGTTCCTCTTCATCGGCGAGCCGCATCACCTGTTCCACGCGCTGCCCATCGCCGCCGAAATGGCCGCGCAGGGTCAGGCGGTCGAGGTTGCGGTGGCGAGCGCCGACCACCTGCCCGTCGTACAGCAAGTCATCCTCGCCTATCCGGGCTTTGCGCCGAAAATCACCCTGCTCGGGCAAAAGGGCATCGCGCGCTGGCTTCGCGCGCGCGGCCTGTTCCGCAATCCGCGCCTGCCGATCCTGCTCGACGCGCTGCCCTTTCTCCGCCGGTTCGACGCGATCATCGTTCCCGAGCGGACGACGACGACGATCCGCCATTTCCTGCCGCGCCGGACGCGCCTTGTCTTCACGCCGCACGGCGCGGGCGACCGCGCGATCACCTTCGATGCGCGCGACCGCCATTTCGATTTTGCCCTCGTCGCGGGCGCGAAGAGCGAGGCGCGGATGCTGGAGGCCGGGACGATCCGCCCCGGCCATTATGCGGTCACCGGCTATGTGAAGCTCGACCTGATGCGGCGCCTGCAAAAGTCGCGCGCACCGATTTTCGACAATGCGCGGCCGACCATCCTTTATGCCCCGCATTTCCGGCGCGATCTGTCGTCATGGGACCGGTTCGGGCGCCCGATCATCGACTGGTTCGCCGCGCAGGATCGTTACAATCTGGTCGTCGCGCCGCACGTCCGCCTGTTCGCCGAAGCGAGCGAGGCCGAGCGGGCGGCGGTCGAGCGGCTCGCAGTGCCGGGCAAAATCCACATCGACCTCGGGTCCGAACGCCTGTTCGACATGAGCTATACCAGCGGCGCCGACCTCTATCTGGGCGACGTCAGCAGCCAGGTTTACGAATTTCTCGCCACGCCGCGGCCGTGCATATTCCTCAACGCTCACCAGGTCGATTGGGCGGGCGATCCCGACTATCTCTTCTGGACGCTTGGCGATGTTCTCCATGACCTCGCAGAGCTGCCCGCGGCACTCGACGCCGCCCCCGGCCGCCATCCGTTCTATGCCGATGCCCAGCGCGCGCGCCTCGCCGAATCGATCGGCGGCGATCCCACAGGCGCGGCGGCGCGCGGCGCCGAGGCGATCCTGCACTTTCTTGCAAAGGACGCCGGGCAGGATAAGAGCGGCGGATGACCGACGCCAAACCCCTCCCCGCGCTGACGCCGATCGGCGACAATCCGACTCCGATCTGGGGCATGACCAATGCCGGGCGCCTGCGCCGGCTGGCGCGCGCCGAGGGACTGCCCGACACACCGGGTGCATCGGGCGCACGGCTTTACGTCAATCTCGCCTATGTCTTCGATCCGGTGTGGCTGCGCCATGTCGTGGCGCTTCCCGGCACGGCGGTGATGGACGGCGATGCGCTGGTGATGGCGCACCTCGTCGGCGGAATGACGCCGGACGACATTGCGGCCAACCGCGGCGCACTGTCGATCATCGATTATCGCGACAATCCGCAAATCTATAACCGCCAGCTGCGCAAGCTCGACTGCCCGTTCATCCAGCCGCTGACCCCCGAAACGCGGCGCGCGATCGAACGCAAAAGCTATTTCGGCGCCTATAAGGGCGTCACCGACGCGCTCACCAAATATCTCTGGCCCGAACTCGCGCTGTGGCTGACGCGCGGCGCGGCGAGCATCGGCATGACGCCGAACATGGTGACGGCGATCGGCGCGGCGCTGTGCATCTATGCGACCTATCTCTTTGCGCAGGGACAATATTGGGAAGGGATGCTCGCGGGCTTCATCTTCATGGTGCTCGACACCGTCGATGGAAAGCTCGCGCGCTGCACGATCACTTCGTCGAAATGGGGCAATGTTGCCGACCATGGCGTCGACCTAGTCCACCCGCCCTTCTGGTGGTATTTCTGGGGCGTCGGGCTCGGCGCCTGGGGCCTTGCGCTGCCCGATCAGACCTTCCTGCTGGTGATGATTGCGGTGGTCGCGGGCTACGTGCTCCAGCGCGTGATCGAGGGGTTGTTCATCAAGGATTTCGGCATGGACGTCCATGTCTGGCGCCGGTTCGACAGCCAGTTCCGCCTGATCACCGCGCGGCGCAACCCCAATTTCGCGATCCTGTTCTTCGCCACCCTCGCCGGACGCCCCGACATCGGGCTGATCGCGGTGGCATGGTGGACAATCATCTCGCTGCTCGTCCATGCCGTGCAGCTGGTGGAGGCCTATGCAGCGCGGCGCGCGGGGAAACCGATCGTCAGCTGGATGGAGGACGCATGAACGACACCATCGCCAAATTCGGGCATCCGGCGACGCTGATTGCCGACTATGACCATTGGGTCGTGCTGCTGCGCCCCGCGCAGCCGGTGCTCGGCGCACTCGTGCTCGCGGCGAAATCGGACGCGACGGCGTTCGGCGACCTTCCCGCCGAAGCGCACGCCGAGCTCAAGACCGTCACCGCCGCCATCGAGGCGGCGCTGACGCAGGCCGTCGGCTATGCCAAGATCAACTACCTCATGCTGATGATGGTCGACCCGCACGTCCATTTCCACGTCCTGCCGCGTTATGACGGCGAACGCAGCGGCGTGGGATTGTCGGTCGCCGATGCGGGCTGGCCGGGACAGCCCGATCTGGCGCAAGCAGTAAAGCTCGATGAAAGCCAGATCGCCGCGCTCACCGGCTGGCTCAAACCCTATTTCGCGTAGCGGCCTTCGGCGGCCCATTTGGCGGTGAGCGCCTCGGCAGCGTCAACATCCTGCGGGAAGTCGACTTCCTGCCATTCGAGCCCTTCGATCGACACCGTGCCGACGCGGTTGCCCTTGGCGATGATGTCGATCGCGCGCAGATACCAGCGTTCGACCCCGTCGGGGGTGCGCATCATCTGATCGACCTGGTTGCGAAAGATCGACGGGCCGTCGCCTGTAAAGGCGAGCATCCCGATCGACTCGGCATTGGTGTCGGGGGGCAGCAGCCGCTTGCCGATCTGGTGCAGCCGCCCTTCGGCGTCGCGGTTCACCTTCATATCGTCGTCGTCATAGTCGGCTTTGACATCGACGGTGACGGTGATCGGCTCGTTTGCGCCCTCGATCAGCTTTGCTACGATCTCGTCCGAAACGATCGTATCGCCATTCAAAATGATGAAATCGCGGTCCATCTCCTCACGCGCGATCCAGCAGGTGCCCAGATTGTCGGCGACCTGAAAGAAGGGATTGAACAAGGTGCGGATCCGCGCGCCGGTGTCGCGATAAAGCTGGAGCGCATGATCCTCGACGCGCTCGGTGCGGAAACCCGTGACGACAACGATATCCTTGATCCCGTTCGCAACCAGCGCCGCGACCTGCCAGCTGATAAGGCTGCGACCGCCCAGTTCGATCAGGCATTTGGGGATGTCGCGCGTCAGCGGCAACAGGCGCGAGCCCTGTCCGGCCGACAGGATGATGGCTTTGGTGATGGTCATGGCCGCCGCCCTATAGCCGCTTCGCCCCGCGCGGCAAATATCGCTTCGATCAGGACGATGTCGGCGGGCTTATCGGCGTCGATGCATGCTTCGGGTTCGGACATCGGCACGACCTTCGCCGCCAGACCAAAGCGCCGCCCCGCCCGCGCGATGCCCTGCTGGATGGTGAAGAGGCGCAATAGCGCCCCGATGAGCAGCCACGGCCCGAACGCCGCGACGATCTTCAGCCCCTTCTTGCGGTCGCGCTCGATCCGCCCCCAGAAATCGAGCAGCGGCAGCACCCGCCGTCCGCGCAGGCGAAACAGGTTCGCCCCCGACCACCAGCCGCCGCGGAATTTCAGCCAGGTCCGCCGCGATTCGGGATAACGTGTAAGCAGCACGTCGCGCTCGACCATCGCCACCGCGACGTCGCTGTCCGCCGCGCCGCGCAAAAATTCGGCGATCATCGCCGGGGTCAGCAGTACATTGTCGGCGGTGGTGACGAGCAGCGGATCGTCGCCCGGCGGTAGCGCGGCGGCGAGCGAGCTGCTGATCCCCTGTCCCGAGTCCGCAAAGTGCAGGTCGACGATCCCCGTCAGTGCCGGCTCGGCGGCCAGCGCCGCGCTGTCCTGCGCCAAAATGGTGATCGCCCCGACCTCGGGCGCGGCGCGCAGCGCGGTCACGACATGGACGAGCATCGCCTGCCCCGCGACGGGGAGCAGCGCCTTGGTCGATACCCCCGTGCCAGCAAGCAGCGGGTCGGGACCGGGGCGGCTGCCCGCAAGCACGATCGCCGCGATCGGCGCCGTCATCGCGCCGCGTCCGCCGGCGCGATGCGCCGCGCCGTCACCCCGCGCAGGAAATCGCTCGCTTCATCGAGCACCGGCCCGCGGCTGCGAAACGGCGCGGCGAGCGCCATGACGATGCCGGTGTGGCCGACGCCGGGATAGATGCGCAGCGTCGCCGACCCGCCCGCGCGCTCGACCGCGGCGGCCAGATTCTGGCTGTTGCGCGGGCGCACCACTTCATCCTCATCGCCGCTCGCAAGCCACAGCGGCGGCGCGTCGCCGCGCGCGAAATGGATCGGCTGCGTCCGCTCGATCGGCCGAACCTTGCCCATCGCCTTTTCGGCGCGGCCACCCTTTTCGAGCGGCAGGAAATCATATGGCCCGGCAAGACCCGCGACGCCGCGGACGATCGACGGGTCGCTCTTCGCGGCGCGCAGCCATTGCGGGTCGAGCGCGAGCATCGCGGCATTATAGGCGCCCGCCGAATGCCCCATCAGCGCGATGCGGTCGGGATCGCCGCCAAGCGTTCCGACATGTTCGTGCGTCCACGCGACCGCCGCGGCGCTGTCCTCCAGATAATCGGGCCAATGCGCCTTCGGCACCAGCCGGTAATCGGGGATCACGACGACAAAGCCCTGCCGCGCGAGCGCACGTCCCGCGAAACCATAATGGCCGCGCTCGCCGCTGTTCCAGCCGCCGCCATAGAAAAAGACCACGACCGGCAGCCGGTCGCCTTCGCGCAGGCTGTCGGGCACCCAGATGTCGAGCGACTGGCGCGGCCCGCGGCCATAGGGCTGGTCGGCAATAAGCAATCGGGCGCCGTCGCCTTGGCCCAGCAGCCGGTCGGCCATGTTGAGCGACTTCGCACCGCCCGCGGCGATCATCTTGGCCCCGCCGCCGAACAGCAGCACGAGCAGCAACACCACGAAGAGGATCTTGATCAATCGCCGTCCCTTGAAAAGCCGCGTCGCCATCCCGCCGCGCCCTACAGGGCCGCGAAGCGCGTAACAAGCGCCGACCAATGGCGCGGCGCGCGACCTTTTTTCCGCTCGCGCGTAGAAGAAGGCAATGACCAGCCCCTTTTCCCGCCCCGCCCTTGTCTGCAACAGCCAGAGCGGCAGCCACGACGAGGCTATCCTCGAAGCGATCGAGGCGGTCTGCCGCGAACAGGGCGCCCCGCTCGCCGCGACCTTTGCGCTGCCCGATGATGCGATCCCCGACGCCGACGCGCTTTCCCGGCGCGAGATCGACCTCTTGATCGTCTGGACCGGCGACGGCACGATCAACGCGGCGGCGCGCGGTGCGGCGGGGTGGGACGGCGCGATCCTGCCGCTGCCCGGCGGCACGCTCAACCTCCTGTCGAAGTCGCTCCATGGCGACCGCGACGCACCCGACATATTGGCCGATGCGCTGCGAGGAACCGGGCGACGTGCCGCGATTCCGACAATCCGGTCGAAGGACGGCGAAGCCTTCATCACCATCGTCGCCGGCCCCGCGACCCGCTGGGCCGAGGTGCGCGAAACGATGCGGCAGGACGGGTTGATCGAGGCGAGCCGCGCGGCGCCCGAGGCGCTCGACGCGATGATGAACGCGCCGGGCGTGCGGATCGCCGGGCAGGATCGGGACTGGCCCGCGATCATCCTGACCCCCACCCCGCACGGCATCCGCGCCGACGGCATCGTGGCCGAGGGTTCGGGCGATGTGCTGCGCCACGGCCTCGCCTGGCTCGGCGGCGATTTTCGCGACGGGCCGACCGAGGCGCTCGAGACCGGAGAATTGATCATCCTCGAAGGCGAAGCGCCGATCAGCCTCGAATATGATGGCGAGCTTAAGGAAACGGAATCGCCCGCGCGCTTTGCGCTTGGCACGAGCGCGGTCGATTTCGTCGCGACGGCATGACGCGGCTCTTTCATATCAGCGACCTGCATTTCGGGCTCGAAGACCCGGCGGCGCTCGACTGGTTTACCGATTGCGTGCGCGCCGAGCGGCCCGACGCGGTGCTCATCACCGGCGACCTCACGATGCGCGCGCGCGCGCGTGAATTCGCCGCCGCCTGCGACTGGATCGAAACGCTCGACGTTCCCGTAACGGTCGAGGTTGGCAACCACGACCTCCCCTATTTCAACCCGATCGCGCGCTTCTTCTATCCCTATCGCCGCATCCGCCGCATCGCACGGCTCGTGGAGCGCGAAATCGACCTGCCAGGCCTCGCGATCGTGCCGCTCAAGACCACCGCGCGCGCGCAGTGGCGGCTCGACTGGTCGAAAGGATGGGTGACCGACAGGGCGCTGAACCGCACGCTCGCCGCGATCGACGCGCTGCCGCACGGCACCATGGTGCTCGTTACCGCGCATCATCCGCTGGTCGAGGCGGGCACGAAAGGCCGCGCGCTGACCCGCGGCGGCGAACGCGCGCTCGCCGCGCTAGCGAAGCGCGGCGTCGCGGCGGTGCTGACCGGCCACGTCCACGATGCTTTCGATCTGGTGAAACAGACCGCGGGCGGGCCGATCCGCATGATCGGCGCCGGAACCCTGTCGCAGCGCATCCGCTCGACCCCGCCCAGCTTCAACGACCTGCTGATCGAGGACCGCACATTGTCGGTGCGCGTGCGCAACCTCGCCGACGTGCCGACCCCCGACATGCAGATCGCCGACATCCCCCCCGACGCGCTCCCGCCGCGCGATCCCGACGAACCCGTCGCGCCCGTCCGCGCCATCCCGCCGGTCGATCCGCCGGTGCATTGACGCGGCCGTCCACCCCGTTAGGTTGCAACAAAAAACGGGATGAGGGACGATGCTGACCAAGGGCGACGATTTTCCGCTGCACCAGAGCGCCGAGCCGATCGCGTTCGCGGGCACCGACCGCAATTTTTACGACCGCTATTTCTTCAACGGCTATGCGCCCGACGGGTCGGTGTTTTTCGCCGCGGCGATGGGCTTTTATCCGCAGCTCGGCATTGTCGATGCCAGCTTTTGCGTCGTCATCGACGGGGTGCAGCATAATCTTCGCGCCAGCCGGCGGTCGGGCGGCGAAAGGCTGGAGCTGTCGGTCGGGCCGATTGCGATCACGATCGACGTGCCGCTCGAAACCGTCACACTGGACATTGCGGCGAACGATGGCCCCCTCGCGGGCAAGCTGTGCTTCGCGGGTCGCCATTTCCCGATCGAGGAACCGCGCTTCACGCGCCGCAACGGCACGCGCCTGTCATGGACTATACGCGCATGACGCAGAACGGCCGCTGGTCGGGCTGGCTGTCGGTCGGCGGCCAGCGCGTCGACGTCGCCGATGGCTGGACGGGCACGCGCGACCGCAGCTGGGGCATCCGCCCGGTCGGGGCGAGCGAACCGCAACCACCGCCCGGGGGCAATTTCGCGCAATTCTTCTGGCTGTGGACGCCGTGCAATTTTGCCGACCGTTCGCTCTTCTTCCACAGCAACGACGATGCCGCGGGCGCGCCGTGGAACCGCCGCGCGGTGATCGTCACCGACAAGGGCACCGAAAATCATTTCGACGACGCGGGCTTTGCCGTCACCTGGCAGCCGGGAACACGCCGCATCGCCAGCCTGTCCGCCGACCTCGGCGGCGAGCGACGGCTGGCGCTGACCCCCAACGGCCCCGTCTTTGCGATGAGTGGGCTCGGCTATACCCACCCTATTTGGGGCCACGGGCTCGACCATGGGCCGGACCTGGCGGTGGCGCACGATGCGCTGGGCGCCGAGGAGCGCGGCTGGGCCAACCCGCTCGCAATGCATATTCAGGCGCTCGTCACCGCAGACCTTTCCGACGGCGGCACCGTCCATCGCGGCACCGGCGTGCTCGAACAATTGTTCGTCGGGCCGCACGCGCCGACCGGCCTTGCGGGGCTGATGGATCCCGTATCTTGAGCTTTCCGACATCGCCCGATGCGATGACGCCCGACTGGCTCGGCGCGGTGATGGGGCATCCCGGCAAGCTCAGGGACTTCACCGCGACAAAGGTCGGCACCGGGCAGATGTGCGACAGCTTCCGCCTGACGCTCGATTGGGCGGAAGCGGTCGATGGCCCGGCGAGCGTGATCGCCAAATGCCCGAGCCATGACGAAGCCAGCCGCCATATCGCGCGGCTGACCGGCACCTATGTCAAGGAAGTGAGCTGGTATCGCGAACTGGCCGCGGGGAGCGGGGTCGCCGCACCGCAGTGCCACCATGCCGAAATCGCCGACGACGAGGTCGAGTTCATCCTGATCCTCGCCGACCTTGCCCCTGCGCGGCAGGGCGACCAACTCGCGGGTATCGACGCCGCCGGGCTCGTCCCCTGTATCGACGTAGCGGCGGCGCTGCACGCACTGCTCTGGAACGACCCGCGGCTGGGCACGCTGCCCTGGCTCGCGCGCGACAATGGCGATGTGGTGCGCGCGCTGTTCCCGCAGCTTTATACAGGGTTTCGCGAACGCTATGCGGCGCGGCTCGCGCCCGAGGTGCTGGATCTCGGCGCCGGGATCACCCAGCGGCTCGACCGCTATCTCGCGCGCGAACCCGCGGCGCGCACGATCGTCCACGGCGACCTGCGTATCGACAATATCCTGTTCGCCCCCGGCGGCGCACCTTGCTGGCTCGTCGACTGGCAGACCCTTGGCCGCGGCAGCGGCGCGACCGACCTTGCCTATCTGGTCGGCACCAGCATCGCCGACCCCGCCGCGCGCGCCGCCGCCGACCGGCCGGCGTTCGACCAGTGGATCGCCGCACTACGCAAGCGAGGCATAGCGCCCGATCCCGACGCGCTGTGGACCGATTATCGCGTCGGCGCGCTCAGCGGCTATTTCATGGCGGTCTTCGCCTCGATGAGCGTCGAGCGCACGCCGCGCGGCGACGAAATGTTCGCGCTGATGGCCGAGCGCCCGGCGCGGCAGGCGCTCGCACTGGGCAGTCTCGACCTGCTTTAGCGGCTAATCGTTTTTCGATCGGAACGTCATCCCGGCGAAGGCCGGGATCTCACCCTCTCGATTTACCGCACGGGCGAGATCCCGGCCTTCGCCGGGATGACGAAAATGGAATGGCAGTGCTTCAGCTCAACCCAACTCCAAAACTGTGCCCCTGGGAGGTAAAAGCCGAGGGTGCTTCGGCCGTCGAGGGCAGATGATGGGCCCCTGCCTTCGCAGGCGCACGGCGGTAAAATCCGTTGCAAACCCCCACCATCACGCCTCGCCGCTCACCCCATGATAAAGGCGTTGAGCTTGTTGCCATCGGGATCGCGGAAATAACCCGCGTAAAACCCCTCGCCGCGCGGTCCCGGCGGGCCCTCGCACGTCCCGCCGTTGGCGAGCGCGATGTCGTAAAGCCGATGGACCTGGTCCTTGTCCTTGGCCTGCAAAGCGACCATCACGCCGTTGCCCACACTCGCCGGATTGCCGTCGAACGGCTTGGTCAGGCCGATCCCCGCCGCGCCATCGGGCTTGCCCCAGGCGATGAAGGTTTCGAACTCCATCATCCGCGGCGTATCCAGCTCCGCCGCGATCGCGTCGTAAAATCCCGCCGCCCGCGCCAGATCATTGGTTCCCAGCATCACATATCCGATCATCGCCATTCTCCCGATTCGATTGAGCGAACATATTAAGAACATATGCGCGCGCGCGCAAAGAAAAAGGGGGCGCTGCAAACGCAGCGCCCCCTTGTCCCGTTTCGTGCGCGCGGCGCGATTATTTGATGCGGATGGCGATGAAGGCCGACGGCCCGCCACGGCGCAGGATTTCGAGCAGCACCGCGTCGCGGCCGGCCTTTTTCGCATCGGCGACGACCTTCGCCAGCGCCTCGGCCGAAGTGACCGGCGTGCGGTTGGCGCTGAGAATCGCGTCGCCGCGGCGCAGCCCCTTGCGGCCCGCGTCACTGCTTCCCGAAACGGCGCCGATGACCAGCCCCTTGCTGTCGGCGTCGATGCCGACGGCGCGCGCGATCGCCGGGGTCAGCGGCTGCACGGCCATGCCCAGGCTGTTCTGGATCGCCTCGTCCGCCGCACCCGACGGATCCTCGGGCATCGTCTGTTCTTCTTCGGGATCGAAATTGTCCCCGGCGAGCTGATCTTCGGGCGGACGCGTGCCGACGACGGCATTGAGCGTCATCGTCTTGCCATCGCGCACGATTTCGAGCGGAATGCGGGTTCCCGGCTTGGTGTTGGCGACGATGTACGACAAAGTCTGTTGCGGCGTGACTTCCTTGCCATTGACCTTGACCACCACGTCGCCGCGCTTCAGCCCCGCTTTCTCACCCGCCTCGCCGGGTTCGATGCGCTGGACGAACTCGCCGCGATCCTTGGCCAGCCCGAGCGCCGCCGCCAGATCCTCGGTCACCGGCGCGATGCCGATGCCCAGATAGCCGCGCTGCGGCGCTTCGCCCGCGCGCAGCGCCTCGATCACCGGGATCGCCGCTTCGGCAGGGATCGCGAAGTTGACGCCGATGTTCGCGCCGACGGGCGAAATCAGCATATTGTTGATGCCGACGACATTGCCTTGCAGGTCGAACAGCGGGCCGCCCGAATTGCCGCGATTGATCGCGGTATCGGTCTGGATATAGCGGTCATAGGCGCCGCCCTGACCGATGTTGCGCTGCACCGCCGAAATGATCCCCGCGGTCACCGTCGAGCCAAGGCCGAGCGGATTGCCGATCGCGACCACCCAGTCGCCGACGCGCGCCGGGCTGCCGTCGGCGAATTTGACGAAGGGCAGGCCCGATGCGTCGATCTTGAGCAGCGCAAGGTCCGAGGTCGCATCGCGGCCGACGATCTTCGCCTTATATTCGCGCTGGTTGGTAAGGGTCACGGTGACTTCGTTCACCGCCTCGCCGCGCGGGCCGCCCGAAATGACGTGGTTGTTGGTGACGATATAGCCGTCGGACGAAATCAGGAATCCCGATCCGCCGCCCTGCTGTTCCTGCGTGATCGGCTCACGCGTCCCCGCAAAGGGATTGAGCCGGACGCCCAGCGTCACTTCCTGTTTGGTCGAGATGTTAACAACCGCGGGCTGCAATTGTTCGACCAGGTCGGCAAAGCTTTCGGGCGCCCCCGCGCGCGGGGCGACGCGCGCCATTTCGCTGCGTTCATTCTGCGCCACCTGGGCGCCGACGGGCGATTGGGTAACCAGCGCCAGCGCCGTTCCGCCCATCAACAGCGCCGAAGTGATGCCATATACATAACGCACGATCGCAAATCCTCTTCTCATACGAATTTCAGGAAACGCATTAACCCCGGCGCGGCCTCTGTGGCGCCCCATGGCTTAACGCCGTTTGAACATGAACGATGCTTGCACGGTCGGTTCATCGGTTACCGCCCCTTGCCTCGAACCGCAAGCGGCAGCATTTCGCGGCCTAGGTGGTGCCCCCATCACCGCATTCAACCCGCGGCGCGCCGCCCGCCAGGAAAAATACGACTTTTCAAGGCTTAGCGGCAAGGTCTCCGTCATTGGCATGGAAAGTCGATCGCGGGCGACGCCGCGCGACCCGGCCTTCCGTCCGCAGACGGACTCCCCCATCCACCGACGGAAAAGGAAAAGAAGAATGAGATACGCCCTATCGATCGCCGTGGCCCTCGCGGCCTTTGCGACCCCGGCCCACGCCCAGGAACTGTCGGGCTTCCGCATCGAGGCGCGCGGCGGCTGGGAGCAGCTGGGAGGCAAGGCGAGCATCCCCAATCCCGACTATGACGAAGACGACGAAGACAGCGGCCCCGAATTTCTGAAGGCGTCGGACAAGGACGGCTCGATCGGCTATGGCGTCGAACTCGGCTATGATGTGCAGATGGACGGCGGCTTCGTGATCGGCGGTTACGCCGGCGCCGAACTGTCGGACAGCCGCATGTGCGTCGAACTGATCGAGGACGACTTGAGCTGCACCAAGCTGAAGCGCACCTTCACGGTCGGGGCGCGCGCCGGTCTGCCGATCGGCGAAACCGCGCTGATCTACGTCAAGGGCGGCTATTCGCACGGCAAGCTCAGCACCGTTTACGACCCCGATCTCACCGACAATGACGATGAGGAACCGGGCGACATCTTTGAATTTTCAAAGAACCGCAGCGGCTTTCATGCGGGTGGCGGCGTCCAGCTCGGCCTGACCGAGAGCATCTATGCCAAGCTGGAATATGTTTACACCAAATATGGCAGCGGATCCTATCGCATCGGCGACGACGAGGAAGATCCGGCGCTCAAGGTGCGGTCCGACCGGCACCAGCTTTCGGCAGGCATCGGATTGCGCTTCTGATGCCTCACTGGGCGGGAGGTCGCCGACGGCGATTCCCGCCCCCTTTTTGTCGGCGATCAACCGCCGCTGAAGCGCTTCAGATATTCATTGTCGGGCGACATGATGATCGACGTTCCGCCCTCGTTATTCTCGCCGAGGAACGTCTGCCGATAGCTTTGCATCGCGCGATAGAAATCATAGAATTCGGGGTCCTTGCCAAAGCTTGCGGCATAGATGCGCGCGGCTTCGCCGTCCGCGTTGCCGCGAATGATCTGCGCTTCCTTCTGCCCTTCGGCGCGGATCGAAATCGCTTCCTGCTGCCGCGCGGTGCGCATCCGGTTGTACGCCGCCTCCAGCGTCGCGCCTTCGGGCAGGTCGGCGCGCTTGATCCTGACATCGATGATCTCGGCACCATATTTCCGGGCCTCGCGATTGAGCGCGACCTGGATATTGTCCATCACCGCGCCCCGTTCGGGCGACAACAGGGTGGCAAAAGTGCGCTTGCCCAGTTCGTTGCGCAGCGACGAACCGAGGATCGTCCCAAGTTGCTGCTGCAACCGTTCCTCGGTGCGGATCGCGGTATACATGCGCACCGGATTGGTAATGCGGAAACGGGCGAAGGCATCGACCTGCAACCTTTGCTGGTCGGTCGACAGCACCTGCTGCCGCTCCATGTTCACGCCCAGGATACGTTTGTCGATCAGCTGCACCGAATCGGCAAAGGGCATGGTGAAGAGCAGCCCCGCGCCCGTTCGGCCGAATCGCTCGCCCGGCTTATAGGCGTTTTTGGTGCCATAGACCTCGCCCACGCGCAGCACGACCGCCTGGCGGTCCTCGGGCACGATCGACACCGTCATCGACAAAAGCACCAGCGCGGCAACGACGCCGACCAGCAGGCGCACCGGGTTGCTAAACAGCGAGCCGAACATCATTCGCCTCCCTTCGGCGCGGCTTCGGGCGCGCGGAGCCGTTTCTGCACCTCGTTGAGCGGCAGATAGGGGGTCACCCCGCGCGCTTCGACAATCGTCTTGTCGACGTTCGACAACACGGCCTCCATCGTTTCATAATATAGGCGCTGGCGCGTCACTTGGGGGGCCAACTCATATTGGGCGTAAATCTGGTCGAACGCCGACGTGTCGCCGCGCGCGCGTTCCAGCACCTGCTGCTGATAAGCGCGGGCCAGGTTGATCGCGGCTTCGCGTTCCTGCCTTGCGGCGGTGACCTCCTTGAACGCCTCGTCGACCTGGCTCGGTGGATCGACCTGGCGGATCGCGATGCCCTGGATCGTCACGCCGGCGCGATATTCGTCGAGCAGCGCCTGCATCCGCCGCTGCACCTGCGCCTCGATCTCGACACGGCCGGGGCCGATCGCCTGCACAAGATCGAAATTCGCGACCGTCGCGCGCATCGCGCTTTCAGCGACTTCGCGAATCGTGTCTTCGGGATTGGCGATCTGGAAGAAGAACAGCTCGGGCGCGCGCACCGACCAGCGGACCTCATAGGCCAGGTCGACGATGCTCTGGTCGCGCGTCAGCACGAAATTCTCGTCGGTTGCGTTGGGCGACCCGATCGCCATCGTGCGGATCGCGCGGACGTCCTCCATCCGCATGCGCTCGATCGGCGCGGGCCAGGTGAGCTTGACGCCGGGACCGACCGTGCGCGCATAGCTGCCGAGCTGCGTTACCACACCTTCCTTTTCGGGCGGCACGATGTGGAAGGACGAAAAGAACAGCCAGACCGCGACGATCGCCAGGACCGCCCATTTCCAGATGCGTCCCGAATCGGCGAAGTCGAAACCGCCGCCGCCCGAGCCGCCGCCGCCGAAACCGCCGCGCCCCTTGCGCAGCAATTCGTCGAGCGCCGAGGGACCGCGCGGCTTGCGGCCGCGGTTGATGTCGATGGGATCGGGCGTGACCCACGGGTTGCGCGGACCCGGACGCTTGCCGTCGCCATCGCCCTTGCCGCCGTCATCGCCGCCTTTGGGACCGCCGCCCCACGGGCTGTTGGCCATCAGGCTGATCGAATCGAAAAATTGCCGCAATCCCCGGAGGGTGCGGCGCCCCATGCTGCCTTCAATCTGGTCGTTCATAATGCTTTTATAGGGGCGGCGCGCGCGATTAACAGGGGGTGCGCGCGAAAATGGCTGGCAAAGCGCGTCCGCTTCCCTATTTCGGCGCAGACATGACCGATACCGCTCCCCTCGCCAGCATCGCCGCCGACCTCAGCGGCAGCCGCACCTCGGGCCTCCGCTTCCTCGACGATACGGGCACGCTCGCCATCGTCCTCGACGTGACCGGACTTGCCGCCGACGAACGCAAACCGCTCGAGGACAAGCTGCGCGCGGGCCTGCTCGAACAGCCGGGCGTGCGCGAAGTGCGCGTCGCGATGACCGCCGAGAAAAAGGCGATGACGATCATCGCGGTCGGCAGTGGTAAGGGCGGCGTCGGCAAATCGACGCTCGCCGCCAATCTCGCGGTCGCGCTCCGGCGGCAGGGTGTGAAGGTGGGCTTGGTCGACGCCGACATCTATGGTCCGTCGCAGCCCCGCTTGATGGACAGCGAACATGTGAAACCCGAAGCGCGTGGATCGAAGCTGGCCCCCGTCCCCAACGCCTATGGCGTCCCGATGCTGTCGACCGGGCAGATCGCCGCGCCCGGTCAGGCGATCGCGTGGCGCGGCCCGATGGCGGGCAAGGCATTGGAGCAACTCGTCGACGCGAGCTGGGGCGACATCGACACCCTCGTCGTCGACCTGCCGCCCGGCACCGGCGACGTCCAGCTGACGATGATTCAGCGGCACAAGCCCGCGGGCGCGGTGATCGTCTCGACCCCGCAGGATCTGGCGCTGATGGACGCGACGCGCGCGATCAGCCTGTTCGAACAGGCCGAGGTGCCGATCATCGGGCTCGTCGAGAATATGGCGGGCTATGCCTGCCCGCATTGCGGCGAAGTCAGCGATCCGTTCGGCAGTGGCGGTGCAGAGGCGGCGGCGGCGGCGATGGGTCTCGATTTCCTCGGCCGCGTGCCGCTCTCGATGGGCATCCGCCTCGCGAGCGACGGTGGGGTGCCTCCGGCGGCGGGAACCGATCCCGCAGGTGAACCATTCCACGCGATAGCGGCAAAGGTCGCCGAATGGCTGGATGCACGAAAGGGCAAATGATGGCGATCAACGACGAAGGCGAGATCCGTGAGCTTTTGGGCCAGCCGCGCCGTATCGCGGTGGTCGGCGCCTCGCCCAACCCCGCGCGCGCCTCGAACGGCGTGCTCGCCTTCCTGATCGCGCAGGGGCATAATGTCATCGCGGTCAACCCCGGCCACGCAGGCAAGACGATCCACGGCGCGCCGGTCGTCGCGACGCTAGCCGATGTCGAGCCGCCCGCCGAAATCGTCGACATCTTTCGCAACAGCGACGATGCGGGGGCCGCGGTCGACGAAGCGATCGTCCATGGCGCAAAGGCGGTGTGGATGCAGATGGGCGTCATCAACGAGGCCGCAGCGAAGCGCGCCGACGCCGCCGGGCTGACGGTGGTGATGGACCGCTGTCCCAAGGTCGAGATTCCGCGCCTCGGCTTGTTGAAATGAAACCGATCCTTGCCATCGCCGCCGTGGCGCTGCTCGCCGGCTGCGCCACCACCCCCGCCGCGACCGATCCGCAGGACGCCTTCTTCGCCGCGCTCGCCACGCATTGCGGCAAGGCCTATGCGGGCAAGCTCGCCAGTTCGCAGAAACTGGACGCCGACATGCGCGGCAAGGCGATGGTGATGCACGTCCGCAGTTGCTCCCCCGGCCGCATCGAAATCCCGTTCCACATCGACGGGCTCGGCCCCGATGGCGGCTGGGACCGCTCGCGCACCTGGATCGTCACGCGGACGGCCACCGGGCTGCGCCTCAAGCACGACCATCGCCACGCCGACGGCAGCAAGGACGAGCTGACGATGTACGGCGGCGACACCGCCGAACCCGGCACCGCGACGCGCCAGACCTTTCCCGTCGATGCCGAATCGATCGCGCTTTTCACCCGCACCGACCGCAGCGTATCGAACAGCAATATCTGGTCGATCGAAACGACCGCCGACGCTTTCACCTATGGCCTCAGCCGCGAAGGCCGCGATTTTCGCGTGACCTTCGATTACCGCCAACCGGTGACCCCGCCCCCCGCACCCTGGGGCTGGTAGCAATAATCCTCCCTGTGGCGAAGCCATGGGGAGGGGGACCGCTCGCGCAGCGAGTGGTGGAGGGGCCGCGACGTCGCGTTATTGCCCCTCCGTCAGCGCTTCGCGCTGCCACCTCCCCATGGCTTCGCCACAGGGAGGACCAATTCGCCAAAAGCCTTTGCCCTTGTAACTCACCCCGCTTATCAGCGTCGGCGATGGCGGGCATTCGCGACACGGTTGGAAAGCGCAAATCGCGGCTGCCGCAGGTTAGCCGGCGCCAGATGCTCGTCGGCGCCACCGCCGCGGGCGGGCTGGCGATCGCGTGGGGCCTGTGGCCGCGCGACTACCAGCCGAACCTGACCGCCGCTCCCGGCGAACATATCTTCAACGCCTTTCTGAAAATCGGCGATGACGGGCATATCAGCGCGATCGTCCCGCAATGCGAAATGGGTCAGGGCGTCACGACCTTGCTGCCACAGATCATGGCCGACGAACTCGGCGCCGACTGGCGCACGATCGCGGTCGAAAGCGCGCCGATCAGTCCGCTCTATGCCAATACGCTGCTGGTCGATGAGGATAGCGCAGTCTTTACGCCGCGCGCGGGCGTGCCCGATTTCGTGTCCGACGTGCGCGGCTGGGTGCGCCGTGAATGGGCAGAGCGCAATGCCGTGATGCTGACCGCCAACTCATCGTCGGTACGCATGTTCGAGGGACCGTGCCGCGCCGCCGCGGCGCAGGCGCGCGCGCTGCTGATGATGGCCGCCGCCGACCGCTGGGACGCCGACTGGCAGGAGTGCGACACGCAGGACGGCTTCGTCCTTCACGGCAAAAAACGCCTGCGCTTTGCCGAGGTTGCCGCCGCCGCCGCAACGTTCGAACCGCCCGCGCAGCCAATCTACCGTGCCTCGGCCGCCGATCCGCTTTACGGCAAGGAACTGACACGGCTCGACCTGCCCGCCAAGATCGACGGGTCGGCCAATTATGCCGCCGACATCCGCCTGCCCGACATGGTGTTCGCCGCCATTCGCCAGGGGCCGCTCGGCGCAACGCGGCTCAAGAGCATCGACCGCAAGGCGGGGATGGCCTCGCCCGGCCTGCTCCACGTCGTCACCCACGACCGCTGGGTGGCGACCGTCGCGCGCAACTGGTGGGCGGCAAACCGCGCACTCGACCGTTTCGCCCCGGTGTTCGAGACCCCGGGCACGCCGATCTCGACCGATCGCATCGACCGCGCGCTGACCGCGGCGCTGAAGGCCGACGGCTATCGCATCCACCGCGAAGGCGATGTCGCCGACGCGATGGAGGGACGTCCGCGCGTCGCCGCCGAATATGCCGTCGCCCCCGCCCTCCACGCCCCCATCGAAACGCGCAGCGCGACCGCCGCGCCCGATGGCCGCGGGCTGCGCCTCTGGGTCGCGACGCAAGCGCCGACGCAGTGCCGCGACGCCGTCGCGCGCGCCACCGGCCTGTCCGCCGCCGAGGTCACGCTGTTCCCGATGATGGCGGGCGGATCGTTCGACGCCTGCCTCGATCATAGCGTCGCGGTGCAGGCGGCGATCATCGCGCTTCAGGTCAAACGCCCGGTCCAGCTCGCCTGGTCGCGCGCCGAAGAGATCATGCGCCTGCCACCGCGCGCACCCGCGCGCGCCAGACTGACCGCGACGCTCAACGCCGCGGGCGGGATCGACGCGCTCGTCGCGCGCATTGCCGTCCCCTCGACCAATCACGAAGTGCGCGCGCGGCTCTTCGACAATATCCCCGCTGACGTCGCACAGCGCGCCGCCGCGGGCCGCGCCGATGCCGCGGCGGTCGAGGGTGCGGCGACGCGCTACGCGATCCCGCACCGCGCGGTCGATCATTGCCCCGCCGACATCGGCTTGCCGACCGGACGCTGGCGCGGCAATGCCGACAGCTACACCGCTTTCTTTACCGAATGTTTCGTCGACGAACTGGCGGTACGCGCGGGGTCGGACCCGCTGTCCTATCGCATGGCGATGCTCGGCGACGCGCCGCTGCTCGCGCGCTGCCTGCTCACCGCGACCAGTCTGGGCGGCTGGGAAGGCGGCTTGCCCGGCAGCGCGCAG
The DNA here is from genome assembly GCA_030148985.1 of Sphingopyxis sp. Classification (GTDB taxonomy): domain Bacteria; phylum Pseudomonadota; class Alphaproteobacteria; order Sphingomonadales; family Sphingomonadaceae; genus Sphingopyxis. The sequence continues at coordinate 53,711 of JASBSJ010000085.1, forward strand.
GGCCTCGCCTGCCACACGATGCGCGGCAGCCACATCGCGCTGATGGCGACCGCGCGGCAAAGCGACCGGGGTTTGCAGGTCGAACAACTGGTCGCGGTCGTCGACGCCGGGCGCCTCGTCAATCCGGCGATCGCGCGGCAACAAATCGAGGGCGGGCTGATCTTCGGCCTCGCCGCCGCGGTCGGCGCGACGACCGATTATGAAGGCGGCCTTGCGACCGCGCGCAAGCTTGGCCAGCTCGGCCTGCCGCGCCTGTCGCAGACACCCGAAATCCTCGTCGAGTTCGTCGACAGCGACCGCGAACCCGGCGGCCTCGGTGAAATCGCCGTGCCCGTCGTTGCCCCCGCGATCGCCAATGCGATGTTCGCCGCGACCGGCCGCCGCATCCGCCGCATCCCCCTTTCGGCGCAACCCCTATGACCCTGCCCCCCGATCATCCGCCCGTCGTCGCGCCGCGCGTCGGCGTCCTGCTCGTCAACCTCGGCACCCCCGACGCGCCCGATCCGCCGTCGGTGCGCCGCTATCTCAAACAATTCCTGTCCGACCGGCGCGTCGTCGAAATCCCGCCGATCCTGTGGCAGCCGATCCTGCGTGGCATCATCCTGACGACGCGGCCGAAAAAATCGGCACACGCTTATGCTCAGGTGTGGACCGAGGAGGGTTCGCCGCTCGCCGCGATCACCCGCGCGCAGGCCGCGGCGCTGCAATCCGCGCTCGGCGCCGAAGTCGAAGTCGCCTATGCGATGCGTTACGGCGAACCCGCGATCGGCCGCGCGATGGACGCGCTGACCGCCGCGGGATGCCGCCGCATCCTGCTCGCCCCGCTCTATCCGCAATATTGCGCCGCGACGACCGCGACCGTCGTCGATGCCGCCGCCGACCATCTGAAGACGCTGCGCTGGCAACCGTCGCTACGCTTCCTGCCGCCCTATGCCGACGATCCCGCCTATCTGGGCGCGCTCAAAACCTCGGTCGAGGCAGGGCTCGCCGCGCTCGATTTCGTCCCCGACGTGCTGCTCGCCAGCTTTCACGGGATGCCCGAACGCACGCTGCACCTCGGCGACCCCTATCATTGCCAGTGCCAAAAGACCGTGCGGCTGCTCTCGGAAGCGCTAGGCCGCCCGGTCGAGGTGGCGTTCCAGTCGCGCTTCGGCCGCGCCAAATGGCTCGAACCCGCGACCGACGTCCAGCTCGAAGCCTTTGCAAAGGCCGGGAAAAGCGTCGCCATCTTCGCCCCCGGCTTTGCCGCCGATTGCCTCGAAACGCTCGAAGAGCTGGCGATCCGCGGCAGGGAACAGTTTGAAGCCGCGGGGGGTAAGCAATTCGCCTACTTCCCCTGCCTCAACGCCGACGCGCCCGGCACGGCGATGCTGGAGGCGCTCGTGCGGCGCGAACTGGCGGGCTGGATCTGACGCGCGGCCGCTTACCAACTGTTTAGGTCCAGACGCTAAATTGCACCATCGCGGCGGCGCCCGCTTGTGGAGTAGGTAATGAACGAGGTCGAACTGGCCGCCTTGATGCTCGCGGGGGCGATGCTGCTGTGCATCGCGGTCGCCGTCGCGATCTGGCGCGGGCGCCGTCCCGTCGTGTCGTCGCCGCGCGAAAGCCGGATGCCGAAATTGCCGCGCAAAACCCCGGAGGTCGCCGACGTCGAAATCGCGCCCTCGCGGCTCGCGCGAGTCAGTGGCAAGGCGCCGCTCGAACCGCCGCGCGACCTGATGCCCGACGATCCGTTCGAACCCGATCTTCCGGTCGACATCATGGCCGAACCCGCCGCCATCGAAGCGGCATTGGCAACGATGGTGGCCGAGGTCGAAGCGGCCGCCGCGGAGGACATCGACGTGCAGGCCGCATCGCTCACGCTGCACCTCGTCCCGCAGATCCCGCCGCGCGACGCCATTTCGACGCACAGCTGGCTCGGCGGCCGCCCGCGGCTGGCGACGGGCGCCGCATGGCCGCAGATCGACGATCAGCCCGCCGATTTCCTTGCTCAGCTTGGCTGCGCCGATCTGCCGCGCGACCTGTGGGGTGGACTCGGCCCGCGCCACGGCGCGCTCGCCTTCTTCATCCATCGCCACCGGCCCGAGGTGCGCGTGCTCCATATCGGCGAGCCCGGAGCGCCGCTCGCGCCGCCCTATGCGCTCAACCTTGGCGAGGGGTGGTTCGGCCCCTATGGCCGGCTCGGCGACGACGAGCTGGCGCATTTTGCCGTGCGCGCCTTTCCGCAATGGCCGGTCGATCTGGCCGAAGCGGACGCCGCCAACCCCCTCCCGAGCGACGTCGCCGACGACCTAGACACCCACGGCTACGACATCGCCGACCCGGCGTTTCACCCGTTCGACTGGGGCAGCCTGACCGCGATGGCGGCGATCCTCGAATCGCGGCTGGGCCGGCTCGTCACCGATCCCGCCGCCGACGACGATCCGGCATCGCCGATTCTCGAACGCTGCGCCGCAATCAACCAGGAGGCGCGCGAACGCGCCGCCGAGATCATCGGCATCATCCATGAAAGCGCGGTGCGCGACCCCTTTTCGGCCGGAGACGCCACCGCGGTGATGGCGGCACTCCACGCGATCCCGTGGGCAACGCTCATTCCCAGAACGAACCCCGATGGCGCCCAAACCTTCGAGCTTGCGACACTGCCGCTGACGGAGCACCGCGCCGACGCCGATCTTTGGGTGCGCGATTATCGGACGATGCTCTTCGACCGCGCAAAACACGCCTGGTGCGCGGATCCCGCCAATCTGTCGGCGCCCGCCCGCGCCTATTTCGAGCCGTTCTGGGAAAGCCTCGCCGCGCGCGAAATGGCAAGTGTAGGCGGCGAGCGCGACGGCGAACCCATCCTGCTCGCGCTGCCGACGAGCGGCTTGATGAGCCGCCGTTTCGGCGACGATCAGACGCTGCTCGTCACGATTGCCAGGGCCGACCTCGCGATCGGCGACTTTGCGAAAGCGCGCGCGCAGCTAGTTCGCTGAATAGCTTTGCGATTGACGTTACGGTCAACTTGCAGGCCGCGGCGCCGCGCCCTAATCATCGATTCAAATCTGTGGGAGAGATAATCGATGGCACGCATAGCAATCGTCACCGGCGGCAGCCGCGGGATCGGGGAAGCCATTTCGCTGAAGCTTCAGGAACAGGGCGTCACCGTCGTCGCCAACTATGCCGGCAATGACGAAAGGGCGCGCGCCTTTACCGAACGCACCGGGATCAAGACCTATAAATGGGACGTCGGCGACCATCAGGCATGCCTCGACGGCTGCGCACAAGTCGCAGCCGAAGTCGGCCCGATCGACATCGTCGTCAACAACGCCGGCATCACCCGCGACGGCACTCTCGCGCGGATGAGCTATGCCGATTGGGACGATGTGATGCGGGTCAATCTCGGCGGTTGCTTCAACATGGCGAAGGCAACCTTTGGCGGAATGGTCGAGCGCGGCTGGGGCCGCATCGTCAACATCGGGTCGATCAACGGGCAGGCGGGCCAGTACGGCCAGGTCAATTACGCCGCGGCGAAATCGGGCATCCACGGCTTCACCAAGGCGCTGGCGCAGGAAGGCGCGAAAAAGGGCGTGACGGTCAACGCGATCGCGCCGGGCTATATCGACACCGACATGGTCGCCGCGGTGCCGCCGCAGGTGCTCGAAAAGATCGTCGCGAAGATTCCCGTTGGTCGCTTGGGGCAAGCCGACGAAATCGCGCGTGGCGTGGCTTTTCTGTGCAGCGAGGACGCCGGGTTCGTGACGGGGTCGACGATGAGCATCAACGGCGGGCAGCATATGTACTAAGCTGGGTGAGTTCTTTCTTCCCGTTCGTGTCGAGCGAAGTCGAGACACCCATCGAGGTGGCGCTAAGCTGAGGGGCATCTCGACTTCGCTCGATGCGAACGGCTAAGGAGAGGCATGGCGGACCAACCCCTCCACCCCCCCGTCAAACGCTCGGTGACCATCGCCGGCCACCCGACCTCGATCAGCCTCGAGCCTCTCTTCTGGGCCGCGCTCGAGGCCGAAGCGGCGCGGCAGGCGCTTCCCGTCAACGCGCTCGTCGCGCGCATCGACGTCGAGCGGATGGAGGCCGACGATCCGCCGAACCTGACCTCGGCGATCCGGCAGTGGCTGTGGCATCGCCGCAGCGATCAGACCGAAGCGTAAACCGCCTGGGCAAATGCGGCCCCCTTATCGGCCGCGTGATGCAGGAACAGCGAGGGTTCGATCAGTTCGAGCTCCATCACATGCAGGCGCCCCGCCGCGTCGCCGACCATATCGACGCGCGCATAGACGGGCGGCACGGGAACCGCGGCCAGCGCCATGGCGGCCAGCGTGCGCGCAGGGTCATTGGCGTCCCACGCCGTCTCGCGCCCGCCGAATTGCTCCTGCACCCGAAAGTCGCCCGCCGCAGGACGCTTGACGATCGCATGGCTGAAACGGCCGCCAAAAAAGAACAGAGAAAATTCGCCTTCGGTCAGAATGCCGGGCATCAAGGGCTGGACGAGACGGCGCTGACCCAGCGCGTCGGCGGGAATCGGCGCGCCCGGCGCGATGCGGTGCGTGCCATCGGCGCCACCCGAAATGGCGGGCTTAATCACGACCTCTTCGGTGCCGAGCGCTCTGCGCGCATCGGTGAGCGCCGCGGCATCGAGCGCCGCTACTTCGACCGTCGGCACCACCGCGACGCCCTTTGCCGCCAGATCGGCCAGATAGGCCTTGTCGCTGTTCCAGCGCAGCACCGGCACCGGGTTGGCAACGGGCAGTGCTTCGGACTCGATCCGATCGAGCAGGTCGTACCAGCGCGCGACGTCGCGCTGATAGCCCCAGGCGAAAAGCGGCAGGATCAGCTCATGTCCCGCCAGATCGCCGGGATCGGTCCAGACGCGCTGCTCGACGAGCAGGCCCGCGGCGGTCAGCGCCGCCGCCTTGCGCGCAAAGGCGGGCTGCCATTTTTCTTCATAATCGGGCGCCGGGACAAGAATGGCGACGCGGGGCTGATAGGGCATCGAGGGAGCTTTCCTGAAGCCCCTCCCCTTCAGGGGAGGGGTTGGGGTGGGGTCCATCGGCCTTGCGCAAGGCCGATGGACCCCACCCGCTGCAACTAGGCAGCGAGCTGCCAAGTTTCGCTGCCCTCCCCTGAAGGGGAGGGCGTGTATTTTTACCGCGCCAGCAGTCCGCGCGCCTGCCCCGCAATATGCGACAGCATCGCGCCATTGGGGTTGGGGATCATCCGCGCGCGGTCGACCGTGCTGCGGAACTGTTCGACGCGCGGTGCATGGTCGGCCAGCCATTTGGTCACCGCCGCGTCGAGGTCGCCCTTGGGCAGTCCGCCCAGGAAGCCCAGCCGCATCTGCTGGAAATCGCGCGCCAGGCTGTTGACGAGCAGGCGTTCCCATGGGTCGGCGGGGCTCATATGCGCCGCCAGCGTCTGCGCCCAGTCGAGCCCCAGCGCTTCGCCCAGATGGGTAAAGGCGTGCGTCACCGCGACCTCGTCGTCGCCGCGCCGTTCGGCCAGATCGACGATACCGATCGCGCCGTCGGTCTTGAACAATCGCACCACCGCCGATGTCAGCGCCTCGGGCGCCCCCGCGTCGAGCAGCTGCTGCGTCAGCATATCCCACTGGCGGCGCACGGAGGGGCTGAGCAGCCCGTCGACGCTTTCGTTGAGGCGATCGACCCCGGGTTCAAGCCGCGCGACGACCGGGCCGGGGCGCGACAGCGATTGCGTCACGCGCAGCAGATCCGCCATTTGCGACGTCATCGCCGCGGCGGCCTGTCCAAACAGCGACAGGCGGATCGCCTCGTCGATCTTCGCGGCGTCGAGTTCGGCCCAGATCGCGGGCATCCCCAGCAGCCGTTCGACCGCGACGAACGCCGCCGCGACGTCGCCGAGCGCGCAGCCTTCCTCTTCGACCAGTTCGAACGGATGGACGATGCCCATGCGGTTGACGATGCGGTTCGCCAGCTTGGTCGCGATGATTTCGCGGCGCAGCTGGTGATCGGCGATCGCAGCGGCAAAGTCGCGCTGCATCTCGGCCGGGAAGGCCGCGGCCAGATCGCTCGCGAGCGCCGGATCGTTCGGCAGGTCGCTATTCTCGATCGCGTCCTGCAACGCCAGCTTCGCGGTCGATAGCAGCACCGCGAGTTCGGGGCGCGTGAGCCCGCGTCCTTCGGCGGCGCGGCGCAGCAGCTCGTCGTTCGCGGCGAGTCCCTCGACCTTGCGGTCGAGCCGCCCCGATCCCTCGAACGTCTCCATGATCCGCACCAGCGACGGCACCGCCGCGGCGGCGCCCTTTTCGGCGATCGACAGCGCCAGCGCCTGGAGCCGGTTGTCCTCGAGCACCAGCGCCGACACATCATCGGTCATGCGCAGGAGCAGCGCGTCGCGGTCGTCCTGCGACAAGCGCCCTTCGGCCATCTCGCGATTGAGGGCGATCTTGATATTGACCTCATTATCCGAACAATCGACGCCCGCGCTATTGTCGATGAAGTCGGTGTTGATCCGCCCGCCCTTCGCCGCAAAGGCGATACGCGCCGCCTGCGTGACGCCCAGGTTCGCGCCTTCACCGACCGCACGCACGCGCAGATCCTCGGCATCGACGCGCAGCGCGTCGTTCGCCGGATCGCCGACCTCGGCATTATTCTGGCTCGCCGCCTTCACATAGGTGCCGATGCCGCCGAACCAGAGCAGGTCGACCGGCGCCTTCAGGATCGCCGAAATCAGCGAGCCGGGGTCGATCTCCGCCACCGACAGGCCGAGCAATGCCTGTACTTCGGGCGAGAGAGGGATGCTCTTCTGGCTGCGCGGAAAGACGCCGCCGCCCTTCGAGATCAGCTTTTTGTCATAATCGTCCCAGCTCGACCGCGGCAGCTCAAACATCCGCGCGCGCTCCTTCCAGCTCTTCGCCGGATCGGGATCGGGATCGAGGAAGATGTGACGATGGTCGAAGGCGGCGCAAAGCTTGATCGCCTTGCTGAGCAGCATCCCGTTACCGAACACGTCGCCCGACATGTCGCCGCAGCCGACGACGCGGATAGTGTCGCTCTGCACATCGATGCCCATTTCGGCAAAGTGACGCTGGACCGAAATCCAGGCACCCTTCGCGGTGATGCCCATCGCCTTGTGGTCATACCCCTTCGACCCGCCGCTCGCAAAAGCATCGCCCAGCCAGAAGCCGCGCTCCATCGCGAGGCCATTGGCGACGTCGGAGAAGGTCGCTGTGCCCTTGTCGGCGGCGACGACAAAGTAAGGATCGTCGTCGTCGCGGATCACCACCTGCTTCGGATGCACGACCTTGCCCGCGACCAGATTGTCGGTGATCGACAGCAGCGATCGGATGAAGATGCGATAGCATTCGGTGCCTTCGGCGAACCAGGCGTCGCGGTCGAGCGACACGTCGGGCAGCGTCTTGGGATAGAAACCGCCCTTCGCGCCGGTCGGCACGATGACGGCATTCTTGACGCGCTGCGCCTTCATCAGCCCCAGTATCTCGGTGCGGAAGTCGTCGCGGCGGTCGGACCAGCGGAGGCCACCGCGCGCGACCGGGCCGGCGCGCAGGTGAACGCCCTCGACACGCGGCGAATAGATCCAGACCTCGCGCCACGGCAGCGGCTTGGGCAGCCCGGGAATCTGCGCGCTGTCGATCTTGAACGCCAGCGCCTCTTCGGCGGCGGGGGCAAAGGCGTTGGTGCGCAGCGTCGCGCCGATCACCGCGTGGAACAGGCGCAGGATACGATCCTCGTCGATCGACTTGATGCCCGCAAAGCCCGCCTGGATCTCGGCATCGAGCGTTTCGGCGCGAATGGCGTCGCGCGATTTGGGATCGTGGAGCGCACGGAACCGCTCGATCAGCGCGGCGGTCACCGCTGGCGCGTGGCGCAGCGCGCTTACCACCGTGTCCATGCCATAGGCCGAACCGCCCTGCCGCAGGTAACGGAACCAGGCGCGCAGCCAGACGATCGCCCCCGGATCGGTCTGGTTGGTGAGCACCAGTTGGTTGAACGCGTCATTCTCGGCGCGCCCATCGAGCACCGCGGCGATCGCACCCTCGATCGTCGCGGCGTAAGGAAGAAGCGCCAGCTCGTCGACATTGGCGGGCAGGCGCAGCGTGAAGTCGTGGATCACGATCGGCGCATCGTCGTCGCTGTCGCCGCCAGGGCCACGCGTCGGGCCAAGCGCGGTCGGGATTTCCTCGAGCACCTCGAACCCGAAATGTTCGAGCGCGGGAACGACGTCGGACAGCGCAAGCGGCCCGACCGCGCTATAAACCTTCAGCCGCAGCCGGTCGTCGCCGTCGAGGCTTTTCTTCGCCAGCCGGACGCTGCGCGGGCTTGCTGCGTCCAGATCGCGCAGCCGCAAAATGTCGCGCGCCGCCTCTTCGGGATTGTACAGGTTGCGGTAATTGGGCGGGAACGCCGGTGCAAAGCGCGCCGCGAGCGCCGCCGCGCGGCCCGGATCGCCGCGCTTGGCCAGCGCCGCCTCGACCTCGGGCTGCCAGCCGCGGACCATCTGTTCGAGCTGCGCGTTGAGCGCATCGGTGTCGGGCAGTACCCCGCCGCTGCGAAGGTCGAGCGTATAGCGCAGCAGCGCCGCGCCGCCGTCCTCGAGCACCATCGTCCAGCCGATGACGCCCGCCTTCGCCTCGCGCACCAGCATCGCCTCGACCGCGATGCGGCGCCCGGTCGATACCTCGTCGCGCGGCAGCCACACGAACGCAAACAGATGCCGACCCAGCGCGCTGCGCACCATCACCAGCTTCGGCCGCGGCCGGTCGGTGATCGACATCGACGTGAGCACCAGCTCCTCGAGCGACGCCGCGTCGAACGCGATCAGCAAATCGTGCGGCAGCGCGGTCAGCGCGTGCGCCAGCGCCTTGCCCGCATGGCCCGCGGGATCGAAGCCGAATTTGGTCATCAGCGCGTCGAGCTGCGCGCGCAGCACGGGCACCTTGGCGGGCGGCGTCGACAGCGCCTGGCTCGTCCACAGCCCCGCGTGGATCGACAGCCGCTCGACCTTCTTGCCCTTCAGTTCGGGAACGATGACCAGGTCGAGCAGCACGCGGCGATGCACCGCCGACAGCCGGTTCGACTTGATGAGCAACGGCGCGTGCCCGCCCCCATCGAACCAGGCAAACGCCGCATCGAGCGCCGCGGGCGACAGGAGCTGGCTTTCGCCGCTCTCGCTGACCCCCAGCGGATCGTGAACCTTGCCGTCGCGCGTCCGCCATTCGTGGCCGAGCTGAGTCATCGAGCCGCCTTCGAACCAGCGCAGCAGTTCGGCGCCCTCGCCCTCGACGCGCATCGCCGCATCGGCGAGCATCGCCGCGCGCATCGCGCGCCAGTCGCGCACCGCCGCGCGCACGTCGCGCAGCGCCGCCTCGATCGCGTCGAGCAACCGGCGGCGCGCACGCGCATCGCCGCGTTCCAGCTCGATATAGATGATCGACTCGCGCGTATCGCCCGTCCCCGCTTCCTGCAAATGGCCGCTCGCATCGCGCTTCACCGCGATAACGGGGTGAAGGATGCGGTGGACGACCAGTCCCTGCGCCGCGACGACCTGCGACGTCGAATCGACGAGGAAGGGCATGTCGTCGTTGATGATGACCAGCCGCATCCGGCGATCGGGGCCGTCGGCGGCGATCGGTTCGAGCAGCAGCGACGGCGTTTCGGCGATGCGCTCAAGCGCCGCGCGCGCAGCAAACTCGCTTGCTTCCGCTAGCGCCGCCCGGTCCATGTCATCGCCTTCGCCGGGCAGCGCGCTGCCCTCCAGCGCCGTCAGATAGGCGGCGGCGATTTTTGCGGGGATTTTGACGGGGGTGGTCGGCGTGTCCGTTTCCGGCGTGTCGGACAATGTCTTGGGCATAAAGTGCAGCATCCCGAACCAAAGAGGGGGATCCCAGCCGACGATCGGCGGGGGTCCGTTCGCTGCCGCCCCCTATGCGCCTCTGGCGCGCGCGGCTCAAGGCCTCGTTCGCGCGTCCACGTAAAAATATTTCAACTTTGGGATTGTCTGTTGCGCGGCACAATCGCTCCTCCCTGTCGCGCAGCGATGGGGAGGTGGCAGCGCGAAGCGCTGACGGAGGGGCCATGGCGCCGACGTCGCGGCCCCTCCACCACCGCCTGCGGCGGCGGTCCCCCTCCCCATCGCTCCGCGACAGGGAGGATGATGACCTACGACGTGATCGCAATCGCCTTCTTCGCGATCTTGGCGACCAACGCCGGATCGTCCGCCGCCTTGGCGACGATGCCGACATGCCCGCCGGGCATCGCGCGCGCGATCAGCACGACGAATTCGGCATCGCCCGCGTCATGTTCCAGGATCAGCGCGGGCTGCGCCGTGCGCAGCGCGGTCAGCCCGGCGTCGGAAGGCGCTTCGGCCGCGACCGGCTTGCGCCGTTTGCGCGCGTCCTTGACCAGCCCCTTGAGCCCGCCCGGATAGCGATCGAGATAAGCGGCAAGTTCGCCGCGCGCGACGCCTTCTTCCTTCGCATGGCCCAGGACGCAGGCATATTCGGCCAGCCGCGTCTTGTCATAGGCGGCGCCGAAGACCAGCTTGACCACCGGCGTCATCGGCGCGCGCGCCTGCGGCTTCAATCCGGCATCGTCGAGCAGCGCGGCAAAGGCGCCCGGCTGTTCCTCGGCAGCAAGCGCGAAATCCCACGCCTTGCCGACCGCCTGATACAGCGCGCCGCGGCTGCGGCTGTCGGCGGCGATCGCCCGCTCGGCGGTTTCGCGCGCCACCGCCAGCCAGTCAGCCAGCTCGGCATCGGTATCTGGATCGGTGGACACATTTGCGTCGTCGTCCGCGTCATCGGCATCGCCCGACAGATTGGCGCCGTCGCCCAGCGCGGCAAAGCCCGGCGCGGCATCGGCGGTGAATTCTTCGTCGAGGTGCAGCGAGTCGGGGCCATCGGCCCACACCGGCACCGGCGCCGTCAGCGGAGCGGCGCTGCGCAGCGCCTGTTCGACCGACAGCAGCAATTCCTCTTCCTGTTCGGCGGGAACCGCTTCCTTCCAGTTGATGACGCCCATGATGAAATCGATCGTGTCGTCGTCGGACGAAAAGGGCAGCAAGATGCCGCGATACATGATCGTCACCCCGCGATCGCTCTCGAACTCGGCCTCGAAGCCGATCGGCGCGCGGTTGGCGATGATCTGCAGATAATGGTCGGTCAGCCGCGACAGCAAGGAGCGGCCGGGGATCTGGCTGATATAATGGACATCTTCGTCGATCTGCGATTCGTCGCGCAGCCGCTCGCCAAGAAAGGCGATGCCCGGATTGTCGATGCCCTGGGTGAAGTCGAGCAGGACCGCGTGCGGGCCGAAATCGGCGCTTTCAAGGTCAAGATCCTCGACCGAGGGATAGGCGCGGTCGGCGAGCAGCGACGCCCAATAATTATACGCGCGCACCTGCATCCGCCGTTCGTCGACGCCAACGGCCACGGGCGCATCGATCGCCTCGTCGTCCTGGCCGTGGCTGCCCGAAAGCAGTCCGCGCATAGTGTCCATCATTTATCCCCAGCCACAATATCGGTAAATTCTATGCACCGGGACTGGTAAAAGCCGCGTAAACGATGGTGTGATGGCGGTGGGCGCAGCGCCTCCTTCTCTCCGCCTCGTCATCCCGGCGGAGGCCGGGATGACGATTAAAGCGAACCCGGCCGTAATTCGACCGGCTGCCCGCCCAAGCGCAGACCGCCGGGGACTTTCTATTCAAGGCCTTCGGGAATGCCCGTCACGTCGGCAGGCAGCAACGGCCGCATGAACATCCGCTCGTACCGGATGACGCAGCCGCTCGCGTCGCGGATACGATCGGCCTTGATGAATTCGGCATCGACGCCGAACAGCTGGCGATAGCGTTCGTAGGCGGCCAGGCTTTCGAAGCTGAAAAGCGCGAACGCCCGGTCGCTGGCCCCTTCGGACGGCAGGAAATATCCGTGATGCTGCCCGCCATGCTTGTTGACGAGATAGATCCACACACGCGCAAATTTTTCGAACGCGGCGATCTGTTCGGGATTGATGCGGTAATCGACGACGCAAGTAATCATCTTTTCCTCCAAAGGCATAGCGGGCTTCGGTGGCGTCCCACTAGCCGTCGGATATTCCGGTGCCAAGCAGGCATTGGTTCCGCACTGGCCGTTTGACCGGGGTCAGGAGCTTTGGCTCGACCAGCCACCCGCCAGCGCGCGGAACAGCGCGATCTGCCGCCGCGAAATCTGCCCGTCCTGCGCCGCCAGCACCGCTTCGGTTTCGGCGAACGTCCGCTCGGCGTCGAGCCATTCGAGCGAGTCCGACGCGCCCTCCTGCCGCTTGGCGCGGACAATCCGCGCCGCGCGTTCGGCCTGGTCGCGCGCCGCGCGCAGCGCCTGCCGTTGTTCGAGCGACCGGGCGTAGGACGACAGCGCCGTCTCGATCTCCTCCAGCGCGCGCAGCACCGTGCCGTCGAATGCGGCGAGCGACGCCTGCGTATCGGCCTCGGCGGCGGCGATGCGCGCGCGTGCGGGTTCCTGATTGGGGAAGGCCCAATTGAGCAGCGGCCCCAGCAGCCAGCGCAGCGGCCCGCCGCCGAATATATCGCCAAAGCCCGCGCCGGTCGACCCGGCCGATCCGCCGAGCGTGATGCGCGGATACAGGTCCGCCGTCGCGACGCCGATGCGCGCCGTGTCGGCGGCGAGGCGGCGCTCGGCGGCGCGAATGTCGGGACGGCGCTTCAAAAGCGCCGCCCCATCACCGACCGGGATGGGATCGGTGATTTCGAGGCTGATGGCGCGGTCCGCTGCGATGGGAGGGAGCGCAGCGGGCGCGCGACCGGTCAGAGTCGCGAGGCGGAACAATGCCGCCTGCCGTTCGGCCTCGATGGAGGGAATATCCGCCGCGCGCTGGTCGCGCAGCGTCGTGATGCGCGCAAGGTCGAGCCCGGTCGCCATGCCGACCTCCTTGCGCCGCTCGGTCAGTTTCACCTGCTGGTCGAGCAATTCGACAATCCGCCGCGCAACCGCGAGCCGCGCCGCGCCCGACGACGCGTCGGCATAGGCCTGCGTCGTATCGGCCGCGACGATCACGCGCACCGCGTCGGCATTGGCTTCCGCGGCGGCGGCATCGCCGCGCGCGGCCTCGACCGAGCGGCTGACGCGGCCGAACAGGTCGACCTCGTAGGAGACGTTGATGCCGACATCGACCGCCCAATCCTCACGATCCGCGCCCGGCAGGCGCTGGCCTTCGGGGCTGCGGCCATAATTGGCGCCTGCCCCGATCGCGCCCTGCGGCAAGCGGTCGGCGCGCGCGCCGCGCAGCGACGCACGTGCGCGGGCGATGTTGGCGACGGCGACGCGCACGTCGGTGTTGCTGGCGAGCGCGTCGGCGACGAGCCCGTCGAGCACGGGGTCGTCGTAGAGCCGCCACCAATCGGCGGCGACCGGATCGAGCGACACTGCGGGGCTGTTCGCCGCGACGAACGGCCCCGTGGCGACAGGCGCCGACGCCGATTGCGGCGCCTTATAGTCCGGTCCGACGGCGCAGGCGGCCAGCGCAAGCGCCGATGCGGCGGTGACAAGATTGCGGAGCATCATGGTCTTTCTCCTTATTCCGCCGGCACGGGCAGCGCCGCGCCATGCGTGCCCGACCCGCGTTTGCGCGCAGCGAACCAGTCGCCGAGCGCGCGGCAGACGACATAGAAGGTCGGCGTGAAGATGAGGCCGAACGCCGTCACCCCGAGCATTCCGAAGAACACCGCGGTGCCAAGCGCCTGGCGGAGTTCCGCCCCCGCCCCGCTTGCAATCAGCAGCGGCACCGCGCCGAGGATGAAGGCAAAGCTCGTCATCAGGATCGGGCGCAGGCGGTCGCGCGCGGCGCGCACTGCGGCGTCGATCGGCGACAAGCCATCCTGTTCCTCGGCCTGCTTGGCGAATTCGACGATCAGGATCGCATTCTTCGCCGCGAGCGCAATCAGCACGACCAGCCCGATCTGCGTCAGCACATTATTGTCCATGCCGCGCAAATTCACGCCGATCATCGCCGCGAGCAGACACATCGGCACGATCAGGATGATCGCCAATGGCAGCACCAAGCTTTCATATTGCGCCGCGAGGACGAGGAAGACGAACAGCACCGCGAGCGCAAAGACGATCCCCGCCGTGTTCGCCGCCGCCTGTTGCTGGAAGGCGATGCCCGTCCATTCGGTGCCATAGCCCGCGGGCAGCGTTTCCGACGCGATCTTTTCCATCGTCGTCAGCGACGCGCCCGACGACGATCCCGGCGCAGTGTCGCCGTCGATCTCGACCGCGGGGAAGAGGTTATAGCGCGTGACTCGGTACGGCCCCGTGCGGTCCTCGAAATTGGCGACCGACCCGATCGGCACCATCGCGCCCGAATCGGACCGCGTGCGCAGGTTGGCGATGTCGGCGACGCTCTGGCGATAGGGTGCATCGGCCTGCGCGGTGACGCGATAGGTGCGGCCGAGCAGGTTGAAGTCGTTGACGAAAGCCGACCCCAGATAGACCTGCAAAGCTTCGAACACCCGCTCGGGCGGGACGCCGAGCGCATTCGCTTTCGCCCGGTCGATGTCGGCAAAGACGCGCGGGTTCGTCGGATCGAAGAAGGTGAAGACGTTCATCAGCCCCGGCGTCTCGTTCGCCTTGCCGATCAGATTGTTCGTCTCGTTCGCCAGCGCCGCATAGCCGTGGCCGCCGCGATCCTGCACGATCATCCGGTAACCGCCCGCCGAGCCGATCCCCTGGATCAGCGGCGGCGGGATGACGACGATCTGCGCCTCGGTAATATCGGCTGTGCGCTGCTGCGCTTCGGCCATGATGTCCTCGAACTTCACGCCCAGCTTCTTGCGCTCCTCGAACGATTTGAGCGGGAAATAGGCGGCGGCCGAATTGGGCGCCAGCGTCTGCGACGGGCCGTCGAAGCCCGCGAGCATCACCGAGCCGAGCACGCCCTCGACGGGCAGCACGCGCGCCGCAACCTTTTTGAGCACCGCGTCGGTGCGCTCGACCGAAGCGCCCGAGGGCAGCTTGGCGACGACCAGAAAATAGCCCTGATCCTGCGCGGGGATAAAGCCCGTCGGCGTCGCCCAGAACAGCCCCGTCGTCGCCGCGATGAGCGCCGCATAGGTGACCATCATTTTCTTCGGCGCGCGCACCAGCCGGGCGGTCAGCCGCGCATAGCCGTCGCTCATCCGCTCGAAGCCGCGATTGAACGCGTCGCCCGCGCGGCGCATCATCTGCATCCCCCGGCCCTCGTTCACCGGCGCCGAATGGCCGCGCAGCAGGATCGCCGCAAGCGCGGGCGACAGGGTGAGTGAAAGGATCAGCGAGATGATCGTCGCGGTCGAGATCGTCACCGCGAACTGCTGATAAAAGGCACCCGACAGCCCGGTGAGGAACAGGGTCGGCACGAACACCGCGCACAGCACGAGGACGATCGCGACGAGCGCCCCCGACACTTCGTCCATCGACGTGCGCGCGGCTTCGAGCGCGCTCATGCCCTTTTCCAGATTGCGTTCGACATTTTCGACGACGACGATCGCGTCGTCGACGACGATACCGATCGCGAGCACCATCCCGAACAGCGACAGATTGTTGAGGCTGTAGCCGACCGCCGCGAGCACCGCGAAAGTGCCGATCAGCGACACGGGGATCGCCAGCACCGGAATGATCGCCGCGCGCCATTTCTGCAGGAAGACGAGGATCACGATCACAACGAGCACGACGGCTTCGAACAGGGTCGTCATCACCGCGTCGATCGACTGGGCGATGAATTCGGTGGGGTTATAGATGACCCGATATTCGAGGCCTTTGGGGAAATCCTTCGACGCGGCCGCCATTTCGGCCTCGACCGCTTCGGCGGCGGCGAGCGCGTTCGATCCGGGGCGCTGGAAGGTCGCGAGAATGACCGTCGGATCGCCCGACAAATAGGTGTTGCTGTTATAGTCCGACGCGCCGAGCTCGACGCGCGCGACGTCCGACACGCGCACCTGGCGCCCGTCGGCATCGCTGCGGATGACGATATTGGCGAAATCCCTGGGGTCCGACAGGCGGCCCTGCGTTTCGACGTTCAACTGAAAGCTGCTGCCATTGGCGTGCGGCGGCTGGCCGAGCGAGCCTGCGGCGACCTGCACATTCTCGCGCCGCAGCGCCGCGACGATCTCGCCCGCGGTCAGGTCGAGCGCCGCCGCGCGGCCGGGGTCGATCCACACGCGCATCGCATAGTCGCGGCTGCCGAACAGGCGCACGTCGCCGACGCCGTCGATACGGCTCAATCGATCGCGCAGCTGCGTCAGCGCATAATTGGAAATATAGGCGCGATCGAGCGACTTGTCGGGCGAAACCAGGTTCACGATCAACAGGAAGTCGGGCGAGGTCTTGCGCGTCACCACCCCCAGCCGCTGCACCGTTTCGGGAAGGCGCGGGGTCGCGATCGCGACGCGGTTTTGCACCAATACCTGCGCCGCATCGAGGTCGGTGCCGATCTTGAACGTCACCGTATTCGTCACGACGCCGTCGCCGGTCGACTGGCTGCTCATATAGAGCATGTTATCGACACCGTTGATTTCCTGCTCAATCGGCGCCGCCACCGTGTCGGCAACGGTTTCGGCCGACGCGCCCGGATAGGTCGCGGTCACCGTCACCGTCGGCGGGACGATGTCGGGATATTGCGACACGGGCAGGCCGATATAGGCGACCGCGCCGACGATGGTGATGATGACGGCAATGACCGCAGCGAAAATCGGCCGGTCGATGAAGAAGCGGGATAGGCGCATGGGAGAGCCCCTGTTCTATGATCTGTAAACCTTCCCCTCCCGCCTGCGGGAGGGGCAGCGAGCCCCGGACTTGATCCGGGGCGCAGCGGGGTGGAGGCCATCGGCCTTGGGGGGACACCGCGCGCCCCCACCCCAACCCCTCCCCCGAAGGGAAGGGGTTAAATCAATGTCACCGCGCGAACGTCGCCTGCGCCGATACCGGCTCGTTCGTCCCGGCCGCCGCCTGCTTGGGCGCCGCCGCGACAATCCGGCCCGCCTTTGTCTCGGCCTTGGTGCCGGGCCGCGCGAACTGGTATCCGTTGATGACGACGCGGTCGGTCGGCGCCAGCCCCGACCGGATGACGCGCAGCCCATCGACGTCGGGGCCGATCTCGACCGGCTTCGCCGCGACCATGCCGTCCTTGCCGACCACATAGACGATCTTGCGCGCCTGGTCGGTCTGCACCGCGGCGGCGGGCACCAGCAGCGCGCGCGTCGTCTGGCCGGTCGACAGGCGCATGTTGCCGAACATGCCGGGGGTCAGGAACATCTCGCGATTGCCAAAGCTGGCGCGCGCGCGGATCGTGCCCGACCGCGGATCGAGGCCGTTGTCGGTGAAGTCGAGCCGGCCCTTCCAGCGATAGTCGCTTTCGTCCTGCAACCGCACTTCGACATCGGCGCCCTTGTCGCCGCCCTCGCGCTTGGTCTTGAGAAACAGCGCCTCGGACCCCTGGAAGGTGAAATAAATCGGATCGAGCGCGTTGATCGTCGTCAGCAAGGTGCCGCCGGCATCGCCCGCCGACACGAGGTTGCCCGCGTCGATCTGGCGGTCCGAGATGCGGCCAGATAGCGGCGCGCGGACGGTGGTGAATTCGACGTCGAGCGCGCGCGCCGCGATGCGCGCATCGGCACCCGCAAGCGCCGCCGTCGCCGCATTGACGCGCGCGCGCAGCCGGTCGATCTCGCTCTGCGACACCGCCTCGATGTCGACAAGGCGGCTCGCGCGTTCAAGCTCCAGCTGAGCGAGCGCGAGGTCGCTGCGCGCGCTCGCCGCAGCAGCGCGCGCTTCGGAAAGCGCGGCGCGATAGGGGCGCGGGTCGATGGTGAAGAGCGGCTGACCCTGCCGGACGATCTGGCCGTCGGTAAAGTGGATCGCGGTGATGGCACCCGACACACGCGGGCGCACCTCGACCGCCTTCGACGCCTCGAAACGGCCGATATATTCATCCCACAGGGTTACGTCGCGCGTCAGCGGCGCGGCGACGGTCAGCACCGGCGCGGGCGCGGCGGCGGCCGGCGGCGTGCCATCGCGCAGCAGCCACCAGGCGCCAAAGACGAGCAGCAGCAACGCGCCGATCCACGCCGCGCGGCGACCGCGCGCGGGACGGAGTAATGTCTTGAGTTCGCGGCGGACCTTCGCATCGGCGGGGTCGAGCTTTTCGATCGGGGTGTGGACGGTCATCTTATGCCCTCTTCTCTTCATTCGGTTCGGTCGCCGCGCCCCAGCCATGGGAAAGGGGCGCAGAAACCCGTCGCCGGAAGCGCTGCTTCCGGCGCGTTGCGATTGCGGTCCTCATATGCAGACGCCCCTCTTGGCAGAGGACGGCCGCCCCGTCCGGCGCCCCGCATTCGACCATGCGCGCGCCGGGCCCTTTTTTCTTGCGGTCGAACGCCATCGGCGCCCGGCCGGTCGAGCCCGCTCCCGGGATTGGTTCATGCTGTTGGTGGATCCGGCCGCCGCATGATCCTGTCACACGGCGGCCGCTCCGGGGGAGAGCCCTATCTTTGTATACTGAGTGGTATATAAATCGTGCTGCGCTGCGTCAAGCGCATTTTGTACCGGGCAGTAAAAATAATTCTTTCAGGGCCTTTACCCGGACCACGGGTGCCGGATCCGACGGTCAAATGCCCCGCTCAGCGCCCCGGCCACAATTTCAGGCTGGTTTCGACCAGCCGTTCGAGCTCGGCGCGCGTTGCGCCCGCGCCCGCCTGCACCGACATGCCCTGGTTCACCGCCATCAGAAAGGCAGCGAGCCCTTCGGGATCGGTATCCTCGGGAAAATCGCCCTCGTCCTTGGCGCGCGCCAGCCGGTCGAGCATCGCGCGCTTCGCCGCCGCGCCGCGTTCGAGCACGGCCTGGCGGATGCACTCGGCCTCCGCCCCGCACGCGACCGAAGCGATCACGCCCAGGCAGCCGTTCGGATTTTCGGGGCAGCAATACATGTCGAGCGCGCCGCGCATCAGCCGCTCGGCAACGCCGCGCGCGGTCGGCGCCGCGAGCGCGCTCTGCATATAGTCGAGCTTTTCGTGCTCATAAAGGTCGAGCGCCTTGTTGAAGAGCGCTTCCTTATTGCCGAAAGCGGCATAAAGGCTCGGCTTGGTGATCCCCATCGCTTCGGTCAGGTCGGCCATCGACGCGCCCTCATAGCCTTTCGACCAAAAGACGCGCAACGCCGCGGCGAGCGCCGCATCGACGCAAAATTCGCGAGGGCGCCCCTTGTGCGCCGCGGCTTGCGAACCAGCGTTGGTGGCGGTTTCAATTTCCATAACGACTGGTATATAATTTAGATGTCACACAATGTCCAGTGGCGCCCGGTTCCGGCCGACCATCGGGTTCCGAGACGCGTAAGCCCGGCATAATGCATAAGTTTTCGATAGCCGCGGACAGCGCGCAACTCCACTCGTCATGGCGACCGAGCCAAAGAGGGATGCCATGTACCGAGAGGAATTATTTCAAATCGTCGAGCGTGCCGCCACCCAACGCGCCGCCGTGGCTCGGCGGCGCCTGCGCGCAGGGATTCGCCCCGGAATCCTTCTGGCCGCGCTATCGGCCGCCATCCCGGCCGCGGCATCGGATCATCTGGATTCGCCGCTCGTCATAGCCGATCCGCGTCTCGACATCGGCGATCTTTACGCCTGGACGTCGCCCGATGCCGAGCGGCTCAACCTTGTCATGACGATCGTCGGGCAGGGCTTTTCGGATCGCGCCGTTTACACATTCCACATCGACAGCGGACCGCGCTTCGGCACCACGGCCGAGACCGTCGCCATCACATGCCGTTTCGACGGGGCGGAGCAGGCGGACTGCCGCCTCGGCAAGGCCGACCAGGCGATCGGCAATCCCGGTGACGGGCCGGGGATCACGAGCAGAAAGGGCAGCTTTCGCCTTTTTGCCGGACGCCGCGACGATCCCTTTTTCAACAATGTCCGCGGAACGCGCGATGCCTATGCGGCCGCGACTGCCGCCTTTGCAAAATCCGCCGATGCGGGGGCGGGCCCATGTCCTCCTGTCACCACGACCGAGGCCGCGGACATTCTGGGGCGGTGGCGCCGCACCGACGGCGGCCCCGCCACCAACTTCCTGCGCGGATGGTCGCCGATGGCCATCGTCATATCGGTCAAGACCAAGGCCGTAACGCGCGGCGGCCCCATGCTCGCGATATGGGCCGCGACCGCCAGTGCGGGCGAGCAGGTTGACCGGGTGGCCCGGCCGCTGACCGGCAACGCGCTGCTCGCCACGTTCGGAACACCGGAGGAAGCGGCGGCGACGAAGGTCGAGTGGAACCGGTCGATGCCGGCTGATGGAGCGCGGTTCGCCGAAGAAATCGCCAAGAACGCCGCGCTATATGACGCGTTCGACGGTCAGTGCGGCAATGGCTTCCTGTTCGATCGCGAGGCGTCGCACGCGGCGCGCTATCGGAAGCTCGCACGCTTGCTCGCCGACGACCGGCTTTGGCTGAACAGCCGCTCCGGCACCTGCGCTCAGCTTTTTGCGGTCGAGCGCGCCGCGCTCGCCGACGAAGGGGACTTGCAGGACGATTGCGGCGGGCGGACGATCACCGACAATTCGCTGCGAACCTATCGCTCGCTGCTCGTGAACGGAACCGCCTTCGGGGTCAGCGACGGGCTGGAAGGCGATGAAAAGGCGCATTCACTGACCGAATTTCCCTTCCTTGCTGCCCCCGATCCCGCAGCTTCGCCGTCATGATCCGCTTTGCGTTGGCGTTCGCTTCCGCGACGCTGGCCACGGGCGCCGCGATCGCCCACGACTTCTGGGTCCAGCCGTCGCGGTGGCACGCCGCACCCCTCGATACAGTGGCTTTGACGCAAATGGTCGGGCACGGAGCCGATCGGCAGCTCTCTCGCCTGCCGGCGTCGCGGATCCTGCGCTTCGAGGCCATTGCTCCCGACGGCCGCCGGACCGATCTGAAGAAACAGACCGCAGGGGTTGATGGGGAACGGCAAACAAGGCTCAAGCTGGAGGGCGACGGTGCGCATCTGATCGTGCTGCAAAGCGACGCGCGCGCGCAAAGTCATCTGCCACTGACCAGGTTCGAAGCCTATCTGCGGGAAGAAGGATTGACGGCCGCGCTGGACGCGCGCAAGCGGGCGGACCGGTCCACGACCGACGGATCGGAGAATTACCGACGCAATGCCAAGACAATCGTCCTTGTCGGCACACCGACGCGGGCGAACGGTCGATCGATCGCGAAGCCGGCGGGGCTTGCCCTGGAGATTGTTCCCGACGATGATCTTTTCATGTCGCCCAGGCCGACGGAGATGAGCTTGCGCATTTTCTACCACGGGCGGCCGCTCGGCGGCGCTCTCGTCAAACTGACGGACCTCGATAACGACACGAAGCCGGTGGCGCAGCGGCGCAGCGCGGCCGACGGGCGCGCGCGTTTCGCGATGCCGGGCACGGGAAAGTGGCGCGCAAATGTCGTGTGGACACGGCCTAACGAACCCGGCGCCGCCACCGATTTCGAAACCGATTTCTCCAGCCTCAGCTTCGCGCTCGCGCACCCGGATTGAACCGCGTGCCCCGAAAGGAACCTGTCAACGACCTCACCGTAAAGCCGCTGCTCGAAACCGCAACGATCGCCATTCGCGACTTCCTTTGCAGCGGCGGCTGCAAGCATCGCTCACCCGACGAATGTGCGGACACGACCCATTTGGTGTTTCCCTATCGCGGCATTTTCAAACGCCATGTCGGGACGAGTGAAACGGTAGCGACCAGCGGCCAGCTCGTATTTTTCAACGCGGGCCAGGACTATGCGATCAGCCATCCGGTCGGCGGCGGCGATGCCTGCTTGTCGGTGGCGATTGCGCCCGAATTTCTGCACGAACTGGCGCCACCCGATCAGGTCGGCGGCGGCGGCGAAGCGATCTTCCATCGGCAGGCGCGCGGCATCGACCCGCAAGCGCAGCTTCTCGTCGCCTTGCTCAGGCACGGCCTGTCGCGCGGGGCCTTCGAAATGCTCGAAGCCGAAATGCTGGTGCTGGCCCTGATTCGACGATCGCTCGGCGAGCGCACCTCGCATGTTCGCTCGACGACCTATGGGCGCAGCAAGTTGGTCGACCGCACCAAACTGCTACTTGCCGACGCGCCGACGCGCCGATGGACCCTCGCGTCAATGGCCGCCGAAGTGGGCGTATCACCGATATATCTGACGCAAAGCTTCACTGCGACCGAGGGGATTTCACCTTACCGCTACCAGCTTCGGCTGCGGCTCGCGCAGGCGCTGGTCGCGCTCGAAGATTGCCGCGACATCACCGCGCTGGCACTCGACCTGGGCTTTTCCAGTCACAGCCACTTTACCGCTGCCTTCAGCCAACATTTCGGTCGTTCGCCGATCGCCTTTCAGCGGGCTGCCCGGACGCGCTGATCGTCAACGAGCCGTCCCTCGACCATATCGAGCGCGACGTCGACGATCATGTCTTCCTGCCCGCCGACCATTTTGCGGCGACCGAGTTCGACGAGGATTGCGCGAGTATCGAGACCATGATCGAGCGCCGCCTTTTCCGCATGACGCAGGAAGGACGAATAAACCCCCGCATAACCGAGCGTCAGCGTCTCACGGTCGACGCGCACCGGGCGATCCTGCAACGGCCGCACCAGTTCCTCGGCGGCATCCATCAGCGCGAACAGGTCGCAGCCATGGTTCCAGCCCTGCGCATCGGCGGCGGCGATGAACACTTCGAGCGGCGCATTGCCCGCCCCCGCGCCCATCCCGGCAAGGCTCGCATCGACCCGCACCGCGCCATTCTGCACCGCGACGATGCTGTTGGCGACGCCAAGGCTGAGGTTGTGGTGTGCATGGACGCCGCGCTGCGTTTCGGGTTTGAGCACGCGGTCATAGGCCTGCAATCGCGCCGCATATTGATCCATCGTCATCGCGCCGCCGCTGTCGGTGACATAAACGCAGTTCGCGCCATAGCTTTCCATGAGCTGGGCCTGGCTCGCGAGCGCGTCGGGCGCCGACATATGGCTCATCATCAGGAACCCCGACACGTCCATGCCGATGCCGCGCGCGAACTCGATATGTTGTTTGGCGACATCGGCCTCGGTGCAGTGCGTCGCGATGCGCACCGAACGCACGCCCATCGCATAGGCATGTTTCAGGTCATGGATCGTGCCGATGCCGGGGAGCAGCAAAGTCGTGAGCACGCTATGCTCCAGCACCTCGGCCACCGCCCCGATCCAGTCCCAGTCGGTGTGTGCGCCAAAGCCATAGTTGAAGCTCGATCCTTGCAGCCCGTCGCCATGCGCAACCTCGATCGCATCGACCTTTGCCCGGTCGAGCGCCTTCGCGATCGCCTTCACATGGTCGAGGCCGTATTGATGACGGATGGCGTGCATCCCGTCGCGCAGCGTTACGTCCTGGATATAGAGCTTGGTCGTGGCGGGATCGAACGTCATGCCGCGACTCCTTCGTTCATGCGGAGCGCCATCTTCTCCGCGGTTCTGAGCGCGGCGGAGGTCATGATGTCGAGATTGCCCGCATAGGCCGGCAAATAATGCGCCGCCCCCTCGACCTCCAGAAACACGCTGACCTTGAGCCCCGTGAATCTGCCGCCCATTTCGGGGATATGCAGCGGCGCGTTGCCGCCGATGCTTTCGAACTGCACTGCCTGCTTCAGCCGGTATCCGGGAACATAGCGCTGCACCTCGGCCACCATCGCCTCGATGCTCTCGGCAATCGCGCCCCTGTTCCCGTCCTCGCAAAGGCAATAGACGGTGTCGCGCATGATCAGCGGCGGCTCGGCGGGGTTCAGGATGATGATCGCCTTGCCGCGGGTCGCGCCGCCGACCTCCATGATCGCGCGGCTCGTCGTTTCGGTGAATTCGTCGATATTGGCGCGGGTGCCGGGTCCGGCGCTCTTCGACGCGATCGACGCGACGATTTCGCCATAATGCACCTTCGCGACGCGGTTCACTGCCGCGACGATCGGGATCGTCGCCTGCCCGCCGCACGTCACCATATTGACGTTGGCGCTGTCCAGATGCGCGTCGCCGTTGACCGGCGGGATTGTGTAGGGGCCGATGGCGGCGGGGGTCAGATCGACAACGCGCTTGCCATGGCCGATCAGCACCTCGCTATGGCGCTTGTGCGCGCCCGCCGAGGTCGCATCGAAAACAATGCCGATGTCGGCAAAGCCCGGCATCGCGACCAGCCCGTCGAGCCCCTCGGCGGTGATCGGGACGCCCAGCCGCTCGGCGCGCTTCAGCCCGTCGCTCTCGGAATCGATACCCACGAAAGCACCCATTTCGAGCACGGATGACAGCCGCATCACCTTGATCATCAGGTCGGTGCCGATATTGCCCGACCCGATGATCGCGACCCTGGTTTTCGCCATCGGTTCAATCCCCGCCCTGGTCCGCATATGTAAAGGCGCACGTGCCGATCCCGTCGATCGTCGCGCGGACATGATCGCCCGCGCTGAGCGCCACCATCGGCCCCAGCGCGCCCGCCAGCAGAATGTCGCCGGCCTTCAGCGGTTCGCCGCGCCCCGCCAATGTCTGCGCCAGCCAGGCGGCGGCATTCAGCGGATTGCCCAGCGCCGCAGCGCCCACGCCGGTCGATGCGATCGTGCCGTTGACATGCAGTTCCATCGCCGCGCCTTCCAGGTCGAGGCCCGCCAGCGGCAGCCCTTCCTCTGCTAGCACGAAAAAGGCCGACGACCCATTGTCGGCGACCGTATCGGCAAAGCTGATCTTCCAGTCGGCGATGCGGCTGTCGACGATTTCGATCGCGGCGTGAACGCTCGCCACCGCCGCCGCAACCTGATCGACGCTAGTATCGGCACTGGGCAGGTCGGCGCCCAAAATGAAGGCGATTTCCGCTTCCGCCTTGGGTTGAATGGTTCGCGCAGGATTGAGAACGCCGCCATCGCTGATCTTCATGTCGTCGAACAGCACGCCGAAATCGGGCTGATCCACGCCCAATTGGGCCTGAACCGCCTTCGCCGTCAGCCCCGCCTTGCGCCCGACAATGCGCCGCCCTTGCGCTTCCCAGAAACGCGTGTTGATCGTCTGGACCGCATAGGCGCCCGCGGCGTCGGTCGGCACCAGTCCGTCGCGCAGCGGCGCCACCGGCTTTCCCGCATAGGCATCGCGCAAACGGCGGGCGAGATCATTGTGACTGATCGGCTGGCTCATTCGGCGCTCCCCTCATTGCTATGCTTTGGCATTGCCATGCTTCGGCATTAAGCCCCGCCGCCCCCTTGCGCCAGCCGACCAAATCGGCAATTTCTCATATGATGAGAAACGGAACGCCTCAGATCGGCGCGACGCGGCGCAGCCTCGCGATGCTCGACGCCGTGATCGACGATGGCGGCCTGTCCAACGTGTCGGACCTTGCCCGCGCATGTGGCATCCCGGTGGCCACCGCGCACCGCCAGGTCGCCACGCTGGTTGCCGAGGGCTATCTGACCCGGTCCGATCGCGGACGACATCTGGCGGGACCACGCCTCCGCCGCCTGATCGCCCGGATCGACGAGAAACAGGTCATCGCTGCCTTCGCCGCGCCGCTCCTGCACCGATTGGCGGCGAAGGTCCGCAGCGTCGTTCAATTGGGAACGCTCGAAGGCGGAATGGTCACCTATCGCCTGAAAACGGGACGCGGCGCGGGCCGTCTGTTCACGCGAACCAACATGCAACTGGAAGCCTATTGCTCGGGGATCGGCAAGGTATTGCTGGCACATCTCCCCCATGCCGAACGCGAAGCCTATCTGGCCGAGGGACCGTTCATTGCGCTGACGCGAGCAACAATCACTGACAGCGAAGCCTTGCGGCGCGAACTCGATCGGGTGCGGGAGCAAGGGTTTGCCCGCGACCGGCAAGAGGTCGCCGAGGACCTGTCCTGCGTCGCGGTTCCGATTACCTCGCCACCCGGCACCGTCGTCGCCGCCATCTCCGTCTCGCGCCTGATCCGGGGCGAAGATTGTCTAGATCATTCAGCCGATCTTGCCCTGCTCCGCGAAACCGCCGCCGCCATCGAGCGCGCGGCCTTTTCGCCTTAGGCGTGGGTGCAATGTCCCAGCGTTGTCGAAATCGGCCATCGTGTCGAAATCGAACAGCATCTCCCGGTCGAGGGCGATGGCGGCATGACTGCCATCGGACAATGCCGAGGCGCCCTTTCCCGCAGGAAGCGTGGCAAGGGACGCATACCAGCCTTGCGGGAAGGCGGCCGGAATCCCGCGGGCACCCGATGGGTAAAGGGTGAACATCGGCCCTGTGCCCGACCCCAGCGCACGCAGATGGTCCGGCGGGATGAACGGCATATCGGCAAGCGCGAGGACTATTCGGGCGAACGGATCGGCGGCCTCCGCCGCGCAACGGATCGAGCTGTGAATTCCCGCGTCGGCGTCCGCATTGACGATCCGGTGCCACCCCGCGAGGTTTTGCGAAAAGAACGGTTCGCTATCCCGCGTCACGATGAAGCGATTTGTTGCGCCGGCCGCTTCGACCGCATCGGTCGCCCAACGCCCCAGCGGCCGACCGCCCAGCATGGCATCGAGCTTGCCGCCGCCAAACCGCGATCCCGCCCCGGCCGCGAGCACGACAAATGCCACCTCAGGACAGGAAGCGCTGAAGCTGTCCATCATATTCCTTCATGATCTGGGCGAGAATCGAGACGGCAAGGCTCTGGGGATCGCGGCAAGAGGGGATCAGGCCGATCGGCCCTTTGACGCGTTCGACATCGCCCGGCAACACGCCGTCCGCCAACAGCCGCTCGATACGTTGACGCTGCACTGCAACTCCGCCCTGCGCGCCGACAAAAAAACTGTCGCCCGCCAAAGCATGTTTCAGCAACGGCATTTCCCATTCATGTTCGTGGAACAGCAGAACCGTCGCAGTCCAGCGGTCGGGAACCGGAATAGCCGGGGGTTGTCCGAGCGCCAGCGCGCCGGGGGTCAGCGCTCGGGTCCGCACACCTGCCGCCATCGCGACGCGCGCCAGCGCCCGGACCTCGGGTCCATTGCCGAGAATATTGAGCATGATCGCGGGCAGATAGCGGCGTCTGCGCAGGAAGGGGTTGGGGGGCAGCATCAGTTCGGCCGGTCGCCGCGCTACCAGCTGGTCGCGTACCCTGCGGCATAGGGCACGGTCCGGGCGGGGATCGAGCATGATGTCCAGCCCGCCGCCGCAGGGTAGCCGAAAATCGATCAGCGGCGAGCCTTTGCCATACCGCCGGACCGCAGGCCGGCGCGCATCCATAAGGTCGGCGGCGAGCTGCCGTTCCAGACAATTATCGGCAAGCGAGCCGGTCGTCGTCCCATCGGTGAGGACCGCCATCTGCGCCCCCAGCCGCCGCGAAAATCCGCCGTCTATGCGGACGATCGTGCACAGCCCGACACCGTCCTCGCACGCCGCCGCCAATGCGGCATGATCCTCCGCCCATGCCACGGATTCGTGCGCCGCGATGGTTTCGGCGCCGCGGCGGCCGGTGTCCGTCGTCCATATTCGAAGCCGGTTCGGGATCGCCCCAATGCCGCCCGCGGCAGACGCGATTTCGGGAACGCTCATGAGGCCCCATCCCACGACAATTGGCGCCCGAACTGGATCAATTGTCCGTTACGCTGGCCAGCGCCATCCTCGTCAAACAGCAGCGGGACGATATGCGACGCGGCCTGCTTGGGGGATTGCGCGGCGGACATGTCGGCGAACCAGGGACGTGAGGCAGCGGTATCGACCAGACCCGGACAGACCGCATAGACGTGCAAAGCTGCGTCGGGCCGGTTTTGCGCCGCGTCACGGGCGGCGATCCGCGCCGCGGCCACCTGGCCGATCTTCGACGCAATATTGATCCAGCCCGGCCAGCCCGCAGCCTCCGCCCGCTCGCTTTCGGCCAGCGCGACGAAACCGTCGATCACCGTTTCAAGGGCGTCGAAGGTCATATGACCAGTGTCGAAATGCGCGCCGTTGGAGCCGGACCGGATCACGATTTTGGATTGCGTCGATGACCCCGTCATTACCGCCGAAACGCGAATGGAACTAAGGCTTGCCTATCCCGACAGCCGTCACACCACGCTCGCCGAGGGAAGGCATTTTCCCGCCCTGATCGCGCCGGACCAATTCGCCCGGGCAGTGGCCGAGAGCTTTGAGGTCGGCTGACAGGATATTGGAAGCCGAGCCGGAATCCAATTACCTGCACTTTTCTCTATTATTACAATTATCTATTTCCCAAATCCGGCGCGGATGCCCCCATTTTAGGCCCCGAGAATTCTTTCCTTCGAATGCAATCAAACCGGCGCCTCCGCCCAAGAGTCTGTTCTCCTGCCACCAAGTAAGCGGCCACCTATCATAGCGGATCGGACACCTTGGCGGTACTCGCCCGGCCAAAATAGTCGATCACAAATTCGTCGACCGCGTGGTCATCCGCGTTCCGTCGAAACGCTAGTTGGGTCATCAGCGTCGTTTTTAGCCGCCACACGCAAGGTGTCGTAGACAAGCTCAATTGCCCGCTAAATCTCGCGAAAAAATGGCCGATGACTTGACGGACAGCGGCCGAATCTCGCTAGGGATACTAAGAGAGCGCCGTCGTTCGATTGCATACAAGGGCGTGCGCACCCAGCGGCGGCGTCGCAGGACCACCGACTCGAGGATCTGATCGTAAAAAATCATTCCTTGTTCACACAACCAGAGCGAATGTAGTCGGCGCGGCAGGCTCAGCACTCTCGATCATTCACGCTCAAAAATACTTAGTACTTGAAGTATTTTCGCAAGGTGATATGCCTGGGGTGGGAACAGAGGATATATCGACGGCGCGAGTAGGGGATCGACGAAATCCCGCGTCGCCGGACTGAGCAGGCAGTCGCCCAATCACCTCATCCCGAAAAACAGGCCGGATGCGCTAGCCGCATTTCCGTCGCGATGACGCGTGCGGAAAGGGAGCAGTTCGTCCGCAATATGGGAGGATATTCGATGAAAAGCACTGTTCTTATGCTTTCGACCGCGGCCATTGCATTGATGGCAATGCCCGTTCAGGCGCAAACCGAGCCAACGGCAAGTGCTGCTGGCGTTGGCGAAGGCGAAAGCGGGTCGGCGGGCGACGATACCTACGGCGAGATTCTTGTGACCGCGCAGCGCCGCTCCGAGAGCGTACAGGACGTGCCTATCGCCATCTCAGCGTTCAACTCGGACATGGTCGAAGCGAGCGGCAGCACCAATATCACCAGTCTGAACGGGCTGGCTCCCAACGTTGTCCTGCAGACGCAGGGACTGGTCGCCAATGTTCCGATGATCTCAATTCGAGGCATGAATACGTCGGATCCCGATCCGAATGCCGACCCGAAGGTCAGCACGATTATCGACGGCGTCTACATCCCCTTCGTATCGAGCACGATGCTCGATTTGTTCGACGTGGAGCGCATCGAAATCCTGAAGGGTCCGCAAGGCGTGCTGTTCGGCAAGAACAACCTCGCCGGTACGCTCAATGTGATCAGTTCGCGCCCCACCGATGATTTCGGCGGCGAGGCCCGCGTGTCGTTTGGATCGTTCGGACTCAAACAGTTTCGCGGCAAGCTCAACTCGGGACGCTTTGCTGACGATGCGCTTGCTGCAAAAGTTGCGGTGAATTTCCGCGACTATAATGGCTACAGCCGCAACGTGATCACCGGCAATCGGTTGAACGGCGCCAATGTGAAGTCGGTGCGCGGTGCACTGGAATATGATCGCGGCGGTGCGTTCGATTCGACGCTGATCGTGGACTGGCTCAAACAGAAAACGACGGGTCCGGCTCCCCAGGTGCTCGACAACGGCGACCCGAACTGGGATTTGCTGCCTGACGAGGTCAAGACCGACGTTCGCAAGGCGGCCGTATTGTTCGATCCCTTCGCCAACACCGAAAGCTATGGCGGCTCGTGGAATTCGAACCTCGATGTCGGTTGGGGGACGATTTCCGCTGTGCTGGGTTATCGGCACCTGGACTATGTCACGCGCGGCGATTTCGACGGTCTTATAAACCCCGCCCCACAGCTCGACGTCACGCGCGATTTCAGTGGCGAGTCGAAGAGCGGCGAACTCCGCTATGTCTCGCCGGCAGGCGAGCCTGTCGACTTTGTCGTGGGCGTCTATTACCAGACCGATCAATGGCGGCAGTTCAATACCGTTCTGGCAAACCCGACGACAACGACACTGGCGCAGCTGAACCAGGACACCGAAAGCTATGCCGTCTTTGCGCTGGTGAACGCGCATCCTGCCGACGGGCTCACGCTGTCGGTCGGCGGGCGTTACAGCCACGACAGCAAGGATTACGACATCGCGTCGCAGGTTTTTGTCAACGGTAACCAGATTTCGTCGTTCACAAGCAACCTCAAGGCCAAATGGTCCGAATTCACGCCGCGGTTGACCGTCAATTACGAACTCTCGCCGGACGCCATGATCTACGCCAATTATTCGCAAGGCTACAAGGCTGGTGGATTCAACTCGCGCGGGACGATCCCCGAGAATATCGGCCCCTATAATCCGGAGCGCGTCACCGCGTACGAGATCGGGATAAAGAGCGATCTTTTCGATCGTCTGCTGCGTCTCAACGTCGCAGGCTTCGTCAACAAGTACCGCGACCTGCAAAGCTCGGTAACCCGAATGGGGGCGGTGCGCGCGGAGAATATCACGACGAACATTGCCGCCGCAAAAATCTCGGGGTTCGAGATCGAGAGCCTGCTTCGCCCGGCCTCAGGACTTACCATCGGCGCGAATCTCGCCTATCTCGACGCGCGCTATACCGATTTTTGCGCCGACACGAACGGCGTCTTTACCAACGGCGCACCCGAACCCGGCCAATGCGCGCCGGCCGTCCCGATCCTGATTAACGGCGTCCCCAATGGGACCTTCGCCGTGCCGACGGACTCCTCGGGTCTCGACCTCGCCAACGCGCCCGAATGGAGCGGCAGCCTTTCGATCGACTACGCAATCCCCGTGTCGTTCGGTGAAGTGAAGCTCCACGGCGATGCGCGCTACTCGTCGCGTTTCAATACCTGGGGGCGCAGCAACCTCCCTGGTTATTATCGGGACGAAGTGGTGCTGCTCAACGCGAGCATTGCGGTTGCCGGCGAGGACGAACGTTGGAAAGTAACGCTCTACGGGACCAATCTCTCCGACCAGGACGTGATTTCGGGCGCAACCAACGCCGGCGCGACGCCGATCTCTCAATTCTATCAGGCACCGCGTGAGTTCGGCGTCGATTTCTCGTTCAAGTTCTGACGAACAACGCTTTCAGGAGACACGGGATGAATTGGAACGTTGATCGCCGCACCTTTGTTAGCGGCATGGGGGCAATAGCTGCTGCCGGGCTGGCGATGCCTGCGATCGCCAAAAACGGGAAGAAACTGAACGTCCTGATGATCGTGACCGATCAGGAACAGGGAGTGGCAAGCTATCCTGCGGGGCTGCTCGAAAAATTACCGGCGCATCGGGAATTGCTGGAACGCGGGATGCTGGTGGAGAACTATCATGTTCACACCACGCCCTGTACGCCGTCGCGTTCGACCATTTTCCAGGGTCATCACACACAGCAGACCGGATTGTTCCTCAACAGCGACAACGCACCAAATCCGGTGGCCGCTGAAGATATGCCGACACTCGGGCATATGATGCAGGCGGCGGGCTATTACACCAGCTACAAGGGCAAGTGGCACCTCAGCCGCATGAACTTCGAGCGTAACTGGAACCGCGTGCCGGGCGGCGTCTATCCCAGCACCGAACGCGCGATGGAGAAATACGGCTTCCACGATTATGGTTTTGATGGCGAAGAACTCGGTCTGACCTGGGACGGGTATCGTGCCGATATGTATGTCGCGGGCGACGCGGCGCGCAGCATCTTCGACTTCGTACGTCGCGACAAGGCAGGCGGAAAGCCCTGGTTCATGGTCGTGGGGCTGATCAACCCGCACGACATCATGTTTTATGACGCGACGGGCGAACAGGCGAAGCATCGCACGCATCCCGACATCCTTGCCCCGCTGCGCCGCGAGCCGGGCGACCCGATTTACGAGGTCGACAATAAATTCGACCTGCCCGAGAGCTTCTACAAGGATGATCTGTCGACCAAGCCCGAGGCGCATCGCGGCATCCAGCGTCTCAACGACCTGTTCTACGGCCCGATCCCGCTGACCGACCTCGACAGCTGGCACCGCTTCAACAATTATTACTACAACTGCCTTCGAGACGTCGATCGTCGGCTTGGCCAGCTTTTGTGGGCGCTCAAAGAGAGCGGTCAGATCGACAATACGATCATCATGTACACGAGCGATCATGGCGAGCGGGCCGCGGCGCACGGCCTTCGGCAGAAGGCGGGCACCATCTATCGCGAAGAAACGAATATTCCGATGATCATCGCGCATCCCGACCATGCGGGCGGCCGGACGACCAAAGGGCTGATGGGCGCGATCGACATCGCGCCGACGCTGATGACGCTGGCGGGCCTGTCTGCCGACGAAGGGCGCAACCGCTTCCCGAACCTGCCCGGCGTCGATGTATCGGCGCTGCTGTCCTCCCCGAGCGCGCCGACCGAACGCGACAAGCGCGGGCATTTCTTTAATTATGCCGTCGCGCATATGTGGGAACCCAATTCGGCGCGCGTCGTGGGGCCTCGCCCGCCCGGCGAGAAAGTGCCCGATTATAGTGCGATTTACGATCTGTCGAAGCGCAGGCTGCACCGCGGCGTGCATGACGGGCGTTGGAAGTTCGCGCGCTATTTCGCGCCGGCGCATCATCATATGCCGACCGACTGGAAGACGCTGAAAGATCGCAACGACCTTGAGCTATACGATACCCACGCCGATCCGAAAGAGCTCGTCAATCTTGCGAATGATCCGGAGCATCGCAAGACGGTCATGCGACTGAACGCCATGGTGAATGCTTTGTCGGAGCGAGAAATTGGCAAGGGCCTTGATGACGGTCGCGAATATCCTGGTCCCACCGAAATGTACAATCAACGCGGTCAATAAAAATAGAACCTCATGATCTCATCGGCGGAGAGGATTTTCCAGGCGAAAGGAGGATAAATGGCCTTGACGACAGCATCGGCTATCTTTGCCGAATCATTTACTGGAAATTCGTCAGGGTTACCGAAGCCAAATTGAAACCATTTCAAATTTCGGTTGGACAATATGTGATTTTACGAAGCCTCTCAGAGCATAAAGCAGTATCGCAGCATCATATCGGCACGAAACTGCGAATCTGCGAGCCCACGGTTGCGGTTGCTTTGCGCAAGCTTGAAGATGTGGATCTGGTGTATCGCGAGAAGAACAGCGCCAACCGGCGCGAGATGTTGGTTCACCTGACTGAAAGTGGACGCCTTGTGAGGCGGTGTCTGAGTGGCACCTCTCGGGAGCTGAATGAAGCCGCAACGCTGGGGATGTCGCCGCCCGAAGTTTTTATACTCTTCTCCCTATTGCGCCGGGCGGCCCGAAATCTTTTAAGCGAATAGCTGAACCGGGCCGAAAGGGGACTGTCTAGTTTGCAACGCTCGACGATTGAAGCAGCCATTCCGCACATAGCGGCAACTTAATCGAGACGAGCAAATTCCGCAGTGCCTGTCGAGCTGGCAACGGGTTTCTTCGGACTCTCCTGCGCACTGATTGCGGCCGCCGCAATTCTTCCTTCGGGGCGAGCAGCGCCTGGCCCCGATGCCAGCCTTAGGGAGCCAATAGACTGACATCGGCGGTGCGCTGGAGTGCCGCCAAGGTGCGCAAAATCTCGTCGACCGATCGGCCGACGGTGTGCGGATTAATGTTGATTGCGCGAACAACACCGGCGGGGTCGATGATATGCGCATTTCGCACCCCTCCTTGGGGCGCGCTACGGCTGGTCAACGGGTTTTGCGTCGCGGGCGTCACCCAAGCCGCCTAGAAGTGCGCCACCATTTGCCGCATAGGCAGCGGCTATGTTCGTGATCGACTCTTTACTCGTCAAAATTGCCCTGATCGGTGTCATCGGCATCGGTGCGCAATGGGTTGCATGGCGGACAGGGCGCCCCGCGATCGCGTTGATGCTCATTGCAGGGATCATAGCGGGACCGATCCTCGGGTTGATTGATCCCGAGCGCGATTTCGGTGCGCTGCGCGAGCCGGTGATCAAGTTGGCGGTCGCGATCATCCTTTTCGAAGGCGGATTGAGTCTCAAGTTTCGCGAATTGCGCAACGCCGGCTTGGCGGTTTTTATGCTCGTCTTCGTCGGCGTTCCGGTGGGCTGGGCGCTGGGCACGGCGGCCGCTTATTATGGCGCCGGGTTGCCGTTTGAACTCGCGGCGCTGTTCGGCGGCATCATGGTTGTCACCGGTCCCACGGTGATCGTCCCCCTGCTGCGCTCGCTCAACATCGCGCCGCGCGTCAAAAATATGCTCAAATGGGAAGCGATCGTGAATGATCCGATCGGCGCGCTGCTCGCTGTCGGCGTCTTCAGCTACATTACGCATGGCGGGGCGGGTACGAATAGCGCATCGATCCTCATAGATGTCGGCGCGGCCAGCATCCTGGCCATGGTAATCGGCGGCGCAGCCGGCTTTGCGCTGACCTGGGCTTTCCCGCGTGGCTGGGTGCCAGAATATCTGAAGGCTCCTGTCCTGCTCACGACAGTCGTCGCGGTTTTTGTCCTCTCGGATCTGGTGATGCATGAAACGGGGCTGATCACGGTCACGATCATGGGGGTCGTGATGGCGAACCGTGAGACCTATTCGAGCCACCACCTGCTTCGCTTCAAGGAGGATCTGACGATTCTGCTCGTCTCGGGCGTCTTCATCATCCTTTCCGCGACGCTGAATTGGGAGGTCGTGCGGAACTTCGAGCTTCGGTTCGTCATTTTCCTGTTGCTGCTGCTCTTCGTCGTGCGCCCACTGACGATCATGTCCGCGCTGCTGTTCACCCGCGTGCCGTTCAAGGAAAGGTTGTTCGTGGCCTGGATCGCGCCGCGCGGCATCGTCGCCGTCGCGGTGACGGGCCTTTTCGCACTGCGGCTCTCTGACCTCGGCGTCGCCGGCGCCGAGGCACTGGTGCCGCTGGGGTTCGGCGTTGTGATCGTGACGATCTTCGCCCACGGCTTTACGGCGGCCCGCTTTGCCCGCTGGCTCGGGCTCGACCGCGGCAAGGGCAACGGGGTGCTTCTCGTCGGCGCAAACAGCTGGACGATCGCATTCGCCGAATTCATCAAGGCCCAAGACCGCGAGGTGCTAATTGCCGACGCCAGCAAGCTCGCCCTGCGCCGCGCAAGGCGTGCCGGAATTCCCGTCTACCAGGGGGATATCGTCGATGAGGCGCATGACGATGACATCGACATGGGCCAATATCAGCAATTGATCGCGGCGACCGACAACGACAGCTATAATGCGCTCGTCTGCAGCGAGCTCGCACCCGAGGTGGGATCGGATCGAATAAGCCGCATCATCGGCGAAACCGGCGCGGGCAGCCGTCGGCGTGGGCGCGTCTTCACGCTTGCGGGCACGCCGATCGAGGAATTGCTCGACCGCCTCCAATCGGGCTGGACGTTCGGCCGCACGCGGATCACCGAGAAATTCGCCTATGCGGACTTCGTCGCGCGCATGAAGGCCAATGGCGGCGACAGCCTCGCCGTTGCACGTCCCTCGGGCGAACTTGCTATCTTCTCGGCTCAGTACCGTCCGTCGGTCGATATCGGCGATATCGTCTGGACCTTCATCCCACCAGAAGAACCCCAACCGCGGAGGCCGGCCGTTACCCCAAAAGGGCAAATCGATCATGCTTGAAGGTTCCTGTCATTGCGGCAAGGTCCGCTGGACCCTCGAAGGCGATCCCGGATCGGTCACGATCTGCAACTGCACATTGTGCCGGCGCTATGGAGCGTTGTGGGCTTATGATTTTGAGCACGGAAGGATCTGCCTCACCGGGCCCACGCAAAGCTACACCCGCGCCGAGAAACAAGATCCTGCCCTGGAGATTATTTTCTGCCCATCCTGTGCGGGTGTCCTAGCCTGGCGAGGGTTGCGGCTCGAAGAGGACGGGCGGCGACGAATGGCGGTCAATGTCCGCCTCGCACTCCCGGGCGAAGTTGCAGGCCTGTCGATCGATCGCTTCGACGGCCTCGACACGTTCGATGACCTGCCCGTCGACGGTAGGTGCGTGCGCGACTATTGGTTCTAGCAAAGATTGACTATTCGACCCGGCATGACAGCGTCCGTAGTTTACTGACGCAGGCCCATTCCAATTCAGAGAAAATCGGTGCCGATATCACTCTACGACCTTAGCGTGCCGACCTTCCTGCAGACTGTGCGAGCTGTCGGAAAATTCCTTGATCGCGCGGCCAGGCATTGCGCGGAGGAGGGCACCGATCCCGACGACTTCGTGAACGCGCGCCTCTGTGACGATATGGCGCCGTTCCATTTTCAGATCGAAGCGGCGTGGCATCACTCCGTGTGGGGAGTTGAAGCTCTCAGGACCGGCGCCTTCAACCCTCCCGCCCTATTGGGAGCCGTTCCCTTCGCCGACCTGCAGGCGATGATCAGCAACGCCGAAACAGCGTTGGAGGCGTTCATTCCCGACGAGGTCAATGGTTGGTCCGGAAAGGAACTGAACATCGAACTTCATAGGCCGCTTGACCAGAATGATGCCTGGACACCGTGGGAGCCACGGACTTTGGCCTTCACTGCGGAGACCTTCCTTTTATCATTCTCCATGCCGAATTTCCACTTCCACGCTGTGACCGCCTACGACATCCTGCGCTCACGGGGTGTACCGATTGGCAAGCGTGATTATGAAGGTTGGCTGCGCACTAGGTCATCCTAGACTAAAGGTCCGCTGCCCAGACCCGTATCCCAAAGCGCTGGTCAACGCCAATCCGCCCCGATCGCACCCCGCTCACACCCCCGTACGGCCCATCGTCTTACCGCTGAACCTGGCCGGTTGCGGTCGGTCAGCTTTCACGTTTCAGATCGAAAGAAGCGGCCGTTCGCTGTGAGGGGCCAAGCGTTCGTCAGTCGGCTTGCCGAAGCGAAATCGTGACGCCGCCAGGATTGTCAAACAGGGAGAGGTCGCCTTGCACCTGCCCAAGGACGACGATGCCCGGCGCAGGAACATTCCCTGTCCGATAGTAGATCACAAAATCCCGGTCGCCCCATAACCCCAGCGTGCCGACCGAAAATTCGGTTTGCCGGTCGCCACCGGGCACCGCCGACGGGAGGACGCCGGTCTTCTCCTGGCGAAGATGATCGCGCATCTGAATTTTCAGCGGCAGCATCGCTGCGAGCGCCCGCGCCGCCTCGTTATCCGCCAATTTGGCACTCAGCTGAACGCTATCGGACGTAATCAGTATCTCCATCGGACGCATGCTGATCCCTTTCTCCATTGCCGTGCGCGGCGAACCCATTTGCGCGGCAGATGCCACGTGGCCGTCGCCCTTAGGCTCGACACTGGGGCTGTTAGACGCTGCGGGAGGGCTGCAAGCGCTTAATGTCAACGCGCCGATCGCTATCGCCGCCCGCAGCATTATTGAGGCCCCTTCGCATAGTGATCGTCAGGCACATGCTCCATCCATTCGACGGGTGAGCCATTTTCGGCTTCCTGTACGGCGATGTGGGCCATCGAACTGGCCGGCGTCGCACCATGCCAATGGCGCACGTCAGGCGGACACCATATGACATCGCCGGCATGGATGGCCTCGATCGGACCGCCTTCAACCTGGGTCCACCCGCTCCCTTCGAGAACCACGAGACGCTGCCCCAGCGGGTGCTTGTGCCACGCGGTGCGGGCGCCCGGCTCGAAGCGCACCAAGGCCGCACCAACCTGCGACTGCCCTTTCGGGTTGAACAGCGGGGTGATGGTGACGGCGCCCGTGAACCATGCGTCTGGCCCGCGGGCGGGCGGTCGTGCTGCGCTCCGACTGACTTCCATCACCGCACCGTCGGCGGCAATGCTACGTACATCGGCCGCCTCGCTTGGTGCGGCCGTGGCATCGTTGGACTCCCGCGTGCACGCCAGCAACGGAAGGGTACAGGCAATGACTGCCGATAGCTTCATCATTTGCCTCCAGCCAGGTGTTGTTCGAAAAAGGTCGTGAACTTGTCGAACGGGATCACATCGACCTTATCGTAAAGATCGGTGTGGTTCGCGCCGGGAATAATCACGAGCTCCTTCGGCTCGGCGGCCGCGGCGTAGGCCGTCTCGCTGAAATAGCGCGAATGGGCGTTCTCGCCATGCACGAACAGGATCGGCCGCGGCGAGATCTCCTTGATGTAGCTCAGGATCGGCATGTTCATGAACGACAGCGGAGTGGTGATCGTCCACGATCCGTTCGAGTTGACCGACCTTTTGTGGAAGCCGCGCGGCGTCTTGTAATAGTCGTGATAATCGACAAGAAACTGCGCCTCGCCGCCCTTCAGCTCTTTCATCGGCGGGCCATAGCCCGGCGCCCCTTTCTCAGCATCCTCCCAGCGTTGGCGGCCGAGCTGCTCAAGCATTTCTGTACGCTGTTCGAGCGTTACGCTGTCATTATAGCCCTTCGACATGACGCGGGTCATGTCGTACATCGTGCTGACCGCCACGGCCTTGACCCGCTTGTCGACCGCAACGGCGTTGAGCGCCATACCGCCCCAGCCGCAGATGCCGAGAATACCGAGCCGCTCGCGATCAACCGAAGCGTGCGTGCCCAGATAGTCGATCGCCGCACTGAAGTCCTCGGTGTTGATGTCGGGCGAGGCGATATTGCGCGGCGCGCCGCCGCTTTCGCCGGTGTATGAGGGATCGAAGGCCAAAGTGGCAAAGCCGCGCTCGGCCATTGTCTGGGCATAGAGGCCGGAGGATTGCTCCTTCACCGCGCCGAACGGGCCACCGACGGCGATGGCGGGCAGAAGGCGGTCACCGCGGTTCTTCGGCAGATAGAGATCGCCAACGAGGGTGGCGCCGTAACGGTTGGTGAAGGTGACCTTCTGGTGATCGACCTTGTCGCTCTTGGGGAAAACTTTGTCCCAGGTCTGGGTGAGTTGCATAGGTGCTCCATTGGGTTTGTTCGGCTCGGATTGCGCCAGCACCGGCTGGGTGATCGCGAACGAAAGCGTTGCGACCGCCAACAGGCCGCCTCGCATCAGGTTTCGGCGCGCCAACACCGGGCGATTGATCTGGGAAAGTTTCATGCGTTTTCTCCGGTTTCAGGAAGCCGCATTGGCGGCGTCGGATTGTGCAGCCCGACCGATTGCAGCCTGCGAGGACCGCGCGGCGAGGACCGCGACGAGCGAGGATGACATGAGCAGCGCTGCGCTGGCGAGGAAGGTGGCCTGGTAGCCCCAGGCGTCGAACAACATTCCGCCGAACGCGGCGCCAAGGGTGATCGCCAGTTGGACCACTGCGACCATGAGCCCGCCGCCGGCCTCGGCTTCGTCCGGCAACGCTTTGCTCACCCAGGTCCACCAGCAACGGGGGCGGCCGTGCCGATCAATCCCCACATCATAAGCAGGATGGCGACGCCAAGGGCGGATGCGCCAGCGGCGACAAGCCCGCCGGCGATCGCGGCCATCGCGAGCGGCATCGAAATCAGCAGTCCGTAAAGCGAGTGTTTGAGCGCGATCCCGATGGCATAAGTTCCGGCGAGGCCTGCAACACCGAGCCCAAGCAGCATCAGCGACAAGGTGGTCACGTCGACCGCTGTGACGGTCTCCAGGAACGGCCGCAGGTAGGTGAACAGCGCGAACTGGCCCATGAAGAAGAGCGCGACCGCTAGCATTCCGAGCGGCACCTGCGGGCGACGAAGCACCTGGAAAGCGGCGATGCCGCTCGCCCGCTCGCGGCTCGGCATGCTCGGAAGGGTCATGAACTGCCAGGCGAGCGTCACCGCTGCGAGGGGGACAACGCAGAAGAACGCACCGCGCCAGCCAATATATTGACCCAGATAGCTGCCCAACGGCGCAGCGATGGTCGTCGCCAGCGCATTGCCGCCATTGAGCAACGCGAGCGCGCGTGGAACGGCGTCCTCCGATACCAGTCTCATGACGGTTGCGGTCGACATCGACCAGAAGCCGCCAATCACCACGCCGAGCAGCGCCCGGCCAACCATGAAAACCTCATAATTGGGCGCGAACGCGACAATGGCGCCCGAGACGATCATCAAGGCTGTGAGGGCCAGGAGAAGAGCGCGTCGATCGAGGCCCCTCGTGGCCGAAGCGATGAAGAGGCTGGTGACCACGGCAAAGATACCCGAAACCGCGATCGCCTGACCTGCCTGGCCTTCGCTTACATTGAGACCGGAGGCTATCGGTGTCAGCAGGCTGACCGGCATGAACTCCGACGCGATCAGCGTCGATACGCAGAGGGTCAGCGCGAACACCGCCGTCCAGCCGCCAGTTACGGACGGCTCTACCGCGGGTTCTTGTGTGTGGGTCTGGGAGTGGGTCGTATCCATGCCCCCCATTTAGGCCATCTACATCATGCGGATTACCCGCTATGATCGGCATGCGGCTGTGAGCAGGATTCATCGATGCAACGCGAAACCATGTCGGATCTTGTGGCCTTTCTGGCAGTGGCGCGCGAGCGCAGCTTCACCCGTGCGGCAGCCAAGCTGGGTGTCTCGCCATCTGCCCTCAGCCATACGATCCGAAAGCTGGAAGAACGGCTTGGCGTGCGCCTGCTGACGCGCACCAGCCGAAGTGTCTCAACCACCGAGCCGGGCGAGAGATTGCTGGAGCGCGTCGGCCCCCACTTCGACGAAGTCGCTAACGAACTCGCAGCGCTGACTGAGCTTCGCGATAAGCCCGCGGGGACATTGCACATCACGACCGGTGACCAGCCGGCCGAAAGCATCCTGTTGCCCGCCCTGGCAAAGCTGCTGCCACTCTATCCGGACCTCATCGTCGATTTGACGGTCGACAATGGTTTCGTGGACATCGTGGCCGAGCGCTTCGATGCCGGCGTTCGGCTCGGTGAAACGCTCGCCCAGGACATGGTCGCGGTACGCATCGGTCCCGACATGCAAATGGCGATCGCCGGATCACCGGGATATTTGGCGACCCATGGATCGCCGCAGACGCCCGACGACCTCGCCACTCACAACTGCATCAATCTGCGGCACCAGGCAAAAGGGGGTATTTCGGTCTGGGATCTGGAGAAAGACGGCCGCGCCGTGAACGTGCGCGTCGAAGGACAGCTGGTCGTGAATGACATTGCCATCGTCCGCCAGGCTGCCGTCGATGGACTCGGCTTATGTTACCTGCCTCGCGACTATCTGCAAACACGCATAGACGCAGGCGAACTCGCGCCCGTGTTGGAAGATTGGTGCCCACCCTTCCCCGGCTATCATCTCTATTACCCGAGCCGTCGCCAGCAATCGCCTGCTCTGGCGGCGTTCGTTGCTGCCGTCCGATATCGAAGCTGAGGGAGCTTTGGCCCACGTCAACCAATCGAGCTATTTCAAGCTTCTACCGACGGCCGCCTTCTCGACATTTTTGGCCGTCGCACGAACCGCTCCGCGGATTGGCGCTAGCCTTGATGTAAAGCAGTCCTTCGAGCGCCGCTCCTGATTGAACGTCCGCGGCCAGAGGCAGACCCTTTCGACTCCTTCAACTGAGGAGTCGAACGATGAACATAGAGTATCAGGAAACCGCCAGATCGGGCGATCAGACTTCACAACGAAACTTGCCCCTACTGCGGCACATCTCTCACCCGAGACACGCGAACCAAAGAGCATGTGGTGGGTAGACGATTCGTGCCGCGAGGGTCACTTCATCAGCATTGGAATTTGATCGTCTGGGCCTGCGAGCCCTGCAATCGTCGCAAGGCCGAGTTAGAGGATGACCTTTCAGCGATCTCGATGCAGCCCGATCCTTGGGGCGCTCACGCGCGCAATGACGTTCGTCTGCGCAATGAGGCCGAGCGCAAGGCCAAAACCAAGAGTCGTCGCAGCGGAAAGCCCGTCAAGGATAGTCAGGAGCAATTCTCGATCTCTCACACCCTCGGTGGCGCGGAACTCAAATTCAGCTTCACATCAGCTCCACAGGCAGATGAGGCCCGCATCATTGAGCTGGTGCGAATGCAGGTTATGGCATTCTTCTACTGGATCACGATCCAGCCAGGAGAGGTCAACGGGCGCTTCTGGCAGGGCAGCTTCTTTCCCCTCCAACCCGTTCGACGGGCTGACTGGGGCAATGAACAGCTCCTATTCTTCATGGCGGAAACAAAACATTGGGACTGGAGAGTCCATGCCGTCACTGCCGATGGCTATTTCAAGCTGGCGATCAAAAAGCACATCGACGAGCTGCTTTGGTCGTTTGCGGTAGAGTGGAATGAGAGTTATCGGATCGTCGGCTTTTTTGGTGACACCGCAGGTCTAATAATGCTGCGGGACCGGCTTCCTGAGCTGGCCATGCAGACGATCCACGCAAAGGGTGACGATTGGGTCCGCCATCGCCGCGAAGTGCCGCTGTGCGATGAGGATGACAAACTATTCTCCCCTCCGGCTGATACGTTCGATCAATCCGCAGGGGGGGAGTAAGCTATGCTCTTTGATGGCAACGAGCTTGAGACAGATCACCGCTATTTCCAAAATCTAGGCAAGACGGATTTTCGGCCCGACATAGCGGCATGGTGCGAGGCCACATTTGAGCGCTCGCAGATGCTGCTTGATGACGATTTCCCAGCGCGATTTCGCCGTGAGACACCTCAGCGCATATCCGAGCTGCTTTTCGCCGCGGCTTTCCTCGATGCAGGCTGGGAGCCGCTAGGACGGGTGCCGGGTTTCGATCTCGCCTTCAAGCTGGGAGAGGGTCGCCTGCTAGTCGAGATTACTACTCCCGAGCCGCATTCGCCGGACACATGGACCGAGACAAAGGGCGACGGCTACACTTCATGGTCAACCGACGCCAAGACAGAGGATGCGGCGTTGCGGAGACTGACAGGCGGCTTTGCCACCAAGGCCGAAACAATCCGCAAGCACTGCGACGCAGGCGAAGTTTCAGGGGCCGATTACATTGTCGTGGCTATCTCGGGCTTTCGGATAACCCAGGAATCTCCTGTAGCGCCAGAAATTGGCGGGCCCGTCCCAGACT
The DNA here is from genome assembly GCA_030148985.1 of Sphingopyxis sp. Lineage (GTDB taxonomy): Bacteria > Pseudomonadota > Alphaproteobacteria > Sphingomonadales > Sphingomonadaceae > Sphingopyxis. The sequence continues at coordinate 96,721 of JASBSJ010000085.1, forward strand.
TTGCAAAGGCATTCCTACCCATCGGTTCGCGCTATGTGACGGTGCGGCTGGGCGCCGATGCCGATATACCGATAGGCGGCGGTTGGCAATTTAAGGCGACTATCGACCAAGAGGGCAAGAATCCGGTCGATCGAGATTTTTTCTTACGACCCGAATTTCAACATATCCATGCGGTCGCATACACGCCGCTGCATTTCGGTGAGCCGATTACGCCAGTCAAGGAGTGTGCCGCCCTGCACAACCCCATGGCGCGACCGAAGGCTGAGGCCATCGCCCTCGGGCTAGGCTGCGAATTCGGGGTCGACATTGGCGAGGATGAATTTGCCATCGGCCCCCTAAAACCCGCGAGTTAAGTGACTTCTTAATGCAGCATAACGGTCAGAAGACTGCTTTTAGGATCGTGCGCCGTGCTTTCCGACACCGCAATCAGGCGCACAGCACTGTCGTTCGAGCGTCAACTCAACGACCGCTTTCGGGCAGACGACAATCAAGGCCGCAACGGCCGAAATGAGGCGCGAAGCCGACGTACAAAAAAGGCGGCCTAAAAGGCCGCCAAAGTTGAATGGAGGAGCCCTCCATTTGGGTCGCGACGCTGCCCATAAAGGAGATGCGCTCAAGCGCCACCGGATTCAGGTTGCCGTAACGGAATGTTCCGCAGTGATGCCCCCAAGCAACACATGGTAACCTCCGCAACTATCCCGGACAAATTGGCGCTGAAAGAGCGGCCATCACCTCGGACGGCAATTGGCTTCCAACGCTACAATCCGCTCGGAGCAGATCGCATGCACGGCCCGGCCGAGGTCCTCGACACGACCCGCGAGCCAGAGCAGGTCAGCTTCGCTGACCCGATAATGTTTCGAGTAGCGGGCCTTCACATAGGCCTCCTTTAACTTCTCGAAGCGCGATCTATCTGCTTTTATGTCGCGCGGCCACGCATCGACCAACCGCATAT
>JASBSJ010000014.1 GCA_030148985.1 Sphingopyxis sp.
CCGTGGGAGCTCACCAAGACGCTCGGCATCGACATGATGGACGCGGTCGGCACCAACGTCCGCATCGACAGCCGCGGGCGGCAGGTGCTGCGCGTGTTGCCGCGCGTCAATGACGATGTGAACGAGGAATGGGCGAGCGACAAGACGCGCCACCATGTCGACGGCCTCGTCCGCCGCCGCCTCGACCGGCCCTATGTCCGCAAGGGCGGCCAGATGGTCGAAGCGACCTGGGCCGAAGCGTTCGAGGCGATCAAGGCGGTGAACGCCGGTTCGTCGGTCGCCGCAATTGCGGGCGACCTTGCCGATTGTGAGACGATGTTCGCGGCCAAGACGCTGGTGAACGCACTCGGCGGCAATCTGCTCGAAGGGCGCCAGACGGGCCTCGACTATGACGTCACCAGCCTGTCGGCGGTCAATTTCAACACGACGATCGCCGAGGCCGAGAATGCCGATGTGATCCTGCTCGTCGGCACCAACCTGCGCTGGGAAGCGCCGCTTATCAACACGCGCGTCCGCAAAGCGGTGTGGAAGAAGGGCGCGAAGGTCTTTGCGATCGGCCCCGAAACCGATCTGACCTACAAGACCGAGTGGCTCGGCGACGATGCCTCGCTCGTCGCAAAGCTGCCCGCGCATGTCCTCGACGCGCTGAAGGGCGCCGAACGGCCGATGCTCATCTTCGGCGGCGGCGCGCTGTCGGTGCCCGGCGTCCACGGCGCGGGCCTCGCGCTCGCCAAGTCGGTGAACGCGGTCAAGGAGGGCTGGAACGGCTTCAACGTCGTGCATTTCTCGGCCGCGCGTATGGGCTCGCTGATGCTCGGCTACGGCCTGCCTGGTGGCATCAAGGATGTGATCGCGGCTAAGCCGAAGCTCGCTTTCTTCCTTGGCGCCGACGAGGTCGATTTTGCGGCACTTCAGGGCACGTTCAAGGTCTATGTCGGCCATCATGGTGACAAGGGCGCTCACGCAGCTGACGTCATCCTGCCCGCGGCGGCGTGGACCGAAAAGGACTTCACCACGGTCAACACCGAAGGCCGCGTCCAGCGCAGCGAAAAGGCGGTGTTCGCACCGGGCGACGCGCGCGAGGACTGGAGCATTTTCCGCGCGCTCGCCGATGCACTTGGCGTCGATGTCGGCTTCGACAGCTTTGACGAATGCCGCGCGGCGATGATCGCGGCGGTGCCGGCGCTTGGGGTCGAGGGGCTGGCCGATTATGGCTGGACCGTGCCGAAGCTGCCCGCGAAGCCCGAGGCGCGCGCGATCCCGTCGCCGATCAAGGATTTCTACCTCACCAACGCCATCTGCCGCGCGTCGCCGACGATGCAGCGCTGCTCGGAAGAGCTGGTGCATGGTATGGATTTTGCGGAGGCAGCGGAATGATCGCGGCCGCATATTTCAGCCCTTCTCCCCTTGCGGGAGAAGGATACGAAGCCTTGCCGCTGCAAGCGGCTAGGCGCAGTTGGATGAGGGGTTGCGCGCCGCAGGCGCGCGCGGCCGAAGGACGGCCGCTCACCCCTCACCCAGCTTCGACTAGGCGGCGGAGCCGCCAAGTCTTCGCAACCCTCTCCCACAAGGGGAGAGGGGAAGGGGTTGCGTTCCAATGACCGAATTTTTCCAATCGCTCGGCATGTCCTATGAATGGGCGTGGGGCCTCGCGACCGTCGCGGGCATCCTGCTGATCGCGCTGCCGTTGATGCTCGCGGTTGCGATGATCATCTATGCCGACCGCAAGATCTGGGCGGCAATCGCGCTGCGCCGCGGGCCGAACGTCGTTGGTCCCTTCGGGCTGCTTCAATCGTTCGCCGACGGTTTGAAAGTGTTCCTGCAGGAAACGATCATCCCCACGTCCGCCAACCGCGGGCTGTTCCTGATTGCGCCGATCATCACCTTTACCGTCGCGCTGCTGGCCTGGGCGGTGATCCCGTTCAATTCGGGCGCGGTGCTCGCCGACATCAATGTCGGCCTGCTCTACATTCTCGCGATCTCCTCGCTCGGCGTCTATGGCGTGATCCTGTCCGGCTGGGCGTCGAACTCGAAATATCCTTTCTTTTCCGCACTGCGCGCCTCGGCGCAGATGATCAGCTATGAAGTATCGATCGGCTTCATCCTGATCGGCGTCGTGCTGTTCGCCGACAGTTTCAACATGAACGAGATCGTGAAAGCGCAACAGGGCCACGGGCTCGGCATCGTCAACGCCTTCGGCTTCAATCTGCTGCTGTTCCCGCTCGCGGTGATGTTCCTCATCTCGTCGCTTGCCGAAACCGCGCGCGCGCCGTTCGACCTGACCGAAGCGGAAAGCGAACTCGTCGCGGGGTATCAGACCGAATATTCGTCGATGAGCTTCGCGCTCTTCTGGCTCGGCGAATATGCCAACGTCCTTTTGATGTGCACGCTCAACGCGGTGCTCTTCTGGGGCGGCTGGTTGCCCCCGATCGACTGGGCGCCGCTTTATGCCGTCCCCGGCATCATCTGGCTGTTCGCGAAGATCCTGTTCTTCTTCTTCGTCTTCAGCTGGGTCAAGGCGACGGTCCCGCGCTACCGCTATGACCAGCTGATGCGGCTGGGCTGGAAAATCTTCCTTCCGATTTCGCTGATCTGGATCTTCCTGATCTCCGGCTATCTGATGCTGACGAGGTATTCATGAGTTACGTAGGTCATCTCGTCAAAAGCTTCACGCTGTGGGAGTTTGTGAAGGCGCACGCCCTCACGCTCAAATATTTCTTCAAGCCGAAGGCGACGATCAACTATCCGTTCGAGAAGAACCCGCTGAGCCCGCGTTTCCGCGGCGAACATGCGCTGCGCCGTTATCCGAACGGCGAGGAACGCTGCATCGCGTGCAAGCTGTGCGAGGCGGTGTGCCCGGCGCAGGCGATCACGATCGAGGCCGAGCCGCGCGAGGATGGCTCGCGCCGCACGACGCGTTACGACATCGACATGACCAAGTGCATTTACTGCGGCTTCTGTCAGGAAGCATGCCCGGTCGATGCGGTGGTCGAGGGGCCGAACTTCGAATTCGCGACCGAAACGCGCGAAGAATTGCTCTATGACAAGGCCAAGTTGCTCGCCAATGGCGACAAATGGGAACGCGCGATCGCGGCGAATCTTGCCGCCGACGCGCCCTATCGGTAAGGGCGCGCGCACATGATCCAGCTTATCGCCTTTTACCTCTTCGCGACCATTGTCATCGCCTCCGCGGCGATGGTGATTTTCGCGCGCAACCCGGTCCACAGCGTAATGTGGCTGATCCTCGCCTTCTTCAACGCGGCGGGGCTGATGCTGCTCGCGGGCGCCGAATTCATCGCGATGCTGCTCGTCATCGTCTATGTCGGCGCGGTCGCGGTGCTGTTCCTGTTCGTCGTGATGATGCTCGATATCGATTTCGCCGAGCTGCGCGCGGGTTTCGTGCGTTACCTGCCGCTGGGGGGGCTCGTCGCGATCATCCTCGCGGCCGAGCTGGTGTTCGCGGTCGGCGCGTGGAGCGCAGGCGGGGTCGACCTGGCCGCGCGCGCGGCGCCGGTGGTCAGCGACAAGAGCAATATCCAGCAGATCGGCGAGTTGCTCTACACGAAATATATCTTCCTGTTCGAGGCGGCGGGCATCGTCCTGCTCGTCGCGATGATCGGCGCGATCGTGCTGACGCATCGTAAGCGCGGCGGGGTGCGCGCGCAGAATATTTCGCAGCAGGTGCGCCGCCGCCCACAGGATGCGACGCGCCTTGTCGATCCGGGCACCGGGCAGGGGGTTGAGCTGTGATTTCGGTCGGCCATTATCTCGCCGTTTCGGCGGTGCTGTTCACGCTCGGCGTGCTCGGCATCTTCATCAACCGCAAGAATATCATCGTCATCCTGATGGCGATCGAACTCATTCTGCTGGCGGTGAACATCAACCTCGTCGCGTTCAGCGCCGCGCTGGGCGACCTTGTCGGGCAGGTTTTCTCGATGTTCGTGTTGACCGTCGCCGCGGGTGAAGCGGCGATCGGTCTCGCCATTCTCGTCATTTATTTCCGCGGCCGCGGCACCATTGCCGTCGACGATGCCAACCGGATGAAGGGGTAAGCCGGTGATTCAGGCGATCGTTTTCCTGCCGCTGCTGGCGGCGCTTGTTGCAGGGCTTGGCCAGCGCGCCATCGGCCCCTTCGCATCGAAGCTGGTCACGACCGGCGCGCTGTTCACCAGCTGCGCGCTCAGCTGGCCGATCTTCCTGTCCTTCGTGATGGGGACCGGTGAGGCCGAGGTCGTTACGGTGCTGCACTGGGTGTCCTCGGGTGCGCTTCAGTTCAACTGGGAGCTGCGCGTCGACACGCTGACTGCGGTGATGCTCGTCGTCATCACGACGGTGTCGGCACTCGTCCACCTGTATAGCTGGGGCTATATGGAGGAAGATCCGGACCAGCCGCGCTTCTTCGCCTATCTATCGCTCTTCACCTTCGCGATGCTGATGCTCGTGACCGCGGACAATCTGGTCCAGATGTTCTTCGGCTGGGAAGGCGTCGGTCTCGCGTCCTATCTGCTCATCGGTTTCTGGTACAAGAAGCCGAGCGCCAATGCCGCGGCGATCAAGGCGTTCGTCGTCAACCGCGTCGGCGATCTGGGCTTCATGCTTGGCATTTTCGGCACCTTCCTGGTGTTCGGTACCGTTTCGATCCCCGAAATCCTTGCGGCCGCGCCGGGCATGGCGGGATCGACGATCACCTTCATGGGGATGCGCCTCGACACGATGACGATCCTCTGCCTGCTCTTGTTCATCGGCGCGATGGGCAAGTCGGCGCAGCTTGGCCTGCACACCTGGCTTCCCGACGCGATGGAGGGTCCGACGCCGGTCTCGGCGCTGATCCACGCCGCAACGATGGTCACCGCGGGCGTGTTCATGGTGTGCCGCCTGTCGCCGATGTTCGAGACCGCGCCGATCGCGCTCGGCGTCGTCACCTTCGTCGGTGCCGCGACCTGCCTGTTCGCGGCGACCGTCGGCACGACGCAGTGGGACATCAAGCGCGTCATCGCCTATTCGACTTGTAGCCAGCTCGGTTACATGTTCTTCGCCGCGGGCGTCGGCGCCTATGGCGCGGCGATGTTCCACCTGTTCACGCACGCCTTTTTCAAGGCGCTCTTGTTCCTGGGCGCCGGTTCGGTGATCCACGCGATGCACCACGAACAGGACATGCGCTATTATGGCGGTCTTCGGAAGCATATCCCGCTGACCTATTGGGCGATGCTGGCGGGCACGCTGGCGATCACCGGCGTCGGCATCGCCGGGGTCGCGGGCTTCGCAGGCTTCCATTCGAAGGACGGCATCCTCGAAGCCGCCTTTGCAGCGGGCGGCGGCGGTGTGATCGCCTTCTGGGTCGGCATTTTCGCCGCGCTGCTGACGAGCTTTTATTCGTGGCGCCTCGTTTTCCTGACCTTCTATGGCAAGCCGCGCTGGGAACAGAGCGAGCATATCCAGCATGCGGTGCACGACGATCACGGTCATGGCCATGACGATCATGGACACGCGCCTAAGGCAGACGGCGACGGCACCGCGGGCTACCACCCGCATGAAAGCCCGCTCTCGATGCTGATCCCGCTCGGTGTGCTGTCGCTCGGGGCGGTGTTCGCGGGTTTCATCTTTGCGCACCCCTTCATCTATCCCGAGGAAGGCAAGGCCTTCTGGGCGGGCAGCATCGCGTTCGACGAGCATCTGATGCACCTCGCGCACGAAGTGCCCACCTGGGTGAAGTGGACGCCGTTTACGGTGATGGCGATCGGGCTTTTCCTCGCGTGGAACAGCTATATTCGCAACACGACGTTGCCGGCGCGTTTCGTGGCGCAGTTCAAGCTGCTGCACCAGTTTCTCTACAACAAATGGTATTTCGACGAGCTCTACAACATCCTGTTCGTGAAGCCCGCCTTCGCGATCGGCCGCTTCTTCTGGAAGCGCGGGGATGAAGGCACCATCGACCGTTTCGGTCCCGATGGCGCCGCGGCACTCGTCGCCGGGGGGACGCGGCTCGCGGTCCGGCTGCAATCGGGTTATGTTTATGGATATGCGTTTGTGATGCTGCTCGGTCTTGTCGGTCTCGCCAGCTGGGCCATGGTGAATTTCCTGTGAGCGGCTTTCCCATTCTTTCGCTGATGCTGGCGGTCCCGCTGGTCGCCGCCATCCTCTGCCTCTATGCGGGCGACCGCAACGCGCGGATGATTGCGCTCGTCGCGACGCTGATCGACTTTGCGCTGGGCGTCGTGCTTTGGGCCAATTTCGACATTGGCGGCGCGCAATGGCAGTTTGTCGAACGCGCCGACCTGTTCGGCCGTTTCAGCTATAAGCTCGGCATCGACGGCATGGCGCTGATGCTCATCATGCTCAGCGTCTTCCTGATGCCGCTGTGCATCCTCGCGAGCTGGGACGCGATCAAGCAACGCGTCGGCCTCTACATGGCGATGTTCCTGATCATGGAAGTCGTGATGATCGGCGTCTTCATGGCGCAGGATCTGCTGCTTTTTTACATCTTCTTCGAAGCCGGGCTGATCCCGATGTATTTCATCATCGGTATCTGGGGCGGCGCGAACCGCAAATATGCGGCGTTCAAATTCTTCCTCTACACGCTGCTGGGTTCGGTGCTGATGCTGATCGCGATGATCGCGATGATTGCCGAAGCGGGCACGACCGACATCCCGACGCTGCTCAATTACGACTTCCCGGTCGAAATGCAGACCTGGCTCTGGCTCGCCTTCTTCGCCAGCCTCGCGGTCAAGATGCCGATGTGGCCCGTCCACACCTGGCTTCCCGACGCGCATGTGCAGGCGCCGACCGCGGGGTCGATGATCCTGGCGGGCGTGCTCTTGAAGCTCGGCGCTTATGGCTTCATCCGCTTCATGATGCCGATGTTCCCCGACGCCTCGGCGCAGCTGATGTGGCTCGTGTTCGGCCTGTCGATGGTCGCGGTGGTCTACACCAGCCTTGTCGCGCTGGTGCAGAACGACATGAAGAAGCTGATCGCTTATTCGTCGGTCGCGCATATGGCGATCGTCACCGCGGGCCTCTTCGCCTTCAACCAACAGGGGATCGAAGGCGCGCTGATCATCATGCTCAGCCATGGTGTCGTCTCGGCCGCGCTCTTCTTCTGCGTCGGGGTGATCTATGACCGGCTGCACACGCGCGAGATCGATCGTTACGGCGGGCTTGCGGTGAATATGCCGGCCTATGCGCTGTTCTTCATGCTGTTCACCATGGCGTCGATCGGCCTGCCGGGGACGAGCGGCTTCGTCGGCGAATTCCTGAGCCTGCTCGGCATCTACGAAGCGTCGAGCGTCGTCGCTTTCGTCTGCACCACGGGCATCATCCTCGGCGCCGCATACATGCTCTATCTCTACCGCCGCGTGGTGTTCGGCGAACTCACCAAGGACGATGTGAAGGCGATGCCCGACCTCAACCCCCGCGAATGGGCGATCATGGCGCCGCTGGCCGCCGTGGCGCTGTGGATGGGCGTCTATCCCGAAAGCTTCCTTGCGCCTATGCGCAGCGACGTGACGACGGTTGTCGCGCGCCTTGCCCCCGCGAAACCCGCGGGCGACGCGCACCTGGCCGCCGGCAAGCCGAAACCCGCCGCTGCACATGGTGAAAACGCCCACGGATCGAGCCATGCGGGAGGCGTCCAATGACCGCCGACCTGATGCTCATCTGGCCCGAGCTGATCCTGACGATCGGCGGGCTCATCACGCTGATGCTCGGCACCTTCATGGGGGACCGGCAGGTCGGCATCTACCAGCTCAGCTCGCTGCTGACGCTCGCCGCGGCCGCGGCGGCCGTCGTCGCGCTGTTCGGCGTCGAGACGACCGTTTTTTCGGGCACGCTGTCGGTCGACGCCTTCGGCGGCTTCGCCAAGCTCTTGATCTATGCCGCGAGCTTTATCTGCATCCTCGTCGCGCCGCGCTTCTTCACCGGCGCGATGCGCGCCGAATATCCGACGCTCATCCTGTTTGCCGCGCTCGGCATGGGCATCATGGCCTCGTCGCGCGACCTGATGACGCTTTACGTCGGGCTCGAACTCAACAGCCTGGCGGCCTATGTGCTCGCGAGCTTCATGCGGACTGACGAGCGGTCGAGCGAAGCGGGGCTCAAATATTTCGTCCTCGGCGCGCTCGCGTCGGGGATGCTGCTTTACGGCATTTCGCTGCTCTATGGCTTCACCGGCACGACGGACTTCGCAGGCATCGCCGCGGCGATGGGCGGCGAGCTGAATATCGGTCTGATCTTCGGCATCGTCTTCGTGCTTTCGGGGCTTGGTTTCAAGATCAGCGCCGTGCCGTTCCATATGTGGACGCCCGACGTTTACGAAGGCGCGCCGACCCCGGTGACGACCTTCTTCGCCAGCGCGCCGAAGGTGGCGGCGATGGCGCTGATGACGCGCGTCGTCATCGACGCGATGGGCCCCGCGGTCGGTGCCTGGCAGCAGATCGTCATCTTCCTTGCGCTCGCGTCGATCATCCTCGGCGCGGTCGGCGCGATCGGGCAGAAGAATATCAAGCGCCTGCTCGCCTATTCGTCGATCAACAATGTCGGTTTCATGCTGATCGGCCTCGCTGCCGGAACGCAGCAGGGGGTCGAGGGCGTGCTGACCTATCTGCTCGTCTATCTCGTGACGACGCTCGGCGCCTTCCTCGTCGTCCTGCAACTGCGCGATGCGGGCGGCAATCAGGTCGAAAGCATCCCCGCGCTCGCCGGCCTGTCGCAGCGCCGGCCGGGGCTCGCCGCCGCGATGTCGGTGTTCCTGTTCAGCCTTGCGGGCATTCCGCCGCTCTTCGGTTTCTGGCCCAAATATCTGGTGTTCGAGGCCGCGGTGAACGCGAACCTTGTGCCGCTCGCGGTCGCGGGCATCGTCGCATCGGTGATCGGCGCATTCTATTATATCGCGATCATCAAGACGATGTATTTCGATGATAAATCAGAGGTTGATGTGACCGGCGGCGGCAATGCCGTCGAGGGCACGATTGTCGCGGCGAGCGCGCTGTGGCTGTCGGCGATCGGTTATCTGTTCATTCCGATGCTAGCAGTGGCTTCGGCGCACGCCGCGTCGGTGCTGTTCTGATCCCGCCGATCGAGCGTATCGCGCAGACAGGTTCGACCAACGCCGACCTGCTGGCGCGGCTGGCAGGCGGCGAGCATGTCGGCGAGGGGCACTGGCTGATCGCCGACCGCCAGACCGCCGGGCGCGGCCGCCTGGGCCGTGGTTGGAACGATGGGCAGGGCAATTTCATGGGCTCGACGGTCGTCCACCTGACGTTCGGCGATCCGTCGGCGGCGACGCTCGCGCTTGTCGCTGGCGTGGCGCTCGCCAAAACCGTCGCCGCGCTGGCGCCCGATGTCGGCGCCCAGCTCAAATGGCCGAACGACCTGCTGGTGGGCGGCGCGAAGTGCGCCGGCATATTGATGGAACGCACCGGCAATTCGGTGGTGATCGGTATCGGCGTCAACCTTGTCGCCGCGCCCGATCTACCCGACCGTCCCACCGCAACGCTGTCCAGCAAGGGCGCGGTGATCGACCGCGATCATTTCGCGGGTGCGCTCGGCATCGCGATGATCGACGCGCTGTGGACCTGGCGGCAAGAGGGGGTCGCGAGCATCGTGCGCGCCTGGCTGGCGCTCGCACACCCCGTGGGCACACCGCTGCGCGTTTCGGAGCAGGGGATCGACGGCTTTTTCGACGGGCTTGCCGAGGATGGCGCGCTGCGCTTGCGCCGCGACGACGGGGAGACCATGTTGATTCATGCGGGAGACGTCGAGTTACGGCGCCCCGTGGAGGGGATTTAAGATGCTGCTCGCGATCGACGTCGGCAACACCAACGCCAAATTCGCGCTGTTTCACGGGGCCGAGCTGCTCGCGCGCTGGCGCATCGCCACCGACGACCGGCGCACCGCCGACGAATATATGGTGTGGCTCGACCAGCTGATGCGGATCGAGGGGCATGATCGCAGCGACGTCGATGCGGTGATCATCTCGACCGTCGTGCCGCGCGCGCTCCACAATCTGCAACTGCTGGCGGTCAAATATTTCGGCGTCGATGCGCTCGTTGCCGGACGCGAACCCGTCACATGGGGCATCGCGCTGAAGGTTGACGAGCCGCGCTCGGTCGGCGCCGACCGCGCGGTCAATGCGATCGCGGCGCAGGCGGTCGAGCCGGGCAAGGACAAGCTCGTCATCAGCTTCGGCACCGCGACGACGCTCGATCATATCGGCCCCGACGGCGCCTATCTGGGCGGCATCATCGCGCCGGGGGTCAATCTGTCATTGGAAGCGCTGGTCGCCGCCGCCGCCAAGCTGCCGCGTATCGCGATCGAGGCACCCGCGAGCGCCAGCGTGATCGGCCGCACCACCGAAAGCCAGATGCTGATCGGCGTCTATTGGGGCTATGTTTCGATGATGGAGGGGCTGATCGCGCGCATGAAGGCGGAGATTGGCAAACCGCTTATCGTGGTCGCGACCGGCGGCCTCGCGACACTTTTTCAGGAACAGGCCCATCTGTTCGATCGTATCGAACCCGATCTGACGCTCAACGGGCTCATGCACCTCTATAACCAAGGACAATGAACGATATGACGACTCCGGGCAAGGAGCTGCTTTTTCTCGCATTGGGGGGATCGGGCGAGATCGGCATGAACGCCAATCTTTATGGCTGCGACGGCAAATGGATCATGCTCGACCTCGGCGTGACCTTTGGCAGCCACGATTATCCCGGCATCGACATTGTGATGCCCGACCTGGAGTTTATCGAGGATCGCAAGAAGGATCTGCTCGGCATCGTCCTGACGCACGGGCATGAGGACCATATCGGCGCGATCCCCTATCTCGCTGCCGACCTTGGCGTGCCGCTCTATGCCAACCGCTTCACCGCAGGGCTGATCGCGCACAAGCTGGCCGAAGAGGGGCTGGAGAAGGAGGTCGAGATCAAGGTCGTCGAGATCGACGACAGTTTCCGCATCGGCCCCTTCGGCATCCGCATGGTCCCGCTCGCGCACTCGATCCTCGAAATGAGCGCGGTGGTCATCGACACGCCCTATGGCCGCGTCTTTCACACCGGCGACTGGAAACTCGACGAAGAACCGATCCTCGGCGTGCCCGCGACCGCCGCGGCGCTCAGCGCGATCGGCGACGAGGGCGTCGATTTCCTCGTGTGCGATTCGACCAACGCCTTCAACGCCGAAGCATCGGGCAGCGAAGGCGCGCTTCGCGAAGGGTTGGAGCAGGCGGTCGGTCAGGCCAAGGGCAGGGTGGTCGTCACCACCTTTGCCTCGAACGCGGCGCGGCTCGCGACATTGGGCGCAGTTGCGCGGGCGACCGGGCGCACACTGTGCGTCGCCGGGCGCTCGCTCGACCGCATCCTCGGCGTCGCGCGCTCGGTCGGCTATCTCAAGGACTTTCCGCCGACGGTCGATTTCGACGAGGCGATGCGCCTGCCGCGCGACAAGGTGATGGTGATCGCGACCGGCGGGCAGGGCGAACCGCGTGCCGCGCTGGCGCGCATGGCGGCCGATGGCCACCAGATCAAGCTGGAGGCGGGCGACACCGTCGTCTTTTCGTCGAAGCAGATCCCCGGCAACGAGGTTGCGATCGGGCGGATCATGAACCAGCTCGCGGCGAAGGATGTGCTGACGGTCACCGAAAAACAGGCGCATATTCACGTCAGCGGCCATCCGGGGCAACCCGAGCTGGCCGCGCTTTACGGCTGGCTGCGCCCGCAGCTGGTCGTGCCGGTGCATGGCGAGATCCGGCACATGCACGAACAGGCGCGTTTTGCGCTCGAAAAGGGCGTGCCCGATGCGCTGGTGCAGGAAAATGGCGACCTTGTGCGGCTGGCGCCCGGCGCGGCGAAGATCGTCGAGCGCGTGCGGTCGGGCCGACTGATCCTCGACGGCGACGTCATCCTGCCCGCCGATGGCGAAACGATGAGCGAGCGGCGCAAGCTGGCGCTCAACGGTCATATTACTGTGGCGGCGATATTTTCGGACAAAAACTTCGTCGACAGCGCGATCAGCTATCGCGGCGTTCCGGTCGAGGACGAGCGCGCGGCTTTCATCGACGAAATGCGCGAAGCCGCCGAACAGGCCGCCACCGGCCCCGCGCGCGACGAGGAAAAGCTGCGCGAAGCGATCCGGCTGGGCGTCCGGCGAATCGCGACCGACTGGACGGGCAAGAAACCCGTCGTTGACGTGATGCTCGTCGAAATCTGAGGACCGGCCGATGAAATGGACGTCTGCGCTAGCGATCTTCACCCTATTCTGGGTGTTCAGCGCCTTCTTCGTGCTGCCTTTCCACGGCCGCCGCGCGAGCGATGACGCCGAGCCGCTCGTCGCGGGCCAGGACCGCGGCGCCCCGGCACGCTTTCGTCCGGGGCGGGTGGTGTTGCAGATGACGATCGTCGCGGCGGTGGCGTTTGTGGTTTATTACGTCGCCTATGTGAACGGCTGGGCCGATCCCGATGTGCTGACCGGGCGGGCGTGAGTTTGGGGTAACCACTGACGATATCGGTTGTCGGCTTTGGGGTGGGAGCGGACTCACTCAGCGACGCCGAAGAACCTCTTCGAGGGTTTTCACAGCCTTCGCGTAGCTTTTGATCCTGGCCGCGAAATCGGGGTATGATTCTGGAGAATGGCAAGTCGTCGGCATTGTTCGGACTTCTCCATCAGGAGCGGCAAAATCCTTCTGAAATCGCCGTCTAATTTCGTCTTCAAGCCTTCGCAAATCGTCGTCTATCTTCTTAATCGCGTCTCTGGGACACACATACATCGTTTGCTTCGACGCTTCCTCATACGCGATAAGGATGTCCTGCGGAATGGCCGCTCCTTCCATAGGCGTTTCACGTGCGCCGGCAGGGCCAAGCGTGCTAGCAGCAAGCCATCCCGCGATCACAAAGGGCAAGAAGGAAAAACGATCCACAAGCAGGGGATAGCATGTCCGACGGAACGGCAGCAATTGATCGCTTTCAGACATTCGTCATCCCGGACTTGATCCGGGATTTATAGCAGCGCCGTCGTCGTGGATCCCGGATCAAGTCGGGGATGACGACGATAGATATGGCAGTTTCCGGTCGAATGCTGCCGCAATTCCGCTTAGAGAATCGGACCAGATCAGCCCCGCAGCCGGTCGATCGCCTGTGCCAGCGCCACATAAAGCTTGCCGATGTCCGATGACAGCAGGGTCACGCTGATTGCCGATCCGTCGCGCGCGCCGATCAGCAGGCGCAGCATCGCCTCGAAATCGTGGATGAACTGATTGACCGCGGCGTGGAAGCCGTCGTCATTCTGGTAGAGGCGCAGGATTTCCTTGACCTCGCTATTCTCGACAAGCTTGACCGCGCGGCGGGCAAAGACGCCGCGGTCGCCCTTGAGATAGGCGTCCCACGCAGTGTCGCTGACCTCACTCGACAATATCTTGGTGACGTCGATCGCCGTCGATTTCAGCGCTTCGGTGAGGACGCCGACCTGCTTCGCAAGCGAATCGCGGTCGGACGCGGCGATCGCCTGTTCGGCCTCGCTCACGCGCTGTTCGACGCTCACGCTTGTGTCCATGATCGCGGTCATTTGGCGCATCAGCCGGTCGGCGGCGCCGTTCGCCGCGGCAACGGCGCGCGCCGATGCATCCTCGATCGCGGCGAGCTGCGCCATGATTTCGGTCTGGAAGGCGGCATCGATCGCCTCGCTCGCGGTCGCCTGCATCGTCTCACGCGCGCCCTCGACGAGCCGTTCGAGCGTCAGTCGCGCCTCGTTCGCCGCCGAATCGGCGGTTGCGCGAACCTCGGCCAGCGTCGCGATCATCCGTGCGCCGCCCTGTTCGCTGAATGCGTCGGCGCCGTCGCGCAGCTTGGCGAGCGCGGCCTCGGCCTCGGCGAGCGAAGCATTCAGGCGATCGACCAGCGCCTGCTGACTTGCGGCATGACCCGCCATTTGCTCCTCGTTCGACTTGAGTGTCGTCTGCACGGCGTTGACGTGCGACACCGTCGACTGCGCCACCAGCTCCGACGCTTCGAGCATCGGGCGGATTTCGGCCAGCGCGGACTGCGTCGTCTTGCCGTGCGATGCGATGCGATCGAGCGCGTGCGGCAATGTTTCGTCGAGCTCGCGCGTCACCGCGTCGAGTGCGAGCAACAGCGATTCGGCGTGGGTGATGAGCTGCGCCGACGCATGATTGCCGGTCTGCACCTTTTCCTGGAATGCTGCGAGCTGTGTCTGAGTATCCTTGATCGCGCGGCCGACGACGCCGGTGCTGGCGTCGACGCTGATGTTTACGACTTCGAGCTGCCTTTCGATCTCGTTCGCATGGGCCGTGATGCGCGCCGCAAGCGCGTCGCTCGCATCGGCATGCGCCGACAGCTGCGCACCCATCGTATCACCGGCCTCGCGCGCCGCCGCGAGCCTGGCGTCCATCTGCGCCGCCGCGGCATCGACGCCCTCGCGGAAGCGGCGCCAGCTCTCCTCGCTTTGCGTGGACAGTGCGGCGAGCGTGTCGGTCATCGCGCTGCGCGCCGATGCCGCGCCCTCGGTCACGCGCGCCAGCGCGGCGTCATGGGCACCGGAAACCTCGGCCGAGGCTGCAAGCAACTCGCTTTCGGTTTCCTTCGTCTGTTCCTGAAGCGCGACGATCGCTTCGAGAAGCGCTTCGGTCGATGCCTGACCCGCCTGTGCCGCCCGCGCTGCTTCTTCGCCGAGCGCGGCGAGTTTGGCTTCGAGATTCGCACCCTGCTGGTGCGCCACCAGCCCGGCCTCGCGAAAATTCACTGCCAGCCGCTGCGCCACATCGTCGATCCGCGGCAGCCCGGCGAGGAGACCGTCCATCCGTTGCAACGCGACATCGCCCGACCGCGCGAGCTGGTCGTGCGCATTGGCGATTACCGACGCGTTGCCGGCGAGCTTGTCGCTGCTCTCGCCCAGTCGCATCACCGTGTCATGGCCGAGCTGCTGAACGATACGCGCCTGTTCGCTCAGCTGTTTTTGCGCGTCGGCAAGGTGCAGGCCGAGGGAGTGCATCGACTGGTTAAGCGCGAGATTTTCGGCGCGCAGCGCGGCGGCGACGCGCGCGAACCGCGCCTGTTCGGATCGGCTTGACCGGAGCCAGAGCATCCAGACGAGCGCGAGCAGGGTCAGCGGCATCGCGATGGTAGCAACATGCGTCGGCCAGTCGGCGAGCGCCGGGTTTTGCGCAAAGCCATCGGTGACAACGCCCAGCGCAAACCCCGCCCACCCGAGCGCGAGCAGTATCAGCAGCGCCGCAATGCCGCGGTCGCGCCACCAGACCGACGGCGCACCGTCCTCCGCCATAGCTTCGTCGGTATCGTCGAGCGCCATACTGTCCAGCCAGTCGTGGTCGATCGCCGCCTCGGCCTCGGGCGCCGTATCGGGCGCAGCCGCTTCGACCGGCGCCGCGCTGTCCGCTTCCTGGTTTGCCGCGGAATCCCGCCACAATCCGACGATTTTCTTTTCCCCCGTCATCCTGCCATCTTAGCATCAAATGCCCGCCATGAAACGGAAACTTAACCACGCGGGTGCCAAAGCTGTGGAATGTCTTTCGACAGCGGCCCCCTCGACCGGTATCTGAGCGCCGCATTCGGCGATGATCCGGCCATGGCGGCGGATTTGCGCAAGGCCTTTACCGACAGCGCGCGCGACCTTGCCGATCTGCTCCGCCGCGCGCGGTGCGACGCCAACTGGGAGATGGCGGCGCTTCGCCTCAAAAGCCTTTCGGCGACCTTCGGTATCATCCCGCTCATCGAACTCGCAGAGGAGGCGATGGCGGGTGCGCCGGGCGACCCGGCCGTGCTGCGCGCGATCAATAGCGTCATCGACGAGATCGCCTGACCGCCGCGGCGGGTTCAATTGCCGTTCAGCCGCACCCCGCCAATGAAATATCGATAGCGGCTGTCTTGCCATGGCAACGCGACGGGTTTAGCCGCGTTAACGACACGCGGCCGACCCCGTTTGCGCGGCGGACGGTCCACGAGTTTCAGAGGAGAGATTTCGATGTTCAAGCGTTTCCGCTCGATGCCCGCAACGGCGATCGCCGCCGTGCTGGGCTGCGCGCTGATGACGACCGCGACCCCCGCCGCGGCGCAGAAAAAGCCGAAGAAGGAAGAGGCCGCAAAGGGCAAGGGTCTTAGCCCCAGCAAGGGATTCGCCCCGGCGCTCAAGAAGATGACCGACGCAACCGGCGCCAAGGATGCCGCGGCGCTCCAGGCCGCGCTGGCCGAGGGACAGGCGAGCGCCAGCGCACCCGACGACAAATATCTGGTCGCCTTCTATCAGCTTCAGCTCGGCATCCTGAACAAGGACACCGCGCTGCAGGCGCAGGGGCTCGACGGGATGCTCGATTCGGGCCTGACGCCTGCGGAGAATGCGGCAACTTATAATTTCTATTCGGGCAATTTTGCTTATGGCGCCAAAAATTACACCAAAGCGATCCAGCGGCTCGAAGCGGCAAAGGCCGCCGGTTCGACTGAATCGGCGCTCTCCGCGATCCTGATGGACAGCTATCTGAAGGCCGGGCAGGTCGATCAGGGCTGGGCGATTGCAAAGGCCGGCATCGACGCCGCGCGCGCCGCCGGCACCAAGCCGTCCGAAGAGCTGTATGTCCGTCCGGCGCAGGCATTTCAGCAAGCGAACCGCACCAATGAGATGCTCGATGTGCTGATGATGCGCGTCGAGGATTATCCGACCCCGGCAACCTGGCGCAACACGCTCTATATCCTGTTGCAGCAATCGGGCGGCGACAAGGAACTCAATCTCGACGTCCTGCGCCTGATGCGCGCGACCAACTCGATGACGCAGCGGCCCGAATATCTGGAATATGCGTCGCTCGGCGTCGAAGCGGGCTATCCGGGCGAGGTGGTCGCGGTCATCAAACAAGGCCAGGACAGCAACGTGATTCCCAAAACCGACACGCATTTCGGCAATATCCTGGAAGCGCAAACGCCGCGTGCCGCAACCGACGCCGCCGCCGTCGCTGCCGATGCGGCCAAGCCGGCGACGCTGAACAATCCGAAGGCGGCGCGTTCGACCGCCGACGTGCTGGTCGGCATCGGCCAGCCGGCAAAAGCGATCCCGCTTTATGAAGCCGCGCTGAAAGCTGCGCCGGCCGACGAAATGGCGCAATATCGCCTGGGCGTGGCACAGGCGCTGGCAGGGCAGAACGAGGCTGCCATGGCAAGCCTGGCCAAGGTACAGGGGCCGCGCGCGCGATTGGCAAAACTGTGGATGGTTCGCGCCAAGGCCGGCGCCGCTCCGGCAGCTCCCACGGCGAGCTAATTCGGCTCGATGTCAAGGACGACGGGTGCCGCCTCCATCGGGAGTGGCACCCGTTTTCATTTGCGGCGAATCAGATTTCGACGGGAATGCCCGCCAGCTGTTTCGCGGTGCGAATCGTCAGCGACGTCTTCACGCTGGTGACGTTCGGCGCCGATGTCAGATGTGCAGTCAGAAACGACTGGAAGCTTTGCAGATCGCGCGCGACGACCTTCAAAAGAAAATCGATTTCGCCGTTCAGCATATAGCATTCGCGCACTTCAGGCAGCCCGCCGACATAATCCTCGAACGCCTTCAGGTCGGCCTCGGCCTGGCTGCGCAGGCTGACCATCGCGAACACCGTGATTCCATACCCAAGCTTCGCGGCATCGAGGTCGGCATGATAGGATCGGATGACGCCGGCTTCCTCCAGCGCGCGGACGCGGCGAAGGCAGGGCGGCGCGGTAAGCCCCACCATTTGCGCCAGCTCGACATTCGTCATGCGTCCGTTTTTCTGCAACTCGCCGAGTATTTGCAGGTCAATCTGATCAAATTTCTGACTAGCCATCATTGAAACATCCGCTTTCCTAAATCGCGATGACCATAATAATATTTCAGACGATTGCAATTGTCCCACAATGTGACGTGGGTGGTTAAGACACTTTCGTGACCGGATGATTCACGCTAGCCGGTAATCATAGGGTAACCAACGACTGTGGGGCTGGTTTTGCGTGACTGCTGACTCAATGATCGCGACCATCTTGCGTCAGGCCCCTGTGGACCGCAGGGCGCGTGTCACCGCGTGGCGGCAACTCTCCGATATTCTGGCGCAGCGCGGCAATCAACTGGGCGACGGCGATATTCGCCGGGCTCTTCATGCGCTTGCCGTGCTGCGCCCCCATGTCCCCGAAGCGGTGCGCCGCGATTGCGCGCGCGCGATCGCGCGGCATGGACGATTTGCGCCGCTCGTCGCACTTTATGCTAACGACGTTCCCGCAGTGTCGGCAGCGATGCTACGCGAGGTGCGGCTGTCCGAAGCCGACTGGCTCGCGCTTTTGCCGGCGACCAATGCCATGGCGCGATCGGTGCTGGCTGGACGCGACGATCTGCCCGAAGGCGTCGGCCGTGCGCTGGCCGCGCTCGGCAGCGCGTCGGTGGCGCTGCCGCAACCGTCGATCGCCGAAGCGGTCGAGCCGGCGTCGGTCCTGCCGCCGAAGCTCGAAAGCGTTGCCGAAACGGCCGCGCCAAGCCAGATCAGCGAACTGGTCCGCCGGATCGACAAATATCAGTCGCGCCGCGGCCAGCCAGCATCGGCGCGCGCGCCGCGCCGATCCTTTTGTTTCGAGACCGGCCCCGACGGCGTGATCCATTGGGTCGAAGGCGTTACACGCGGCGCCGTGATCGGCCTGTCGATCGCCGAGGCTGCCTTCGGCGGCGAGCCGGGCACCGATGCCGCCGCCGCGGGTGCTTTTCGGCAGCGTGCGGAAATCGTCAATGCGCGCATATCGCTGGAAGGCACGCCCGAAGAAGCGGGCGAATGGCGCTTTTCGGC
Organism: Sphingopyxis sp.; assembly: GCA_030148985.1. Lineage (GTDB taxonomy): Bacteria > Pseudomonadota > Alphaproteobacteria > Sphingomonadales > Sphingomonadaceae > Sphingopyxis. Next base: position 18,794 of record JASBSJ010000014.1, read on the forward strand.
GCTTCCCTGGTTCGATCCGGCGAGCGGCCAGTTTCGCGGTTACCGCGCGACCGCGCGGCGCCCCCAGCATAATGAAACGCCCTACGGCCGTCCCGAGGCCGAAGATCCGGGTGACTCGATCCGACAGTTGATTCACGAACTGCGCAGTCCGCTCAACGCGATTTCGGGGTTTGGGCAGATCATCGCGGGCCAGATGTTCGGTCCGGTCAGCCAATCCTATCGCACGATGGCCGAGCGGATCGTCGCTGACGCGGCGTCGGTGCAGTCGATCATTGATGACCTGGAAACGGCCGCACGGCGTGGTAGCCCGCCAATCCAAGCGCTTCCGACCGAAGTCGTCGATATCGGGGCCATTGTGAACCAGGTCGAAAGCGACCTTGCCGCGCTTCTGGCCGACCAGCGGATCGAAATGACGCTGACGCGCGTCGGCGGTCCCTTTCTCGGGCGCGCGAGCGACGCCGATGTGCGCCGGATGATTGGCCGCCTGGTCACCGCGCTGGTCGACATATGCGAACCGGGCGGCATCCTGGTCGGACAGCTCGTCACCGAATCGCCGCATGACGACATGCTCCAGTTGCGAATCGTCCGCCCCGCGGCGATCCGGTTCGCGACCGCGGCCGATCTGCTCGACCCCGGTTTCAGTCCCGAAGGCGAAGCGCCGGGCGCTGCGGTGCTCAGCCTCGGTTTCTCGCTCCGCCTCGTCGACAGCCTCGCCCGCGCGGCGGGCGGACGCCTCGACATCGGGCACAACGCCTTGACCTTGCACCTGCCGTCCGCCACGTCGAAGACCGACGCCGAACTGGAGGTCCAGCAGGGCGAATAGCGGACGATCGGGGCAAAGGGGGCAAGGTTGCAGCCGGCGGGCAATTTCTTCGCATATCCGGCTGCATCGGCGCTGGTCCGGCTCGGCGATGGCGAGTCCCCGCGATTCTGGGTCACCATCGACACCGAGGAGGATTTCGACTGGGACGCGCCCTTTGCGCGAACCGGGTTCGGCCTTGGGTCGGTTCCTGCACTCGCGGACTGCCAGGCCTATTTCGATGGTGCCGGGGTGCGCCCCATCTATCTGGTCGACTGGCCCATCGTCGCCGACGAGCGCGCGACCGACATTCTGGGGCCCGCGCACGCCGCAGGCCGATGCGAAATCGGCGCGCAGCTTCATCCGTGGGTGACACCGCCGCACGACGAACAGGTCAGTGCGCGCAACAGCTATACCGGAAACCTGAGTCCGCAGCTTCAGCGGGCAAAGATGACCATGCTGCGCGACGCCATCCGTGATCGCTTCGGTGCCGCGCCCACGGTTTACCGCGCCGGTCGCTATGGACTGGGCCCCGAAAGCGCGACGATGCTCGCCGAGTTGGGCTTTCGGTGCGACACATCGGTGCGGTCGGGTTTCGACTATCGCGCGGGACATGGCCCCGATTATCGCGCCGCGCCGCTCCATCCCTGGTGGGTGCATACGCCCGCAGGGGCGGTGCTGGAGATGCCTGTGACGACCGTTTTCGGGGGGGTGCTCGGGAACTTCGGCCCGCCGCTCTATCACCGCATCGCGCGCAGCGGATCGCGCGCCGGGGCCGCGCTCGCCCGGCTGGGCCTTGTCGAGCGCATTGCGCTGACGCCCGAGGGCATACCCGTCGACCGCGCGCTCAAGGCGATCGACATCGCGATCGCGGCGCGGCTGCCGGTATTCAACTTTTCCTTTCATTCGCCCTCACTCCAGCCGGGCAATACCCCTTATGTTCGCACGGCGGCCGACCTCGACCAATTCTATCGCTGGTGGGACAAGGTGCTGAACCACCTCGCGCGGCGGGGGGTCGAGCCGACGACGGCGGCCGAGATTGTGGCATTGGCCGAACGGACGGTCGCTGCATAAACCTTGACGCTTGCCAACGCGCCGCGCCCTCCGCTATCGCCAGCCCATCCCCTCGCGGGTTGCAAGGGGGGCCTGTAGCTCAATGGTTAGAGCTGGCCGCTCATAACGGCTAGGTTGCGGGTTCGAGTCCTGCCGGGCCCACCATTCTCTCGCGCTATTCCATTTGCTTGCAAATCCGAGCGGCGAGACGCCGCGCGCGCTGATCGCGGCTTCTGCCGGTGCAGCGTGCCGAAAGGCGGCCGGGGAGGGAAGTGGTCGGGGAGACAGGATTCGAACCTGCGACATCTTGCTCCCAAAGCAAGCGCGCTACCGGGCTGCGCCACTCCCCGACGACCGGACCCGCGCCTTAGACATGCCGCGGCGGCAAGTCCATCCCAAGCCGGTCGCAGGCAAAGAAAAAGGCGGCCTTCCCAAAGGAAGACCGCCCATTTTCCGTTTCGGTCATTGCCCCGAAGGGCTGTGACTTACTTGGCTTCTTCGGCCGGAGCAGCAGCAGCGTCGGCAGCCGGAGCTTCAGCGGTCGCAGCAGCGTCGGCCGGAGCAGCAGCTTCGGCACCAGCGGCAGCGGCTTCGGCGCCTTCGGCGGCGGCTTCGGCGCCGGCAGCGGCGGCGTCGGCGCCTTCTTCAGCAACAGCTTCGGCAGCCGGAGCTTCGGTGGTGGCTTCTTCAGCAGCCTTTTCACCGCAAGCGGCGAGGGCGAACATGCTGGCAGCAACGGCGATAGCAGCAAACTTCTTCATGATGTGTGGGCTCCCT
>JASBSJ010000020.1 GCA_030148985.1 Sphingopyxis sp.
TATCCGCCGCCCGGAAAAGCGCCGCAATATTGCCGCCAGATCATCGGCCAGCGGCCGCGTCAGCCCGACGCCGAACAGCTCATCGACGATCAATGGCGCCGCAGCCGTTTTGTCGCTCAGGCTTTCGACGGGCCCGTCCCAGGCATCACGCGCGGCCTTGGCCAGTTCGGTGGTGGGCGGGCCAAGCGCGACAACCCTCACCGCCGCGCCGCGCGCCTTGAGCCGGCGCGCCGCGACATATCCGTCGCCGCCATTATTGCCCGGACCGCACAGGATCAGGGTCGGCGCGCCTGCCGCCATGCGCCAGGCGAGATCGGCGACCGCAGCGCCGGCGCGCTCCATCAAATCCCCGAGCGACACGCCCGCGCGCGCCGTCGCGGCCTCGGCCTCGCGCATGGCGGCGGCGGTCAGGATCGGTGCATCGGCGGGAACGGACATGCCCTTTCCTACCATGCGAGCAGGAAAAGTCGCGCTACTTCGCGCCGCCGGTGTTGGCAGGCAGCCGGTAGCGGTCGGGGCCGACCGCAACCTCGATCACCCCGTCGCCGATCACCGTCACCTTCGCCGGATCGACGCCGTCAGCCGAAACGACCCCGCGGCCATCGGTTGTCACCTGCAGGCGGCGGTAGCCGCTGTCACTGCGGCCGACGATCAGGATCGTACCGTCGGCGCTGTTCATTTCGGCGATGGTGCAGGTGCGGTCGAACAGCTTGGCGCCGCCAAGCGCGCAGTCGATCCGTCCGCTGATCGCGGCGTCCTTCGATCCCTGCGCTTCGGCTTCGGCCAGCGCGCCATTGTCGGGACCGGCATTGCAGCCCGCCAGAACGAGCAGCAGACCTGCCCCCGCGATCGATTTCATCCCTTGCCCTTCAACTGCGACAGGTCGCGCACGGCGCCGCGCGCCGCACTCGTCGTCATCGCAGCATAGGCCTGAAGTGCTACCGAAACCTTGCGCGGGCGCGGCTTTTCGGGTTGCCACGCAGCCTCACCTTGCGCCTCCATCGCGGCACGACGCGCCGCCAGTTCGGCCTCGGATACCGCCAGCGTGATTGTCCGGCTCGGGATGTCGATCTCGATCCTGTCGCCATTTTCGACCAGCCCGATCGTACCGCCTTCGGCAGCTTCGGGCGAGACGTGGCCGATCGACAGCCCCGACGTGCCGCCGGAAAAACGCCCGTCGGTGATCAGCGCGCAGGCGGCACCCAGCCCCTTCGATTTGAGGTAGCTCGTAGGATAGAGCATTTCCTGCATCCCCGGCCCGCCCTTGGGCCCTTCGTAGCGGATGACGACGACATCGCCCGCCTCGACCTGTCCGGTCAAAATGCCCGCCACCGCCGCATCCTGGCTTTCATAGACCTTCGCGGGGCCGGCAAATTTCAGAATCTTCTCGTCGACCCCGGCGGTCTTCACGATGCAGCCGTCGAGCGCGAGATTGCCCGACAGAACGGCGAGGCCGCCATCCTTGCTGAACGCGTGCGTTGCCGAGCGGATCACGCCATTTTCGCGGTCGAGGTCGAGCGAATCCCAACGCCGGTCCTGACTGAACGCCGTCTGCGTCGGCACGCCGCCCGGCGCCGCGAGGTAGAAGGTCTGCACCGCCGGATCGTTGGTGCGCGCAATGTCCCATTTGTTGAGCGCGTCGCCCATCGTCGCGCTGTGTACCGTCGGCAGATGCGCGTGGAGCAGCCCCGCGCGCTCGAGCTGGCCGAGGATTGCCATGATCCCCCCGGCGCGGTGGATATCCTCCATATGGACGTCGCTCTTCGCCGGTGCGACCTTCGACAGGCACGGCACGCGCCGCGACAGCCGGTCGATGTCGGTCATCGTGAAATCGACCCCGGCTTCGAACGCGGCCGCGAGCAGGTGGAGCACCGTGTTGGTCGATCCGCCCATGGCGATGTCGAGGCTCATCGCATTTTCGAACGCCTCAAAGGTCGCGATATTGCGCGGCAGCACGCTATCGTCGCCTTCTTCATAATGGCGGCGGCACATTTCGACGACGATCCGCCCGGCGCGCAGGAACAGTTCCTTGCGGTCGGCGTGCGTCGCCAGCGTCGAGCCATTGCCCGGCAGCGACAGCCCCAGCGCTTCGGTCAGGCAATTCATCGAATTGGCGGTGAACATCCCCGAACAGCTGCCGCAGGTCGGGCACGCCGCCTGCTCGATCGCGAGCACTTCCTCGTCGCTATATTTCTCATCGGCTGCGGCAACCATCGCATCGACCAGATCGAGCGCGACCTCCTTGCCTTTCAGCACGACTTTACCTGCCTCCATCGGCCCGCCAGACACGAACACCACGGGAATGTTGACGCGCAGCGCCGCCATCAGCATCCCCGGCGTGATCTTGTCACAGTTGGAAATGCACACCATCGCGTCGGCGCAATGCGCATTGACCATATATTCGACCGAGTCCGCAATCAGGTCGCGGCTGGGGAGCGAATAGAGCATGCCGTCGTGCCCCATCGCGATGCCGTCGTCGACCGCGATGGTGTTGAATTCCTTGGCAACCCCGCCCACCGCCTCGATCTCGCGCGCGACCATCTGACCCAGGTCTTTGAGATGGACGTGGCCCGGCACGAACTGGGTGAAGCTGTTGACCACGGCGATGATCGGCTTGCCGAAATCGCTGTCCTTCATCCCCGTCGCGCGCCACAGGCCGCGGGCACCGGCCATGTTGCGGCCGTGGGTCGTGGTGCGCGAACGATAAGAAGGCATTTCACTCAATCCTGATAATTTTGTTTCACAGATTAGCGGCGAGATGCGCCTCTACACGCCTAAGCCCCGATGTTCAACGCCACTTTCCGGCACATGCGCGCTAGTCGCTCGGCGAACAGCGCCTGCCCCGCCGCGTCGCCGACCAGATCCTGCCGCATCTCGATCCCGATATAGGGGATGGTCTTCGCTTCGGCATGGCGGTTCATCGTCGCGTTGAGCAGTTTGCCCGAATAGGGTTGCTGGTCGCCGACGATCATGTCTTCGGCTTCCAGCGCGGCGATCGCGGCGGGGACGAGGCGGTCGTCCTCATTATAGAGCACCCCGACGTGCCAGGGCCGCGCCTCACCCGGATGCGCCGCAAGTGCCGGTGTAAAGCTGTGCAGCGACAGGATCATCGCGGGCCGGTGCGCCGCGATCGTCGCCGCAATATGGTCGTGATAGGGCCGGAAGAACCGCGCCAGCCGCGCCTCGCGCGCCGCCTCATCTAGCGCATTGCCCGGAACGGCATGGCCGTCGCTCGCGATCGGCAGCACGCCCGGCGCATCTTCCTCGCGGTTGAGATCGACGACGAGCCGCGACACGCCGCCGAGGATCGCGACATCGACCGCGCCGCAGTCGACAAGCAACGCCGCCACCTCGGCGACGCCGATGTCGATCGCGATGTGGTTGGAGAGCAGCACGGCGTCGATGCCCAGATCGACGTCGTCCGGCACATGCGCCGAGGCATGATCGCCGATCAGCAATATGCCGCCCGGGCGGGGCTCACCCAGTTGGCGCCAAGCTTCACTCATCGCAGCGCCCCCGCCATCAGCCACCAGTCCAAATGCTGCTCACGAAGCGCCGCTGCTGCCGCGTCGCGCTCTGCCGCCGCATCGAAGAGCGCAAAACAGGTCGCCCCCGATCCCGACATCCGTGCGAGCCATGGGCGCAACGCGCCGAGCTCAAGCAGCACGTCGGCGATCGCCGGGCAGGCCGCGGTCGCCGGGCGCTGCAAATCGTTGCGCGCGCCAATCAACTGCGCGCGATGGTCGGCGCCGATGTAGAGCGGCCCGCGGTCGATCCCATCCCACGCGGCAAAGACCGGCCCCGTCGCGACCGGTTGGCGCGGATTGACGAGCAGCACCGGCGTACCCTCGATCCGCAGGCCCGATACCGCGCTCAGTTCCTCGCCGGTGCCGACACCGAGACAGGTCGTGCTCGCCACGCAGGCGGCAATATCGGCGCCGAGCGGGCTGACGATCCGCGCGAGCGTCGCATCGCCCAGTTCGGGCAGGAAATGGGTGCGGATCAGCCGCGCCATCGCCGCCGCATCGGCCGAGCCGCCGCCGATCCCCGCAGCGACGGGGAGTCGCTTGGTCAGCGTCACCGCGAGCGGCGGCACCCGGTCAGCGCCATAGCGCGCACGCAGCAGTGCCAATACGCGCATCACCAGATTGTCACTGCCCGCGCTCAAGCCTTCGGCAAATTCGCCGTCTATAATAAGTGCGTCGGCCTCCGCGACCGTGGCGCGGATCGTATCGCCATCGTCGACAAAAGCGAACAGCGTCTCGATGTCGTGATAGCCGTCGGGACGCCGCGCGCGGACGTGGAGCGCCAGGTTGATCTTGGCCCAGCCGGTCTCGTGCATCACGGCGCCACCGTCGCCGGGGTCAGCCCGTCGCGCAGCTTCGCCTCGATCCGCGTTGCCATCTCGGCATCGGCGAGCAGCGCCGCCGCGCGCCAGTTATAGCGCGCCTGAAACCGCTGCCCGGCCTGCCAATAGGCGTCGCCCAGATGCTCGACGATCACCGCATTGTCGGGTTCGCCGCGCTGCGCCTTTTCGAGCAACTCAACCGCATCGTCGATGCGCCCGGTCAGGAAATAGGCCCAGCCGAGCGAATCGGTGATGCTCGCATTCTGCGGCGCCCGCGCCCACGCCGCCTCGATCCGCGCGAGCGATTGCTCGACATTCTTGCGCCGTTCGAGCGCCGAATAGCCCGCGAAATTGAGCACGACGGGATCGTCGGGCTGCAAGGCCACCGCACGCTCGATGAGCGGCGCTGCGTTCTCCCATCCATCGCTTTGCAGCAGCAGTTCGGCGCGCGCGAGCAGCAGGCTGCCGCGCAGCGCCCGGTCGCCCTCGCTGTCGCCCAGCGCGGCTTCGAGGCGTTCATAGGCCGCGGCCGCCGCCTTGGGGTCGCCCGACCGCCGCGCCAGATCGGCAAGGCGCACGAGCAGGCTGCGCGGCGGGTCGTCGCGAACGGCGGCTTCGGCGAGCCGGGCCGCCTCGATGAGATCGCCAGCATCGGCGAACAGTTCGGCCCGCCGCATCGCCAGCACGGGCGGCAGCGTTCCCCGCGCCGCACCGAGCAAGGCCATCGCCGCCGCCTCCTGTCCGTCGCGGTCCAGCGCCTCGACAAGCGTGGCGCGCACGGCCCAATCCTCATCGTTCAGCCAATGCGCCGCCCGCGCAAACAACAGCGGCAGTTTCGTGCTACCGTTCGGTGTGCGCGCCAGCCCATCGGCCAGAATGCCCAGCCACTGCGCGGTTCCCGCGCGCGGCGTCGCCACCGGCTGTTCGGGCAGCAGCAGCATCGGATCCTCGCGCTCGCCCGCCGCCAGCGCGATCCGTCCACGGAGCCGTTCGGCCGCGGCATCCTTTCCCGCCCTGTCGAGCGTCGCCGCCGCGCGCAGTCCGACGAGCTGGCTCGTGCGGTCGGTCAGCGTGATCTCGTCGGCGAGCGCCGCAGCCTCCGCCCCGCGTCGCGTCGCCGCCTGCACCAGCACGATCTGCAACATCAGCGCGGGTTCGGGCCGTGTGCCCCCCCCAGCGGCGAGCAGATGCCGCTCGGGCCGCTTGCTGCGCGCCCCGACGTCGATCCATGCGTGAAACGTCGGCACGATCAGCCGCGCGATGGTATCGGCGCCTGCCTTGTCGGTCCGGCCCGCCAGATAGGCGCGTGCTGCTTTCCAGTCCGACCGGCGCATCGCGTCGACCAGCAGGACAAGCTGGGCGTCGAACCGATGGTCGCCCGCGGCCCAGAGTTGCTGCGCCGCGCTGCGCGCCGCTTCCAGATCGCCCGCGGCGATCGCTTGCTCCAGCATCCGGCCGCGCACGCCCGGCAGTCCCGGCGCGAGGCTGGCAACCTCGTTCAGCGCCGACAGCGCCACCGCGGGCGTTCCATTCTCCTCGGCCAGCCGCGCGCGGACGAGCGCGTTGAGCGCGGCGCCGTCGCCATCGGTCGCCCCAACGGGGGATGCCGCCCCAAGCAGGGCGGCCGCGATCAGCAGGCCGACGGGCTTACATGTTCGGATAATTGGGGCCTCCGCCGCCTTCGGGGGTAACCCAGTTGATATTCTGGGTCGGATCCTTGATGTCGCACGTTTTGCAATGGACGCAATTCTGCGCGTTTATCACCAATTTGGGGTCGCCCTCTTCTTCGCCGACGATCTCATAGACGCCTGCCGGGCAATAACGCTGCGCGGGCTCGTCATAGAGCGGCAGGTTATATTCGACCGGGATCGACGGGTCTTTCAGCTGGAGGTGAACCGGCTGATCCTCCTCATGGTTGGTGTTCGACACGAACACGGAAGAAAGGCGGTCGAAGGTCAGCACGCCGTCGGGTTTCGGATAGTCGGGTTTCGGCATCATGTCGGCGCGATACAGGCTCTCATTGTCCGGATGATGCTTCATCGTGAAGGGCATTTTGATCTTGAGCGTTTCGGCCCACATGGTGATGCCCGCCATGATCGTGCCCGCCAGATCGCCATATTTTTCGACGAGCGGCAGGACGTTGCGAACGACGCTGAGTTCTTTCTTGACCCAGCTGTCGTCATAGGCGGCCTGATAGGCGCCCAACGTGTCGCCCGCCCGGCCCGCGGTCACCGCCGCAAAGGCCGCCTCGGCCGCCATCATGCCCGACTTCATCGAGGTGTGCGTGCCCTTGATCCGCGGCACGTTCAGGAACCCGGCGCTGTCGCCGATCAACGCGCCGCCGGGGAAGGCCAGCTTCGGCACCGACTGATAGCCGCCGTCGCTGATCGCGCGCGCGCCGTAAGAAACGCGCTTGCCGCCCTTCAAAATCTTCGCGATCTCGGGATGCGTCTTCCACTTCTGCATCTCCTGGAACGGGGAGATGTGCGGGTTGCGATAGTTGAGCCAGGTCACGAAGCCCAGCGCCACCTGCCCGTTCGCCTGATGATAAAGGAAACCGCCACCATTGGCGTTTTCGTCGAGCGGCCAGCCCTGCGTGTGGATCACCCGGCCCGGCGCATGGTTTTCGGGGTCGATGTCCCACAATTCCTTGACGCCAAGGCCATAGACCTGCGGCTCGCAATCGGCGTCGAGCGCAAATTGCGGCTTGAGCATCTTGGTGAGATGCCCGCGCACGCCTTCGGCAAAGAAGGTATATTTGGCATGGAGTTCGAGGCCGGGCGCATAGTCGGCCTTATGACTGCCGTCGCGCGCGACACCCATGTCGCCGGTGGCGACGCCTTTGACCGATCCATCTTCGTTGTAGAGGATTTCGGCGGCGGGAAAGCCCGGGAAGATTTCGACACCCAGCCCTTCGGCCTGCTCGGCCAGCCAGCGGCAAAGATTGCCGAGGCTGCCCGTATAGGTGCCCTTGTTGTGCATGAAGGGCGGCGAGATAAACTCGGGCAGGTTGAACTTCCTTTTCCTGGTCAGCACCCAATGCTGGTTGTCGTTGACCGGAACCTCGGCCAGCGGACATCCCATGGTGCGCCATTCGGGCAATAATTCGTCGAGCGACCTGGGATCGATCACCGCGCCCGACAGGATATGCGCGCCGACCTCGGACCCTTTTTCAAGGATGCACACCGACAGTTCGCTGCCCGCCGCATTCGCCAATTGTTTGAGGCGGATCGCCGCCGAAAGCCCCGCCGGACCCGCGCCGACGATGACCACGTCATAGGGCATCGATTCCCGTTCGCTCACCGCAATCACCTTTCTGCCGTCCCCGCGCCGATCATTCATCGTGTCCGGCGCTCATTCTGTCACGAAATGCGATGCCCGCCAATTGACGCGCCCGTCAACCTCCTGTTTCAACAATTTCATGGGCGGGCGAAACTCTGTATTGCTGGCGGAAAGCTATTGCGACTGGTGGTCGCTGGCGGGCGTCGAGGCGCTCGTCGGCGAACCGCCCGCGGGCTGGCTCGCCGTGCCGCCAGCGAACGACGCTGCGGCATCGCGGCCGCAGCGCGTTGCCGACGCCGCGCCCGAACCGCAACAACTGCCCGCCGCACTGCAGCGCCAGCAGGCCGAACAGGTTGCCGAACAAAAAGGCCCGGTCACCTTTCCCGGCGAATGGGACGAGTTCCGGCAATGGCTGGCGACGAGCGACGAGGTTCCGGGCAGCCAGTGGGACGCGCGCCGCGTGCTCCCCCTCGGCGATGCCGCCGCGCCGCTGATGCTGCTCACCGCCTGGCCCGAAATCGACGACCAGCGCGAAGGACAGCTGTTCGCGGGGGCCGCGGGCAAGCTGCTCGAGGCGATGCTGCAGGCGATCGGCCTCATGCGCAGCCAATTCTATGCGGCAAGTCTGGCCGTGACGCGCCCGCCGGGCGGCCGCATCGACGCGCGCGATGCCGCCGAACTCGACCGGCTGCTCTGGCACCATGTCCGCATCGCGCGTCCGCGGCGGCTGCTGCTGATCGGCAGCGACATCGTGCGCATGGCAACCGGACTCGCGCTGCCCGATGCGCGCGGAAAGTTACTCGATCTTAACCAAGACGGCGGCAAGGTGGAGACGATAGCCGTGACCCATCCCGCAATATTGCTCGCGCGGCCAGCGCAAAAGGCAGCGGCATGGGACAGCCTGAAACTGTTCAACCGGGGACGTTGACAGATGCCGATTATGACCAGAAACCTTCTATCGTGCGCCGCAGCGGCGCTGACCGTTATTGCCGTTCCGGCCACCGCGGCCGATGCCGGGAACCCCGGCCTCGTCGCGGCGACGCAGACCGTGCCCGGCATTTTGTCGTCAAAGCAGAAACAGCTCTACACACAGATTTTGACCGCGATCCGCAGCGAACGCTGGGCCGACGCTCGGGCGTTGCTCGACAGCGCCGGTCCCGACCCGCTGACGGATTTCCTGCGCGCCGAACTGCTTGTCGCCGCGAACAGCCCGCGCGCTGAAATCGCCGACATCATGCCGATCCTCGCGCGGTCGCCTTTCCTGCCGCAGGCGGCACAGCTCGGCCGCCTGGCGACAAGGCGCGGCGCAAGCGACATTCCCGCGCTCCCCGCCGAAGTGCGGCTTGCCTGGGCCGGCAGCGCGCCGCGCCGCCTCGGCGCCGATGCGGTGAGCAGCGACCCGGTCGCGGCGGGGCTCGCGCGCACGATTCCCGACCGAATCAAGAATGATGACCCGGCGGGTGCCGAGGCCTTGCTCAACGCGGTCGTCGACCAGCTGAGCCCGGCGGCGCGCGCCGAATGGCGGCAAAAGGTCGCCTGGTCCTACTATATCGAAAATGACGATGCGAACGCGCTCCGCCTGTCGCTCGCATGCACCGCCGATGGCGGCCCCTGGGCGACGCAAGGAGCATGGGTGCAGGGGCTCGCGGCATGGCGGCTGCGCGACTATCGCACCGCACTGACCGCCTTCGACCGCGTCGCCAAGGAAGCCCCCGACAGCGAATTGCGGGCGGCGGCTTATTATTGGGCCGCGCGCGCCGCGGTAGCGGCCGGCGAACCCACCGCCGTTCAGTCGCGCCTTCGCTCGGCGGCGGCCAATGAGGAAACGCTTTACGGCCTCCTCGCCGCCGAAACGCTCGGCGTCGAGACGAAGAGCCAGCGCGAGGCGCTGCGCGCCGACCGCAGCGCATGGCGTGCGCTTCAGGGGCTTCCCAATGTGCGCATCGCGATGGCGCTGGCCGAGATCGGCGAAGAAAAATACGCCGGCGAAGCGCTGCGCCACCAGGCGCGCATCGGCAATCCCGACCAGCATGACGAGCTCATCGCCATGGCGGGCGCGCTCAGCCTGCCCGAAACGCAGCTCTATCTGGCGCACAATACACCCTATGGTCGCAAGCCCGCCGTGGCGGCACGCTATCCGCAACCGAAATGGGAACCCAATGGCGGATGGAAGGTCGATCCGGCGCTCGTCTTCGCGCACACGTTGCAGGAATCGCGTTTCCAGCGCACCGTCGTCAGCCCCGCCGGCGCCTTTGGCCTGATGCAGGTCCGCCCCGGCACCGCCCGCGACATTGCGCGCTGGCGCGGCGACAGCGGCACCGGGGACCTTCGTATTCCCGCGGTCAACATGGATTTGGGGCAGAGCTATCTTCAATATCTCAGCCGCGATCCATCGACCGGCGGCCAGCTGCCCAAGGTGATTGCGGCGTACAACGCCGGCCCCGCCCCGATTGCGCGCTGGCAGACCGAGATTCGCGATAATGGCGATCCGCTACTGTATATGGAA
>JASBSJ010000029.1 GCA_030148985.1 Sphingopyxis sp.
GGCTTGGTTTCGGTTTGGAAACTGTTCGGCGACGTGGCCAACTTTTGGTTGGGGTTATGCCAAACTCTCCTGTGGGATCTCTGCGCCTCTGCGCGAATTTCATAGAATGCCGCATTTCGACCCGTAGTTGCCGTAAGGAAAAGCCAGCCCCTCCCCTTCAGGTGAGGGGCTTTATAGCGCCCGACGACAGCTCACCACCCCAAAACCACCGCCCCCTCACCCCACCTCTGCAATCTCCCCCGCCCGGTCGCCCAGCACATAGCGCGGCCCGGCGCCGCGCTGCGCCGCCTTGTCCTGTGCATTGTAAAGCCCGCATTTCTTCAGCGACAGGCAGCCGCAGCCGATGCACTGGTCGAGCAGTCCGCGCGTGCGTGTCAATGCCGCGATCTGCGCGTCGATACGCGCGCGCAGCCCGGTGCTGATCCGTGTCCAGTCGGCGCCGTTGGGCGTGCGTCCGGCGGGTAGCCGCGCCAGCTCGGCGCCGATCTCCTCGAGGCTCAGCCCCATCTGCTGGGCGATCAGGATGAACGACACGCGGCGGATGTCGGCGCGCAGGAAGCGGCGCTGGCCGCCGCGCGTGCGCAGCGCCTCGATCAGTCCCTTGGCTTCGTAAAAGCGGATCGCCGACACCGCGACGCCGGTGCGCGCGGCGAGCTCGCCGATCGCGATCAGGTCGGTGCGGTGCATTTCATTCTCCCTTGTCATTGCGAGGAGCGAAGCGACGCGGCAATCTCCAGCCGTCGGCACAGCTAGGCCGACAGCTGGAGATTGCTTCGCTCCGCTCGCAATGACGGACCAGAGAATGATCGTCATTTCTCGCTTGATCTAAACCCGACTTGAGCTTTCATAAAGCGCGGCGTCAACCCGAATCAGGAGTTCTTCCGTGACGCACCCCTTTATCGAACATGTGAACCTGACCGTCAGCGATCCCGACCGCACCGCCGGCATCTTGTCAGCGATCTTCGGCTGGCACGAGCGCTGGCGCGGCCCCGCGCGCGACGGCGGGCGCACGATCCATCTCGGCAGCGATACGGCCTATATCGCGCTCTACACCGGCCCCGACGGCGAACACGCCGATGCCCCTTATCCGAAAGGCGCGCCGCTCAACCATGTCGGGGTACAGGTCGACGATCTCGACACGATCGAAATGCGCGTGAAAGCGGTCGGCCTCACCCCCTTCAACCACGACGATTACGAACCCGGCCGCCGCTTCTATTTCTTCGATCCCGACGGCATCGAATATGAAGTCGTCAGCTATGCCGAGCCGCGCCCGCGCTGAGCGGGGCAACGTCGGGCGCGCTGCCGCGTTGTTCGATCATCGGGGGGGCCCGAAAAGGAGCCATTCGATGAGCAACGACATCAAGACGCAATTCTGGAAAGCATTGGCCGACAGCCCCTATGTGATGGTCGGTGCCACCGGCGAACGCGCGCATCATATCCCGATGAACGCGCAACTCGACAAGGATGCGAACAGCGCCTTCTGGTTCTTCACCTCGACCGACAATCGTCTCGCAGGTGGCGGTCCGGCGATGGCGCAATTCGCGTCGAAGGGCCACGATCTCTTCGCCTGCATTTCGGGGACGCTGCGCCTCGAAACCGACCGCGCGGTGCTCGACAAGCTGTGGAGCAACGGCGTCGCCGCCTGGTATGAAGGCGGCAAGGACGATCCGAAGCTGCTGCTGCTGCGCTTCGACCTGGACGACGCCGAAATCTGGACGGCCGATGCGAGCATCAAGGGCCTGTTCAAGCTCGCGACCGGAATCACGATGAAGGAAGGCGATCTCGGCAAGCACGCCGAAGTGGCGCTCTAGCCCCCAATCCTCCCTGTCGCGAAGCGATGGGGAGGGGGACCGCCGCCCCAAGCGGTGGTGGAGGGGCCGCGACCTCGGCGCAAAAGCCCCTCCGTCAGCGCTTCGCGCTGCCACCTCCCCATCGCTGCGCGACAGGGAGGATGATTATCAGCCCACGGGCGGCCCGATCCGTCCCTCGCGATACTCGAACCCACCCTCGCGGTCGCGTTCGAGCAGCGCGGGGCCGTCGAGGTCGACCCAGCGCGCGCGCTGTGCCAGCACGAATGCCGGCGCGATGGCGAGGCTGGTCGACAACATGCACCCGACCATGATCGCCAGCCCTGCGGCATCGGCGGCGTCGGCGATGCGCAGCGCCTCGGTCAGCCCGCCCGCCTTGTCGAGCTTGATGTTTACGCCGTCGTAAAAAGCGCCGATCCGCGCGATGTCGGCCGCCGTCTGACAGCTTTCGTCGGCAACGAACGGTATCGAGGCATAGATGGGATCGAGCAGCGCGTCGGCGCCGACTGGCACCGGCTGCTCGATCATTTCGACGCCCATGTCGGCCAGCGCCTCGGCCTCTTCCAATATATCGACCTGTCCCCAGCTTTCGTTGGCATCGACGATCAGCCGCGCATTCGGCGCGCCCTTGCGCACCCCGGCGACGCGCAGCCGGTCGTCCTCACCGGTGAGCTTGATCTTGAGCAAGTGATAACCGTCGGCTTCCGCCGTCGCCGCCTGTTCGGCCATCGCGCCGGGACTGCCGAGCGAGATGGTGAAGGCGGTCGTCCGCGCGGTCGGCGCACCGTCGCAGCCCGCAAGCTGCCACAGCCTCAGGCCGCGCTGCCGCGCCTCCAGATCCCAGAGCGCGCAGTCGAGCGCGTTGCGCGCCGCGCCCGGCGCCATGATCTCCTGCACCGCGGCGCGCGCCTCGGCCGCGCCCATCCCAGCGACGTGGCCAGCGGCGAGCAAGATCTGGTCGCGGCAGGATGCCGCGTCTTCGCCCAGATAATAAACCGGCGTCCCCTCGCCGCGTCCCGCCGCACCGTCTCCCTCGATTTCGGCGACCACGACATCGACATGGTCGGTCGCCCCGCGGCTGATGACGAACGAGCCCGCGACGGGCCAGCGTTCGACGCGCGCGCTTTTCAGTTGGATAGCCATGGATAGACAGTAATGAGGGATGGCATGAGCGGCAAACGTCTTTCGGGCAAATCCCTTTCCGAACGCATCGGCGATCTTGGCCGCCGCCTCGCGGTCGAGGCGCACGCCGCCTGGCTCGCCGCGCGCGACCCGCGCGTGCCGTGGTTCGCGCGGGTACTGGCGGTCGCGGTCGCCGCCTATGCGCTGTCGCCGATCGACCTGATCCCCGATTTCATCCCGGTTCTCGGCTGGATCGACGACCTCATCATCGTCCCGCTCGGCCTGCTCGCGGTGCGGCGGCTGATCGCCGCACCCTTATGGGCCGAGCTGCACGCCACCGCCGAAGCGGCGAGCGAGCGGCCGTCGAGCCGCGCGGGCATGATCTTCATCCTGCTGCTGTGGGCCGCGCTGCTCACCATCGTCTATTGGTCGGTGCGCACCTCGCCGCTGCACTGAATATTTGTTGCCTCGTCATTCCGGCGAAGGCCGGAATCTCGCCGTTGCGGTGAAATCTGAGGGGAGATCCCGGCCTCCGCCGGGATGACGATTCAGGTGAGGTCGATCATGGCCAGCCCCGAATCCGCTTGCCCCGCCCTTTTCCATCCTTACATATCGGCGCACGATAATTACTTCAGACATATGAGGATCGCCTTGCCATGCCCGCCAAACGCCTGTCCGCCCCGCTCGCGCTGGTCGCCCTTGCCATGACCCCCGCCGCAGCGCAGGCCGCCGAAGCCGCGGCGGCCACAGCGCCCGCTCCCACGCTCGCCTATCCCGACACGGCGCGCGGCGACACGGTCGATCCGCAATTCGGCGTCGATGTCGCCGATCCCTATCGCTGGCTGGAGGATGACGTCCGCGTCAATCCAAAGGTCGCGTCCTGGGTTGCGGCGCAGAACGAGGTGACCGACGCCTATCTCGATACGCTGCCCGGCCGCGACGCGTTCAGGGCGCGGATGACCGAGCTTTACAATTATGAACGCTTCGGCCTGCCGACCAAGGCCGGCACGCGCTATTTCTATACGCGCAACGACGGGCTTCAGCCGCAATCGGTGCTCTATGTCCGCGAAGGGCTGAAGGGCGAGGGCCGCGTGCTGATCGACCCGAACCTGTGGGCCAAGGACGGCGCGACCGCGCTCGCCGAATGGGAACCGTCGGACGATGGCAGGCACCTCCTCTATTCGGTGCAGGACGGCGGCACCGACTGGCGCATCGTGCGCGTCAAGGACGTCGCCACGGGGCAGGACTTGCCCGACGAGGCGCGTTGGGTGAAATTTTCGTCGCTCGACTGGGCGAAGGACGGCAGCGGATTTTTCTATTCGCGCTTTCCGGAGCCCGAGGAGGGCGAAGCCTTTCAGTCGCTCAATGAAAATCACGCCGTCTATTTCCACCGGCTCGGAACGTCGCAGAGCGACGATGTGCTGATCCACGCCACCCCCGACAAGCCGAAGCTCAACAACAGCGCGGTTGTCACCGACGACGGCAAATATCTGCTCGTCGTTTCGTCCGAGGGGACCGACGAACGCTTTGGCCTGACGCTGCATCCGCTCGGCAAGCCGGGGGCGAAGCCGATCGTCCTTGTCGACGATTATGCGAACAACTGGGAATATGTGACCAACGCGGGCACGCGCTTCACCTTCCTCACCAACAAGGGTGCGCCGCGCGCGCGGCTTGTCTCGTTCGATATTGCAAAGCCTGCGAAGCTCACCGAACTCGTCGGCGAAAATCCGGCCACGCTGGTCGGCGCGTCGCGGGTCGGTGATCGCATCATCCTCTCCTACCTTGGCGATGCGAAGTCGGAGGCGCGGATGGTCGCGCTCGACGGCAAACCCATCGCCAACATCAACCTCGCCGACATCGGCGCGGCGTCGGGGTTCGGCGGCAAGTCGAGCGATCCCGAAACCTTCTATGCCTTTTCCAGCTACGCGCGGCCGACGACGATCTACCGCCTCGACACCCAGACCGGAAAGAGCGAGATTTTCGCCGAGCCCAGGCTGACCTTCAACCCCGCCGACTTCAGCGTCGAACAGCGCTTCTACAAATCGAAGGACGGCACCGAGGTGCCGATGTTCGTCGTGATGAAAAAGGGCCTCGACCGCAGCAAGGGCTCGCCGACGCTGCTTTATGGCTATGGCGGGTTCAACGTCTCGATGACCCCGGCCTTTTCGCCGACGCGGCTTGCGTGGGTCGACAAGGGCGGCGTGCTCGCGATCGCCAACCTGCGCGGCGGCGGCGAATATGGCAAGGCGTGGCACGACGCCGGTCGCCTCGACAAGAAGCAGAATGTGTTCGACGATTTCATCGCCGCGGGCGAATATCTGATCGCCGAGGGGATCGCCGGCAAGGGCCAGCTCGCGATCGAAGGCGGATCGAACGGCGGCCTGCTCGTCGGCGCGGTGACCAACCAGCGCCCCGACCTGTTCGCCGCGGCGCTACCCGCGGTCGGCGTGATGGACATGCTGCGCTTCGACCGCTTCACCGCCGGGCGTTACTGGGTCGACGATTATGGCTATCCGTCGAAGGAGGCCGATTTCAAGAACCTGCTCGCCTATTCGCCCTATCACAATATCCGCAGCGGCGTTTCCTATCCGGCGGTGCTGGTGACGACCGCCGACACCGACGACCGCGTCGTGCCGGGGCACAGCTTCAAATATACCGCCGCGCTCCAGCACGCAAAGGCAGGCAGCAAGCCGCACCTCATCCGCATCGAAACGCGCGCGGGCCACGGCAGCGGCAAGCCGACCGACAAGATCATCGCCGAGGCCGCCGACAAATATGCCTTTGCCGCGAAATGGACCGGGCTGGACGTCGAATAGGATGAGCTACGCCCTGTCTTTCACCGCCACCGAACCCGCCGAGCTTTGGGCCGAGGCGAGCGACGCCGCGGCGGCGCTCGTCGCGGGCGAGCCTGACGGGATCGCGAACATGGCGAACGTCGCGGCGCTGATCTGGCAGGCGATCCCCGACCTCAACTGGGCGGGCTTCTATCGCTTCGACGGGCAGGAACTGGTGCTCGGCCCGTTCCAGGGCAAGGCGGCGTGCATCCGCATTCCGCTCGACAAGGGCGTGTGCGGCGCCGCGGCGCGGCTGCGCACGACGCAGCGGATCGAGGATGTCCACGCCTTCCCCGGCCATATCGCGTGCGATGCCGACAGCCGCAGCGAACTGGTCGTGCCGGTGATTGCGAACGACAGGCTGGTTGGCGTGCTCGACCTCGACAGCCCCCTCCCCGCGCGTTTCACCGCGGCGGATCAGGCAGGGGCCGAGGCGCTGGTGGCGCGCATCGCGGCGGCGCTGGCGTGAGGGAGCGGCGGCGCTGAAAGGCGGATCGCGCGCCGGACGCGAAGTTCGGTTTCGGAACGGATTCCTGACCTTTCCCACTTCGTCATCCCGGACTTGATCCGGGATCCACCGCGGCGCTGAAGTCATGGACCCCGGATCAAGTCCGGGGTGACGAGGAGAGAGGAAGGCCGCAACCCCCGCCGACCGCCCTCCACCCGTATCTGCCCCAAATCGGGACGCTACACTTACGGTTAACGGATTCGCGAATCCGCGCCATTTTTGCTAACAAATTGTTAACCAATCGGTTCGCGCCGGGGAACAGGGAGTTAGGCATGCGCACGGTCTTGTTATTGGGTCTGGCCGCGGGGTCGTTGCTGCTGGCGGGGCGCGCCGGTGCCGAACAGCCCGCGCTCGATTATGGCCTGCCCGCCGATCCCGACGTGCGCGTCTACACCGGCTATCCCGACCGCGTGCCGAGTGAATCCGAATATCGCCGCGTCAGCGGTTATGATGCCGAGGGGCGCTGGACCGGCACCTGGGACGGCACCTATGAAACGCCCGACGGCCGCCGGTACGAGGGCCGCTACGAAGGCACGGTCGAGGGTCATGGCGCGCCCTATCCGCCGCCGCCGCATGGCTATTCATGGCATCAGGGCGGATATGACGCGCGTTATGAATCCGAAATGGAACGCCGCTGTGGCCGGGGGGGCACAGTCGGCGGCGCGGTTGTCGGGGGTGTCGTGGGGGGCATCGCCGGCAACCGCATCGCGGGAAGCGGCAACCGGACCGAAGGCACGCTGATCGGCGGCGGGCTCGGCGCGCTCGCCGGCAGCGCGATCGGCAGCGCCGAAGACAAGAAGAAATGCGAACAATGGTGGGCGAGCCGCGGCGCCTATCATCCCGGCGGCTATGCGACCACTTACCACCACGGCGGTTACGGCTATGGTTATGGTTGGTACACGCCCGGCGTCGTCGTCACGACGATCATCAATGGCGCGCCCGTCGTGACCGAAACGGTCGAGACGACGACGCGCACCTATTATGAAAATGTGCCGGTGCGCAAACGCTATGCGCCCAAGAAAAAGTGGAAGCCGAAACCCAAGCCGAAGCCGCGCTGCGTCTGCTGAGATACCCGCCAGGTCTGGTCACCGAAGCTGGTTCAGGGCCCGTCATCCACCGGATGGCGGGCCTTTCGCTGTTCGGGCGCGCCGCTCAACATGAACGCCAGCCAAACCAAGGCTGAACGCCAGATAAGCGCCGGGTTCAGCACCGCGTCACCGCCGAATCGGTAAACCCTCTTCAACAGGCCGCAACACGCCGCCTGCGCTAGTTTGAGGAGACCGAACCATGGCTATCAAGGCCAATCTGACCAAGGCCGCAATTGGTGCGGCCACCGCCGGCGCGATGGTGATGAGCGCGACCCCCGCGATGGCGCGCGACCGATACGACAACGACGGGATCAGCGCGGGCGAGATCATCGCCGGTGCCGTCGTCCTCGGCGGCCTCGCGGCGATCCTGTCGTCGGACAATGATCGGTACGACGATCGCTATGGCCGATACGACGATCGCTACCGCGGCCGCTATGACGATCCGCGTTATGGCTATGGCTATGACTACCGCCGCTATGGCAACAGCCGCACTGCGGTCAGCCAGTGCGTCAACGCCGTCGAACGCGGCAGCCGCCGCTACGGCCGCACCGACGTCACCGAGGTGTCGAAGATCGACCGCAAGCGCGACGGTTACAAGGTCAAGGGCCGCGTCGTCGTTCGCGACGGCTATGGCGGCCGCTGGGGCCGCGGCGGGTCTTATGATCGCGGCAAATTCACCTGCGACATCCGTTACGGCCGCGTCCAGAATATCAAATTCTCGGGTCTGGGCTGACGTCCTGAGCCGCTGACAAGGAGCCCGCCCGTGCCCCGGCACGCGGCGGGCTTTTTGTTGGCGCCGGATCGCCGCGTTGCCATCGACGGGTCGGAATCCGGCCTTGCCATCGCGCGCGCATCCCGCAAAAGTGGGTTCTTTCTCAAGGGGATTTGAACCCATGCGTCGCCGCACCCTTCTCGCCGCCGTTCCCGCCGCCGCGCTGTTGCCGACGGCGAGCCTCGCAGAGGGCACGAAGCCCAAAGCCGCGCCCGCCACGCCGAAGACAAATGCTTCGACGCCGCCGGTCTGGGAAGCCGGCGCCGACCGCTTCGTGCGGCCCGACGTGCAAGGCGGCGACCGCCCGGTCGGCGCGAGCTTCGCGTCGCGCACCGCGGTTTACGGCCTCAGCGGCGCGGCGGGCACCGCGCACCCGCTCGCGACGCAGGCAGGGATCGACATTCTCCGGCGCGGCGGGTCGGCGGTCGACGCGGCGATCGCGATCAATGCGTGTCTGGGCCTTCTCGAGCCCACCGCGAACGGCATTGGCGGCGACGTCTATGCGATGATCTGGGATCCCAAGACGAAGAAGCTAGCGGGGCTGGCGGGGTCGGGCAAAAGCCCGCGCGGGCTTGATCTCGCGACGGTGCGGTCGCGCGCCAGGGGCGGCACATTGCCCGCCTATGGCGCAATCACCGTATCGGTGCCGGGCACGGTCGATGGCTGGTGGACGATGCACCAACGCTACGGCAAGCTGCCGTGGAAGGAGCTGTTCGAACCCGTCATCGCCCATGCCGAGGCGGGCGCACCGGTCCCCGACATGATCGCTTATTATATCCGCCGCAGCCTCGCAGGCTTCCGCCAGCCGGGTCGCGGGATCGAGGAAATCGACAATGCGATGCGAACCTGGGGCATCAATGACGGCAAGGGCCCCGCAGCGGGGCAGGTCTTTCGCAACCCCGACCTCGCGCGGACCTTTCGCCTGATTGCCGAAGGCGGGCGCGACGCTTTCTACGAGGGCGAGATCGCGCGCACGATCGACGCCTATTTCAAACGGATCGGCGGTTGGCTGCGTTACGAGGATATGGCGGCGCATCGGTCCGAATGGATCGAGCCGCACAAGACCGGTTATCGCGGCACCGATGTCTATGCGCTGGGCGCCAATACGCAGGGCATCGCGACCTTGCAGATGCTCAATATCCTCGAGAATTTCGACCTGAAGGGTGCGGGATTCCAGTCGGCGCTGTCGATCCATTTGCAGGCCGAAGCGAAGCGCCTCGCCTATGAAGATCGCGCGCGCTACTATGCCGATCCGCACTTTGCCAAAGTGCCGGTCGAGTGGCTGATTTCCAAGGAATATGCCGCAAACCGCGCCAAACTGATCCGCCCCGACCGCCTGCTGTCGCCGGTGCATCCGGGCCAGGCGCCGAGCCACGGCGACACGACCTATTTCAGCTGCGCCGACAAGGACGGGATGATGGTCTCGATGATCCAGTCGAATTTCCGCGGCATGGGATCGGGGCTGGTCGCCGATGGGCTGGGCTTCATGTTCCAGGATCGCGGGCAATTATTCAGTCTGCAGGACGGGCATCCGAACATCTATGCGCCCGGCAAGCGGCCGTTTCAGACGATCATCCCCGGCTTTGCGGCGCGCGGCGATGTGCCGTGGATGAGCTTCGGCGTGATGGGCGGCGACATGCAGCCCCAAGGCCAGGCGCAGATCGTCATCAATCGCGTGGATTATGGGCTGGAAATCCAGTCGGCCGGGGATTCGCCGCGCTGGCATCATGAGGGATCGTCCGAAACCATGGGCGAGGATGCGCAGGGCCTTGGCCCCAATGGCCTGTTGCGGCTCGAAAGCGGCGTGCCCGAAGCGAGCCGGCGGCGGCTCGCCGACATCGGCTGGACGCTGGGCGAGCCCGATGGCGGGTTCGGCCGCTATCAATGCGTCGAACATCGCATGGACGGCGATACGCGCGTCTATGCCGCGGCGAGCGAGATGCGCGCCGACGGCTGCGCGCTCGCCTATTGAATCAACCGGGCTACCATCTGTCCCGCGGTGAAAGGCCGAATGGATCGGGCGAATGGTGCCGGAGGATATACGAAAATTTACCTTCTCCGTTTAGACATTGCCTTGGGACCAAGAAGATAAACCGTCCGAGGTGGGAATCGGGCGGCAAATGCTGAGTCGCGCATGCCCCATTCCGAGGCCGCCCCTGCCTCACCGACCCCGGAAGAGAAGCGCCAGCCGCGTCAGTCGCGGCTGGTCAAGGCGGCGCTCGGCTGTCAGCGGCTGGGGCGTTTCGATGTGACGCTGCGCAATGTCTCGCTCACCGGAATCGGGGGACAGGGGCCGCATATGCTGCAAATCGGCGAGCGGATGACGGTGTTCATGCCGGGGCACGAGCCGATGCTGGGAACGGTGCGCTGGGTCTCGGGAACGCGCTTCGGCATCCAGACCGACCGCGAGATCGAAACCGTCCGCTTGCGCGCGGCGCACGACGATCAGATTATCGCGGCCGACAGCCGCCTCGATTTCCAGATCATTCCGCCGCCGAAAGTCGACACCTGGCGGCCAGGCCTGACCCGCGCGACGAACCTGCCGGGGCATTTCGGCCGGAAACGCTAGGCATCAGGTTCCAAATCCAACCCATTCTGCCGTTCGTGGCGAGCGGAGCGGGCGACCCCAACGAGCCGCGGCGGGGGCGTGCGGG
>JASBSJ010000032.1 GCA_030148985.1 Sphingopyxis sp.
CGCTTGGCGGCCTCGCGGACGGTGGCGAAGGCCTCGACCAGCAGGTCGTCCAGCGATTCGCCCTCCTCGTGGCGCTGCTTCAGCCAGGCGGTGCGGGCCCTGAGCGCCTCGTCCGACAGCGCCTCCAGCTCGGGCTCCAGCGCGTTGATCTCGGCGACGGGCTTTTCCAGCCTTTTCAGGTACCGCGCATTCGCTGATCCGAAGACGCGCTGCGCCAGCGCATTAAGCATGATTTCTCTCTATTTGGCGGAAGGCCTTGCGAGGCGGCATATTTAGCATATAAGCGGGTCGCTCGACACATAGGAATACCGCGGCACCGTGTCAACGACGGGGTTGCGGTGGCGGAACGGGGAATTATACCCGCCGGCCCCTGACATACGGTAGCCTTGGGAGACCGCTCGCGCGGCCGCAGGATGGAGTTATGGCACAGAAATCACCTCTCGCGCCCGAGCGGTTTCCGCCTTTGCCGCCGATCGCGGGCGTCGAGGTCGCCGGCGCCCCCTGCGGCCTCAAGGAGAGCGGACGGCACGACCTCTTCGTTGCCCGGCTCGCGCCGGGAACCGCGGTGGCGGGCAGCTTTACCCGCTCGCTCTGTCCCTCGGCGCCGGTCGACTGGTGCCGCCGCATCCTGCCCGGCGGGCGGGCGCGCTGCGTGGTGGTCAATTCGGGCAATGCCAACGCGTTCACCGGCAAGGCCGGCGACCGCACGGTCGAGCATACGGTCCGGGGCGCGGCCCAGCTGTTCGGCTGCCCGGCGGACGAGGTCTATATCGCCTCTACCGGAGTGATCGGCGTCCCCGTGCCGGCCGATTATATCGCTTCGAAGCTGCCCGCGCTCAGCCGGCGGCTCAGTGCCGATGCCTGGCTCGACGCGGCGCGGGGGATCATGACCACCGATACGTTTCCCAAGGGCGCCGTGCGCACCGCACGAATCGGCGATGCGGAAGTGACCGTCGCCGGCATCGCCAAGGGCTCCGGCATGATCGCGCCCGACATGGCGACCATGCTGGGCTTCATCTTCACCGATGCGGCGATCCCCGCGCCGGTGCTGCAGGCGCTGCTGACGCGTGCGGTCGACGATTCGTTCAATTCGATCACCGTCGACGGCGACACCTCGACCAGCGACACGGTGCTGCTGTTCGCGACGGGGCAGGCGGGCAATGCGGTGCTCACCACGCGCGACGATCCCGGCGCCGATGCGCTCTACGCGGCGATCCGCGAGGTCGCGCTCGACCTTGCGCAACAGGTGGTGCGCGACGGCGAAGGCGCGTCGAAATTCATCGAGGTGCAGGTGAGCGGGGCTGTCAGTGATGACAGCGCGCGGCGCGTCGCGCTGTCGATCGCCAACTCGCCGCTGGTGAAAACCGCGATCGCGGGTGAGGATGCGAACTGGGGCCGCGTCGTGATGGCCGTGGGCAAGGCAGGCGAACCCGCCGACCGCGACAAACTCGCGATCCGTTTCGGCGACCATTGGGTGGCGAAGGACGGGCTACCCGTCGATGGCTATGACGAGGCGCCGGTCGCCGCGCATCTGAAAGGTCAGGACATCCGTATTGGCGCCGACCTAGGCCTCGGCGAAGGCTGCGCGACGGTTTGGACGTGCGATTTGACGCATGGGTACATCAGCATCAACGCGGACTATCGCAGCTGAGCCTCAAAAACGTCGCCCCCGCGAAGGCGGGGGCCGCCAGCAGCCGTGCGCTATGCCGATAGCGGCCCCCGCCTTCGCGGGGGCGACGATTGAAGCTTACAGCGCGCTTTCGAGCCAGCCCGTGAGCGCGCTTTTCGGTGCCGCACCGACCTTGGTGTCGGCGATTTCGCCGTTCTTGAACAGGATCATCGTCGGGATGCCGCGCACGCCATATTTGCCCGGCGCGTCGGGATGGTCGTCGATGTTGAGCTTGGCGATGACGACCTTGCCGGCGAGTTCGTCCGAAATCTCTTCGAGCGCGGGGCCGATCATCTTGCACGGGCCGCACCATTCGGCCCAGAAATCGACAAGCACGGGGGTGTCGCTGTCGAGCACGTCGGCCTGAAAGCTCGCGTCGGTAATGGCTTTGGTACCCATGATCTGAACTCCTGAAATATCGTTGTTGCCAAGCTAAGGCGTCGGCGCGTCCGGCTCAAGGGCCGAACCCGGCAAATTCGCCTTCGTTGCCGCCAAGCCGGGCTTGTGCGCGTCGAGCAGCGCGTCACCCAGCGCAATCAGTTGCGGTGCCGCAGTATAAAGCAGCGCCGCCGCGACGCGCCGCCCCGGAAAAATCACGCGCAGCGCATCGCGATAGGCGGCCATCTGGCGCAGATAGGCGGGCTGCACGTCGGCGGCGTTTGCGGGGACGTGCCTCCCGGTCTTGTAATCGATCACCGTCAGGGCGTCGTCGGTGACGAGCAGGCGGTCGACGATCCCGGCGACCACCGCGCCATCGACCACCGCCGACAGCGACACTTCCGCCAGCGATCCCGGCCCGAACAGCGGCGCATGTGCGGGATCGTCCAGCACCGCCAGCACCTCATCGACCATCGCCGCGTGCGCGGCTTCTTCCAGCGCGGGCGCCTGCACCGCCAGCCAGTGCAACGCCGCGGCGCGGCGGCGGGACGGCGCGACGGGGGGCAGCCGCTCGAACAGCGCGTGGAGCAGCAGGCCGCGCGTCACCGCGGCGCCGCGCTCGCCCCCCTGCGGCGGCGCGGCGACATCATCCTCGCCGAGCGCCGACGGGGCGAGCGGGCGCGGCGGACGCGCTTCTTCGGGGGCCGGGCGCGTCGCCCATTCGGGGATCGACACCGCGGGCACCGCGGGCCGCGCCTTGTCCTTCGCGGGCCGCGCCCATTTCTTCGGATGGACCGCATGGACGCGCTTCTGCCCCCAGCGCGGCCCGGCATCCTGCCAGTCGGCGCCCATGCTCTCCATCACCGCATCGACCGCGCTGTGCCAATTACCCTCGGGAAGTTCGTCCGCCTTCCGCGTCCCGGTAACGATCAACAATTCCTCGGCGCGCGTCATCGCCACGTAGAGCAACCGCCAATGCTCCTCGCGCTCCGCGGCCTCCTTCGCGTCGTGCGCAACCGCGATCGCGCCATGCCGCTCGTCCTTGCCGAGCGGAAACACCGGCAATTTGTCCCACCCCGCCATCGACAGGCCAAAGCTCACCCGCCGCGGCTTGGGATCGTCGGTCGCATCGGCGAGGATCACGATCGGTGCCTGCAAGCCCTTCGACCCATGCACCGTCATCACCCGCACGACATCGCTGCGCGCCTCGCTCTGGCGCTTGATTTCGGCGGTGCTCGCGGCGATGTGCGACAGGAAGCCGAGCAGCGACGGCGCTTCCTGCCGCTCGAACGCCAGCGCCTGCGCCAGCAGTTCATCGATCGGGTCGCGCGCCTCGCGCCCCAGCCGCTGGTACAGCTTGCGCCGCCCATCGAGCGGGCCGGACAGGATACGCTCCAAAAACCGGAACGGCGTCGTGAAATCCCC
Source organism: Sphingopyxis sp. (assembly GCA_030148985.1). Lineage (GTDB taxonomy): Bacteria > Pseudomonadota > Alphaproteobacteria > Sphingomonadales > Sphingomonadaceae > Sphingopyxis. The sequence continues at coordinate 3,473 of JASBSJ010000032.1, forward strand.
CATGCCGAGCAAGCTGCGCAGCGCCGCCATCGTTGCGGGCGGCGCTTCCGCTTCGCGCGCGCGCAATTGCTCCCATAGCGCCCGTTTCTGGCGGCCATGGGCAAAGCCGAACAAATCGTCCTGGCCCCAGCCGAACAGCGGCGACACCAGCAGGCTGGCGAGATTGAGATCGTCGAGCGGCTGCACTGCAAAGCGCATCGCCGCGAGCAGATCCTGCACTGCGAGCGACTGGGTCAGCGAAAAGCGGTCGACCCCCGCGACGGGCACGTGCAGCGATTGCAGGCGCGCGACGATCCGCGCCGCGACGTCCTTGCGGCGGCGGACCAGGATCAATATGTCGCCCGGCGCGACGGCGCGGCCGTCCTTGCCGTGCGCGATCCAGTCCCGCACCTCGTCGGCGATCGCGCGCGAGAGCAGCAGGCTGGCCGGGTCGCTCGCCGCGGCCGACGTGTCGCGCGGCCCGCTCCCCTCATCACCGTCGTCACCTTCGGCACCGCCGTCATCCTCCGCATCGGCATCGAGCGCCTTGCCGACGGGTAGCGGCGCCCACAGCTCGACCCGCCCGGCGCGGTCGCGGTTGAATTCGGCCGGAATGTGCGGTGGCTCGTCGCTCTCCAGACCCATCAGCGCAGGCGCGCCCGCCGCGATCCATGCGTCGACAACGTCGAGCACCGCGGGGCTGGAGCGATAGTTGGTGACGAGATCGACATCCTCGAACGGCCTGCCGCCCGCCGCAGCCAATTGGGCAAAACTGCGTCGAGCAGCCTCGAACGCTATCGGATCAGTTCCTTGGAAGCCAAAAATCGCCTGCTTGCGGTCCCCGACGGTGAACATTGTACGGACGCGATCGTCTTTTGCGCCGATCCCTGCGAAAAACTCGCCTGCGACGGAGGCGATGATTTCCCATTGCCGGGTATTAGTATCCTGCGCCTCATCGACCAAAATATGATCTGTGCGCTGGTCGAGTTTAAAGCGTACCCAGTCGCCGAAGCCCCTGTTTTCGCGATCGTCCAGCAAGTGGCGCGCGATGCTGATCAAATCGTCGAAATCGGCCAGCCCGCGCTCGCGCTTCGCCAGCGCATAGGCATCGGCAAAGCGGCTGCCCAGATCCCATGCCGCCGCCAGATCGTCGGCGACCGCCATCGCGGTGGCGGTGGCGAGCAGGTCATCGGCCGCGGCGACGATGCGTTCGGCGGCGGCGAGGCAGCTGCTCATCGCACCCTTCTCTTGAGTATAGTGCGTGCGCATCGTTCCCTTGTCAGTGAGGAAACAGCGGCGCACATCCGCGAGCAGGGCCACGCGACCGTCGGCACTGGCGCGCAGCCATTTATCCATAATGTCCGCACGTTCATCGCCAGTTGGCTTACCCCAGCCGCGCCCGCTCGCAGCCACCGCAGCGATGTCGGCATCGGCAATCGCGCCGCCGCCCAGCAGTGCCGCCTGCCAGCTCAGCGGATCGCCTTGCGGCAACCCCAGCTGTACGCGCAGGTCCGCCGCGCGCGGCGCGAGGCGCGGCGCATTCGCGGCGGTGAAGCTGCTCGCGCAGCGCGCGAGGAAAGCAATCGCGGCATCCTGCCCCAATCGCTGCGACAGCATCGCCGCGATCGTGCGCATCGCATCGCCGTCGGCATCCGCGCGCGCGAGCAATTGCCCCAGCACCTCGCGCTGCAACGCGCTCGCCTCGCTGTCCTCCAGCGCGCGGAATCCCGGCAGGATTTTCGCCTCAAGCGGGAAGCTCGCGAGCAAAGTCTGGCAGAAGCTGTGGATCGTCTGCACCCGCACCGCGCCGCCGGGGCTGTCGATCACGGTGGCGAACAGCGACCGCGCCCGGTCGAGGATGCCCGGCTCGGCCCAGTCGGCGCCCAGCGCGGCGAGATCGAGTCGCAGGTCGCCGTCGGCCATCCGCACCCACATCGCCAGCCGCTCATGGATGCGATGCGCCATTTCGGCGGCGCCCGCCTTGGTAAAGGTGATGCACAATATCGCCTCGGGCGACACGCCCGCCAGCATCAGCCGCAGGACGCGCGCCGACAGCACCTGCGTCTTGCCCGTCCCCGCCGAGGCGCCGAGCCAGACATGGTCGTGCGGCTGCGCCGCGGCGCGTTGCCCGCCGTCGAGCGTCTTGAGCAGCTTGTCGGGGTCGATCATGCCGAACCCCCGTCGGTCATGCCGGAATCGGCGTCGCCGCGCCCGAACCATTCGTCGCGGCGCATCAGCTGGTCGAAATCGGGGTAACGTTTGGCGCTATCACCCGGAACGAATGGCTCCTGTCCCAACAAGTAGCGCGCGCTCAGCTCAGCCAGCGCTTCTCGCGCCCGCTCGACCACCGCTGCGGCGGTCGGCGGATTGGGCTTTTGTCCCTTGATCGCCTTGACTGCGCCATCGACCCCTTTTTTGCGGTCGCGCTTCAATTCCCAATATTCGAACGCCCCGACCGGCTCGGGCACCAGATCGCCCAGCCCCGCTTTCTCGGCGATCAGCCCGAGCAGGCCGAGCTGGCTGTTCAGCCCCTCGCCCGCCGATTTGGCCGACGGCGCGGCGCCGGTCTTGTAATCGACGATCGCCAGCGTGCCGTCGGCGGCCTGATCGACGCGGTCGGCGGTGCCACGGAGCGTGATACCGCCTATCACCAGCGTGCCGCTCACCTCATTGGCGACCGGCCAGCGTTCGTCGCGCGCCGCCCATACCCGCTCGGCGGCCCAGCGCAGCGATGGCTCGATGCGCGGCAGCCAGAAGGCGCGGCCGAGCGAGTCGAGCGCCGGATCGGCGCGCAGCGCGGCGAGTTCCGCCGCAAAGGCCGCCTCGGTCAGCCCCGCCGCCTGCCAGTCCTGCAGGAATTTATGCACGCGCGTCCCGAACCATTTGGCGTCGGGGCCGCTGCTCAGCGGCTCGAGTTCGCTCAGCCGCAGGATCTTCGCGGCGTAAAAGGCAAAGGGATCGCGCGCGAGCTGGTCGACCCCGGTGACGCTGATTCGGTCGGGCCGCGCGGCTTGCGGCGGGGCGGGGCGCGGCTTGTCGGCGGGCTGGCTCCGCCCCGGCGGCACGTCGAGCGTCGCCGCCAGCGCCGTCACCGGCTGTCCGTCGAGCTGCGCTTCGGGCAATTCGCCCGCGAGCGCGCTCAGCCGCAGCCAGAAGCGTGAGGCAACCGCGGGGTCGCCGCCGCTGCGCATTGCGTGCGTCACCACCACCTCGCGCGCGGCAAAGGCGCCCGCGAAATCATGCGCGGCCATCCCCTGTTGCCGATCGGGCGCGGCGAGCCCCAGCATCCGGCGGATGCCGGGCGCGAGCCAGGGGTCGGGGCTTTGCTGCGGCGGCCAGCGCCCCTCGTCGAGCCCGCCGAGAATCATCAGGTCGGCGCGCTGGAGCCGTGCTTCGAGCAGGCCCCAGATGAACAGGCGCGGGTGGCCGCCATAGGGCGGCCGGACATTTTCGCCCGACAGCAGGTCGGCGAGCATCGCAGGGAAGTCGGCCGGGGTGACGCGCGCGGGGCCGTCGTCCCGGGCGAGCGCCCAGCGGTCGAAAAGGTCGGCGAGCGCGCGTCCGGCGTGGCCGGTCCACGCGCCCTCGCCGGTGAGCCAATCGAGCGCAGCCTGCAACGCGCCAAGCAGGGTGGCGGGCGGAACGGCACGGCCCGTCGTAAAGGGCGCGAGCGCGGCGCCGAGATCGGCGGCGACTTCGTTCCACCAGTCGCCGATCTGCTTTGCTTCGCCATGGCCGCGCGCCTTGGGATCGGCGGCGCGTTCGGCGATCCGCGCGGCGATCCCGCCCCAGCCGGGCACGAGGCCGGGGCCGCGCAGCACGAGGTCGAGCCGCCGCACCTGATCGAGCCAGTCCAGCCGCCGTTTGCTTTCGCCCGCGCGCACGAGCGGGTGACCGAGCAGCGCGATCAGCCGCACCGGGTCGAACGCCGCGGCAACCTCGGCGAGCTGGAGCAGCAGCGCGCCGGGCGGCGTCTGGCCGAGCGGCTGGCCCGCGCTGTCGTCGACCCGATGCTCGTTTTCAAGCCCCCAGCGCGCGAGCGCCGCCGCGACGCGCGATGCCAGCGCGCGGTCGGGGGTGACGAGCGCCGCGGTGCGTCCCGGCGTTTCGAGCGCGTGGCGCATCATCAGCGCAATCCCCTGCGCCTCCTGCCCGTCGTCGGCGAAGGTCGCGGCGCTGACCCCGGCGATGCCCGGACGCACATCGCCCGCCTGTTGCCAGCGCGCGGTATAGGCGGCGGGCGCGAAGAGCAGCGAGGTGAAGGGCGCGCGTGCATCGGGGCCATCGACGGGCGATGTCGCGTCCCATTCGCGCACTTCGTCCCGCGACACGCCCATGCGGCCGAGCAGCAGCTTGAGATGATATTGCGGGTGGGTTTCGAGCGGGCGTGCCGGATTTTCGGGGTCGGGTTTCACGGGTCCGAGCGCGTCCCATTCCTCGGATGCCATGCCAAGGTCGAGCCCGGGCAGCACGACCATGCCCTGCGGCAGATCGGCGACGGTGCGCAGCAGCCGCGCGATCGCGGGCGCGGCGGTGGTGACGCCCGCCGCGACGACGAAGCGCGCGGGCGGCAGGGTTCGCCAGTTCCGGCTGACGCGATCGAGCAGGCGGTTGCGGCGGTCGGCGCGGTCGATATGCCCCGTCGCGGCGAGCAGCGTGGGCCAATGCTCGACGAGCAGCGACAGCCGCCGCCACGACGCCTGCCAATGGCCCGCCAGGTCGCCGAGCGCGCTTTCGATATCGGCCAGCCGCGCGGGGGCGACTTCCTCATAATGCAGCTGGTCGATCACGCGCCCCAACCCCTCGGCAAGCTGGAACGCGGCGGCGCCGGTGACCGGGTCTTCGCCCGGCGGGTGGCGCGTCTCGATCAGGCGGGCGAGCATCAGGCGGCGTTTCAGCGCGTCGATCGCCGGAGGAATAGTGTCGCTTTCGTCGATCGGATCGAGCGCGAGCGCCACCGATTCATCAAGATCGGCGTCACCGATCACGACCAGCCGCGGCATCAGCAGCCCCGTGTCGCCCGCGCGCACGAACGCCGACTGCACGGCGCTGCGCGCGCGGTTGCTCGGCAGCAGGATCAACCCCTCGGCCAGCCCCAGCGCGCCGTCGGCGTAGCGATCGATCAGCCCGGCGACGAGCGCGTCGGCGAAGGCCCGCTGGACGGGGATGGAAAAGAGGGTGGGGTGGCCAGTCACAGCCATTTGGATTCCCTCGTCATCCCGGCGAAGGCCGGGATCTCGCCGGTGCGCCGAAACGATACGGCGAGATCCCGGCCTTCGCCGGGATGACGGACTGGGTCAAACCTCACTCAACGCCGCTTCGGTCGGCGCGATCGCCGCCGGAGTGCCGACGTCGAACCATTGCCCCATATGCGACAGACCATAAAGCCGTCCCGCCGTGATGGCCCGGTCCCACAATATATTGGTCGAAAAGGGGCCTTCGGGCGCGCCGTCCAGCAATCGCCGCGAGATGAGCTGGATGCCGGTATAGACGAACGGGGCGATCCGCCCCGGCTTGCGGCGGCTGAGTTTGCCGTCGCCGTCCATGTGAAAATCGCCGCGCCCACGATGCCCCGTCGCGCTCGCCTGCCGGATGACGAGCAGCAGCGCGTCCATCCGTGCATCGTCCCAGTGGCGCGCGAGGTGGCGGATGCTGTCCTGCGGCCCGTCGGTCCAGATATTGTCGCTGTTGACGATCAGGATCGGATCGCCGGTGAGCAGCGGCAGCGCCTTGACCATGCCGCCGCCGGTTTCGAGCAATTGCCCGCGCTCGTCCGACACGGCGATGGTGAAGCGGCGCTTTTGCTTGGCCAGATGCGCCTCCAGCGCGTCGGCGAGATAATGGACGTTGACGACGACATGGCCAATCCCCGCCGCCTCGATCCGGTCGAGGCTGTGATCGATCAGCGGCTTGCCCGCCACGCGAACCAGCGGTTTCGGCCGCGTCGCGGTTAGCGGACGCATCCGCTTGCCGAGCCCCGCCGCCAATACCATCGCGCTTTCGATCGTCGCCGTCACAGCCATGCCTCCGCCCGCTTTGCCGCGGGAATATTGGCGTCGAACCATTGCCGGACGGGGACAAGCGCCGGGTGCGCAAGGTCGCGTTCGAGCAGGCCCCACATGCGCGGCTGGAACTGGCGGTAATGCGGTTTGTTGTCGCGTTTCCACAGGCGGACGAACACGCCGAGGATGCGCGTGTTGCGCTGCGCGGCGAGCGCCCAATAGGCCTGCTCGATGTCGCGCCCGGTCGCTTGCCGGTAGCGCGCGAGCATCGCCGCCTCGACCGCCGGGCTGACGTCGCGCCGCGCATCTTCGAGCACCGAAGCGAGGTCATAGGCGGGGTGGCCGATCAGCGCGTCCTGAAAATCGAGCAGGCCGTAATGGGCAAGACCTTCCTGCTCCGCCACGAGCATGATATTTTCGGCGTGAAAATCGCGCAGCACGGTGACGCGCGGCAGGCCGTCCTTTTCGACGGGCGTCAGCGCTGCTTCCCACGCGGCGCGAAAGCCGTCGCGGTCGACGGCGATGTCCAGCGCCGGGCAATACCAGTCGGTGAACAGCATCACCTCGTCGAGCCATTGCGCCAGCCCATGCACGGGCAGCCCCGGCATCGGCGGCTGCGCGTGGAGATGGACGAGCAGATCGGTGAGCCCGCCATAATAGGCACTTTCGCGGTCGAGCGCGGCATCGACCGTCTCGCGCAGCCGGACGTCGCCGAAATCCTCGATCAGCAGCAGGCCGGCTTCGAGGTCGCGCGCGAGGATCGTGGGCGCGTTCAGCCCTGCGCCGCACAGATATTCGGCGACCGCGATGAAGGGGCGCGGGTCTTCGTGCGGCGGCGGCGCGTCCATCAGCACTGCGCGCCGATCGCCATCGACGACCCGGAAATAGCGGCGGAAGGATGCGTCGCCCGCGAGCGGCAATATCCGGGCATCGCCCCAGCCATGCGCAGCGAGGAAGGCGGGCGCATGGGCGGGCGGAATCATCGGAACGGCCATCGCGCCTCCCAAGCGGGCGGCACTGTCGCTGTCAAGACACGGCGCTCGCCTTCGCCGGAAATCGTCAGCGCGAGCGCGCCGGGCCAGCCTTCACCGCCCAACCGCTCGGGCCATTCGATCAGCAGCGCGCCGTCGTAGAGATAATCGTCGAGGCCGAGTTCGATCAGCTCGCCCGGTTCCTCGATCCGGTAGAGATCGACATGCGCGATCGGCAGGTCGACCTCGGGCGGCGCATAGGGCTGAACGATCGCAAAGGTCGGGCTGGGTGCTTCGCCCGCGAGCCCGCGCGCCTTCAGCATCGCGCGCGCGAGCGTCGTCTTGCCCGCGCCGAGATCGCCCGACAGCAGCACGACGTCGCCGGGCGCGAGCGCCCCGCCGATCGCCGCGCCGATGGCGTCGGCCTGGTGGAGATTATAGGGACGGCGGAATTGCATGGCCGTGTCCGGATAGATTCGCGCAGAGGCGCAGAGATCGCAGAGATTTTTGGTTCACGCGGAGACGTGGAGACGCGGAGAAAAGCCCGGCCGACAGGCCCCTCCATATCTCGGACGCCGAATTCTGGAGCGACGTCGGAGAAGAGAAGCCGCTTCGCGGAAAGCACAATCTCTCCGCGTCTCCGCGTCTCCGCGTCTCCGCGTGAATCTCCTTTTCTCCGCGCACTCTGCGCCTCTGCTTCTCCGCGCACTCTGCGCCTCTGCGCGAATCCTTCGTCGTTCCAGGAAGAGGCAAAGCGCGAAACAGCATCACGCCCCGCGCGGCAAGCTGATGCGCACCAGCGTGCCCTGTCCCGCCTCGCTCACGACTTCCATCGTTCCGCCGTGCGCAGCGACGAGCTGGCGCGCGAGCGCGAGGCCGATGCCGCCGGTGTCGGTGCCCGCCTGCTGCCCCTTGGCGACGGCGGCCGCGGCCTCGGGCATTCCGGGGCCGTTGTCGGAGACGATGATGTCGATCCCGCGCTTGTCACCGTCGGCGTGGAGCAGCACGCGGCCGCCCGATTTGCGCGCCGGCGCGGTGAAGCGCACCGCATTGTCGAGCAATCCGGCGACGAGGCGTGACAGCCGCGGCGCGTCGCCTTCGATCTCGCCGAGGTCGGCGGCGATGTTGCCGACCAGTTCGACCTTTTCGGCATCGGCGAAGGGCCGCGTGTCCTGTAGCGCCTTGTCGAGCAGCGCGCGGACGTCGACCGGCGCGCGCTCGATCGCCAGCGTCCCTGCCTCGCCCTGCGCCAGATCGAGCACATTGTCGATCTGGCGGCCGAGCACCGCGACCGAATCCATGATCGCATCGACATAGGCGCGCTGCTGGTCGCCCAGCTTGCCGGCATAGCCCGCCTGCAGCATCTCGCCGAAACCGCCGATCGAGGTCAGCGGCGTGCGCAGTTCGTAACTCATCCGCGACAGGAAGGCGGTCTTGGCCTTGTCGGCCGCCTCCAGCGCTTCGTTGCGCTCGCGCAGCGCGCCCTCGACCTTCCGGCTCGCGGTGATGTCGATCATGATGAGCAGCGCGTTGCCGTCGGGCAGCGGGATCGAGGCGAAGTCGAACCAGCGCCCGTCGGCGAAACCGATTTCGCCGCCGCGCTGTTGCCGTTCCAGTGTCGCGGCGCGGATGACTTCCTGCACGACGCTGATCTGGTTCGGCTTCACCAGCCGGTCGGCGAGTCCGCCCATCAGCACATCGACGCGCGGGTGCGCGGCGAGCGTCGGCTCGTCGACGCCCCACAGGCGGCGGAAGCGCTGGTTCCAGAGGTGGAGGCGCCCGTCGGGGGCGAACACCGCCACCGCCTCGAACAGATTGTCGAAGGTCGCGGTGCGCACGCGCAGCAGCGTGTCGCGCGCGCCCGCGAGCTGCACCTGTTCGGTCTTGTCCTCGGCGATCAGCAGCAATCCGCCGTCGGGGGTCGGCTGCGCAACGACGTGCAGGTGCGTGCCGTCGCGCAGCAGCCAGTCCTCCTCGCTCGCGTGCGGCAACGCGAACCAGCCGACATGCGTCTGCCGCCATTCGGGATAGTCGCGCACCTCGGGCGTCCGCCCGCGTTCGCGCCATGCGTCGAGCAGCCGCGCGAACGCCCGCGCTTCCGCCACATCCTCCGGCTCCAGCCCGAACAGGCGGCGAAAGGGCAGGTTGGCAAAGGCAAGGCCCTGGTCGGGGCCGAATTGCGCGACCGCCGCCGACAGCCGGTCGAGCAGCTCGCGCTGCGTATCGACGAAGCGGCGGTGCGCGCCGCGTTCGCTTTCCAGCTCCTGAATGTCGATCGCATAGCCCGCGATGCCGATCACGCGGCCCCCCTCGGGCGCGAGCGGTATGTCGACGACGCGCATGATCCGCCGCTCGCCCTCGATCGTCACCGGGATGGTACGTTGCTCGGCCGATCCCGCGGCGCGCGCGGCTTCGGCGGCGTCGGTCGCGCTGACCCCGGCGACGGTTTCGCACAGCTCGATGCCGCCGTCGATCACCGCGGCGGCGCTCTTGGCCTCGACCGCGCGGACATAGGCGGCGTTGACGAGCGCGAGGCGCAAGTCGGTGTCGCGGAACCACATCGGGAAGGGCGCGGCCTCGATCAGCCCCGACAACGCCTCGAACGCCGCCATCGCTTCGTCGCGTTCCTGCCGGGCGTGGGCGAGCGCCTGTTGCCCGTCGGTCGCATCGCTCAGCCACAACAGCACGCTGCCCGCCCCGCCGACCGCCTCTGGCGCGGCGGCGCCGTGGACGATGATCGTGCGGTGGCTGCCTTCGGGTTTCAGGCTGAGCTGAAACGGCTTGGCCCCGCGCTGCGCGCCGAGGATCGCCTGGCGCAGCGCGTCGTGCGCCGCGGCGTCGAGACCGGCGCCGATCCCGCGCAATTCGTCGAAACTGCGCGGCCCGCGGTCGAGCCCCAGCCAGCGCCCGAGCCGCTCGCCGGCCTCGATCCGCCAATCGGCGCGGACGATCACCGGCAGCTGCGGCGACGCTTCCACTAGGCTCGCCAGCCGCTCGGCCTGCCCCGCGACAAACGCCGAGCGCCGCTGCATCGCAATCCCGCGCAAGGTCGCCCACACGCCCGCGAGCAGCCACAGCGCCGCGAACAGGCCGAGGGCAAAGATCGCCGCCGAAGACAGCGTCATCGCGGGCGCACCGCAGAGCGCGAAAAACAAGGTTCGAGGCGGTCAGCCATGCGCCCGGCCCTATCGCCTGTTCATTGCTTCTTCAATGACTCGACGGCCGCCTTTGACATTCGGACGATCGCTTTGGGTCGGAATGTTTATTTTGTCAGATATCCGATCGCGAACAGGGCCGAGCGTTGAAAGAGGTTCATGGAGCCGGCTCCCCCGCGAGCAAGGGCAAGGCCGACTCCAAGTTTTATGATCACAGATTGGTTCGGAAACCAAAATAGAAGAAACGACCAACGGCGCTGACAGGATAGAATGTCGCTCCGACATCCGGCTGCTGATCGAACAGGTTATTAACTCCAGCATAGAAAGTGAAATTGTCATCGACATCCATCGATGCCTGCACGTCATGCGTGAATCGCGCCTTGAATTTCAGAAATTCGGGGGCGACGATGTCCGGGTCCGCTTCGATGGTTTGCTTCGAGAAGCGGAGTGTCTTGCTAAAATAGTTTACGCGATAATTGAGCCCGAATTTGTCGAGCTGCCAATTGACGTTACCGTTTACCTGCCACTTCGGCGCATTTACGGTGCCACGGCTGTCGATTACGTTCCCGCCCGGGGTGGCAATGAAGGTCAGTCGATCAAGATAGTTACCTATTACGCTGAGCTGGAATGTTCCGATGTCAGCGCGCGGCTGAAACCGGTAACGCGCTGAGAAATCGACACCTCTCGTCGTAAACTCGGCGACGTTTTGTGGTAGGAGCCGGAAACCCGATACGACGCCGGGAGCTGCCGCATTGGTTCCCGGGTTACGATCGATGGCTTCGCAGAACACATTGTTCAGGTCCGGCGCATCGACGCAAAGCTCGGCAACGGTCGTCAAAGAAGGTGTCGAAACGGCGTCCTCGATTTTAACATCATAATAGTCGGCTGAAAGGGTCAGGCCGGGGATGAAGCGAGGTTGGAGGATGACACCTGCGGTGATCGTCTTGGCGGTTTCTTCAGTAAGATTGCGGTTACCGCCCGCCAAGCCGGGCAGGCTGGAACTGGTATCCCCCGTAAAGTCGGCAATCTGTAGGGCAGACAGACCGAGTTGCTGGAAGATAGCCTGACAATTTGCTGCACGCGTGCTCGTCCCGTCGTTGATGTTGTCGGGCGCGCAGGGATCGTCGATCTGTTGAAACGTCTGGTTAGAGGGGCCGAACAGTTCGCCGATATTGGGCGCGCGAACAGCCTGAGCATAAGTGCCGCGGAACCGAATGTCGGGTATCGGGGCATATATGCCGCCAACCTGGAACGTCGTCGTGGTGCCGATCGTCGAATAGTCGGCAATGCGGACGGCCCCGTTGAGCGTGAGTTCGTGGAATCCCGGACGTCCGCTAACGATGGGAACACGCAATTCGCCGAACACTTCCTTGACGTCGAACGACCCTTTTTCGGGGAACAGTGCATTGCCGAAGGTCAGGCCGGTTGTGTTGACGGGATCCGGATTGGATTCGCTCTTTTCCTTCCGATATTCAGCGCCGACGGCGAATCCGATCTCGTCACCCCACAGCTTCAGCTTGTCGCCGAACGTGCCAGAAATCGAACCCGAAATGACGTGCTGCTGAATGCGCGACCGGTCGACCGCATCGGTCAGGAGGAAATCGATCGCGCCGGGGAGCTGGGTTTCGCTGAAGACGTTAAACGGGACACAGCCGCTATTCGGTCCAGGAGTGAACGACAGTGGCTGATCGTCGAACGCAAAAGGCTGGGACACAAAATTATAAAATGGCTGATCGCTGAATCCCGCTGGTGCAATGTTCGAACGGCAGACGATATTACCGTTGGGCGTGCCCGTAAGAAATGCGCCTTCATCGACAGCATCGATTGCGGCAAAAAAGCGGTCGTTGAATCGGGTACGGGTTTGACGGATCGTGGCGTCGGATCGACCGTAGACATAGGACAGTTCAAAGTCCAGATTGTCGGTCAAATCGCCTACGAGGCCCAGAACGCCGCGATATGTCTCACGACGGTTGCTTTCGCCGCGCCGTCCGATGTCGAGATTGTCGCGGTTCACCAGAACGCCGAAGTCGCCCACGGCGGCTTGGGCCGCGTCGCGGATATTGGCTGGCATAAACGCGTTGTCAGTCGGGATGAGCAGCGTGAAGTCAAACGTGGGCTGGCCTTCCGAGGATGAGTCTACGCGCGCGTATTTGCCTTGAGCGAAAAATCTGATGTTGTCCGTGATCTCGTAGTTGAACAGCGCGTTCGCAACATAGCGCTCGATCAGAGGCAAAAGTTCGCCGCCATAGGTCGAAACGGGCGTGCCGCTGCCGCCGACCTGAAAAATTCCGCCGGCATATGTTCCGGGATCAAATACGGATCCGTCACCCACGAAATCGGGCGTGAAATCCAAGTCGACGTCGACCGCGCCTGCCGGGTTGGAGTCGAAATAGCGAATATCGCGATACGGGATCAGGTCAGGAACATTCGGATCGTCCCCAATATCATCGAGATTGTCGCTGAACGTCACAAAATTTTGGGGGAGCAGGCGACGGCGCTGTTCGCGCAGGAAGCGATCGTCGCGGCCATATTCCAGCGAAAGCGCGATATTGCCCCTATCCTCAGCGAAATTGGTACCCCCGGTGATCGTCGCAAAATAGGCCGTGCCATCGCCTTGTTCGGAAACGCCTGCCTGGGCGCGGGCGGTCAAACCCTCAAAATCCCGCTTCATGACGAAGTTGACCGCACCGCTGACCGCATCCGCGCCGTAGATTGCGGACGCCCCGCCAGTTACGATATCGACCCGCTCGATCAGGTCGATCGGGATAGTATTTGTGTCGATGGACGACGATCCCGGAACCGCCGCGACATGCCGCCTGCCATCGATCAATACCAAGGTCCGCTGCGTACCCAAATTGCGCAGATCGAGGAGGTTAAGGCCCACACCGCCAATCCCGGCATTGGTCCCTGACCCGTCGTTCGAATCGCTTGATCCGGCCAGTGCCGGCAATTCGGTCAAAAATTGCGTTAGATTGGTGATGCCGGAATTCTGGATCGCATCGGCCTCGACCGACACCACCGGGTTAGCAAAGTCATATTGCGGCGTCCGGATACGCGTTCCCGAAACGACAATCTCTTGCTCTTGCGAATCTTGCTCATTTTCGCTCGCCAACGGCTCGGGAGCCGTTGAATCCTGCGCGTAGGCAACACCCACCGACGCGGTCAGCGCGATAGCGGAAACGCAGACGGTTAAAGCCGTCCTGGAAATCATGTTCATATAAAGCTCCCCGGTTATCGGGGAGGCCAAGCCTCCCCGGATCCAAGGGAACAATACATCTGCGCATTTATGGTTCTATTAAAATTCGTTACCTAACCAATCTGCCATCAAAATGTTGCAAAATGGTCACACATCGCCTTCTGCCTCGGCCTAATACCGATAATGATCGGGCTTGAACGGGCCTTCGACCGGCACGCCGATATAATCGGCCTGCTTCTGCGTGAGCTGGCTGAGCTTCACGCCCAGCTTTTCAAGGTGCAGCGCCGCGACCTTTTCGTCGAGGTGCTTGGGCAGGACATAGACGTCGTTCTGATACTGCTCGCTGCGCGTCCACAGTTCGATCTGCGCGAGCGTCTGGTTGGTGAAGCTGGCCGACATCACGAACGACGGGTGGCCGGTGGCGTTGCCGAGGTTCACCAGGCGGCCCTTCGACAGGATGATGATCTGCTTGCCGTCGGGGAATTCGACCAGGTCGACCTGCGGCTTCACTTCGGTCCACTTGTAGTTCGCCAGCGCCGCGATCTGGATCTCGCTGTCGAAGTGGCCGATGTTGCAGACGATCGCCATATTCTTCATCGCCGCCATATGTTCGGCGGTGATGACGTCGGCGTTGCCGGTCGCGGTGACGAAGATGTCCGAGCGCTTGACGGCCTCGTCCATCGTCACGACCTCAAACCCTTCCATCGCCGCCTGCAACGCGCAGATCGGGTCGATTTCGGTGACGAGCACGCGCGCGCCGCCATTGCGGAGACTCTGCGCGCTGCCCTTGCCGACGTCGCCGAAGCCGGCGACGGTCGCGACCTTGCCCGCCAGCATCACGTCGGTGCCGCGGCGGATCGCGTCGACCAGCGACTCTTTACAGCCATAAAGATTGTCGAATTTCGACTTGGTGACGCTGTCGTTGACGTTGATCGCGGGGAACGGCAGCTCGCCCTTCTTGGCGATGTGATACAGGCGGTGGACGCCGGTCGTCGTTTCTTCCGACACGCCCTTGATCGCCTTGACCGTCTTGGTGAGATAGCCGGGGCGCGCTGCGATGAACGCCTTCAGCGCGCGCTGCATTTCGACCTCTTCCTCATTTTCGGGCGCGGGCATCGTCTCGCCGGCTTCCAGCTTCGCGCCCCACAGCGCGAACATTGTCGCGTCGCCGCCGTCGTCGAGGATCAGGTTCGCGGTCTGGCCGTCATTGTCGCTTTCCCAGTCGAAGATGCGGCCGACATAGTCCCAATAATCAGCCAGGCTCTCACCCTTCACCGCGAACACCGGCACGCCCGTCGCGGCGATCGCGGCGGCGGCATGGTCCTGCGTCGAAAAGATGTTGCACGTCGCCCAGCGCACTTCGGCGCCGAGCGCGGTCAGCGTTTCGATCAGCACCGCGGTCTGGATCGTCATGTGCAGCGATCCGGTGATGCGCGCGCCCTTCAGCGGCTGCGCCGCGCCATATTCGGCGCGCAGCGCCATCAGGCCCGGCATTTCGGTTTCGGCGATGTTGATTTCCTTGCGCCCGAAATCGGCGAGGCTGATGTCGGCAACGACATAATCACGGGTGTCGGCGGCGAGAGTGGCCACGGGGAATTCTCCATATTGGCATGAACGACCGCAGGCGAGCGGCCACGAAAACTGTGTAATTTTCTTGCGCGCCCTAGCCGAAAGCGCGCCGCCGATCAAATATAAACTTTTCTTTATATCGCAAGCCCGGCACCGCCCGGCGATCGACGCCGGACACGCGAATCGGCGCGCGACGGGAAGCCCGCGCGCAAAAAAATTTTTCCGGCCGCAATTGTGACAGTCCGTGCCGCACTTTTGTGACACGGAGTCGCAAAGTCCAAGATTCTGAAAATCTTGACTTATAATGCGCCTAGCGATGAGCATAATTCGCTATTATGACACCAGTGTTACAAACCGCCGAAAACATTGACTTTTCATGTCCTGCGCGAGAAAATCAGCGAAAGTTTTTGGGGAGATAGTCGAGATGAAAAAAATCCTGCTGCCGCTGATCGCACTGGCTTTTGCGAGCCCCGCTGCGGCGCAATCGATCGTCGTCGTCACCGCGCCGCAGGCCGATTCGCAGCTGCTGCCGGTCGCTTATGCCGAGCTCAAGGCAGGCGAAAATCAGGCCGCGGTCGACAAGCTGGCCGGCGAAACGACGCTCGACGCGCGCGATCCCTCGCGCCTCATCAATCTTGGCACCGCTTATGCTCGGCTGGGTCGCACCGCCGATGCCGCCGCCGCCTATGATGCGGCGATCGGCAGCCCGATCCGCTACGATGTCGAACTGTCGAGCGGACGCTATGTCGATTCGCGCTGGGCTGCGCGGACGGCGCTCGCCAATCTGGAACAGGGTCGGCCGCTGCTGGCACTGGCCCGGTAAGATTGATCGTCGCCCCCGCGAAGGCGGGGGTCGCTATCGATGTAGCGCAAGGTTGCTTGCGGCCCCCGCCTTCGCGGGGGCGACGGCAGATTTTCAGGCCTCGCCGCCCTCGGTTGTCAGCAGGCGGGCGTCCACTCCCGCCTCGGCAAACGCTGCCTGCCAGCGTCTGGCGGGCGGCGTTTCGAACAACAGGGCATCGCTGCCCGGCGTGACGTGCCAGCCGTGGCGCACCATTTCGCCTTCCAGCTGCCCCGGCGACCATCCCGCATAGCCCAGCGCGACCAGCCAGCGCGAAGGTCCGCGTCCTTCGCCGATCGCGCGCAATATGTCGTGCGAACTCGACACCATCCAGCGATCGCCGACCTGCACCGCGCCTTCGCCGCCCCAGTCGAGGCTGTGGAGGACGAAGCCGCGCGAGGGTTCGACCGGGCCGCCCAGATAGACGGGCTCGTCGAGCGGCACATTGTGGCCGATCTCGAGCTGGTCGAGCACCGCGCCGACGGTCCTCCCCTCGATCGGGTCGGCGATACCGATTCCCATCGCGCCATCCTCGTCATGGCTGATCATCGCGATCACCGAATGCTCGAAGCGGGGATCGCCGATCCCGGGCAGCGCGAGCAGCAATTGGCCGGTGAACCAGGTTGGGGCCGTATCCATCGCACTATCATGCCGCGCGGGGGCAGGGCGGTCCAGTGTCTTTGGGGCGTGGGTGTCGGCTTTGGTGTGGTGAGCGGACTGAAGCGCTCCTCCCCGGAACGGGGAGGGGGACCATGCGAAGCATGGTGGAGGGGTACGCGGTGTCGAACGCTGCGTATGACCTCTCGTACCCTCCACCATCCTGCGGGTGGTCCCCCTCCCCCGTTGGGGGAGGATCGCTCTTGTCCGCAACCGGTCGAAACGCGGCATTCTATAAAATTCGCGCAGAGGCGCAGAGATCGCAGAGGGAAATGCGCTTTAACTCTGCGATCTTTGCGCCTCTGCGCGAATCTTGTTCCAACACGGCCCTTCGAACAAAGACCGCTATCGGTCGCTACTCGCCATTCCGTCCAAATTCCCGTGCGGCTGCCCCCACTATCCTTGACTCGCGCACGGCGCGCCCCAATGTCACGCCGACCAATATTCCCTCAACGAAAAGGATGCCAAGATGACGATTCAGCCCGGCGACAAGCTGCCCGACGCGACCTTTGTGAAGGTCACCGAAAACGGTCCCGAACAGGTCAGCAGCGCCGATTATTTCAAGGGGCGCAAGGTTGCGCTCTTCTCGGTCCCCGGCGCCTTCACCCCGACCTGTTCGGCCAAGCATCTGCCGGGTTTCGTCGACAAGGCCGATGAACTGAAGGCGAAGGGCGTTGACGAAATCGCCTGCACCGCGGTCAACGACGCCTTTGTCATGGGTGCGTGGGGCAAGAGCGCCAATGCCGGCGACACGGTGACGATGCTCGCCGACGGAAATGGTGCCTTCGCCGAAGCCGTCGGCCTGACGATGGACGGCACCGCCTTTGGCATGGGCAAGCGCGGCCAGCGTTTCTCGATGATCGTCAACGACGGCGTCGTCGAACAGCTGAACGTCGAAGCCCCCGGCGAATTCAAGGTGTCGAGCGCCGACCATATGCTCGAACAGCTGTAAAAACTTGCTCCTCCCTGTCGCGTAGCGATGGGGAGGTGGCAGCGCGAAGCGCTGACGGAGGGGCTAGGACGCCGACGTCGCGGCCCCTCCACCACGCCCTTCGGGCGCGGTCCCCCTCCCCATGGCTTCGCCACAGGGAGGATCGGGCTGCCCTCTTCCCTTTTGTCATATTTTCGTGCAACAGCGACGCGATGACATCCAGATCATCGCAAGAAACCACCGATCCTGCCGCGCGCGTCGACGCCATCATCGCCGAGCTTCAAGCTGCGTTCTGCACGTCGGTCTCCAACCTCAAATCCGCCATCGCCGACTATGTCCGCGACCGCAGTCTGCCGCCCGCCGATGCCGCGGCGAAGGGGCTGTTCGACTATCCCGCGATCCGCCTGACGACCACGGGCGAGCAGCGCGAGGGGCAGAGGGGGCATAATCTGTCCTTCGGCCGCTTCGAGCGCGCGGGCACCTTCGTCACGACGGTGACGCGCCCCGACCTGTTCGCCGATTATCTGCGCGAACAGCTGATGCTGCTTGCGCGCCACTATGACGTCGAACTTGAGGTGACGCGGACGGGGCAGCAAATCCCCTTTCCCTATGTGCTCGACGCCAGCGACGGGTCGGACATGGGCGGGGTGACCCCGCTCGAACTCGCGCGCCATTTCCCGACGACCGAGCTGGCCGACATCGGCGACGAGCTGGCCGACGGGCTGTTCGGCGCCGATCCCACCGCGTCGCAGCCGCTCGCGCTGTTCGACGCGCTGCGCACCGACTTCAGTCTCGCGCGCCTCCGCCATTACACCGGTACCGCGCCCGAGCATTTTCAGCGCTATATCCTCTTCACCAACTATCACCGCTATGTCGACGAATTCGTCGCCTGGGCGGGCGCGCAGGTGGGGCAGGGGCGCTATACCGCGCTCGCCGGCGCCGCGGGGCTCTATGTCGACCAGCCGGGCGTGAATGCCAGCGCGCTCGTCGCCGACAGCGCGTGGCGGCGGCACCAGATGCCCGCCTATCACCTGATCGCGCCCGATGGCGGCGGCATCACCCTCGTCAACATCGGCGTCGGTCCGTCGAACGCCAAGACGATCTGCGACCATCTCGCGGTGCTTCGGCCCGAGGCGTGGCTGATGATCGGCCACTGCGGCGGGCTCCGCCCCAGCCAGCGGATTGGCGACTATGTGCTCGCGCATGCGTACCTCCGCGACGATCATATCCTCGACGCGGTGCTGCCGGTCGAAATCCCGATCCCGCCGATTGCTGAAGTGCAGCAGGCGCTGGCGAGCGCCGCCGAAAGCGTGTCGGGCGCCACCGGCGCCGACCTCAAAAAACGGATGCGCACCGGCACCGTCGTGACGACCGACGACCGCAATTGGGAACTGCGCTACAGCGACAGCGCGCTGCGCTTTTCGCAATCGCGCGCGATCGGCATCGACATGGAATCGGCGACGATCGCAGCGCAGGGGTATCGCTTCCGCGTGCCCTATGGCACCTTGCTGTGCGTCAGCGACAAGCCGCTCCACGGCGAACTCAAGCTGCCCGGACAGGCGAACCGCTTTTACGAGGAAGCGATCGCCGCGCACCTTCAGATCGGCATTCGCGCGTGCGAGACGATGCGCGACGAGGGCGCGAAGCTGCACAGCCGGAAACTGCGCGCGTTCAACGAGCCGCCGTTCCGGTGATACGCGGCGGCGCGTTAACCATAAAACAAGCCTGTCATCGTAATTTCACATGCGCTGCCGCTTTTCCCTTGCGGTGCGGCGACGGCATCGCCACGTTGTGTTCCTAAGGGGGCCGCTCTCCCCGGCCTGGTCCCCGCAAGGAGATGAAGACCATGCCGTCCTTTTCGGAAAGCCTCGAAAAGACACTACACAACGCGCTGAAGGCCGCTTCGGAGCGTCATCATGAATATGCGACGCTCGAACATCTGCTCTTCGCGCTGATCGACGACGATCATGCTGCCGAAGTGATGCGCGCGTGCGGTGTCGCGACGGATGACCTGCAATCGGCGGTCGTTCATTATCTCGACACCGAACTCGACAGTCTGAAGGTGGAGGGACACAGCGATCCGTCGCCGACCAGCGGATTCCAGCGCGTCGTCCAGCGCGCGATCCTGCACGTCCAGTCGTCGGGCAAGGATGAAGTGACGGGCGCCAACGTGCTCGTAGCGCTCTTTTCCGAACGCGAAAGCTATGCGGTCTATTTCCTCCAGCAGCAGGATCTGACGCGCCTCGACGCGGTCTCCTATTTGAGCCACGGCGTCGGCAAGGGCGGCAAGCCCTCGCCGCAGGCCGAGCCCGAGGAAAAGGAAGAGGTGAAGGACAAGGACAGCAGCGGCAAGACCAAGAAGGAAACCGCGCTCGACCAGTTCACCGTCAACCTCAACGAAAAGGCAAAGACCGGCAAGGTCGACCCGCTGATCGGCCGCAATGCCGAGGTCGACCGGACGATCCAGATCCTCTGCCGCCGGTCGAAGAACAACCCGCTCTATGTCGGTGATCCCGGCGTGGGCAAGACCGCGATCGCCGAGGGTCTCGCGCGCAAGATCATCGAGGGCGACGTGCCCGAGGTGCTGCTGCCTGCGGTCATCTATTCGCTCGACATGGGCGCGCTGCTCGCGGGAACGCGCTATCGCGGCGACTTCGAGGAACGGCTGAAACAGGTTGTGACCGAGCTCGAAGGCCTGCCGCATGCGATCCTGTTCATCGATGAAATCCACACCGTCATCGGTGCGGGGGCGACGTCGGGCGGCGCGATGGACGCGTCGAACCTGCTCAAGCCCGCTTTGTCGGGCGGCGTCATCCGCTGCATCGGCTCGACGACCTACAAGGAGTTCCGTAACCATTTCGAAAAGGACCGCGCGCTGCTGCGCCGGTTCCAGAAGATCGACGTGGTCGAACCGACGCTCGAGGACACCAAGAAAATCCTCGCCGGGCTGCGCAGCGCGTTCGAGGCGCACCATCAGGTGCGCTACACCCCCGACGCGATCAACGCCGCGGTCGACCTGTCGGCGCGCTACATCAACGACCGCAAATTGCCCGACAAGGCGATCGACGTGATCGACGAGGTTGGCGCGATGCAGATGCTCGTCGCCCCGTCGAAGCGCAAGAAGACGATCACCGCGAAAGAGATCGAGGCGGTCATCGCGACGATGGCGCGCATCCCGCCCAAGTCGGTGTCGACCGATGACAAGGCGACGCTCGCGAGCCTGGAGACCGACCTGAAGCGTGTCGTGTTCGGCCAGAACACCGCGATCGAGGTGCTGTCGTCGGCGATCAAGCTGTCCCGCGCGGGCCTGCGCGATCCCGAAAAGCCGATCGGCAACTATCTGTTCAGCGGACCTACGGGGGTCGGCAAGACCGAGGTTGCCAAGCAGCTCGCGTCGATCATGGGCATCCCGCTCCAGCGCTTTGACATGAGCGAATATATGGAACGCCATTCGGTCAGCCGCCTGATCGGCGCGCCTCCGGGCTATGTCGGTTACGATCAGGGCGGGCTGCTCACCGATGCGATCGACCAGAACCCGCATTGCGTACTGCTGCTCGACGAGATCGAAAAGGCGCATCCCGATCTGTTCAACATCCTGCTTCAGGTGATGGATAACGGCCGCCTGACCGACCACCATGGCAAGACGGTCGATTTCCGCAACGTCATCCTGATCATGACGACCAATGCGGGCGCCAGCGACATGGCGCGCGAATCGATCGGCTTCGGCCAGTCGACGCGCGAGGATGTGCAGGAAGAGGCGGTGAAGCGCATGTTCACCCCCGAATTCCGTAACCGCCTCGATGCGATCGTCCCCTTCGGCTATCTGCCGCCTGAAGTCGTCGCGCGCGTGGTGGACAAGTTCATCCTCGAACTCGAGCTGCAACTCGC